>NZ_QUJK01000003.1:0-299897 GCF_003480905.1 Blautia sp. AM28-27
TCATTTTGGTGCAAGCGTAATTCATGAGTAACGTAGCAATATTTTGCGCTTACTTTATAGGTATTCAGATCATATCTGGATAAAGCAGGAATTCACTATGCTTATCTACCACCGTACAGTCCAGACCTGAACCCAATAGAGAAAATGTGGTCAAAAATGAAAGCGATTCTTAGAAAACAAAAAGTACGTGTCGCTTCTGAGCTGCCTGAAGCTGTAAAAAAAGCTCTGGAAATGATAAGGCATACGGATTGTGAGGGGTGGTTCCATGCGTGTGGATATATGCACTAATTTATGGAAATGCTATAGTCGTAAAAAAATTATATATAAGAATAAGTGGTATTGAATATATAAAAGAAACTGTGTTATAATATATTGACATTATAGAGGAAAGGAAAAGTGACAATGGATAATTCTACTAGAAGAATGATTAATTCATTAGCGGAAGATGTATTGAGTGCGTACAATATATCTGTACCAATTGGAAATATTGATGAAATTGTTGAAAAGCTAGGTGGTACTATCCAGAAGGAAGCTTTTTTTTCTGATGGTGCCGTTGAGAAAGAAGGAAATGGATTTAAAATTATTGTATCTCCTTTTCAAGATGAAAAAAGAGAACGTTTTACAATAGCACATGAATTAGGCCATCTTTTTCTTCACATGGGTTATCGAACCAATAATGAATTGTGGGAAAAACAGGAGAATAATATTTATCATCGAATTGGAAATTCAGAAAAGGAATATCAAGCAAATGAGTTTGCGGCAGCTTTTTTAATGCCGGCGACAGAATATCTTGCTGTATTAAACAAAGTGGCAGAGGGAAATATGGTTGATACATCTAAAATAGCAGAATATTTTAACGTATCGATAGAAGCGGCAGCGAATAGAGGAAAATTTTTGGGGTATTTAAGATGGTAGATCAAACTCAGAGATTAAGCAGATATAGAGAATTAATACAGGAATTGAATGAAACGAAAAAAATGGAAATAGCTCGACGAACAGTTGAGCTATTCTTTTCGTTTGATATCGTAAATTCATCGTTGTATAAAACAATCAACTACACAGGATGGTATAATGTGATTATTTCTTTATTTAAAGAAATACAAGCAAGCGTAATGAAACTTATGCCAGGTGCAGAGATGTGGAGAGTTTTAGGGGATGAAATAGTTTTCATAATCCCGATAAAAGAAAACAAGGATTTTTTCGTATATACAGATAAAATATTTGAGATCCTTAATATTTTTGTACTTAAGTTAAAAAATGGTCAATTTTTTGATGAATTGGAAATCGATAATGATAAGAAGCTTTTAATGAAAATGCAAAATGTTATTTCGCTAAAAGCAGCTGCATGGATTGCAATTGTGGGTGAAAATGTACAACAAATAGAACGATATGATAATTTGCTGGAAAGATACAAATTAAGAGAAGGGTATGGGCTTATTGAATTTCTGGGAAATGACATTGATGCTGGATTCAGAATAAAAAAAGAGACTGAAAATAGAAGAATGGTTATAAGTTTTGAACTTGCGTACATCTTAGCAAAGGATACAGACTATTTGAAAAATATACATATCATTACATACAAAACTTTGAGAGGAATTTGGCAGAATAGATTATATCCTATTATTTGGTATCACGATCCCAAATATGCTGAAAACATACAGTTTGAGGACAGTTTTTTTTATGATGAGACAGAAGAAAATGAATTAACAAAAGAGTATTTTTCTAACAGAGAAAATTCAGTATTAAAAAAAGAGATGTATTATAATGTTTATAATGCATTAAATAAAATTTTGTCTGATCAGAATTTGATACATAAATTTGTAAAAATGGATAAAATTATAGAAGATTCACCGACAACACAAACGGCAAAAGGAAATTTGTTAGAACCCAAATTTTTCTTGAGACTTCATTGTGTGGCGGTATGCTATGATAAATCTACGAAGAAAATATTAATAATGAAACGATCAAGTAAAAGAGAAAAATACCCAGATAAGTGGGAATTTGGGTGTGCAAAAGCGGTTTTAGAAAGATCCTTAAATGAACAGATTGAGCAGGAATATTATAATGATTTCGGGGTTAAGATAAAAGTTGTTTGTGATGAAGAAAGAGAAGATAAGCAGCCGATACCGTTGGCATTGTATGAAGTGGAAAGTGAACAAGGAAAAGATAAGGGAGTCATTTCATTAGCTGAAGTAGTCGAAACGTATAAGAAAAGCGATTTTAAAGAAAATGAAAAACATTCCGAAGTGCGCTGGATTTCGAGAGAAGAAGTTGATACCTTTAAGGAAGACACTGTTAAAGATTTTAAAAACACATTAAAGCTGGCATTTGCAAAAATGGAGGAGATGTATGGAAATACAGATGAATGATAATTCTATAGTAGAGATGTTGGAAACAATATTTTCGAATGTTAATAGTTGGTTAAATTTTGCAGAAGCAAAAAACGCTGCATTGATGGCGTTTAATATAGCAATGTTAGCAGTAACATGGGGGAGTACAGAGAATGCTGGTAAGAACATATTATTTTATGGTGTGAATCTTGCAATAGTAATATCAACAATCATAGCTTTAAAATCGTTTAAGCCTGATAAGGGAAAATGTAAAGAAGAAACAGGCGTTATAAAAGAAAATGATAATTTGCTTTTTTATGAAGACATTGCAAAGTATTCGAAAGAAAGTTATTTAATAGCTCTATACAAAAAGTATCAAGATACAGTGAAAACGGAAGATGAACTTTTAAAAAGAGAAATAGATTATGCGGATGAAATAACATACAATGCTAAAATTATTGTTCAAAAATATAAGTGTTTTAAGAATGCATGGTATGTGGATTTTATAGGATTGGTGGGAATTGCTGTATTAATTCTGGCAGCCTAAAATGTGTAAAATTTCAATGGATAGTTTTTCATCGTTTACTTAAAAACAGGCTGAGCAATAGACGAATGTAAAACAAAGGAGTTGATATTGTGCCGTCATTAGCTTCATTTCAATTAACACCGCCTCAGGATGCGAGAGAGTTTGAACAATTGATGAGGGATTACTGTAATTGCATATATCCAGGAATGGCATGCTTATTTGCACGACCTGGGCAGAAACAGTATGGCGTTGATGTTGTTAGTACAGGCTCCAATGGGGTGGTGGCAATTCAGTGTAAGAATTATCAAGATATGTCTGTTTCAATTTCGATGATAGATCAGTGGATTCAGGGCGCAGAGGAGTTTAAACCGGAGATTTCTCATTTCATAATTGCGATTGGCGCTAAGACGGATGGAGAGATTCAAAAGTATGTGCTCAAAAAAAATCAATATCGGCAAAGCCATAATTTGTTTTCTGTTGAAGTAGTCTACTGGGAGGAGATCAGTGCATTTTTGAAGTCTGATGCACGAATACTGCAACGTTATTATCCGTTTATCAATACGGATGGAATCCAAGATCAATTTGATATTGCTTATAGCAGTTTAGACATAATTCGGCATGATTTTGTAGAGTTGATATTGAGGTATAAAATTCTGGATTTTTTGTTGGAAGATCCTTTTGTAGGTATAAAAACAGAATATCTTATATTGTCAGACAAATTTGATATAGCTTTAAAAGATCTGCTTCAGCGGACTGTGTTTTTGCAAGAAACTGAATTATATCAGAAAATAATCGCATTCTGTGGAAAATGGAATAAATATAATGGCTATATAGGGCTTAAAGTACAACCGAGCAATAATGGGCAATATGTCAGAATGAATCAAGTGCTGATGGAGGATTATGAAGAAATAGAAGCTATTGTTCAAAGAATGAAAAGTGAAATCTGCGAAATTTACGAATCAATAAGTCAATAAATGTAATGAAAAAAGGAAGATTTTTGACAAAATCTGTGATATACTAAAATACAGGTGTTTCAATCTATGATTGAAAAACGATGTTCCCTGGAGAGGGACAGAAATTAATACTACAATGATAAAGTAAGGAACAAAGAAAAGACATGTCACACAAAACTCTATTTTTACAGCAGTCCTACATCGACTGCACAAACCAGTACACCGCGCTTCTGGAAGCGCCGAATCTGCCGTTATGGGATTATGTAATTCTCACAGCATCCAATGAGGAGCAGGCTGCATCGTACCGTACACAGATTCAGTATCGTCTGGAGCACCATATGATTCCAGAGTCGACACACTATGCAGTTCTTCCGGATCCAGACGGAAAACGAGTAGGCAGTGGCGGCGCCACATTGAATGTTCTGCGCTACGTTCATGAAAATGCAGGCTCATTCGAGAATCAGCGGATTCTGGTAATCCATTCCGGCGGCGACAGCAAGCGGGTGCCGCAGTATTCTGCCTGCGGAAAGTTATTTTCACCGGTGCCACGTGTTCTGCCGAATGGAAAACGTTCTACTCTGTTTGATGAATTTATGATTTCCATGAGTGGTGTGGCCGCACGGATGAATGCTGGTATGTTGGTGTGTTCCGGCGATGTGCTGCTGCTGTTCAATCCGCTGCAGATTGATTTTTATGGCAAAGGTGCAGCGGCGCTTTCGATTAAAGAGCCGGCGGAGATCGGAAAAAATCACGGTGTTTACCGGGTTGACAGCGAAGGAAATGTAGGTGGTTTCCTGCACAAAAAAACAGTGGAGCAGCTGCAGAAACTGGGAGCTTCGGATGATCAGGGAAATGTAGATATCGATACAGGAGCGGTAATCTTCAACAGTGAGATGCTGCAGGCGCTGTACCAGCTGGTGGATACGAAAGAAAAATTTGCAGCTTATGTGAATGAGAGTACCCGGCTTTCCTTTTATGCTGATTTTCTCTACCCTCTGGCATCAGACTCTACGCTGGAGCAGTATTATAAAGAAACACCGGAAGGTGATTTTACGCCGGAACTGGAACAGTGCAGAACGGAGTTGTGGAGTGTATTGCATCCGTATCAGATGAAACTGATTCGAATGTCACCGGCTGCATTTATCCACTTTGGTACGACAAAAGAACTGCGTGAGCTTATGACAGAGCGGATGGATGAATTCTATTATCTGGGATGGACATCGAACATCAACACGAATCGGGAGGAAGCGGATTTTGCAGCTTCGAACAGTTACGTCAGCCCGAATGCAGAGATTGGAAAGGGAAGCTACCTGGAAGACTGTATGATTCGCAATAAGTCACAGATAGGTGAAGAGTGTGTGATTTCCGGCGTGACATTAGATGGTCAGACGATTCCTGCGCATACTGTTCTGCATGGACTGAAACAGCAGAATGGAAAATTTGTTGTCCGCATGTACGGTGTTTCTGACAATCCGAAGGAAGCATTGCTGTTTGGAAAAACATTGCCGATGCCGCTCTGGGAAGCTGCGATTTATCCAGTATGCGATTCAATGGAAGAGGCAGTGCATCAGACACTGGAAGCCTGGAGAGAAGGTTTTCCGATTCGGGAAGATGCGATTTCACTGAAAGACAGCTTTAACCAAGCAGATCTTTCTGCACTGATGCCGTGGCAGGAGAAGGTATCGGATAAAGTAGAACTGGAAGAAATTCTGGAGGCAATTGATCGAAAGGAAAATTTAACCAGACTGGTTGAGCAGATGCGGGATGGTATCTCAGAGCGGGTGAAAGGTGAACTGCTGAAAGAAGCACAGAGATTAAGCGAGACAGAGCTTGATCAGTTCAGCAGAAAGATCAGAATTTATTATGTTCTGTCCTGTTTTGATGAAAAGTATATGGACTCCTGCTTTGCGACCATCAGCAGCGGTATTCTTGCCGGAGCTGTAAAAGGTCTTTGCTATGATGCCGATGCGAAAATGGGAAAAGATCAGGTTACCGTAAATCTTCCGGTCCGTGTGAACTGGGGAGGCGGCTGGAGTGATACACCGCCGTACTGCATGGAACATGGCGGAACCGTACTGAATGCGGCTGTGATGCTGGACGGAAACTGCCCGATCGAAGTTGTGGTTAAGAAAGTCGACGAACCGGTGATTGTTCTCGCAAGTGCGGACAGTGGTGCCGAGCAGACCTTTACCGATATTTCCAGTTTACAGGATTCCAGCAATCCATACGATCCGTTTGCCCTGCACAAAGCGGCACTGATTGCCTGCGGCGTGATTCCATATAAGGATCCGATTTCCGTGCAGGAAATCACGGAAAATCTGGGAAGCGGCCTGTATCTTTCCACGCAGGTCATCAATATCCCGCGCGGTTCCGGCCTTGGAACATCTTCGATTCTGGCGGGTGCCTGTGTAAAAGCGCTGTATGAGATGCTGGGAAAAGAGGTAACAGACGAAGAGCTGTATGACCGTGTTCTTTGCATGGAACAGATTATGTCTACCGGCGGCGGATGGCAGGATCAGGTCGGAGGTCTGGCACCGGGAATCAAGATGGTTTCGAGTGAACCGGCAATTCGACAGAGAATTACGTGTGTGCCGTGCAAAATCAGTGAAAAGACAAGAAAAGAACTCGACGAGCGTTTCTGCCTGATCTATTCCGGACAGCGCAGACTGGCAAGAAATCTGCTGCGGGATGTCGTTGGACGATATGTCGGAGGAATCGAGGATGCGGTGGATGTCTTATATGCGATTCAGCAGACGGCGGTTCTGATGCGGTTTGAACTGGAAAAAGGCAATATCGATGGATTTGCAGAGCTTTTGAATCAGCACTGGGAATTATCCAAGAAACTGGATGCGAGTTGCACGAATACGTGTATTGATATGATCTTCCATTCCGTAGAAGACCTGATTGACGGAAAGATGATTTGCGGTGCCGGCGGAGGCGGTTTCCTTCAGGTTGTGCTGAAAAAGGGCGTAACACAGGAAGATGTGCGGAAACGGCTGCGTGAAGTTTTCCAAGACAGCGGTGTAGATGTATGGAGCTGTTCACTGGCGTAGGAGGAGGAAAAGAATGTTAAAAGGAATATCACCGTTATTATCACCGGAACTGTTAAAGGTGCTGGATGAAATGGGACATGGAGATGAGATTGTATTTGCCGATGCGAATTTTCCAACGGTCAGTACAGGAAAACGAATTGTACGTGCAGACGGAATCGGTGCAGTGGAGCTGCTGGATGCTGTTTTGCAGCTGTTCCCGCTGGATCAGTACGATGAGGATCATTTTGTACTGATGGAAGTGGTGCCGGGAGATCCGGTTCAGACGCCGATCTGGGATGAGTATAAAGCGGTTCTGAATCGATACGAACCGGAAGCAAAAGTACATACGATGGAACGCTTTGCCTACTATGAGCGTGCAAAAGAAGCCTATTGTGTTGTGGCAACGGGTGAGACGGCACAGTATGCCAATATGATTCTGAAAAAAGGTGTGGTAAGATAGGAATGGAATATTTTGCTTCGTCGTCCCATTCGGTGTCGTCGCAGCGTATTTTATATACACCGTCGGAATTTGCCAGAACTTCACTTCTGTATTTACAGGAAACAGGTTCGCTCCATGCACTGGCGGCGCATACGTCTCATCGAGAGCATCTGGCTTCGTATCTGTTCTTTTCGGTAACATCGGGGTCAGGAGAGCTGAATTACAATGGGAAAACGTATGCACTGCATTCCGGAGACTGTGTTTTCATCGACTGCAGAAAACCGTATTCCCATGCGACATCGGCAGATCTGTGGACCTTGCAGTGGTGTCATTTTTACGGTCATACCATGCCTGATATTTACAAAAAGTATCAGGAGCGCGGCGGACAGCCGGTTTTTCATCCCAAGGAAATGGAAGAATTGGTAGAAGTTATGACAGACCTGTATTCTGCGGCAGGATCGGACAGTTATGTGCGGGATATGAAAATTAATGAGATTTTAAACCGCCTGCTTTGGATTCTGATGAAGAATTCCTGGCATCCGGAACAGGGACGCGCTGCGCATGCCAGAAAACGGATGAGCATGGAAAAGGTGAAAAGTTATCTGGATGAAAATTATAAGGAACATATTACACTGGAACTGCTGTCACAGAAATTTTATATTAATAAATATTATCTGACGAAGATATTTAAAGAAACATATGGTGTGACAATTATTTCTTATCTGGAAACGAGACGGATTACGCAGGCGAAAAATCTGCTTCGATTTACTGATATGACGGTGGATGAAATCAGTGCCGCAATCGGAATGAATGATGCAAATTATCTGGCGCGCCGTTTTCGAAAAATAGAAGGAATGAGTCCGGGAGAATACCGGAAAAAATGGTAAAACAGAAAACCGCAAATCATTTTCAGCAGATCGGGCAGAAAATGGTTTGCGGTTTTTCATTACAATTTAGAAAAGGGACGGCAGATCGTATTTATGTTTATCGTGTACATTGATGTCTTTTCCGAATTGGACTTCAATGATCTGCAGTTCCGTATCAGCAAAAATGGTGTGTTTGCTGCCTGCATTCATCTGCAGGGTGTCACCGGCGTGAACATTGTAAATAACGCCGTCGATCACGGCACGTCCTGTGCCGGAAATAACGTTCCAGACTTCGTTCCGGAAATCATGACTGTGGTAGTTCATCTGATGACCCGGATTTAAAGTTACTTTAATCGTAAGACTTTCTTTTTCGATATCCAGAATGCGGAAACTGCCCCAGGATTTTTCTGCAAACATAACGCGGTGATCCAGGGTATTGACAAAGGGCTTGATGTAACTGGACTGCTCTTTGTCGGAAACCAGGATGCCGTCCGGGCTTGCAGAAACTACAATGTCTTTCAGACCCATACAGAGTACGGGAAGATTCAGCTCGTTGACTACGTGCACATTTCTGCAGGTTTCGTTAAACAGTGCTTCACCGACATTGTGGCTGTCCATGGCCTCAGTAAGAGTATTCCAGGTTCCAAGGTCTTTCCACATGCCGGAGAAACGCATCACTTCGATACGGTCCTCGTGTTCTACCACTGCGTAATCAAAGCTGATTTTGTCTAACGTTTCATATTTATTGAAAAGATCTTCGTAGTTTTCAAAATCAATTAATGCATGAGCACGATCCAGAACATAACCAAGACGGAAAGCAAAAACACCGCCGTTCCAAAGAGCACCCTGGGAAATATACTGTTCTGCAATTTCTTTGGTCGGTTTCTCTTTGAACATCGACACCGTGCTGACAGGAGCCGGGGTGTCTGGAATAATGTATCCGTATTTTTCGCTTGGATAGGTCGGTTCAATACCCATCAGAACCAGGTTGGCATTGCTGGAAGCAGCCTGGGCACCGAGGTCTTTTAAGGCATCAAAATAATCAATTTCCACATAAGGGTCAACCGGGCAGACAACGACAGGTTCGTCCTCGGAAATTCCCTTTACATCCTTCAGATAGGCTGCGGCAAGCGCAATGGCCGGGAATGTATCACGGCGGCAAGGCTCAACGCTGATGCCGACATCTTCTCCTAACTGATTGTGGATGGCGGAAACCTGTGATTTTGAGGTCGCGATGGTTACCGTTGCATCCTTGTCGATCGTACGGATCTGACGGTAAACGCGCTGTACCATGGATTCCAGTTCACCATCTGCCGTATGGAAAATTTTGATAAACTGCTTGGAACGGATATCATTGGAAAGCGGCCACAGGCGCTGGCCGGAGCCGCCGGATAATAAAACGATATTCATAAAGTTTCTCCGTTATCTTTCTGCACGCATCGGGTTGTTCAGGAAATCCTCGTAGGAGAGACGGATGCCGTCTTCCAGCTCGGTTTTGTAGGTCCAGCCAAGAGCGGTTGCTTTGGATACGTCGAGCAGTTTTCTTGGAGTACCATTTGGCTTTGTGCTGTCCCAATTGATTTTTCCATTATAACCGATTACTTTTGCAACAAGCTCTGTCAGCTCTTTGATGGTCAGTTCTTTTCCGGTTCCAGCGTTTACGGTCTCATTTCCGGAATAGTTGTTCATCAGGAAGACACAGAGATTTGCAAGGTCATCGACATACAGGAACTCACGCAGCGGAGAGCCGTCGCCCCAGCAGGTAACTTCCGGCAGATTGTTAACCTTTGCTTCATGGAAGCGGCGGATCAGTGCAGGAAGTACGTGGCTGTGGGTTGGATGATAGTTATCGTTTGGTCCGTAAAGATTGGTTGGCATAACGGAAATATAATCAGTTCCGTACTGACGGTTCAGAAACTCACAGTATTTTAAGCCGGAGATTTTTGCAAGTGCATAAGCCTCGTTTGTTTTTTCCAGTTCAGAAGTCAGCAGACAGCTTTCCTTCATTGGCTGCGGTGCCATACGCGGGTAAATGCAGGAGGATCCAAGAAACTCCAGTTTTTTACAGCCGTTTTTCCACGCAGAGTGGATGACATTCATTTCCAGTGTCATGTTATCATACATGAAATCTGCCAGTGCTTCCTGGTTTGCAACGATGCCGCCTACTTTTGCAGCAGCGAGGAAGACATATTCCGGTTTTTCCTCTGCGAAAAATGCCTCGACAGCATCCTGACGGCAGAGATCCAGTTCTTTGTGGGTACGGGTAATGATATTTTCATAACCCTGGCGTTTCAGTTCTCTTACAATCGCGGAACCAACCATTCCACGGTGTCCGGCTACATAAATTTTTGCATTTTTTTCCATCATGATATTTGCATCTCCTAAATTAAAGTGCGGCTTTCATGGCTTTTTCCTGTTTTGCAAGCTGACGGTCATGCTTTGCCATAATTTCTACTAATTCAGCATACGTTGTTTTCTGCGGATTCCATCCAAGAACGGTTTTGGCCTTGGTCGGATCGCCCCAGAGGTTATCAACGTCGGTCGGACGGAACCATTCCGGATTGACACATACCAGCATTTTGCCGGTTTCTGCATCGTAGCCTTTTTCTTCCAGACCGGTGCCTTCCCAGCGGATGGTAATGCCGTTTGCAGCGAATGCTTTTTCAGTGAAATCACGTACGGTATGCTGCTCGCCGGTTGCGATGACGAAATCTTCCGGTGTTTCATGCTGCATAATCATCCACATGCACTCCACATAATCTTTTGCATAACCCCAGTCACGCAGGGAGTCCATGTTCCCAAGTTCCAGATGATCCTGAATACCTTCTGCGATTCTTCCGGCAGCCAGTGTGATTTTACGGGTAACAAAGTTCTCACCGCGGCGCTCGGATTCATGGTTGAACAGAATACCGTTGACAGCAAACATGCCGTATGCTTCGCGGTACTCTTTTACAATCCAGAAGCCATACTGCTTTGCAACCGCATACGGGCTGTATGGATGGAACGGGGTTGTCTCGCGCTGCGGAACCTCTTCTACTTTTCCATACAGTTCAGAAGTAGATGCCTGGTAAACTTTTGTCTTTTTGGTAAGGCCAAGAATGCGGCATGCTTCCAGAATACGAAGAACACCAAGAGCATCCACATCGCCGGAATACTCCGGAACATCAAAAGAAACCTGTACATGAGACTGTGCAGCCAGGTTGTAAATCTCATCCGGCTGGACAATATTGATAATACGAATCAGCGATGACGAATCAGAAAGGTCACCGTCATGCAGTGTGATTTTATCCATAATGTGCTCGATACGAGCTGTATTTGCAAGCGAAGCGCGACGGGTGATACCATGAACCTCATAACCTTTTTCTAACAGAAACTCCGCAAGATAAGAGCCGTCCTGACCAGTGATACCGGTGATAAGTGCTTTTTTCATTCGAAAATCCTCTCTATTCAATAATGTGTAGTGTGGAGAAAAATCTCCGTATTAGTTGTTTGTGTATGTAGTTTAACGGAAGATGGGGAGAAATGTGAGAGGATATTTTGGGGGTTGATAGCATTATATTGGTTTATTCGGTCAGAAGTGGTTTGATTTCCTTTTCTGAGGCACTAGTTCATGGATAAGTCAAATTTGGAAAAATGGTGGGAAAAGATAAGCACAGAACTTGACACATAAGAACAGGAATGATAAACTAAGATTGAACAAAATCGCTGCGCGATGGCCTGCCAAGGCTGTGGCGCAGTTTTATTTTTATTAAAAAAGCAGTGGAATTACTTTCCATAATCCGTTATTGTTAAGTTACCACACGAAACAACTGAACTAAGAAAGCTCCACTGCCTATGATAAGAATAACATTTTCCAGTCTCTTCCGCAACCGGAATTATGACGCTAACGCACCTCCGAATAGGTAGATGTAATTATTAACACTCTCCATATAATGATATGATACCTCTGAAGTAGACAAGGTAAATAACCAAAATCTACGTTGGAGGTATTTTTATGGGAAAAAAACCCAAGTGTACGGTTGAAGAAAAAATTTCTGCTGTCGAGGATTATCTGAATGGAATACGTTCTGTCTCTGAAATTATGGTAGATTTATCTATAAAAAGTACACGAACTATAAGAGACTGGATACTGGCATATCAAAATGGGGGAATAAAAGCCCTCTGCCCTGTTACAGCTAACCATTCCTATTCCAGTGAATTTAAAATTGAAATGGTTCGGAAGTATATCAACGGGGAAGGATCGGTTACCGATTTATGCGCCAGATATGGAATTCCTGCACATGCAACACTACAAAAATGGATTTCGTTGTATAATGCCAATAGAGAACTTAGGGATTATGATCCCAAGAGGGAGGTCTATATGGCAGAAGCACGAAGAAAGACAACGTTAGCTGAACGTAAGGAAATCGTTGAATACTGTATTACCCATAACCGTGATTATAAAGGAACAGCTTCTCTATATGATGTTTCTTATAGCCAGGTGTACTCATGGGTCAGAAAATATGATGCTGTTGGGGAAGATGGACTGTCCGATAAACGCGGGCACCACAAAACGGATGATGAAGTCGATGAACTGGAATGGCTGCGCCGGGAGAACCTGCGACTAAAGCGCCAGCTTGAAGAAAAAGATATGGTGGTGGAACTGTTAAAAAAAAGTGAAGGAATTCGAAAGAATGTGAGGCTTGGAAAACTACGGTTTGAATCAAAATATCAGGCAATAAAATATTTTTACGAAAAAAAGCAATGGGGTGTCAACTGGATGTGCAAACAATTGGGCATATCACACGCTGCTTACTATAAATGGCTGCACCGGACAATTCCAGAGCAGGAATCCGAGAACACAAAACTGGCAGAACTGATAAAGGAGTATGACGAACGGTTCGGACATATCTTGGGATACAGGCGGATGACAAGCTGGATCAACCATTTCAATCACACCAGCTACAGCAGGAACAGGGTTCACAGAATCATGAGGAAGCTGGGAATTCATTCTATTATCCGTAAAAAGAAGAAGAAATACCCGTCGTCCAGACCGGAGACAACAGCGGAAAATAAGCTGAAGAGGGAATTCAATGCAACGAAACCTAATGAGAAATGGGCTACGGATGTTACGGAATTCAAGGTTCCTGAGACTGGCAGGAAACTATATCTCAGTGTCATCCTTGATCTATATGATCGATTTCCAGTTGCGTATGTCATAAGCGGAAGAAATGACAATAAGCTCGTGTTTGACACATACGATAAGGCTCTCAAAGATAATCCGGATGCCAGGCCGATTTTTCATTCTGACAGAGGTTTTCAGTACACGAGCAGAATATTTCAGAAAAGGCTTCGAGAACAAGGCATGGAACAGTCTATGTCCCGTGTTGGACACTGCATTGATAATGGTCCTACTGAAGGATTGTGGGGGATTATCAAATCAGAGATGTATTGTATGTATAAGATAACCGACGAGATATCTTTACGTTCGGCAATCGACAAATATATAAAGTTTTATGCCGAAGAAAGACTGCAGGAAAGATTCCATTGCAAAACGCCACTGGAAGTACGAAGCGAAGCATTATCAGCGGAAACCCCGATACAATATCCGATTGCTGAGAACAAAAGAATAGAAGCATACAAAGCAAAATGGTGTGCCTCCTCCTCTCTGGCACGTCAGGAAAGAGAGTTTGCCAGATATGATCTCGATCTCTCCACAAAGACTATGGCGAACTGGATCATAAACTGTGCAGACAGATACCTGAAACCGCTGTATCAGCTGATGAAAGAGGAACTTCTGGAAAGCAGATATATCCATTGTGACGAAAGCCGGATCCAGGTACTCGGAGAACCGGATCAGAAAGGGACGACCCAGAACTGGATGTGGGTATATCTCACGGATGAATTCAGTGGTTCCCCGCAGATGGTACTCTTCGATTATGAAAGGACCCGTGCGGGATATCATCCTGTAAACTTTTTAGGGGACAGGTTTCATGGGTATCTGACCTGTGATGGATATCAGGCTTATCACAGTTTAGGAGAAGGTATCATAGTAAGCGGGTGCCTTACCCATGCAAGACGACGTTTTGATGCAGCCCTCACAGCATTAAAAAAAGACTTTACAAAAGAACAGCTGAAAGAGACCATTGCATATCAGGCGATGTCAAGGATCGGGATCCTCTATAAGATCGAGGAAATGATCCACAATAAAGCACCGGAAGAAAAATATGAGGAGCGCCAGAAACAGTCCCGTCCAGTTATGGATGCCCTGTTTGAATGGCTGCATACGATGGAAGATTCTGTAGACAGGTCTTCCCTTATTGGTGATGCCATTTTGTATACGCTTAATCAGGAAGCATATCAGAAACGCTATCTGGAAGATGGCCATCTCAGTATAGACAACAACAGTGCAGAACGTGCATTGAAAAACTTTGCAGTGGGACGCCGCAACTGGCTGTTTGCCAAAAGTGTACGGGGAGCTGGTGCCAGTGCCCTTGTTTACAGCATTACAGAAACGGCACTTCTGAACCATCTGAAACCATACGCATATCTGACTTATATATTGGATGAACTCAGAAAAATGGGAGCTTTTCCTAAAGAGGAAGAGTTAAAGAAACTGCTTCCATGGTCAGAAGATCTTCCGGAATACTGCCGTACTAAACTAAAAAATAATACTAAGCCATCTGATATAGAATTTGGCAGACAGCCAGAAACAGTATCAGATGGCTTTTATAAAATGTCAATATACGGATGATTACCTACTTACCTGTGTACAGCTCGGTATCAGCATTGCCGACCTCGACCTGCTGACCATCGGGTTGGTCAATGATATGTTCACGGAGCGGCAGAATGACGGCTATTCGTACAAAGAGCTGGCAAGTCAGTCGGACTTCGATCGATTTTAAAGGTTCGACTTATTTTACTTGACTTTGCAGACTATCTGATTTATTATACTCGTAAAGAAGTAACTTACGAGTTACTAACTCACGAGTATAATTATTGGAGGTGAGTAGATGAGTCAATTCTATTGCCGTGAGGATGAGCTGCGGAAACTGAATAAACGGTATGCAGGTGATAAGTTTGAGTGCATTGTCATCTACGGCAGACGGCGTGTTGGTAAAACGGCACTGATCAACGAGTTCTGCAAAGATAAGCCTACCATTTTCTTTTCTGCATTGAACACGACAGGAAAGGAAAATCTGGAAGCTCTCTCAAAGTCGATTATGAGTTTTGAGCGGCCGGATATGGAGTCTGCACCGGAGTTCAGGTCCTATGATGCAGCTTTGGATGAGTTGACAGCACTTTCAAAGGAAAAGAGGATTGTCTTTGTCATTGATGAGTATCCTTATCTTGCAAAAGCAAAACCAGCTATTTCAGCGATGCTGCAGCACATCATCGACCACAAATGGACAGAGTCCAAGATGTACCTGATTCTTTGCGGCTCCTCTATGAGCTTCATGGAGAGTCAGGTGCTTGGAAAGGAAAGTCCGTTGTATGGCAGACGTACTGGCCAGTTTAAGATTGAGCCGCTAGACTATAAAGAAACCGCTGTGTTCCACCCAAATCTGTCTGCAGAAGACAATTCCCTGATTTATGGGATCACGGGAGGAGTTCCCCACTATATCAATAAGTTGGATGTGCGAGATAGTGTGGATGAAGCTCTGTTGGATAATTTCTTTGACCGCTCCAGCTATCTGTATGAGGAACCGGGGAACTTACTGAAGCAGGAACTCCGGGAGCCGGCCATTTATAATGCAATCATTAAAGCGATTGCAGAAGGTGCTTCCCGAATGAACGATATCAAGATGAAGGTCGGCGAGGAAAACTCGGTCGTATCGAAGTACCTGAAAACGCTGATCGACCTTGGCATTGCGAAGAAAGAAACACCGATTACAGAAAAACCGGGTAAGAAAACCATCTATCTGCTGGCTGATAACTTCTTCCGTTTCTGGTATCGGTTTGTGCCAATCAATATGAGTGCCATTGACTCTGGCAGAATTGCAAAGACCTATCCACACGCTGTAAAGCAGTATCTTCCTGATTACATGGGTCTAATTTATGAGAAGATGTGTCAGGATTACCTGCTCTATTATTCGGATAGCCTTCCTATTGAGCTGAGTGAAATCGGCCAGTGGTGGGGGACAGACCCGAAGAAGAAAAAGCAGATACAGATTGATATCGTCGGAACTCCTGTTGAGGGCAAAGACTATATCATCGGTTCATGCAAATACCGGAATGAGAAAATCGGTGTGGATGAACTCGATTTGATTCGGGATTATGCCTCAGTTTTTGGAAAGGGCAACAACTATCACTACTATATCTTCTCGAAAGGCGGATTCACAGATGGACTTCTTCAGGCACAAGAGCGAGGTGAAGTTCGGCTGATAACGCTGGAAGACCTTTACAAGTAAAAATTCTAATCAACCCTGCTGGTGAAAGTTGGCAGGGTATTTTAGTTTGCGCGCCATGGGCGCGCTCTAACGGGTGAAAGTCCCGAACACGCCTAGGCGACAAGGAAGTGTATAGCTGAACAGCAAGGGTGTCTATCGTAAGGTAGAATCTGAAGGAAGCTGTAAGCGAACTCTTGGTCCGACGGACAGAAATCACATATGAGGCTAGGTTCCGCTTGGTAAGTCTGCTAAATAAGACAAAGCCGTAAAGTTGCCGTTTGTAGGAACCGAGTAAATGTGGCGGATATATGAGAGAAAAGAGCGTGCACCTTAAGCGTGGAGGTCTCACAGGGGTTTCATTAGCCTAGTAACAACGAACTGTGAGAAGTCAGCCGAGCCCATAGTAGTAAAGAAGTCTCTGTAATGGAGATGGAGCGAAGGGGCGAACAATCAATAAGTTTGAGTATGTCTCGTATTGCAGAAATGACAACATCTGCCGTAACCAATCGGGAAAAGGGTGGTCAAATCAAGCGAGACGGAAAGGAAAGAACGCATGTACACAAGTAGTCTAATGAAGCAGATACTGTCCAGCGATAATCTCAACAGAGCATATCTGCAAGTCGTACGAAATAAAGGTGCCGAGGGAGTGGACGGAATGAAGTACACAGAACTTAAAGAACATCTTGTAAAGAACGGCGAAATAATCAAGGAACAGTTGAGGACAAGAAAATATAAACCTCAACCAGTACGAAGAGTGGAGATACCAAAGCCAGACGGTGGTGTCAGAAACCTGGGAGTACCAACAGTAACAGACAGATTCATACAACAAGCCATTGCACAGGTCTTAACACCAATCTATGAGGAACAGTTCCATGACCATAGCTACGGATTCAGACCGAATAGATGTGCACAGCAAGCAATCCTAACAGCACTTGATATGATGAATGATGGTAAGCCATTTATCTTGAAGTGTCTGAGAAGACGGAAGCTGCCAAAAAGGCTGGATGCCGGGTTTCCGTTTCCGGAATGTTGAAATTTTTAGGTGTCTCTCGCTCAGGATATCTTGCATGGCTCCACCACGTACCTTCTGATACAGAAAAACGTCGTAAAGCTGTAAAAGCAAAAATACAGGATATTTATGATAATTCCAAGCAGAACTACGGTGCTCCGAAAATCACTGTAGAACTTCGAAAAACTGGTGAAGTCATTTCGGAAAGAACCGTTGGTACATATATGCGCCAAATGGGAATTCGTGCTCAGTGGAGCAAACCATGGACGATCACCACAAAAGATTCCGATTTTAGCACTGAATTACAAAATATCCTTGATGAGCAATTTAATCCTGATCGTCCGAATGCAGTCTGGTGTTCGGATATTACCTACATCTGGACAATAGATGGATTTGTCTATCTGACCAGTGTTATGGATTTATTTTCCAGAAAAATTATAGCCTGGACGCTTTCAGAAACACTGGAAGTATCTTGCGTGATTGATACTATAAACAAAGCCAAAGCTCGCCGAAATATCGATCAACCATTCATTATCCATTCGGATCGTGGCAGCCAATATGTTGCAACAGGCACGCATCAAATCCACAAATCTGGATTACCTGAATAAACTGACCAAGCTGGATCTGCTTGTGATCGATGATTTCGGTCTTATGGATCTCGACCTTGATAAATGCCGGGCTCTCTTTGAAGTCCTTGACACCAGAGATGGAAGAAAATCAACTGTAGTCATCTCACAATTTCCAGTCAGCACATGGTTCGATATGTTTGCCGATAACACCTACGCCGATGCGTGTCTTATACGAATCACGGATAAGCACCATACGTATCGTCTGGAGATGAACGGTATAAATATGCGTGAAACAGAATGATGTAATCTAGCGGTACTTCGTACCGTTAAAAATGGAATAGCCGTTCCGCAGTAGCGGAACTGGCGTTCCGTTTAAGCGTAATTTGCAGTGTACGATGAACACGTCAAATATCAGAAATTATAAACCAAAAGATTTTGCTGAATTATTAGGGGGTTCGGTCAAAACGTTGCAGCGATGGGACCGGGAAGGAATTTTAAAAGCCAACCGTACTCCAACAGACAGACGCCATTACACTTATGATCAGTACCTTCAATTTAAAGGAATTCATACAGAGTGGAGAGTATTGGGGTCAGACCCTCTTATGATTTTCTTACAATGAATTTGCACTTTTTAAAAGGAAGAAAGCTGCTTATCACGGCCGGTGTGTATGAATCGGAAGTGGCGGAGAAGGTACAGGATACCTTTGAGAAGTATCGAGAAACACAGAGTTATAAAGAAGCCATCCTCTCAACCGCAAATACTCTTCAACTTTCCAAAGCCTCCGTCACCTCATACCTGCCATATCAGAAAGGCGTGTACTTCCCGAGTACAGCAGATAAAGAGAAAATCAGTGTTGGAGCAGAGCGGCAGCGGAGATACAGAGCGATAAGAAAACTGAGATCAGAGCCGACAGAGGAGCACCTGTGGGAGACGGTCTTGCTTTATTGTGGTGTGCAATTTAAAACCTATTCCGGCTTACCCTTTACCTATGAAATACGAAAGGGCAGAAGCGGCGAATATACAAAGGAATTGTGGATCGACCGCCGAGGGAAGAGCAAAAGCCTGGCGTGGAGTTCTGTGCTGCTGGCACTGGGGAATATCAAAAAGGTAGGAGAAGTAGTTGAACGACCAAAGGCTCTGAGTGACATCCGGGGTGTGACTTACATCTATGGGATGTTCTATCGCTTCGGACTGATCGATGTGCCGAAAGAAGTGAAGGAAAAGAAAAATGATCGAGGCAATAAAAAACAGAAGAAGGGAAGAGAAGATATGCTTGAAGAAAATATAAAATTTTTTAGGAGACTTTAAAAATCCTATCATTTATGATATGATCTATATAATATATGCGAGAGGAAAAATATATGGATTACGATATTGAAATGAATAAGAAGGATTACCAAAGAGAAAAAGAAGCTCGTGCGAAGCGGTTGGAAGCATATGCGGAAGCGATTCAAACGATCACTTTGCAGAAATCGTCCAAAGTGATAGAAGAACTTATAGAGGAGAGACGCAGGCAGGGGCTGACACAGCAGGACTTAGCGGATATGACGGGAATTCTTGCACCGAATCTGGCGCGGCTGGAGAGCAGAAAAAGGGTTCCAACACTGGTCGTGCTGCAAAAATACGCTTCGGCGTTAGGAATGCACATTGAAGTAAAATTGTGTGATGGAACAGAAGAGGAAAGATATACAAGATCAGATGTGACAAATCAAGAATATGATACCGATGTGAAACGGGTGGCGAAGCCGGTATAGGTGAATATATGCAAAAATTATATGGGAAAATCTTTTAGTTATACGAGAAAACATATTTGATAGTAAAGGGGCAAAATACAAATGAAAACCAGACGAATCACCTTAGAAACGCATCTGCACAAGATAGCAGAATATGATGAAACTGTAAAAAATCTGGAAAGTGTATTCAATATTCAGAAGCAGAAAGTTATAAGATATATCGGCTCTGTCGTTACATCGTTTCCCACTTATAGTACGCACGATGCCGTTCATTCCATGAATATTATTTCAGCGATCGAAAAGATTCTTGGACAAAAGACGATTAAGAAAATGTCGGGCATTGATACGTTTTTAATCTTAATGTGTGCTTATATGCATGATACAGGAATGCTGTATTCGGACGAAGAAGTGAAACAATTATGGGAAACGGAGGGATTTCAGGATTTTCTCACTTCTGCCAGAAAGAGAGAAGATGAAGTAGGAAGAGCTGCGCGGAAGATTGATAAGGCAGAAAAAGGAGAAGGATGTTCGGTTCTTGAAGTACGCCGTTCTGTTGCTGTGATTCTGATGGAGTATTTCCGCCCAAGACATGGCCAGAGAATCAAGCATGTGACAGATGCCAGAACAAGTGAATTTGGTTCATTACTGTCGATAGATGATTCATTCCTGCCAGACAGAATTATTCATAACATCTATCGGATATCCATGGCGCACAACTGGTCGTTTGAGGATATTTTAAAAGAAATGCCATTGGCAGATTCATTCGGTGTTGAAGAATTCCATCCGAGAATGGTTGCATATCTGATCCGTATGGGCGATTTATGTGATATGGATAATAATCGTTTTAATGGTGTTGGAATCAAAGTATTCGGCAATCTCGGAGAAGAAAATCTTGCACATTATTTCAAACATAAGAGTGTAGAGACTTTACATATATCTTCGGATGGGATAGTAGTTGTTGCCAATGTCTGTTATGATATGATTCAGAGGGAATGTGAAGAGAACTGGCTGAAACATATGGAGAAAGCAGAACGGGATTCTGCGCTGAAAAATATATTTCAGAATACGGTGAAAGAGCATATTAACTGGAAATCCTGGCTGGAGCAGGAGGTTACTGCAGGAAAGATGCATTCAATGGAATTATTTCCAGAGAAAAAGTTTATTTCTGTTCCTGAACTGAAGTATAAGATTTTGATTGACGGAGAGGAATCTGAATCTACACATAAAAATCTGAAGTTTCTTTTCTCATCTGAAAAGGCATTTAAACTGATTGAAGATATCAGCATTTACCAGAATAATAAATTGATTTTTGTGAGAGAACTGATACAGAATGCACTGGACGCAACAAAGATGCAGTTATACAGGACGTTGTCTGCGTATGGCTTTCAATTTAATGAAAAAACATCGCCGTTTGATGTAGAAAGAGCATATCCCAATATTTTTGAGGAACATGCGATTATGATTCACACAGACTATAGTCGTGAAACGGGAAAAGTTTATTTTTCGATTCGGGATAAAGGGATTGGCATCAGCATGGATGAGTTTAAACGTAATATTCTGACAACAGGACGAAGCTGGCCGGAACGAAAAGAATACCAGGATGAAATCAAAAGAATGCCGGAATGGCTGAGACCGACAGGGGCATTTGGAATTGGACTGCATACGGTATTTTCAGTAACAGATTCCCTGACGATACGAACTAAGTCCGATAGTGAGAACAAGGCAAATGAGATGACATTATATTCAGGGAAAAAAGGTGGTTATGCATTTTGCAAGAAAACGAATCAGACTCTGCAAAGGGGATCAGAATTTAGTTTTTCGTTTCTGTTAACGGAAGAACTGAAAGAATGGGTAACCGGAAGTAATGGTGGAAAATTGTTTCTCGAAAATGTAAATGATGGAATACAAAAGGAAATTAAAAAGATAATGGAAACGTGGTGCGTAACACCTATGGTTTCCATCTATGCGGATCAGGATTATGGAATACCAGCTTTTTCGCAGTCGACCTGGTACAATGAACTGAGCAGAACAGAAAAAGAAAATCAATTGATTGATCAGTCTGTCGAGTCAGAACGATATCATTTTGCGTTTACAGATGACTACCGGTCGATAATGGTGTGGGATCGGGAGAAGGATTGTGCATTAAGTTTTGGAATGGAGAGCATGGAAGGAAATAACGTTTGCTATAAGGGGATTCGTCTTACAGAAAGGATGGAATCTGGCAAATGCAGTGACAGCTTATATCTGAATCAGATGGATGTGCTGGATGGTGCAGGAAATGATTGGGTGGACGCAGCAAGAATGAAATTATCTCTGGCAGCACGCAGAAAACTGGAAAGCGTTGTGGAAGAGGCTACTGCATTTGCAAAAAGAATATATGTTTTCATGTTGGATGAATTTTATCAAGACAATGATATTAGAAATCTCACAAATGATATTGATGCAATGGCAAATAGAATTTATCAGAAGAAAGAGATATCATTGAAAGAAATATGGACAGAGGGCTGTGAACTTAAGAAAAAATATTGGGGAGTGCCAGAGTGGTGGAACCATAAAATGCTTACCAGAAAGATACTGCCATATTTTTTAATTGTAAAAATGTTAGATAAAAGCATAAAACTGTGGGATCCAGAGTCTGGGATGGAAGAGGTGCAGCATATATTTTGCCTTGCAGATCAGTTGATTAAAAGATGGAAAATGGATTGGAACGGAATGCACGGGGAATCCTTTCAACAGTCGTATTTTGATCAGCAGATGAGAACTCTGCTGTGGCATTTTCTGCAGATTGCAGGAATTGGATTTTCCTATGTTGCGTTTGAAAAAGTGAATTTTGACGATAACGAAAAAAATACGTTGTTTGAATATAAAAATTTGATTACGCAGAAAAGCTTTCAATTTTATCAAAAAGCATTTCCGTTCTGCTCGCAATGGAAATTTACAAAAGATATGTATCAGTGCGTAGAGGAGAGTGCCATAAGCGGGTTGATTCGATGGCGACCGGAATTCAGGAACAGAGTTCCGGATTTTATTAGATGGAAATATTGCCTGCCGAATTCGGCTTTGGATAAAGTGTTTGTGGAATGGAGAGCAGAGCACTGTTTTTCAAATGTAAAACCGTTGGAAATATTCCTGAGATTTTCAGGGATTCCTGAAATTGTATTAGACATACCAGGGGAAAACTGCCCGATTGGAGAAAAAGAGAAAAAAGTATGGCGTAAATTCTGCACAGAGTCCTATCTTAACTGGAAACTGTTTTATCGAATCAGACCATTATCTGAAGTTGCAAAAGATATGCTGAATAAAGAGACGATTGTTTTAAGGAGACCATTTACGACATATATAAGTGAACTGTTTCCGGTTTTCCACAGAATGTCTCTTGTAAGTATGGACGAAAGAAGGATGGAATTCAGCATTCATAACAGTAACACACACGGAGTACAGATAGATTCACAGACGAAAAAGAGAATATTTAAAGAATTCTGGAAAGAAGTAGAGCGGAGCCATGATCCGAAGGGATATGTGGCTATGATTGGAATGGAAGAATATCCGATGCTTGGAATTGAAAATGCAGAAGAACAATATCATGCACAGATTGGAATGCTGGCGAAGTATCCGGAGATACCATTATGGGATTATGGGGCAGGAATCAAAGCGTTTATGGATCAATTCATTGGATGTCCAATTGATGAAAAGAGTCAGGAAATTATAGATCGTATTATTAATTCAGAGGGTGGAAAGGCAGTGATTCATTACATCGCAGTGTACAGAAAAAAGACGGGAGATGATGTGAAAGAAGAGAAAATTGAGACACAGTACAGGGAGTTTTTGAAAGAGTTGATTTATTGTTGGGCAGATGGAAGATGCACGTTTGGATGAAAAAACGAAAAATAACAGTATACGAATCCCTGCCATTTTGATTCGCGGAGTTGATATTATGCCATCATTAGCATCATTTACGAGAGTATGAAACTTTTCTGTAAAATAATGTTTAGAAGGCTTTTCTGTGATGCAATAAATATCGTTAGGAGGGTCTTTATTATGGAAAGACAAAAGAAACCTGTATATCGAGTACAAATTTTCAAAACGAAGAAAAATTCTAAAATAAGTTTGTAATTATTTTAGAAAACTGGTATACTTAATTTGAAACATGGCAAAGCTTATGTTAAGCTTGAGCTGGCTTTATGAAGGAAGTGAGTGCTTTGAACATTAAAAAGCTAGTTTTTAAAAATTTCAAGACATTGGAAGAGGTGTCGTTTGAGCCGGGACGTGTAAATGTTTTTATTGGAGCAAATGGCTCTGGAAAAACAACAATCCTTGAGGCTATTGGTTTGCTTTGTGCTGCTATGACAGATCGAGTAGATAACGCAAGTATGCAGCGGAAAGGTATTCGTCTTAGTGTTCCGGGACTTTATAAGTCGGCATTCTCCGATTTAAGGAGAAAAGCACCAACCATCAATTTTGATGTGTCTTGGCGACAAAATGAAAAGGACTATCAATATGGAGTCAATTTGAATGTTCCAAATGAATCGGATTCAGCCAGACGAGACATGTGGCGTTATCATTCGGAAAAATTGACTGTAAATAATCAAACACTGTGGGGAAGAAGCGGTGCATCAAAAACAACATATGATCCGTATGTAGGGTTACTGATGCTCGAACCTAATGAAGAACTTGCTGAGGTTAGACCGGAAATTGAGAAGTTTAAGAACTATGCGATTTATCAACCTAACACACAAGCATTGAGAGGAACGCTCCCTGATCCGTATCAGGTTAATCCTATCGGTTTGTGCGGAGGCAGACTTGCAGAGGCAATTGAAGAAATCATGAGGCAAGATGAAGACGGTGAAAGCTACTTGCAGAATCTTCCACTGGATGAAGTCTTGGAACTGATCGATTGGGCAAGTGGGTTTGATGTGACTGCACCTAAAAAGTCAAGCGTAAATGCTGCTGTTCCGACGACGAGAAGAATTTTGGAGTTCCAAGATCGATATTTGACTTCAAAAACAAGCTTTACCGCTTACGATGCCAGTGAAGGAGCGTTGTATGTTCTGTTTCTTC
Organism: Blautia sp. AM28-27; assembly: GCF_003480905.1. Taxonomy (NCBI): domain Bacteria; kingdom Bacillati; phylum Bacillota; class Clostridia; order Lachnospirales; family Lachnospiraceae; genus Blautia; species Blautia sp. AM28-27. The sequence goes on from NZ_QUJK01000003.1 coordinate 24,886, forward strand.
TTTGCTTGGCATTGCACCCTGATGCACCGGGCATTTTTGCTGTGGATAGTTTTGATCATGCAATGCATCCTAGACTTGCGAGAGAGACGACAAAGCTGTTCTGTAAAACAATTCTGGAACAGGATAAGACTGTTTTTGTAACAACCCACAACCCTCTGGTTTTGGACGGACTTGATTTAATGAATGATGATATAAGATTGTTTGCAGTAAACAAGAGCAGAAAATCAGGTCACACATCTTTACAGAGAATTCAGGTAACTAAGGAGTTAATGGATTCTGGTTATTCTCTGTCGAGATTGTGGACAGAAGGACGGTTAGGGGGCGTACCAAATCTGTAATGAAAACGATAGGAATTGTTGCAGAAGGCCCACGGGATTTTGAACTGATTGCTGCAGTCATTGATACAATTACCAATGAAGAAAACAATTATCAAATGATTCAGCCAGAACCCAACATGATCGGACAGTTTGGAAATGGTTGGAAAGGTGTCTGGAAATGGTGTGAAGACAATCAGGGAAAGCTGAAGGCCTATATGCATTCCTTGACACCAGTACTTGATCTTTTGGTTGTCCATATGGATGGAGATGTCCAAAGATGCGAGAAAGAAGTCCATTGTGTTTGTCAAAGGGCACTTTGTGATGCGCCGGAAGGAGCACATCCGCTTACCTGTGAAAAAATAATTGGAGATAGAAACGAATGTCCGGTTGCGTTACCGTGTGAACACCATGGAAATACTCCAGATGCAGAGGCTGATTTTTTAAGAACATTCATAAGGACGTTGTTGCTTCCGGAAGATGGACTGGCTGTGAGCTATATGATTCCGTTTGATGCAACGGATACATGGATTGTGGCAGCCTGTGATCAGTACGATGATTATGAAACATTACTTGATCCGTGGGTTAACATCATTGCACATTCACCGCAATATCATGGAGTGAAAATTAAAAATCGTCCTAAAAAAGAAAAACGGACATACGAAAAGTTAATTGAAACTGTTTGTGAAAATTGGGATGATGTGGTTGCAAAATGTCCACAAGCAAAACGGTTTGATGAAGATGTACGTGATTTTTTGATTAAACAGAAAACAGCAAATGTGTGATAAACGGGGCTTCTTTTCGCTGAGGAAAGTGACTGAAGCACATCCGAATCAGTATTATTTTGAGCGAATTGATACATGTGATAATGCGTTGGTTCGCTCTTTTTTTTGCCTAACGGAAGGAAGCATGAAGGCTGTGCCTCATACCGCATGAACCACAGACAGCACCCAGGTGTAATCCGAAGTGCAGCTGTGGCTTATGCGGTTTTGCTTCTGAAACGGGAAAATATTGGGCTGAATAAAATAAAAGTTTCCGAAATGGGAAAATATTTTGATGTTCTGCGTATAATATGCCATACTGAGAAAAAAGAAGAAATGGAGTCACACCAGAACAGATGATATCATCGACTGGCTTTTGGGATGATGTCACTGTGTAAAGACTACCTCAAAGATCGTTCCACCGGACGGGCTGGACTGAACGGTTATTCTGCCGTCATGTACGCGCACGATTTCATGAACCAGGGCCAGCCCAAGGCCTACTCCGCCAAGCTGGCGGCTTCTGGATTTATCTACGCGGAAGAATGGTTCAAATATGCGTTCTTTTAATTCAGCCGGGATTCCGCTTCCGGTATCTTCTACGGACAGGCAGATGTTTTTTCCCTTCCGGTATGCGGTTACGGTAACCTGTCCGCCGAAATGGTTGTATTTGATTGCATTCTCAACAAGATTGTATACCATCCGGTAAATCAAAATGTCACTTCCGACCATCGTGGTATCTTTACAGTTCCCGATCAGTTTTATCTCCTTTTCCTGGGCAAGCGGTTCCAGATCCACCAGTACTTCATCGACGAGGGCATCAACGGCAATGGTTTCATCCCTGCTTACTGTTTGAAGCTCACTCATATCGAGCAGTGTCTTGACCATTTTGCTGAGTCGGCCGTTTTGCTCCGTCACCATTTTCAGTGTTTGTAAGGTGTCGGCGTCATTGCCCGGATGCGGGGTGGAATGGTATAAATCGAGCTGTACCTGCATGACAGACAATGGGGTTCGAAGCTCGTGTGCTGCATTTGCCGTAAACTGTCTCTGGATTTCAAAAGCATCTGCGAGACGTTCCAGCATCTTGTTATACGAAATACGAAGCTGGTTCAGCTCTTTTACTTTGTTTTCTTCAATGCGCGAATCGGCCAGATTCTGTGCCTGCACCTCCTCAATTTTTTCGGAGAACTCACGAATGGGTCTGAGCGCATGGCCACTGATAAAATAGGTAGCGACACCGCCAAGAAGGGCCAATAAAGCGGAAAGGATCAGACTGTTTCTTTTGTAGTCTGCTTTATTGTTGTACACCTGAACAGAGAAATCTCTGGCAAATTCATCCCACTTGTCCTCCGGAATGCTGATATAGATTTGATCGGAACCGTCTGTGGCACCGTCCCCGTCCTGATCTTCGGCATCATCGCCCCTGGCATCTACGGTCTCCTGCAGGGAATCGATATAATAAATTCCGTTTTTATAGACAAGCAGGGTCAGACATCCACAGATGACCGCAATATATAGGGTAATGATACAGGTAAGTCTCCACTGCAGTGATATTTTTTTCATCGGTCGGACTCCTCTCGTATTTGATATCCTTCGCCTACTTTATTCAAAATCGGATCGTATCCAAGTACCGCCCTGAGCTTTCGCCGAAGCGAAGACATATGTACGCGGATGGATCCGCTGAAGCTGTCCACGGAGGCATCCCAGACATGCTCGATCAATTCTTCCTGACTTACCGGTCTGCCAAGGTGAAGAAGCAGATATTCCAAAATGCCGTTTTCTTTTCTTGTCAGGGGAACCAGGGTTCCGTTGGCATAGGCCTCTCGTTTGATGGTATCGAATTTGATCCCGCCACTTTCCAGACAGACATCCTTTTGTACAAATTTTCTTCTCGTCAGACTGCGGATCCGCGCTTCCAGCTCCTGCAGATGGAACGGCTTTTCCATATAATCATTTGCCCCGGCATCGAGTCCTTCTACTTTGTCTGCAATCTGTCCTCTTGCAGATAAGATCAGCACCTTCGTTTCTTCGTTTTCCTTCCGGAGCTCTTTTAGAAGATCCATTCCGTCCATGCCGGGCAGATTGAGATCCAGGACAATCAGATCATAATTTTCTGCCAGGATGCATTCCAGAGCCTCCGCCCCATCATAGCAGGTATCTACCTCGTACCCGGCGGAGTACAGACTTCTGGCAACTGTGTCACACATTTGTTTCTCATCTTCCACGATTAATAATCTCAAAATTTTTTTCACCTGCCCATTTCTTAACAATGATTTTACAACAGCTATTGTATAATATCAGAGTCAGCTGGTCAATCAATAAAATCAAAGGAGCAACCACATTTTGAAATGCGGAAAAATATCTCAAATTGTTCTAGTTATCACAGGCATAGCGATGATGGGCTATGGCGCCGTCAGAGGGGAAGCGGCTGCTGTGCTTGGGAAAGCAATTAAATTATGTCTGGAGTGTGTCGGAATTGGATAAGAAAAAGAAGTTACGATCAAAGAAAATAGCCGGAATACGCGGGTGGATCCAGGCAGCGGCCACACTGCTTACCAATCCTCATATCCCCAATTTTTTTCAGGGCAAAATATATCAGGGCAAGGCGAAAACGGTATGCGTACCGGGCCTAAACTGTTATTCCTGTCCTGCTGCGACGGGAGCGTGCCCCATCGGAGCCTTTCAGGCGGTTGTCGGATCATCCAAATTTAAGTTTTCCTACTACATAACCGGGTTCCTGATTTTACTCGGCGTGACACTGGGAAGATTCATCTGTGGTTTTTTGTGTCCGTTTGGATGGTTTCAGGATTTGCTTCACAAAATCCCTGGAAAGAAATTCTCCACGGCCAGACTGAAGCCGCTGCGGTATCTGAAATATATCATCCTTGTTGTTTTTGTGATTCTTCTGCCGATGTTTGCAACGAATTCGATCGGGATGGGAGATCCGTTCTTCTGCAAATATATTTGTCCGCAGGGCGTTCTGGAGGGGGCGATCCCGCTTTCCATCGGAAATGCCGCAATCCGGTCTGCACTGGGCAAGCTGTTTTCGTTTAAATTCTGTATTCTGATTACGGTTGTCGTGCTCAGCATCTTGTTTTACAGACCCTTCTGCAAATGGATCTGTCCTCTTGGGGCAATCTATTCCTTATTTAATAAGGTAAGCTTTTTACATATCACGATTGAAAACAGCAAATGTGTCGGATGCAATCAGTGTTCCAGGGCATGTAAAATGGATATCGACGTGTGCCGGACCCCAAATCATCCGGAATGCATCCGATGCGGAGCCTGCATCAAGGCCTGCCCGAAGGATGCGATCCACTATCAGTTTATGGGAAAAACGTGTCAGAAAAAGGACACCGGAGATCAACAGTCAGAGATCAGAAACCATTGATCAGCAGCAGATCACGAAGCATCGAAGGATGATATTGAATTCTTGTTTTTTACATTATACTATCTTAAAAGGAGCCATAATTTATGAAAACCAAAAGAACTTTTATCCCTGTTTTTACACTCAGCGTAGCATTATTACTTACCGCATGCAACGGAAAAGAGGCTGCAGACACAAAGAAAACGCAGACAACCCAGACGGAATCCGGCACAGAAGCTGTTACGGGATCTGTTGCGGAATCCGGAACCGAAACGGCAGGGGCTTCCGGCACAAAGCTGGACGATTTATATCAGCAGGAGAACCAGATTTTTGCAGATCATGCGGATGTATGGAACAAGGTGTTTGGCATGATGAATAAAAGCACGGCGGATCCAAGCGGAAATTATGCGGATTATCTGGCAGACACGGTTGAAGCCAACAAGGATTCTTTTTCAGAGGACGAGCTGAAAACACTGACGGATGATATTCAAACGATACGAACAATCGAGGAACAGATGGCGGAAATAGAAAACGGCAATACAGCATCGGAAGATAGCGACGCGAAAAACGATTCCGAAGAGGCATCTCCGTTCCGGGATTTCTCGGGCCAGGATTATGATGGCAACACCGTTGACGAAAGTCTGTTTTCCAAAAATGCGGTAACGGTCGTGAATTTCTGGTTTACTGGCTGCAAGCCTTGTGTTGCTGAGTTATCCAAGCTGAACGAATTAAACGATGCAATCAAATCCATGGGAGGCGAGGTTGTAGGCATCAACACAGAAACCTTCGACGGAAATCAGGATGCGATCAAAGAAGCAGCAGCGGTTCTTGAAAGCCAGGGTGCGAAATACCGCAATCTTTCCATTGACTCTGCTTCCGCGGCCGGAAAGTATGCTTCCGATATTATGGCATTTCCGACCACAATCTTAGTCGATCGGAACGGAAATATTGTAGGAGAACCGATGCTTGGTGGAATCGACAATCAGGAGAATTATGATACGCTGATGAAACAGATCCAGTCTGTGATGGATGCAGACAGCGCGAAGTAAGACGAGAGCTGCGGCAGCCGAAGAAAGCAAACGATACTGCAAAGTGAGGCTTGCGGATTGCGGAAGTGATTTAGGGCTTGACATTATAGGAAGGGAGTGCGAAAAAGCAAAGTTACGTTTTTTCGCACTCCCTTTTCATAACAGGATTTTTTTCAAATACATTTACAAGACGAGGTAGCGGGCAAAGGAAAAAGGAACGTTTCATTTTCCGTTTTGTTATGAATTGATAGTCCGTTCTGAATCCGCAGGTTTCATGGAGATCGTCAGTGATTTCCTGACGTTCATATACCGGCATGAAACCCTGTTCTTCTATATCCGCAAATTTTATGTCTTTTAAAGTGTGAAGTAATTGTTCTGTGGTATAAGTCCCTTTCAAGGAGCGGTTTAATAACCGGAAATGTAACAAAGCAAGAAAGCAGGTGAGGAAATGAGCTTTAATCCGGTCTTCACGGTTTAAGTAAACGGGTCTGGCTTCAAAGTCTGTTTTCATAGTTCTGAAACAGTCTTCAATCTGCCATCTTCCTTCACTGACTTTTAGGATAGCTGCAACGTCATCATCAAGCAGATCTGTACATACAGCATAAATGATGATACAACTTCAAGTTTGCAGGGCAGGTGGCTATCATGGAGATGAAGAGAAATGGATGAGAGGAAAGCGTATTGGTTTGAACAGCCATATATGCCGCGGATGAAAAATATTGCGGTGGCTCCTGTTATTCTGGAAGATGGAAGGCTGTCCTTCTGTGTTCCGGGGGATGATGGTCCTCCGTGGTCCGGGGTGTGGAACCTGACTGGAAAGATTGTTTTGGACGGGGATGATTATATTTACGAAAGCATCGGTCACCTGGTTGGCTGGTGCTTTTTTCGTGGGGAAATGGAGGTGGCGGAATGACGTATGAGTTCGGGTCGAAGGAGATTGTGAAGGGTTCCGGATATATTTCCAGGCAGTGCTGAACCACATTGGGGTCAGACCCCATTACTGTTGTGGGAAACTTTTGGGCGGTTCCTGTTTTTGGGCTTGAAATTCGAAAAATCTTTATACAATCTTAATGCCATGGAAAAGGTATTTATACGTTTTTAAAACGGAAGTCTCTAAAATAAGGAAGAATCAAAAAGAAGGAGTAAAAAGAGAAATGTGGAGTATAAAACTGCGATACAGGAAACAATGGTCGTCGTTTGAAATTATCATTCTTGGATTTGCGGGGGTAATTCTGGCAGGAGCACTGCTTTTGATGCTTCCTGTGGCTTCGCGGGAAGGAAATGTAACGCCATTTACAGAAACACTGTTTACTGCAACATCAGCCGCCTGTGTGACAGGACTGGCAGTCAGAGATACAGGAAGCTACTGGTCCGTCTTTGGACAGAGCGTGATTTTGCTGCTCATTCAGATCGGTGGTCTTGGTGTGGTTACGATCGCTGTTTCGATTGCGATGCTTTCCGGGAGAAAAATTTCCCTGATGCAGCGAAGCACGATGCAGGATGCGATTTCTGCCCCGAAGGTAGGCGGAATTGTGCGCCTGACGCGTTTTATCCTCAAAGGAACCTTTGGAATTGAACTGTTGGGGGCGTTGTTTCTTCTGCCTGTTTTTTTACGGGATTACGGCGGAAAAGGAATCTGGATGGCGTTGTTTCATTCTGTATCCGCATTCTGCAATGCAGGATTTGATCTTCTTGGAAAAACGGATCATCTGTATCCGTCCCTGACTTCTTATGTGGGAAATCCACTGGTTAATCTTACGATTATGGGGCTGATTGTAATAGGTGGAATCGGATTTCTGACCTGGGATGATATCTATACAAAAAAATACCATTTTCGTCAGTACTGCATGCAAAGCAAGGTGATCCTGCTTACAAGTCTGTTTCTGATTTTTGTTCCGGCGGCCTTCTTTTTCTTCCGGGATTTCGCTGGAATGCCGGTCAAGGAGCGGACGCTCTGCGCATTGTTTCAGTCCGTGACAACAAGAACGGCCGGATTTAATACGGCAGATCTTTCCGGGATGACAGGTGCCTCCCAGGCGATCATGATTGTTCTGATGATGATTGGCGGAGCACCGGGATCAACGGCTGGCGGAATGAAAATTACCACATTTGCCGTGCTGACAGCTAATGCGTCTGCTACGTTCCGTCAGAGAGAGGACACACAGATGTTTGGACGCAGGGTGGGCCAGGAGGTATTAAAAAATGCATCTACGATTCTGATGATGTATCTTTTTCTGGTGCTAATGGGAGGAATGGTGATCAGTGTGGCAGAAAATCTGCCGATTTCTGAATGTCTGTTTGAGACAGCATCTGCTGTTGGAACGGTTGGCCTGACGCTTGGAATTACGCCGCGGCTCGGTGTTCTTTCGAAAGGAATTCTGATTGCACTGATGTTTCTTGGAAGGGTTGGCGGTCTGACTCTTGTTTATGCTGCGATGCCGGGGAGAAAGAGCGCACATGCAAAAATGCCGCTGGAAAAAATAAATGTAGGATAAGAAGAGAGGAAGAGAAGAGATGAAAAATATTTTACTGATTGGAGTAGGAAGGTTTGGGAGACATATTGCCATGCATCTGAATCAGCTTGGACATCAGGTGATGGCGGTAGACCGAAATGAGGAACGGATCGATGCCGTGATGCCGTATGTGACAAATGCACAGATCGGTGACAGTGTCAATGCAGACTTTCTGCGATCCCTTGGTGTGGGAAATTATGATGTCTGTATTGTGACGATCGGAAGCAGCTTTCAGGATTCGCTGGAAACCGCGTGTCTTTTGAAGGAGCTGGGCGCAAAATGGGTCGTGTCCCGGGCAGAACGGGATGTACAGGAAAAATTCCTGTTGCGGAACGGAGCGGATCAGGTTGTTTATCCGGAAAAACAGATGGCAAAATGGACAGCGATTCGTTACAGCTCGGATCATGTGTTTGACTATATTGAAATTGACAGTCAGTATGCGATTTTTGAGGTTGAAATCCCGGAGAACTGGATTGGAAAAAATGTCGGCCAGCTGGATATCCGGAAAAAATACGGTATTAATATTCTGGCAACAAGAAAATATGGAAAAACAGATGTTGCGGTGTCTCCGGAGACAGTTCTGGATGGCGATGCTACCATATTGGTTCTTGGTGAATATAAAGCGATCCAGAAATGTTTTCGAATCTGAAAGAGAGGTGATTTCTGTGTTAAGTGTAGGACTGCTCTTCGTTACCCTGGTCGGTTTTTTGTCTGGAGGTGTGCTCGTGGATCAGATAGAGACATTTTTCACGGAAAACAGAAGAGAGGAACCGGAAACGGGACAAAATTTCACGGAAAACAGAAAACAAGAACAGGGAACGGGAGAAAAAAAGATTTCCTGACTATAGCTTTCTCTTCATTTATGATCTACAATAGGAGGTGGGGTGAGACAGTTGGAAAAAGAAAAACAAAAAAAAGAGCATATCCTGGTGTGTCTGTCCTCTTCGCCATCCAATGAAAAAATTATTCGGACTGCGGCGCAGATGGCACAGGCGTTTCAGGCCGGCTTTACGGCATTGTATGTGCAGACAGCAGAAAAAACAGAAAAAACACCGGAGGATCTGGCAAGGCTGCAGAAGCATGTTCGTCTGGCAGAGCAGAGCGGGGCAGAAATTGTAACGACACACAGTGAGGATATTGCCCTGCAGATTGCAGAATACGCAAGAATTTCCGAGGTGACGCGGATTGTCATTGGAAAGAGCATGATGAAGCAGGGCTATTTCCATCAGCGAAGGGTGTGGACCGAGCGTCTGACGGATCTTGTGCCTGATCTGGAAATTCACATCATTCCAGACTCAGACGTGTACCGGAGATATCAGAAACGAAAAAAATTTCCGGAGTGGATGGAGCTGCCTTCCTGGAAAGAACTGATGCTTACGGTTCTGATTCTGGCTGCTGCGACCGGAATCGGAGAAATCTTTTTTCGGCTCGGTTTTACGGATGCCAATATTATTACGGTATATCTGTTTGGCGTCATGCTGACATCTATTCTGACCAGCGGTTATACCTGTAGTGTGGTCAGCTCTGTGGCAAGTGTTGTCCTGTTTAATTATTTTATGACAGAGCCAAGGCTTTCGTTGCATGCGTATGGTTCCGGCTATCCGGTGACCTTTGCGATCATGCTTGGCACTTCAATCCTGACCAGTACGCTTGCTTCAAAATTGAAAGAAAATGCAAAGCTTTCTGCACGAGATGCCTTTCGAACCAAGATTCTTTTTAATACCAGCCAGCTTCTGCAAAAGGCAGAGGATGCGTCAGAAATTTTTGATATTACGGCAACGCAGCTGATAAAGCTTCTGGGAAGAAATCTGGTTGTGGCGCCGGTAGAAAAAAAGAAAAACGGCATTGTGCAGGGAACTCTTTATAACGCCGAAACAGGAATAAAATCAGAAAAAGTTTTTAATGAGAAAGAACAGGAAATCCTGCAGTGGGTTCTGAAAAACCGGAAACGGGCGGGAGCTATGACAGAACGTTTTTCTGAAGAACCGTATCTGTACCTTTCCATCTATGCGGCACAGAACAGATATGGTGTGATCGGCATTTTCATCGGACAAAAGCCACTGGATGCGTTTGAGAACAGTATCCTGCTTTCTATTCTGGGAGAGTGCGCCATGGCACTGGATCGGGAACAAAGTGCGAGAGAAAAAGAAGAGGCGGCAGTCATGGCGAAAAATGAGCAGCTTCGGGTGAATCTGCTGCGGACGATTTCCCATGATCTGCGCACACCACTGACATCAATTCTCGGCAATGCAGACTCTTTGATCAGTAACTTTGACGCACTGGACGAAGGGATGCGGAAACAGATTTTTTCGGATATTTATGAGGATGCCGGATGGCTGATTGAACTGGTGGAAAATCTGCTTGCGCTTACGAAAATAGAAGATGGAAGTGTAAAACTGCAGTTATCCGATCAGGTGGTTGAGGATGTAGTCCGTGAGGCGCTGCGCCATGTAGAACGGCGGAAAAACGAACATAAAATTACGGTGGACTGCGGGGAAGATGTACTGCTCGCCCGCATGGATGCAAAGCTGATTGTGCAGGTATTGGTAAACCTGATCAACAATGCAGTAAAATATACACAGGCAGGATCCAAGATCCGGATTACAGCCGGAAAAGAAGAAAAAAACGTATGGATTGCGGTGGAAGATAATGGACCCGGCATTCCGGCGGAGTGCAGGGAGCATGTATTTGAAATGTTCTATTCCGGAAAAAATAAGGTGAGTGACAGCCGCAGAAGCCTTGGCCTTGGGCTGGCGCTGTGCCGTTCCATTGTAAATGCGCATGGCGGGGAACTGGTGCTTCGTGACTGCGCTCCGCACGGCTGTCATTTTCGTTTTACGCTGCCGCTCAGTGAGGTGAATTTAAATGAATAAGACATTGATACTGGTTGTGGAAGACGATACGCCGGTCCACAACCTGATTACGACAACACTGAAAACACACGATTATAAATAACCACATTGGGGTCAGACCCCATTACTGTTTAGAAATTTTGTTCCTGTTTTGGCAATTCTGACACTGCAGACTGTGCTGAATAACAATATCAAAACGGCAGAAGATGTTGAAACTTATCTGGGCCTTAACACCCTGGTCGTTGTTCCGGATTTTGGAAGCAAAAAGAAATCCAGAAGACGAAGAAAAGACTGAACATAAACACAGAAAATTAAAAAGGAGCATCTCCAGGTTTCAAGTTCGAAACCGGAGATGCTCCTTTTTCGTATGCTGCAGAATGAAAAATTATTCTCCCGCCACCGTCACATCCCGCAGCAGTACCGCACACGGCACCACGCGGTTGTTTATCTGCTGTGTCTCTTTCGAGAAAGTCAGATTTTTCAGCACATCGTCATAACGGGCGGAAAGTGATCCGCTGGTTGTCGGATGGGAGGTGGTTCCGTCGCTCTCATACGCGAGCCGGATCTCACCGCCGCAGGTGCCGCTTACGGCATCCATATCAAACGCACTGAAATCGGTGATTTCTATATGCGGCATGCTGCGCAGCTCGTCGAGTGTTTTCGAACCGCCTTCAACTACCATGTTATTCATGGAAGTAGTATCCTTCATGCCGATATAATGGGCATGCTGAAGGCTGCCCCAGTAGGAGCGGCAGATGCCGTTTTCAAACAGAACGCGCTCGGCTACCGGCATACCGGTTTCGTCGTACGGCGCGTTTTTGGCAGAGCCGTCGAGCGTCGGCACGAGGCGGATATTCAGCGGATCCGCATCCGCACCGGTGATGGCTTCACCGATTTTTGCTTTTGCAACGCCCATATACTGATAAGAAGCGTTGGTATGCATGGCAAAATACTGGAAGAAGCTGCCGACGGCATTTCCGGTCAGGAGAACATCAGCATGCTCATTCTGCCGGGTCGGAACAGCATTCAGACGCTGGCGGCCGGTGTGGAACATTCCGCGCACTTCGGCGATGATCTTCTCGGCAGATTTGTCGGAGAAGCGGAGATCCTTGTAGATCTCAATCTCATGATCATCCTTGCGGGAGTTTGTGACAATCTCGATCTCGCAGTCAAAGCCGGAGAAGGTGACATCGACACCGCGGGAATTGCGGATGTGTGTCTGCTTCTGATTGACAAAAATCTCATAGGAGTTTACGCGGGAATCCTCTTCCGCCTTGATTTCCTGCATAGCCTGCACCAGTTTTACGAGTTCAGCGGTAAGATCGCGGGAAGCATCAGCCATGTCGGCGCTTGCTTGGGCATCCGATGGCTCTGCAACAGGGTACCATGGGTTCTGCACAAACTGTGCGGCGAACAGCGCCTGGTCAATTTCCTGCTTCATTTCTTCGCGGGAAATGCCCTGGTGGATCTCTTTTTCTGCGCTTCCGCGGAATTTTCCATCCTCACTGTCGACAAAGACGGTCAGAAACGTATGCGTTACTTTTTTCGCGCGGCTCATGTCGAGCTTCTGACCGATGAAAAATGCCTCGCGGGATTCGGTCTGCTCTTCGCGGATCAGAAAGTCGCTGGCTTTGCTTGTTTTTAATACATCGTATAATTCGTTCATCAGCCTAACCTCACTTTACATTTCAGATACGGGCCGCCATCGCTGACTTTGACCCATTCTTTGTGACCTTTTCCGCACATGCCGGAGCCGAAGAGCTCTTCTTTGTCGGAAACCATGGAGATGCTCTTTAAGAGATCCGGAACGTAGCCGGTCAGGGTGACAGGAGATACGACTTTTCCGGTCAGCTTACCGTCTTTGATCTCGCGGCCGAGTCCGACCATGCACTGGATGCCCCAGTGTTTCGGGTCTTCCATACCGGACTGAACGCTTTCGAGAAGATAGCCGTGCTCAATCGAAGCGATCATATCATCGAGTTTATCTGTGCCTGCGGTGAAGTAGGTGTTGGTCATACGGGAGTAGACTTTGCGCTCGAAGCTCTCGCGTTTTCCGTTTCCGGTCGGCGTGGTGCCAAGGCGGAGTGCGCTTACGAGATCGCTGATGCCGGTAACGAGTGTACCGTGGTCGATGACCGTGGTGTCGGTGCCGAGCGTTCCCTCATCATCAAAAAGATAACTGCTGACCTGCTGTGCGCCGACTGCTCCGTCGTGCATGGAGGAGAGCTGGGAGGCAACAGGCTTGCCGATATACTCTTTGGCGAGTGCGCGGTTTTTGACAAACATATCCATCTCGACACCGTGGCCGAATGCTTCGTGTGCAATCACGCCGGTGACATCCGGTGCGGTGATGACATCGTACATGCCAGGGATGACCGGATCGGAGTGGAGCTTGTCGTACAGAACGGCGATGATTTCCTCAACAATCGCATCCATCTCATTTAAGATTTCCACGCCTTTCAGGCCGGAGCAGGAACGGTACGACATATTCTGTTTTCCGTTTTCTGTGCCGATTGCGGAAAGGGAGCCCTCCGAGAAAGCGTAGGACTGCATCAGATCCTTTTTGGAGGAGAGGAACAGCTTGTTGACACGGGCGAAGCTGACGGTACTCTGGAATTCCAGAATTCCTTCATGGGCAGCGCCGGCGTTGCAGAGCTTCCGAAGGTGGGAGAGAATCTCCTCTGCGGAGACGGTCTCCGGGTCAATCTCGATTTCATTCTGCATCGTTTTGGTGATGGCTTCTTCCTGCACGAGAGGAGACTCCATCTGCGCGATGCCGAGTGCCTTTAATGCCTGAAATTCGGATTTCAGCGCGGAAGTAATTTCCTCCGCAAGATCTGCGGCATCGGTGAGGTTGTTGAAGGAATATTCGGTGTAGGAACCGTCCTGCCATGCACGGACAACGAAGCCGCGTTCACAGAAGTGATAATCGCCGACGGTGGTCTGATGCATGCTGACGCGGTAGGTCGTACCTTTGACATCGGTGCAGAGCACGCTGACATAATCGAATTCGCGCTCGAGCAGACGGATCAGTTCCTGAATCTGTGGTTTGATTTCCACAAGATAGGATGACATTGGAACCTGCATAAGTTTGGTGTCCTTTCTGGAGCCTGCCGGAGTGTTCGATAGAGAACCTGCGCCGGGGCTCAAAATAATAGAATCCGGAAAAAATAGTTTCGAAAAAATCCCGAACATAGTTTCATTATAGAAGTGGGAAATGGAAAAAGCAATAAAAAAAGGTTGACAAAATGAATTTTGATGATATACTTTGAATATCAAAACATTTGAAAAGAAAAATGTTTGAGAATGAAATAAGCAAGAGGACAGTAAGGTGAAAAACGGCAGAATTGCGGGAACCGGTTCGTATGTACCGGAGACGATATGGAAAAATGAAGATCTGGAAAAGATGGTGGATACGAGCGATATCTGGATCCGGGAGCGGACGGGAATCGGTGCGCGCCACATAGCCGGGGAGGAGACAGTTGCCCAAATGGCAGTAAAGGCGGCGAGAAGAGCGCTGGAAAATGCCGGGATCTGTTCGACAGAGCTGGATCTGATTCTCGTCGGAACCTCTTCGTCGGAGAGTATCTTTCCGAATACCGCCTGTCTTGTGCAGGATGAAATCGGTGCTTTCCGTGCCGCCTGTCTCGATGTCAGCGCCGCCTGCACCGGGTTTCTTGCGGTGTATGAACTGGGCCAGCTGTATATCCGGAGCGGCAAGGCAAAAAACGTGCTGCTGATCGGCGCAGATGCCCTGAGCCGCCTGGTGGACTGGCACGACCGCGGAACCTGCATTCTGTTCGGGGACGGCGCGGGAGCCATTGTGCTGACGGCGGAGGAACAGGAGACAAAAGCGTGCGAAAAGATCCATTCCGATGGAGAAAAAGGCGTGTCGCTGACCTGCGAAAAGGGAACGTATCTGCAGATGGACGGCCGTGCCGTGTTCCAGTTTGCCTTATCCCGCGTGCCGGAAGTCATCCGCGAGGTGCTCGCGGAAGCCGACATGGCGGTCGAAGAGATTGATGCGTTTATCCTTCATCAGGCAAACAGCCGCATCATCGACGGCGTGGCAAAACGACTGAAGGCACCGAAAGAAAAATTTCCGCGGAATATCGAAGCATACGGCAATACATGTGCGGCGAGCATTCCGATTCTGCTGGATGAGTGGAACCGGTCCGGCAGAGCCAAAAAAGGACAGAGAATCGTTCTCTCCGGTTTCGGAGCAGGACTGATCTGGGGCGCGGCGTACCTGGAATGGTAAGAAACGCCCATATAAAATAAGAAGAATAAGAAAAAAAGTGAGGACAAAAACATGTTAGAAAAAGTAAAAGAAACCGTAGCAGAAGCACTGGGAGCAGACATCGATACCATCACAGCGGAGACTTCCTTCAAAGAGGATCTCGGAGCAGATTCCCTGGATCTGTTTGAAATGGTCATGTCCCTCGAGGACACCTGCGGCGTGGAAATCCCGACCGAGGATCTGGAAACGATGGTAACTGTCGGTGATGTTGCAGAGTATCTGGAGCAGCACAAAAACTAAGAAAGATCGGGAAGCAGGAGGAAGCGATTCATGATCACAGAAGTGACAAAATTACTCGGGATTCAGTATCCAGTCATTCAGGGCGGCATGGCCTGGGTGGCGGAGCATCATCTGGCAGCGGCAGTTTCCGAGGCCGGCGGCCTTGGCCTCATCGGAGCATCGGCGGCACCGGCAGAGTGGGTTCGGAATGAAATCCGCGAAGCAAAAAAACTGACGGACAAACCGTTCGGCGTCAACATCATGCTGATGAGCCCGTATGCGGATGAGGTGGCAAAAGTGGTTGCCGAGGAAGGCGTAAAAGTCGTTACGACGGGCGCAGGAAATCCGGAGAAATATATGGAACTGTGGAAAAACGCTGGTATCCGCGTCATCCCGGTGGTCGCTTCCGTGGCTCTTGCAAGACGAATGGAGCGTGCAGGCGCAGATGCCGTTGTGGCAGAAGGATGTGAGTCCGGCGGCCATATCGGCGAGACGACAACGATGGCACTCGTTCCGCAGGTGGCAGATGCCGTAAAAATTCCGGTCATTGCGGCCGGTGGAATTGCGGACGGACGCGGCATGGCAGCAGCCTTTATGCTGGGTGCCGAGGCGGTTCAGATGGGAACGCGTTTTGTCGCTTCGAAAGAGGCCGTTGTGCATGAAAATTACAAGCAGCTGGTGATCAAGGCGAAAGATATTGATACCCGCGTGACAGGCCGCACAACCGGTCATCCGGTGCGGGCGATCCGAAATGAGATGACACGCCATTATCTGGAACTGGAAAAAGAGGGAGCTCCGTTCGAAGAGCTGGAAAAACTGACGCTCGGCGGTCTTCGAAGAGCCGTTGTGGACGGCGATGTCAAAACCGGAAGCGTGATGTCCGGTCAGATTGCAGGTATGGTAAAAGACGAGAAAAGCTGCAAAGAAATCATAGAGCAGATGATGAATGAGATGGAAGAACTTCTGAAAGGAGCACCGGCGCGGTTATGAGTAAAACAGCATTTATGTTTCCTGGACAGGGTTCCCAGTGTGTCGGCATGGGCGCGGATTTTTATGAAGCATGTCCGAAAGCGAGAGCCGTCTACGATATGGCATCCGAGCTGATCGGGATTGATATGAAAAGACTCTGTTTTGAGGAAAATGAACATCTGGATCAGACAGAGTTTACCCAGATTGCACTGCTGACAACCGGAATGGCGATGGAGCAGTCCATCCGGGCGTGCGGCCTTACGCCGGATGTGACAGCGGGCCTCAGCCTTGGCGAGTACAACGCGATTGTGTCCGCCGGCGGTATGGAAATGGCGGATGCGATGAAGGTCGTCCGCAGAAGAGGCATCCTGATGGAGGAGGCTGTTCCGGCAGGCGAGGGCGCGATGGCGGCGGTGCTCGGCATGGAAGCTGCAAAAATCGAAGAGATTTTGAGCGGGATTTCCGGCGCCTACATTGCCAATTACAACTGCCCGGGTCAGATTGTCATCACCGGATATGAGGCGGCAGTGGCAGAGGCTTCGGAAAAGTTAAAAGAAGCAGGTGCAAAGCGGGTACTTCCGCTGAACGTAAGCGGCCCGTTCCATTCCCCGATGATGGAAGCTGCGTCCCAGGGGCTGACCGAAGCGCTCGAGGGCGTCGGCTTTATGGAGTTGAAGATTCCGTATGTGACGAATGTAACCGGCCAGTATGTGCGTGACATTGCACTGACGCGCGGCCTTCTGATCCAGCAGGTGGCATCCGGTGTGCGGTGGCAGCAGAGCATCGAGGCAATGATTGCGGACGGCGTTGATACCTTCGTGGAGATCGGACCGGGAAGAACACTGACCGGCTTTTTAAGAAAAATCAACCGGGATGTAAAAGGTTACAATATCCGCACCTATGAGGAAATGCATCAGGTGTGCGAAACTTTATTATAGATAGTGGATTATGCAGCAGGAGAATGAGATGTTAAGTGGAAAAACAGCAGTAGTAACGGGCGCATCCCGCGGAATCGGGCGTGCGATTGCAGAAAAACTGGCGGCGGAGGGAGCCTTTGTTGTCATCAATTACAATGGTTCAAAAGAGGCGGCCGAAACCGTGCTTGCGGGAATCCGCGCGGCAGGAGGAGACGGCTGCGTGATGCAGTGCAATGTATCGGATTTTGCGGCGTGTGAAGCGTGGATGAAGGAAATTCTTGCTTTGTATGGGAAAATCGATATTCTGGTCAACAACGCGGGCATCACAAAGGACGGCCTTCTGATGGGCATGTCGGAGGAAGCCTTCGACCGTGTCATTGAGACAAACCTCAAGGGAACGTTCAACTGCATCCGCTTTGCGGCACGGCCGATGATCCGCCAGAAGAGCGGCTGCATCATCAACATGGCTTCTGTGGTCGGCGTGGCAGGAAACGCCGGACAGGCAAATTATGCGGCATCGAAAGCAGGTGTGATCGGCCTGACGAAAACAGCGGCACGGGAACTGGCATCCCGCGGCATCCGCGTCAATGCGATTGCGCCGGGCTTTATTGAGACCGATATGACGGAGGTTCTTTCGGATAAAGTGAAAGAAGCATCCGTATCCCAGATTCCTCTCGGCCATTTCGGAAAGCCGGAGGATGTGGCAAACCTGGCCGCATTTCTGGCATCCGAAGCGGCAGCTTACATCACCGGACAGGTGATTCACTGCGACGGCGGCATGGTGATCTAAGAAAAGGAGAGTTGGAATGAAGAGAAGAGTAGTCATCACAGGGCTGGGTGCGGTAACCCCGATTGGAAATACCGTGGAGGAATTCTGGAACGGCGTCCGCAAGGGAGCCTGCGGAATCGGAACGATTACGAAATTTGATACAGCAGAATATAAAGTACATCTGGCAGGCGAGGTCAAAGGCTTCGTGGCAAAAGAACGCATGGATTTCAAGGCGGCAAGACGAATGGGAACTTTCTCCCAGTATGCCGTTGCGGCAGCAAAAGAAGCGTTTGCAGATGCCGGCATTTCCATGGAGAATGAAGATCCGTTCCGCGTCGGCGTTCTGGTGGGCTCCGGCGTCGGTGATCTGAATGCATGCGAGCAGGCGAAAGCCAAAATTGATGCCGGAAATCCGTCCCGCGTCAACCCGTTTACCGTTCCGGTGATGATTGCGAACATGGCGGCGGGAAACGTTGCGATTGCACTCGGCGCGAAAGGAAAATGTACCAGCGTGGTAACGGCGTGTGCGACAGGAACGCACTGCATTGGCGATGCCTTCCGCGCAATTCAGTACAACGACGCGGACATCTGTGTGGCAGGCGGCGCGGAGAGCGCAATTACGCCGGTCGGCGTGGCAGGCTTTTCGGCACTGACCGCACTTTCCGAGTCGGAAGATCCGCTGCGGGCTTCGATTCCGTTTGATAAAGACCGGAACGGTTTCGTCATGGGCGAGGGCGCCGGCATTCTCGTACTTGAGGAGCTGGAGCATGCGAAACAGCGCGGCGCGAAGATCTATGCAGAGGTAGTCGGATACGGCGCAACCTGCGATGCGTACCACATTACTTCTCCATTGGAAGATGGAAGCGGTGCGGCACGTGCGATGGAGCTTGCGATGGAAGAAGCGGGAGTAAAACCGGAAGAAGTTACTTATATTAATGCACACGGAACGTCCACACATCACAACGATCTGTTTGAAACGCGTGCGATCCGGAAAGCCTTCGGTGATGCGGCAGACCATGTGCTGGTCAACTCGACGAAATCGATGGTCGGTCATCTGCTCGGCGCGGCAGGCGGTGTGGAAGCTGTTGTCTGTGCGAAATCCATTCAGGACGGCTTCGTGCATCAGACGGTTGGAACAAAGGAAGCAGATGCGGAATGCGATCTGAATTACTGCATCGGCGCTCCGGTGGAAACCGATGTGAAACTGGCAATGAGCAATTCCCTTGGTTTTGGCGGCCACAATGCGGTGCTGCTGTTTCAGAAATATGAATAAAGCGGCATCGTGTTCCGGTGCAGAAAGGAAAATAAGATGGAATTAGATCAGATTTTACAGTTGATTGATAAAGTTTCGGATTCTTCGCTGACCGCGTTTGATTACGAGGCTGATGGGATCAAGATTGCCATGGAGCATGGAAAAGCAGCTCCGGTGCAGGTGCAGATGAGCGGGGTTCCATCCGGTGCCGGTCTGCAGATGGCAGAGATGATGGGCGGAGCAAATGGCGTGACAGTGAAAGAAGCAGCCATGCCGGAGAGAAAAGAAACGGCAGGAAAAAATACAGCGGCTGAGGAGCACAGTGAAGCAGAAGAAGGCGTTTTTGTGACATCCCCGCTGGTCGGAACGTTTTATACAGCTCCGGCAGAGGATGCCGAGCCGTTTGTGAAGGTTGGCGACACCGTGAAAAAGGGACAGGTCGTAGCAATCGTGGAGGCCATGAAGCTGATGAATGAGATCGAGAGTGAAGTGGACGGCGTGATTGCGGAGGTTCTGGTGAAAAACGGCGAGATGGTTGATTACGGAAAACCGCTGTTCCGGGTGAAAGCGTAAAGCCGGGACGAGAAAGGAAGCAGCGAATGAACAGTTTGACAACGAAACAGATTCAGGAGATTATTCCACACAGACATCCGTTTCTGCTGGTGGATTACATAGAAGATTTTGAACCGGGCGAATTCGGTATTGGATACAAATGTGTGACGTACCGCGAGGACTTTTTTGCCGGTCATTTTCCGCAGGAGCCGGTGATGCCGGGCGTGCTGATTATCGAGGCGCTGGCGCAGGTCGGTGCGGTTGCGATTCTTTCTCTTGACGAGAATAAGGGAAAAATTGCATTTTTCGGCGGCATCAACAAGTGCCGTTTTAAGGGAAAAGTGAAACCGGGAGACAAACTTCGTCTGGAGACGAAAATTATCCGCCACAAGGGACCGATGGGCGTCGGGGAAGCGGTTGCTTCGGTCGACGGCAAGGTGGTCGCGCAGGCGGAACTGACCTTTATGGTGGGGGCAGCACAATGATTCGAAAAGTTTTGATTGCAAACCGTGGGGAGATCGCGGTCCGGATTATCCGGGCATGCCGTGAGATGGGAATTCTCACGGTCGCTGTTTATTCGGAGGCGGACCGGGAGGCACTGCATGCGCAGCTCGCGGATGAGGCGGTGTGCATCGGGCCGGCGCCGTCGAAGGACAGTTATTTAAATATGGAACGTATTTTGAGTGCGGCGCTTGTGACGGGGGCGGATGCGGTTCATCCGGGATTTGGATTCCTGTCGGAGAACAGCACGTTTGCGCGGAGATGCCAGGAGTGCCACATTACGTGGATTGGGCCGTCGCCTGAGGTGATGGATCGGCTGGGTAATAAGTCTGAGGCGCGAAATACGATGCAGGCAGCCGGTGTGCCGGTGATTCCGGGGACGAAGGAACCTGTTTTTGACTGGGAGACGGGTCTTTCTGAGGCCGACCGGATTGGTTTTCCGGTGATGATTAAGGCGGCGCTTGGAGGCGGCGGCAAGGGTATGCGCATGGCGGAGACGCGCGGGGAGTTCCAGAGTGCGTTTCAGACGGCGCAGAAGGAGGCTAAAAGTTCGTTTGCGGACGAGACGATGTATGTGGAGCGGCTGATTCGTCATCCGCGTCATGTGGAGTTTCAGATTATGGCGGACTCGTTCGGGAATGTGATTCATCTTGGGGAGCGGGACTGCTCGATTCAGAGGAATCATCAGAAGATGATTGAGGAGTCGCCTTGTGTGGCGATTGATGACACGCTGCGGGAGCGGATGGGCTCGGCGGCGGTCCGGGCGGCGAAGGCGGCGCATTATGCGAATGCGGGGACGATTGAGTTTCTGCTGGAGCCGGACGGGAATTTTTATTTTATGGAGATGAATACGCGGATTCAGGTGGAGCATCCGGTGACGGAGTGGGTCACGGGGGTGGATCTGATTCAGGAGCAGCTTCGGGTGGCTTCGGGGATGCCGCTGTCGGTGACGCAGGGGGAGGTACGGCTTTCGGGTCATGCGATTGAGTGCAGGATTAATGCGGAGAATCCGGCGAAGAATTTCAGGCCTTGTCCGGGGAAGATTACGGAGATGCATCTGCCTGGGGGATTTGGAGTACGGGTGGATACGGCGGCGTATGACGGGTATGTGATTCCGGCGTTTTATGATTCGATGCTGGCGAAGCTGATTGTGCATGGGAGGACGCGTGAGGAGGCGATTGCGCGGATGAGGAGTGCGCTGGGGGAAGTCGTCATCGAGGGAGTCGACACTAACGTTGATTATTTGTATTCTATTTTAAATGAAGAGGAGTATCTGGCCGGGAGGGCGGATATTGAGTTTGTGGAGCGGTTGACGGAGAGATTGTGAGAGACGGACGCCGCCCGGCAGTACAGCAGAGGGGGACGGCGCGGTTTCAGAGGAAAGAAACACTAAGGTCTCCAGCATTTGCTAAAACCATTTTCAAAAATCCAAAACTCGCTGTCGCTCAGACAGTTAGATTTTTGAAAATAACGCAAATTCTGGAAGCCTAAGTGTTTCTATAGCAATCCCCGAAAATAATGCAAAAAATTCAGCACCGCAGAGCGTGAATTACTGCGTCACAGATTTTCGTCGTACCCCGGTACGCCTTCAAATCTGTTCCTTGCAATTCGCGCTCTGCAGCACTGCCTTTTTGGCATTATTTTCGGGTCTTGCTATAGTTCCTCCTGCAAATGCGCCGCCCCCCTCTGCTGTACTGCCGGGCGGCTGAGATCAGACACACGACTGGGAGAGTGTGGTCAGCGACACCGCGGGGCGGTGCGGCTGGGATGACAGGAGTGAGCGGTGAAGAGAGAATGAATGCCTCGATGGGTGAGGTATGTGGTTGGAAGATTGTTATGGTGACAATAGAGTGAAAGTGTTATGACGTAAGGAGTGATGGTGGTATGATGCTGGGTAAGTATTTTAAGAAGACGGTGTTTCGGAAGGAGCACACGGCGGATGGGGTGGTGCCGGAGGCGCCGCAGGGGATTTTGAAGAAGTGTAATGCTTGTAAGGGGGCTATTTTTACGGAGGATGTGAAGAGGAATCTTTATATTTGTCCGAAGTGTGGGAATTATTTTCGGGTGCATGCGTATCGGAGGATTGAGTTTCTTCTGGATGATGGGAGTTTTGAGGAATGGGATCAGGGGATGACGGCGGGGAATCCGCTGGGGTTTCCGGGGTATGAAGAGAAGGTGAGGGCTCTGCAGGAGAGAACAGGACTTACGGAGGCTGTTGTGACTGGTAAGGGACGGATCAACGGGATGGAGACGGTGATCGGGGTCTGTGATGGCAGGTTTATGATGGCCAGTATGGGTGAGGCTGTTGGGGAGAAGATTACGCGGGCGGTGGAGAGGGCGACGAAGCTCTCGCTGCCGGTGATTTTGTTTGCGTGCTCGGGAGGGGCGCGGATGCAGGAGGGGATTGTTTCTCTGATGCAGATGGCGAAGACGTCGGCGGCGCTGAAAAGACACAGTGATGCGGGGCTTTTGTATGTGAGTGTGCTGACGGACCCGACGATGGGCGGCGTGACAGCAAGCTGGGCGATGCTGGGGGATATTATTCTGGCGGAGCCGCATGCGCTGATCGGGTTTGCGGGACCGAGGGTTATTGAGCAGACAATAGGACAGAAACTGCCGAAAGGATTCCAGCGGGCGGAGTTTCTGGTGGAGCATGGGTTTGTGGATCGGATTCTGCCAAGAGAAGAGGCGAAAGAGGTGCTGTCGGAGATTCTGCGGATGCATGGGAAAGATATCGAAGTTTCCTCGGAAGTGCTGACTTTGGGGGATGGAGACGTGAAGCGGTCTTTGGTAGCACCAGAAACGGGAGAGAAAACATCGGCTTGGGACTGTGTGCAGAAAGCGCGGAAAAAGGACCGACCGGTGGGAGAAGATTATATTCGGGAGCTGTTTCCTGATTTTATTGAGTTTCATGGTGATCGACTGTATGGCGATGATGCGGCGATCATCGGCGGTATTGCATCGTTTGACGGCACACCGGTCACGGTCATCGCCGAGGCGAAAGGCGCGGATACGAAAGAAAACATCCGCCGCAATTTCGGCATGCCGTCCCCGGAGGGCTACCGCAAAGCCCTGCGTCTGATGAAACAGGCCGAAAAATTCCACAGGCCTGTTATCTGTCTCGTAGACACCCCAGGCGCCTTCTGCGGAATGGAAGCCGAAGAACGCGGCCAGGGCGAGGCGATTGCGCGGAACCTGTATGAAATGTCAGCGTTAAAAACGCCGGTTCTTTCTATTGTCATTTCAGAAGGCGGCAGCGGCGGTGCACTGGCACTCGCCGTGGCGGATGAAGTGTGGATGATGCAGAATGCCATCTACTCCATCCTGTCGCCGGAGGGATTTGCAAGCATCCTGTGGAAAGACGGCAAACGCGCGCCGGAGGCCGCCGAGGTGATGAAGCTGACGGCGGGGGATTTGAAGGAACTGGGAATTGTAGAAGAGATTGTGGAAGAGCCGGGGGAGTTTACGGTGGACACAATGCCAGTGGTGTGTGAAGAATTGAGAGGCAAAATTCTGAGATTCCTGGAAAAGTATGAGAAGATGGATGGGGAAGAACTGGTAGAGGAGAGGTATCGGAGATTTCGGGATATGTGAAAAGAAGATTTTGACATATTCTGAAATGCATGATATTATGATATTGAAAAGAGTGCTACCGATAGACGGTTAGTCCATATTTATTGGTTTATGTAAGAATAGTCGCCAAAGTTTGCAGGACTGGGCGGCTATTTTTGTGATTTCGCAGTATCTTTGCCGAAGTTGTATCCAAGGCTAAAGCAGGTTAAGCCGAAACTTACAACTGCTATGAAGTCGATAATACTCATGGCTTAGCCCTCCTTTCCAAGGAATTCCCATATAAAGGGTTTCTATGTAATCGGAGAGTCACAGTCCCTCCGTAGAAGGACTAACCGCCTACCGTTATGGCAGCACCCGTATATTGAGTATAACAGTTTCTTGTAGTCCATTCAACAAAAATATGATTGAAATGCAGAATAAAAATATACGGATTTTAGATATACAAAATAAATAGAGGATTTGAAGGGAGGAATAACTAATTGACGTTGGCGGAATTTATGGTAAGATAGAGGGGCAGAATAAGAGTGCGGGAAATATTCTGCGGGTTCAGACGAAGGTCTGTGAGTTGAAAAACATTTTTGAATAACTGTTATGTAAAAAGCATTGGAAAATAATCTGATGCTTTTTATATTTTAGACTATTTAAGAATTATTCAATAATATAAACTTTACATTATTGAAAACTTATAAAAATATAATTTGTATTGCATGTTAGTAGAAAAGGTGATATAGTGAAAATATAAAAGAAGAAGCTATCAGATATTGGCAGTATCGGATAACTTCTTCAGGTAGAAAACTGATTCAATTTAGAAATAAGATCTAAAAAGAATAGTAAACTACGAACATATACTATTCTATACGTTATTTTCTAATTTGTAAAGTCTTCTATAATTTTAGAGTAAAAAATACTCTAACACACAAAGGAAGAATTACAAAATCTAAAAATCTTTGTAAATTCCCAATGTGAAAATAAAAATCAAATTGATACTAAGGCAGAAATGCGATTTAAGAGGAGAGGTGGTAAAAAGGATTTTGAATAGAATTATTTGACATGTCAAAGTAGAAAACGATGAGGTATAAACTAAATATATGATCGAACAAAAGTTTGAAAATATATTGCGCTACAGGTCGGAGTCTGCTATAATGTGGTAAAAATGAATAAAAAATCAGAACTTGACTCCGAAAAATAAACAAAATAGACAAAAGGAGAAAGTGATGAATAATACAAACGAAAATAAAACAAGTGACATTTATCTTGCACATGTGGATTTTGAAACAGGCCGTACCCAGAGCTTTCAGGAACATACAGATAATGTAACATCATATGCAAAAAGCATTTGTCCTATGGGAGAGATTCAGAAACTTGTCGAGGCGGCCGCACTTTTTCATGATGCGGGGAAACTCTCTGATGATGTGCAGAAAGATTTTCAAGATATCTTGAAAAAGGGGGATCAGGCACACCGAAACGATTTGGATCACTCAACCGCAGGTGGACGGATGCTATGGAAAATGATGCGGCAGAAAACAGCAGCAGAGCTGTTAAGTACAGTTGTGTACTCACATCATGGAATCAGCGACTGTATTGATTTTGAAAGCGGGTGTACCTTACAGGAACGCAGAGCGGAAAAAGAGTGTCAGGAAGACATTGTGAAGGAAAGATTTTTTCAGATCTTTGATAAAGAGAAAATCCAAAAAGTGTGCGAAGCAGCAGATGCACAATATGTTCAGATTAATAAAAAAATAGGAATGTTTGTGCGAAAAAGCACAAAACAAAATCGTCATTGTGGAAATGGATATTTTTATATTGGAATGTATTTCAGAGTATTGCTTTCTATGCTGCTTGACAGTGATTGGACAGATACGGAAAAATTTTTTCAGAATGAAGAATTGAAACAACGTATTTCAAAGAAAGAAATACAGAAAATATGGCAACAGAGTATACAATGTTTTGAGAACTATCTTAATCATGAAATTCGAAACAAGGCAGAAAATGGCCAGAGTCTTCAGGCAGTCCGGCAGGAGATTTCTGAGAGGTGCTATGAAGAGGCAGAAAAAGAAACGAGACTGTATCGTCTGACAGTACCAACGGGAGCTGGAAAGACATTAAGTAGTTTGCGCTTTGCACTGTATCGTGCCGAGCGGACCCAAAAACAGCATATTATTTATGTTGCCCCATTTAACAGTATTTTAAGCCAGAATGCCGATGAGATCCGGAGAGCAGTTGACGATCCGGATATCGTACTGGAACATCATTGCAATGTGATTCTTTCGGAGAAAAAGCAGGAGAAAGACTATAAAAAACTGACAGAAACATGGGATGTGCCAATTATTATGACATCAGCTGTACAGGTATTGAATGTACTTTTTTCGGGACAGAAAAGAGATATCCGCAGAATGCATACCTTATGTAACAGTGTGATCATTTTTGATGAGGTACAGGCCATTCCGAAGAAGTGTATGGAACTTTTTAACTTAGCAGTAAATTTTCTTACCAATTTTGCGGAATCGGATGTTGTATTATGTTCAGCTACCCAGCCATCCATTAAAGATTTGAAAGAGAATAATTTAAGTGAATGCATGGAGATGACGGAAATCATAGAAAAGTATGAAGAAGCCTTTCGAAGAACGGATATCGTAGATTTGACAGAAACAGAAGCGTATCCGGGCGGAATGGAAATTGAGGATCTCTGTGATTTTACGTTGCAGCAAGCTGAGACATTTCGAAATGTGCTGGTCATAGTAAATACAACCGAATGTGCAAAACAAGTATATGAAAAGATAAAAAGCAGCTGTTCAGACGAAGATCAAGTTTTTCACCTGAGCAATAAACTTTGCCCGCAAAATAAAGAGGACACGTTGGAAACGGTCCATGCGGCATTACGAAAAAATAGAGAATCCGGATATACAGGCAGAGTGATCTGCATCAGTACACCGGTTGTAGAAGCGGGTGTAAATTTTTCTTTTGGCTGTGTCATTCGATCAAAAGCGGGATTGGATCATGTGATCCAGGCCGCTGGAAGAGGAAATCGCCACAAGGAGTATCCCTGGTTTGGAAAGATTTACATTGTACAATTGACAAACGAGGCCGAAAGTCTGGAAAAGCTGCCAGAGATACAAGAAGAACAAAGAGCAGTACAAAAATTATTAGAACAATTTCGAAGTAAGCCTGAAATTTTTGAAAAAAGATTAGATTCGTCGAAAGCGATAGCGATTTATTATCAGTATTACTATCAGGTGCTGCAGGCTGATATCACGAAATTTCCGGCGAAAAATTATAAAACGACCTTGCTAGAAATGCTGGGAAAAAATTGTCCGGGAAGAAAACAATATTGGCATAAGTTTGAACAAGAGTATAAGGGGGGAATGGCACAGGCATTTGCAACGGCAGGAAAAGAATTTGAAGTTATTTCTAATGATTATAAGATTCCAGTTGTGGTTCCCTATAATGATGAGGCCAAAAAACTGATTGCAGCATTTGTCGGAGCAGATGGTGAGTATTTACCTTGGGAGGAAAAGCAGAGGATGCTGCGGGAACTGCAAAAATATACGGTTGGAATTTCAGAAGTGCAGAAGGAATGTCTTAATAATGCAATATATCAAATTAGTGATGAAGAAATACTCGCGTTGAGCGAAGGGTATTACAGCAATGAAGTTGGTGTGTTGGAAGAACCGCAGATGAACTTTGAGAACTATTAAACATATTGGAGGTGGTACAATGGAAAAACATGCGAATACCATAGAGTACGAGGTGTATGGGAACTATGCATTGTTTTCTGATCCGGTGGTGCGTGTTGGAGGCGAAAAAACAAGTTATTCAATTCCAACTTACGAGGCATTGCGAGGTATTACGGAAAGCATATTTTGGAAACCCACGATCTTTTGGGTAATTGATGAAATTCGCGTTATGAACCGGATTCAGACGGAAACAAAAGGTATTCGTCCTATTAAATACAATGGCGGAAACGAACTGGCATACTACACGTATTTAAAGGATGTGCGTTATCAGGTACGTGCTCATTTTGAATTTAATGAGCATCAGGTCAACATGGTACAGGATAGAAATGAGCGAAAATATCAGTGCATGTCAGAAAGAATGGTAAAGAGCGGAGGCCGGAGAGATATTTTTCTTGGAACAAGAGAATGTCAGGCATTTGTGGAACCGTGTGAATTTGGCAGTGGAGCAGGATATTATGATGATATGGAAAAAGATATAGATTTCGGTTTCTCTTATCACGGAATTACTTATGCGGAAGAAGCCGTTTTGTCGGAGGATCAGGGAAAAATGACGGTAAGATTCTGGGAGCATCCGACCATGACAAGGGGAGGCTACATCGTTTATCCCCGTCCGGAAGAGTGTACAATCAAACGTCATATACGAAAAATGCAGCCGAAAATATTTGAAAATATCGAGAAAGAAGAACATGAAAAAAGGGAGGTGAAAGATACGTGAACTGGGGAAGAGAAGCACTGGATTTGTACGAAAAAAATCTGAACAAGGTAGGAAAAATAGAATATCGTGGTGAATTTCCCTATACGCTGCTTCCAACATTCCACTCAACGGCAACGGCACAGATTACGGTAACCATTGATGAAGAAGGTAACTTTTTACATGGCGAACAGGTTCCTGCAAATGATAAATTTACCATTATTCCGGTTACAGAAAAATCAGGAAGCCGAACATCTGGAAAAGAAGCCCATCCCCTGTGTGATAATTTAAGATATCTGGCGGGCGATTATCCGCTTTATGTGGCGGACGATGGAAGCTGTTTTGAAATTTATATGGAACAATTAAAAAAATGGTATGAGTCAAAATTTTGCCATGATAAAGTAAGAGCAATTTATTATTATCTGCAGAAGAAAAGTTTGATGCATGATTTGATTGAACAGAAGGTATTGAAGCAAAATGAAGATGGAACGCTGGCAGAAAAGGAAACGATTCAGGGAATTGATCAAAGTAAAGCGTTTGTGCGATTTATTGTGCGCTCTTTAAGTAATCCACTGACAGAAACAGTTGATGAATGCTGGAAAGATAAGACCTTATGGGAAAAATATCAGCAGTATCAGCGGTCTATGGAAGGGGAAAAGGGACTTTGCTATTTAAGTGGAAAAAGAGAAAGTATTTCCTATCTACAGCCAAAGAAAATCCGAAATGAAGGAGACGGCGCGAAACTGATTTCTTCAAATGATAAGGATAATTTTACGTATCGTGGTCGATTTACAACGAAAGAAGAGGCATTTGCAATTGGAAATGAAACATCCCAGAAGGTTCACAACGCATTGAAATGGATTATCCGCAGACAGGGAGGCACATATGATACCATGGTGTTTGTTACATGGGAAACAGCGGAGGATTCAGCAGGAGAATTAGAAGTTCAATGGGACTCGGATACGGAGCATATTATATCTGAATTTGATGAATGGGATACCGGACTGGAAGATCCGGAGTTTGACACCAATGCGATCGGAGCGGAGCTGTTTCAGAAGGCGATGAGTGGGTATCGCACGCTGCAGAACGAGGAAAAATGTCCCACGACCATGAAATATATGGTGTTATTAGGAGTCGATGCAGCAACACCGGGGCGCCTGGCAGTCGTGGAAGCAAAAAAAATTGAAGAAACGCGATATTTAGAGAATATCAGAAAATGGCACAAGGACTGCTGGTGGCGTCATGAAAAATGGAGAGACGGAAAAAGAATTGTTTATTATGGCATGGTTGGAGTAAAGGAGATAGCGGATCTTTTATTCGGAATAGAAAATAATGGAAGTATTACCATTGTAGATGGAAACAGCAAAAAACTTTATGCTGAGGTTGCAAAGCGTATCTTGCCATGTATCTGGGATGGGCAGAGAATACCAGCTGATTATGTGGAAAGGGCGATAAATAAGGCATCTAATCCATTGGCATATAAAGAACGGAGAAACTGGGAGCAGATTTTGCAGCTTGCGTGCTCCATGGTTAAAAAAAGAAGAAAAGAACTTTATAAGGAGGAATGGAAAATGGCGGTAGACAAAAATTGTACAGAAAGAGATTACCTGTATGGAAGATTGCTTGCTGTAGCAGATCGAATTGAATATCGGACTTTTGATATGGATAAGGACAGAAGCAGAATTACAAATGCAAAGCGATACATGAATAATTTTTCGCAGAGACCGTTTGAAACCTGGAAAGTTATTGAAGAGAATATTCAGCCGTATTTGAACAAATTGCCAGTGCCGGAACGAAGATTTTATGAAAATCTGCTGGACGAAATCGAGGACGCATTTGAAAGTGTAAACGATTATCAGGAGAATAAACGTTTGAGCGGCTTATATTTACTTGGATTTCACAGTCAGTCCTGTGCGCTGAGAACTTACAAAACAGAGAAAACAGAGGAGGAATAAAGAAATGAGCGAATTAAAAGGAAAAATTGATTTTACATTATTTGTGAGTGCAACGAATGCAAATCCCAATGGAGATCCACTGAACGGAAACCGTCCGAGAATTAATCTGGATGGATATGGGGAAATTTCAGATGTCTGCATTAAACGAAAAATCCGAAACCGCCTGC
The DNA here is from genome assembly GCF_003480905.1 of Blautia sp. AM28-27. Taxonomy (NCBI): domain Bacteria; kingdom Bacillati; phylum Bacillota; class Clostridia; order Lachnospirales; family Lachnospiraceae; genus Blautia; species Blautia sp. AM28-27. The sequence continues at coordinate 55,317 of NZ_QUJK01000003.1, forward strand.
AGGATCTGGGACAGAAAATTTTCGTGCAGTCAGATGACAGAACGGACGACTCATTCAAGAGTCTGAAGGAGCGCGCAGATGGTTGCGAGGAGCTTAAAAAACAGATGGGAAATAAGAAAGATGCGAGCAGAGATCTCTGCGCACAGATTGCATGCAGGGAGTGGATCGATGTGAGAGCATTTGGACAGGTTTTTGCATTTAAAGGAATTCCAGTATCCTTTGGCGTACGCGGTCCGGTGTCGATTCATCAGGCAGTAAGTCTGTCTCCGATTGATATCATGAGTATGCAAATCACCAAGAGCGTAAACAGCGAGGCCGGAAAAGAAGGAAAGGCATCTGATACGATGGGAACGAAACATAGAGTTGGGTTTGCTGTATACAAGGTGATGGGAAGTGTCAATGTGCAGCTCGCGGAAAAGACGGGCTTTACCCAGGAGGATGCTGAGATACTGAAAGAAGCACTCATGACATTGTTTGAAAATGATGCATCGTCAGCACGTCCGGAAGGAAGTATGGAGGTATGCCGGATGTACTGGTGGCAGCACGAGGAAAAAACACCGGCTATTTCGAGTGGAAAGATCCAGAGAGGATTTGACTGGAATAAAGATTTAGATCATCCGAGAAGCTTTAAGGATTATGATATTACCTGGAATGTAGAAGGATGCAGAGAACCGGAGATTTTTGATTTTGTCTAAAGATACGGTCGTTTTCCGTGAGGGGTGAATTGGAATGTATGATGAGGATGATTATCTGCAGTTGTCAGGAATTCAACATTTTGCATTCTGCCGGCGCCAATGGGCACTTGCATATATCGAGATGCAGTGGCAGGAGAATGTCCGCACGGTAGAGGGAAAGATTCTTCATGAAAATGCACATAATCCGGGTCTCAAAGAAAAAAGAGGAGATCTGCTGATTGTGCGTGCGATGCCGGTTCACTCCTGCGAAATGGGAGTGAGCGGCGAGTGCGATGTGGTGGAATTTCATCGGGTGAAAGAGGGGATTTCACTGCATGGAAAAGAAGGATTTTATCGTGTAGTGCCAATAGAATATAAGCGGGGAAAACCAAAAGAAGGAGAAGAGGATATCCTGCAGTTGGCAGCGCAGGCGTTTTGTCTGGAAGAAATGCTGTGTTGTGAAATCGAGTATGGATATCTTTATTACGGTGAAGTCCGCAGACGCCATAAGGTAGAATTTGATAATGCAATCCGGGAAAAAGTGAAGCAGATATTTGCAGAAATGCATAAGTATTATGAACAACAGTATACACCGAAAGTAAAAATAAGCAGGAAATGTAATGCATGTTCCTTGAAAGATATTTGTCTGCCGGTTTTAAATAAGAATAAATTGGTTGCGGAATACATTACCAAGAGAATGCAGGAAGAGGAAAATCTATGAAAAGATTGCTGAATACCTTGTATATTACTTATGGAAATCGTTATCTTTCACTTGATGGGGAAAATGTCGTAGTAATGGAGGATAAAAAGGAAATAGGAAGAATCCCTTTACATAATTTACAGGCGATCGTGACCTTTGGCTATACAGGAGCGAGTCCGGCATTAATGGGGGCGTGCGCGCAAAGAAACATTGAATTATCCTTTATGTCCGGAAATGGTCGTTTTCTGGCGAGAGTCAGCGGAGAAGAAAAGGGAAATGTGACACTGCGAAAAACACAATACCGCATCAGTGAGAAAAAAGAAGAAAGCGTCAAAATAGCAAAGAATTTTATTCTTGGCAAGGTCTATAATGCCAGGTGGGTGCTCGAGAGAGCCGCCAGAGATTACAGTATGCGGCTGGATGCAGAATTGCTTAAGAAAAAATCAGCTTTTCTGGGGCAGAGTATGAATAAAATCAGAGAATGTGAAGATGCTGGAACACTTTTAGGACTGGAAGGAGAAGCTGCATCGGTATATTTTTCCGCTTTTGATGAACTTATTCTGCAGCAGAAAGAGGATTTTTATTTTCATGGAAGAAATAAGAGACCACCGTTAGATAATGTGAATGCGATGCTTTCGTTTGGATATTCTTTACTGGCAGGAATGTGCGGCGGGGCGCTGGAAGCAGTGGGCCTGGATTCATATGTTGGATTTTTCCACACAGATCGTCCGGGACGAATGTCATTGGCGCTGGATCTGATGGAAGAATTTCGTAGCGTTATGGTAGATCGGTTTGTTCTGACACTTATCAACAAGAGGATTATGAAGCCAGAATATTTTTTAACTAAGGAAAACGGTGCCGTTATTATGACGGAGGAGGGACGAAAAGCCTTTCTTAGTGCATGGCAGGGAAAAAAACAGGAGATGATTACGCATCCATTTTTAGGCGAAAAGATCGAGTGGGGAATGGTTCCATATGCACAGAGCATGCTGCTGGCACGTTTCCTGCGAGGGGATCTGGATGAATATCCGCCATTTTTGTGGAAGTAGGTGATTTTTAATGCTGGTGCTGATCACATATGATGTAAATACACAAACCGTAGCAGGCAGAACGCGATTGCGCAAGGTAGCAAAAGAATGTACCAATTACGGCCAGCGAGTCCAAAATTCTGTCTTCGAGTGCCAGATGGATGCGGCTAAGTGCCGACAGGTAAAAGATATACTAGAAAAAATCATAGATAAAGAGACCGATAGTTTGCGGTTTTACTATTTGGGTGAAAAGTACAAAAACAAAGTAGAACATGTTGGTGCAAAAGCGGTATTTGACGTGATGGACACACTGATTCTGTAGTGCGAATGCCAAGTGCACAGAAAAAAGCAGGAAGATTCGCACTTGAAATTTAAAGGATTTTTGCTGAAAAGATAGAATTTGGGGGAGGAGGGAGATGAAATGAGGAAGAAAATATAGAGATATTGAATAAGCATAGCCGCGATTTAGAAGAAAAATTTGTCTAAATTTGCCGTCGCCCTCCGTGAGGGCGTGAGTTGAAATAAAAAACGAATGTTGTCTTGATATTTAAGTATAAAGTCGCCCTCCGTGAGGGCGTGAGTTGAAATGCCGGAGCATACGAAAACAATCGTCAAAAGCGGTCGCCCTCCGTGAGGGCGTGAGTTGAAATGTAAGCGTGGTGTTGCTGGAAGGATGGTTCGTGTTGTCGCCCTCCGTGAGGGCGTGAGTTGAAATTTAAACCTTCCTACTTGAACAGTGCGGGGGCATCGTCGCCCTCCGTGAGGGCGTGAGTTGAAATGCCCGATTGCTCGTTGAAATGGAAGAGGGGGGGGGGTCGCCCTCCGTGAGGGCGTGAGTTGAAATATCAAGTCGGCGAGGAGAGGACAACCCAGAACGGTCGCCCTCCGTGAGGGCGTGAGTTGAAATAAACGGAATCCTTGCGACGTACTACGGGAATTTGTCGCCCTCCGTGAGGGCGTGAGTTGAAATGAAGGTGACCTGTGAACTGCTGAAAGACAGCGCAGGTCGCCCTCCGTGAGGGCGTGAGTTGAAATGACAGGATAGACACAATGTGCTAAGATCTGAATGTCGCCCTCCGTGAGGGCGTGAGTTGAAATCTCTTTCCATTCAGGGCGAAACGGTGGCAGATATGTCGCCCTCCGTGAGGGCGTGAGTTGAAATGACGACGTTTACAACGCTTTGCATCCTGCTTTGGCGTCGCCCTCCGTGAGGGCGTGAGTTGAAATGGCTTTGGAGGGGCGGAAGAATGAAAGAAACGAGTCGCCCTCCGTGAGGGCGTGAGTTGAAATAAACTGCTGCCGACCATTCCAGATGGTCGAAAAAGTCGCCCTCCGTGAGGGCGTGAGTTGAAATGTCTTTCAGTAGCCGGATCCGGCGGAATTACCTGTCGCCCTCCGTGAGGGCGTGAGTTGAAATGTTGAAAGAAAAAAAGGAGAAAAAATAATGGCAAAGTCGCCCTCCGTGAGGGCGTGAGTTGAAATGACCTTCTTTATAACTACTGCTGGGATCCGTTTACGTCGCCCTCCGTGAGGGCGTGAGTTGAAATATAATTCCATTCTGTAAGATACCGCTCCTGCTCCGGTCGCCCTCCGTGAGGGCGTGAGTTGAAATAAGAAAGAGAGACAGAGCAGTGAACGAATTTTTAGTCGCCCTCCGTGAGGGCGTGAGTTGAAATACAGCTACGCCGTATCCTCCGTACGATGTAGGTGGTCGCCCTCCGTGAGGGCGTGAGTTGAAATACTGGTGACTGGCGGAATGCTTGGCAGAGCGTCAAGTCGCCCTCCGTGAGGGCGTGAGTTGAAATATCATCTCCTTTTAATAATCCGAAAAATTCTAAGTCGCCCTCCGTGAGGGCGTGAGTTGAAATTGAAAAGTATATGGGGGATGATCTCCAGTCAATGGGTCGCCCTCCGTGAGGGCGTGAGTTGAAATAATCACGATAGAAATAAAGTGATCGGAAGAATCGTCGCCCTCCGTGAGGGCGTGAGTTGAAATATCCCGGGAAGGGAACAGGGCATCGTGCTGGATGTCGCCCTCCGTGAGGGCGTGAGTTGAAATGATGCGTCCCCACACAACCGGCCCGATTCCTTTGTCGCCCTCCGTGAGTTGAATCTTCAAACATTGGCGGAATTATTTAGAGTATGATGTATCACACTTCGTGAGTTGAAATAACAGCAGTTATTCCGCAAGCAGAGGAGCGTTCTCAGGAGTGAAATGTGTTTGACACGAAAGGCAAACAATGTTAATCTATAACTAAAGTAAGCGACAACTAACCGCTCATGTATTCGCAAGAACCATGAGCGGCTATTTTTCTATTTTAATATTCGGTGAGAAAGGAGGAAAATTATGAAGAGTCCATTTAAAATATTTTGGATCGTACTCGGTTTTCTGTGCCTGGGATTTGGTACCATCGGCATTGTGCTTCCGATTCTGCCGACAGTTCCATTCTATATGGCAACCCTGTTCTGCTTTGCGAAAAGTTCGGAACGGCTGCACAGCTGGTTTATTGGGACCCAATCATATAAGAAGCATCTCGACAGCTTCGTACAGCATCGGGCGATGACGGTAGGAACGAAATGTAAAATTATCGGGATGGTAACGGTTGTGATGGCGATCGGCTTTTTTGCTATGAAGAATGTGCCGATTGGAAGAATCTGTATTGCTGTGGTATGGATGTGCCATATTTTGTATTTCTTCCTGCGGGTCAAAACCGTAAAAACAGAAGATCATATCCTAGGAGAAACAAAATGAACAAAGTAGAAAAAAAGCGGCAGAAAGAACAGTACGTCGTGGAAGAGATGATCCGCCTGTACTGCCGGAAGAACCATGGAAAAGAGGGGCATGCATCCGGCGGGATGTGTCCGGAATGTCAGAAATTAGCGGACTATGCAAAACAGCGGAGCCAGAAATGTCCCTTCATGGAACAGAAAACATTCTGCGCAAACTGCAAAGTACACTGCTACAAGCCGGAAATGCGGGAAAAGATCCGCGCCGTTATGCGGTTTTCGGGGCCGAGGATGCTGCTGTATCATCCGATTTTAGCTATCTGGCATTTAATCTGCAGCATGAGAGAGAAGCGAAAAGCAAAAGCATAAAAGAGAGGTACTTATGATTAAAACAAGACTGGTGGGGCTGCTGTCCCACGCGAAAAAGTATATCGTGTACACGATTCTGTGGCAGTGGGCGGCGCTTCTGTCGCAGGTGATCGCGGTATTTACGGTTGCCGATCTGCTGGAACGGGTCGTGTATGGTGCGGTAACGGCAGCGGCTGTGAAACGGACGATTTTTACACTGGCAATTGTTGTTGTGATCCGCTTTTTCTGCGAGCGGATGGGCGCGCGGTCGTCGTATCTTGCGTGTGTGGATGTGAAACGGATTCTGCGTGAGAAAATTTATGAGAAAATGCTGAAACTGGGGGCATCCTACAGCGAACAGGTATCATCCTCGGAGGTCGTACAGGTATCCACGGAAGGCGTGGAGCAGCTCGAAACCTATTTTGGAAAGTATCTTCCGCAGCTGTTCTACAGCCTGATTGCGCCGCTCACCTTGTTTGTGATCCTCTGCCGGGTGAGCATGAAAGCGAGCGTGATTCTTCTGATCTGTGTGCCGCTGATCCCGATTTCGATTGTGGTTGTGCAGAAGATTGCGAAGAAGCTTCTGAACAAATACTGGAGCATTTACACCGGCCTTGGCGATTCCTTCCTTGAAAATCTGCAGGGTCTGACGACATTAAAAATTTATCAGGCCGACCAGCAGAAAGCCGACGAGATGGATGTGGAATCCCAGAACTTCCGCCGGATCACGATGAAAGTTCTGACGATGCAGCTCAACTCAACGAGCGTGATGGACATCGTAGCATACGGCGGCGCGGCGGTTGGCATGGCGGTGGCGGTATCGGAATTTCTGAAAGGAAACCTCACCGTGTCCGGCACGCTCTGCATTGTGCTGCTGGCGAGCGAGTTTTTCCTGCCGCTTCGTCTGCTCGGATCATTCTTCCACATCGCGATGAACGGCATGGCGGCGAGTGACAAGATTTTCAAAATCCTCGATCTGCCGGAGCCGCAGACGGGAGAGCGGACGCTGCCGGACGGACCGCTGGATGTCGTGTTGGAGGATGTACATTTTTCCTATGAAGAGGACCGGGAAATCTTAAAAGGCATTGACCTGACGCTCCCGGCGGGCAGTTTTGTATCACTGGTCGGCGAATCCGGCTGCGGAAAGAGTACGATCGCGGGTATCCTTGCGGCAAAGAACCGTGGATATACAGGGCGCATCACCCTGGGCGGTGTGCCGCTCTCGGAAGTCGCTGAGACGGATCTGATGAAGCACGTTGTTCTGGTCCGCCACAATAGTTACTTATTTAAAGGAAACGTAGAAGAGAACCTGCGCATGGCGAAACCGGATGCGACGAAGGAGGAGATGGAGGCGGTTCTGCAGAAAGTCAATCTGCTGGGATTCTTACAGACACAGAACGGACTGCAGACAGAGCTTCTCGAAAAAGCAGGAAACCTCTCCGGCGGCCAGTGCCAGCGTCTTGTGATTGCGCGGGCGCTGCTTCGGAGCGACAGTGCGGTGTATATCTTTGATGAAGCCGCATCGAATATTGATGTCGAGAGTGAAGAGATGATCATGAATGTGATTCATGAACTCGCAAAGACGAAAACGGTATTGCTGATTTCCCACCGCCTTGCGAACGTCGTACAGTCAGATCAGATTTATTTCCTGAAAAACGGTACCATCTGCGAGCGTGGAACGCATGCGGAACTGATGGAACAGAACGGCGCATACCGGCATCTGTACGACAGCCAGATGGTACTGGAAAACTATGGAAAGCAGGGGAATGCATGATGCACGAGAAGAAAAATACAGCAAAACGCAGAAGCGCCCTCCGGATTATGGGAAGCCTGATCGGGCTGGTGAAGCCATTGCTTCATATTATGATGGCGGCAATTATTCTTGGAACAATGGGATATTTATGTGCGATCTTCCTGACGATTCTGGCAGGACAGGTCATCGTGCATGGCTTACTGACGGGCGCGGCAGGGACGAGCCTTTCGGTGCAAAACATGTGGCTTGTACATACCCCGGTAAAAACGATACTCACGGTGATGATCGTGATCGCGGTGCTGCGCGGCATTCTGCATTATGCGGAGCAGTACTGCAACCACTTTATTGCTTTTAAACTGCTGGCGATCATCCGCCATAAAGTGTTTGCAGCTTTGCGGAAGCTCTGCCCGGCGAAGCTGGAAGGACGGGACAAAGGAAATCTGATTTCGATTATCACAACCGATATCGAACTTCTGGAAGTATTCTATGCGCATACGATTTCCCCGATTGCGATTGCAGCATTAACTTCTTTGATTATGGTATGCTTCATTGGAAGATACCATGTTCTGGCAGGGCTGCTTGCACTTGCGGCGTATCTGACGGTCGGCGTTGTGATCCCGATGTGGAACGGAAAGCGCGGAAGCCAGAAAGGAATGGAGTTCCGGACAGGCTTTGGCGAGCTGAACAGCTTCGTGCTGGATTCCCTGCGTGGCCTCGACGAGACGATTCAGTACGGACAGGGCGAAAAACGGAAAGAGCAGATGTCAGGGCGGTCGAAAGAACTGACTTCTGTGCAGGAAAACTTAAGCCGCATGGAAGGCTCCCAGCGGTCTGTCACCAACATGGTGATTCTTCTGGCATCGTTCGGCATGCTGGCACTGACGATCTATCTTTACACGAAAGGCGGGATCGGATTTGAGGGAGTCCTGACCTGCACAATCGCGATGATGGGTTCCTTCGGCCCGGTCGTGGCGCTGTCCAGCCTGTCGAATAACCTGAATCAGACGCTGGCAAGCGGCGAGCGTGTGCTTTCCCTTCTCGAGGAAGCGCCGCTGGTGGAAGAAATTCCGGGAGATGCGGCATCCGGCGGTGACCACGCATTTGCAGGAGCCGAGGCGCAGAATGTAACGTTTGCCTACGAAGACGAGACGATTCTGGATCAGTATTCGCTGAAACTGGAACCGGGAAAAATCACCGGCATCCACGGCGCGAGCGGTTCCGGAAAATCGACGATCTTAAAACTTCTGATGCGCTTCTGGGATGTCCAGACGGGGCGCGTTTCCGTGGACGGAGCCGATGTCCGCGAAATCCCGACGAAGTATCTGCGCGATATGGAAAGCTATGTGACGCAGGAGACACATCTGTTCCACGATTCGATTGCGAACAACATCGCTATTGCAAAACCCGGCGCGACGCGGGAAGAAATTATGGAGGCGGCGAAGAAGGCGTCCATACATGATTTCATCATGACACTGCCAAACGGCTACGACACCGAAGTCGGAGAACTCGGCGATACGCTGTCCGGCGGAGAAAAACAGCGGATCGGTATCGCGCGGGCATTCCTGCATGACGCATCCATGATCCTGCTGGACGAGCCGACATCGAATCTTGATTCCTTAAATGAAGGAATTATTCTGAAATCCCTGAAAGAATCGGCAGAAGAGAAAACCATTGTGCTCGTATCGCACAGAGTGTCCACGATGAACGTCGCGGATGTGGTATATGAAATGGAAAATGGCCGGATTTCCTGATTTTACAGCACTTGACAGAGAAAAGACGATGTGCTACACTAACAGTCGTTAAAGAAAAAACAATTAAATATCGATGTGTAAGGTGTCGGACATGCGTGTCCGGTGAAAAGGGAAGCAGGTGTGAATCCTGCACGAACTCGTCACCGTATTTTGCAAGCAGGGGAATGATCCACTGGGAAACCGGGAAGGAGACCGATGCGCTGGAGTCAAATCCTGAAGCAATGAGCCGGGAGACCTGCCTTTCGCAGTACAGGAACGTTACGTTCGTGCCACGAGGAACTGGCAGTACAAAACAGGAAAGCGGACATTTGCCCCACAGCGGGTGAGATGGTTTTCTTTGTGATGAAAATACTGGAAGCCCCTCGTTGAAAAACGAAAGGGCTTCTTTCTATTTACGCGGGCAACGAGCCAAAGTCCGTGCTTGCACGAGACCTTAGCGACTGCCGCGATAACTTGAGAAACTCGCGGAGCGTGTTTCTCATAGTTTGAAATGTAAAACGTCCCCGATATTGGTTGTTGCAAAGATACCAGCAAATGGGAGGAAAACAAAAATGAAAAAGAAACTTGTAGTCGCTTTAATTTCAGCAGCTATGGTAACATCTATGCTCGGCGCATGCGGAAGCAGCAACGCATCCAGCAGCAGCGCAAGCAGCACAGCAACAAGCAGCGTAAGTGCATCTTCCGCATCTGAGGAAGACACCACAGCAGCAAGCAGCAGCGTAAGCGCATCTTCTGCATCTGAAGAGGTATCCGCAGATGCAGACCAGGAGGCAGCAGATAAAGTGGCAGCTTTGATTGACGCAATTTATGTACAGGAAAGAAATGATAACACCGACGAGCAGTGCAAAGAAGCAAAAGAGGCATGGGATGCCCTGACAGACGCACAGAAAGAACTCGTAGAAGGTGAGAACGCAGATCCGGATTACTTCGGAAGAGACACAGGGGATGCTTCCAAGGATGATCCGTTAAACGGAGACGAGATCGGCGAGAATGAGCTTCTGGTTGTAAGCTTTGGTACTTCCTTCAACGACAGCCGTGCTGAGGATATCGGAGGCGTTGAGAAAGCTCTGCAGGCTGCATATCCGGACTGGTCCGTAAGACGTGCCTTCACTGCACAGATCATCATCAACCATGTACAGGCCCGCGATGACGAGAAGATCGACAACGTAGATCAGGCACTGGAAAGAGCTGTAAGCAATGGCGTGAAAAAACTGATTATTCAGCCGACTCATCTGATGCACGGCGCAGAGTACGACGAGCTGAAAGAAGCAGTAGATAGCTATAAAGATAAATTTGAGTCCGTAACCATCGCAGAGCCGCTGCTTGGCGAGGTTGGAAGTGACGCTACCGTAATCAACGAGGACAAACAGGCCGTTGCAGAAGCAATCACGGCACAGGCAGTAAAATCTGCAAATTATGACAGTCTGGATGCAGCAGCAGAGGACGGCACTGCTTTCGTATTTATGGGACATGGTACTTCCCACAATGCAAAAGTAACTTACAGCCAGATGCAGACACAGATGGATACTCTTGGATACAAAAACGTATTCATCGGAACCGTTGAGGGCGAGCCGGAAGAGACCGCCTGCGAGAATGTGATCGAGGCAGTAAAAGCAGCCGGATACAAGAAAGTAATTCTTCGTCCGCTGATGGTTGTTGCAGGTGACCACGCAAACAACGATATGGCAGGCGAGGATGAGGATTCCTGGAAGAGCCAGTTTGAGGCATCCGGTGCATTCGATGAGATCAACACTCAGATCGAAGGTCTTGGAAGAATTGATGCTGTTGAGCAGCTGTATGTACAGCACACCAAGGCAGCTATGGACGGCAACGGCGTTCAGGACGATGCTGAATAATTAGGGGTTGTATTCCGAACGTAAAATAGAGTAAAATAAGATCCGGCAGTACGGCTGAAGAGACTCAGTGTGCTGTCGGATTTTAAGTTGAGCGGATGAAAAAGATCCGCTTCAAGGTGATACAAGGAGGAATTTTATTATGAGAAAAAAATTGGCAGTTCTTTTTCTTGGAGCAGCACTGACTGTATCCATGCTCGGCGCATGTGGCGGAAAGGATGCAGCGTCATCTTCTGCATCTGCAGTATCTGCGTCTTCTGCGGCAGACGCATCTTCCGCTTCTGTACAGGATGCATCTAAGGCAGAGAGCAGTACATCCACATCAGATGTTTCAGCAGAAAGCGCATCGGCAGCGGAGACTGCAGGAGAAAGCAGCGCATCAGAGCTGGAAGACGGTACGTATACGGCAGACTTCAATACAGACAGCAATATGTTCCATGTCAATGAAGCAAAAGAAGGAAAGGGTGTCCTGACGGTAAAAGACGGAAAAATGACCATCCACGTCAGCCTGGTATCCAAAAACATTGTCAATGTCTTTGTGGGAACAAAAGAAGAAGCACAGGCAGACGGCGCAGAGCTGATCGAGCCGACCACAGATGAGGTAACGTATTCTGACGGAACCACAGATGAAGTGTACGGCTTTGATATCCCGGTAGAAAAACTGGACGAGGATTTCAATGTTGCGATCATTGGTAAAAAAGGAACCTGGTATGATCATGTAGTCAGCGTATCCAATCCGGTACCGCAGGAGTAATCCCGGAAGAAAACAAAAGATATCCACAGAAGGCGAACCATTTTGCACCGTCTGTCCACAGAAATTGTGGAAAGAGAGGGGAAAAGCGGTTCGCCTTTGTGGATATCTTTTCTTATTTTTCCGGAAACAGTTTGCGGAACAGAAAACGGATGAAGGGTCCGCAGTACATGAGCTGCCAGAAGAAGGCAACCGGGAAGTTTAAAAACGTGGTCTGGAGCCAGACAGCAACGAATTCCTTTCCGGCATTTTTAAACAGCAGCGTTGCAATAAAACTCATAATCGGACACATAATAGCAATAATCATAATGGAAATTGCCAGCGTGATTACGATCGGACGATCCTGCGGTGTTACCATGCAAAAAGCTAATTTGTGAGCCAGATGATCCACGAGGAAAAACTCGAGGATAAAAGCGGCCGGCCACATGATTATCATCTCGTGAAACGCCATCAGAAAGACCTGATTTGTCATTCCGCCGATGTTCATGGAAATGTTGTAGCAGATCATGGCATAGACCATCAGAAAGGACATCATGAGGGTAAATACAACGTTTTGAAATTTTGTTTTTGGCATCGATTGTTCTCCTTTTCTTTGCAATTTTGAAAAATGGGCGCAAAAAAGACACATGTGTTGTTCGTTAACCAAGCAATGCACTTGTGCCGTTTCCAATCTGATACCAATCTTTTCTGCAGTTTTTAATTTTGAACCGTCGATTATTATAACGTCTCTGGCGGCGTTTGGCAAGAGGAAATTGAGAAATTTTTAAAAAAGACAGATAAACAAGAAAATTCGATGCGTGCTGGAAGCACGGTTTGGCGAATGGTGCGGGGAACGGCACCGGCGGGAAAAAGAATGGATTGCGAAACGGGAGCGGGATTGCTACAATAGAACATAGTGAAAACAAAGAGAAAACGCAAAAGGAAATCAATATTATGTCAGAGATCAGAAAAATCGAAAACTTTGCGGCGCCGGAGCTCGACGTGTATGCGCGTCTTTCAGAACCGCAGTTATTGCACTATTATGAACCGCAGCCAGGCCTTTTTCTTGCGGAGAGTCCGCGTGTCATCGAGCGTGCGCTGGATGCCGGATATGAACCGGTTTCGTTCCTTGCCGGAAGCGCAGAGCTTGCCGCAAACGAAGCACTCTTTGCGCACTGCCCGGACGCGCCGGTCTATACAGCAGAGACGAAGGTGCTGGAACAACTCACAGGCTTTGCCCTCACGCGCGGCATGCTCTGCGCGATGCACCGCCGCACGCTTCCGGCTATGGAGGAAATCTGCCGGAATGCCCGCCGCGTGGCGATTCTGGAAAATGTCGTGAACCCGACGAATGTCGGTGCGATTTTCCGTTCTGCCGCCGCGCTTGGCATCGATGCCGTGCTTCTCACATCAGGCTGCAGCAACCCGCTGTACCGCCGCGCCATCCGCGTGAGCATGGGAAATGTCTTCCAGGTCCCATGGACCGTGCTGCCAGGCGGCAGTTACTGGCCGGAGCAGGGAATTGCTGCACTGCAGGAACTTGGATTTTATACCGTTGCGATGGCATTAAAAGAAGACTCCGTTCCGATGGATGATCCGTCGTTGAAAACGCATGAAAAGCTCGCCATTCTGCTCGGAACCGAGGGTGACGGACTGGCAAGTGATACGATCGCTGAAACAGATGCAACCGTGCTGATTCCGATGACACACGGTGTGGATTCACTGAACGTCGCTGCGGCGAGCGCTGTCGCATTCTGGGAGCTGGCGGGAAGAAGATAAAGATGTTCCGTCGGTACCGGAGATTACGGAATAAAAATAGGATCAGAGATAGATTTTCGGGATGCATATTTTGATGCATCCCTTTTTGAATTTATGAATTTTGAAATTCCTTCCGATACATCTGCGGCGTACATCCCACTTTGCTTCGGAACTGCCGGTTGAAGTTGGAAAGGTTGCGGAAACCATTGTCGTACGCGATTTCGGACACACTCCGCGTCGTACTGCGCAGCGCCTCGCAGGCGGCTTTGATCCGAAGCTGTGTCAGATATTCAACGGCCCCGAGTCCGAAGGTCTGCTTAAAACAGCTCATAAAATAGCTTTTGCTCAAATGCGACAGCCTGGCAAGTTCCTCTATGGTAATCGGGTCGGCGAAGTGCTCCTGGATATAGGCGAGCACAGGCCGCAGGTTTTCAGCAGCCGCAGGCATGGCGGGACGATCGGTGCAGAGTTCCGGCGATGCGGCGAGCAGATAGAAGAAGCGGAGCAGCTCACTTTTCAGCAGAAGATCGGAGACAGCAGAGTTTTCACGGATGCAGCGGAAAATCTGATGGACGGATGCAGAAAGTGCAGCATAACCGGAATGTTCGGGTGAAATCGGTGCCTGGATGCGGCGCCGGGCGGAGAAAAACGGCTGCAGAATTTCCGTGTAGCTGCGGTCGTCATACCCGCCGATCAGCATATTCTGGTGGAAAACAATCGTATCATAAAACATCGACTCCTGCTCGGCGGGCAGAATGGCATGTACGAGGTTCGGCTGAATCAGAAAAATATCACCGGCATGCGCCGTAAGCAGACGGTCCTCATACTGAAAATACCCCGTTCCGCGTTTGATATAATTCAGCTCCATCTCCCCGTGCCAGTGCAGCGGTACGCCGGGAAAATAGTCGGGCATCCGGCAGTCATAATAACTGTAGGGAACCTGCATGGAGCCGTGCTGGCGTTTTTCTTTCGCAGCAGAAAGCATCATAAAATCCTCCTCCAAAAAGCATGTCCGTAAAATGCCGGGAATGGCAGAGCGTGGCATGGATAAAATCAGTTAATGTTCACTCAGCAGTGAAACACTTGCTGTTTCGCTGCGTAAGAAAGTGATTCAGGCGTGAGCAGCCCTCCTTTTGCGAAGCAAAACTTTAAATGAGGGTTGCGAAGGTTACAGTTCGCTGGGTACCAGTGAACTGTAACTAAAATCATAGAATAGTATTAGAATGAAATAGGAAATTACTGGTATTTCAGCGGATACAGTAGTAATATATCATATAGAAACACTTGCTGCAACGACGAAAATACAGCAGAAATAAGAGCGAAAGAGGAAAAGAAAAAATGTCAAAATGGTTAGATAACGCAGTATTTTATGAGATTTACCCGCAGTCCTTCAACGACACCAACGCCGACGGAATCGGAGATTTCCAGGGTATCATCGAAAAATTAGACTACATCAAGGAACTGGGCTGCAACGCCATCTGGATCAACCCGTGCTTCCTGTCCCCATTCGGTGATGCAGGATACGATGTCGCAGATTACTGCCGCGTTGCACCGCGCTACGGAACGAATGAGGATCTGAAGAGAGTTTTCGAAGAGGCACACAAACGTGACATGCACGTTCTGCTCGACCTGGTTCCGGGCCATACATCTGTTGAGCATCCATGGTTCAAAGAATCCATGAAAGCAGACCGCAATGAATTTACAGACCGCTACGTATGGACCAATAACGTATGGGAAGCACCGGAAGGAATGGGAAGCCTGCGCGGCATTTCCGAGCGTGACGGCGCCTGCGCCATCAACTTCTTCTCCAACCAGCCGGCCCTGAACTACGGCTTTTATCAGCCGGATCCGGAAAAACCGTGGCAGCAGTCCTTTGATGATGAGGGACCGCAGGCAACGCTGGCAGCGATGGAAGATGTCATGAGATTCTGGCTGAACATGGGCTGCGACGGCTTCCGTGTCGATATGGCGGGCTCTCTGGTAAAGAACGATCAGGAAGGCAAAGGAACCATCCGCCTGTGGCAGCAGGTACGGAAATTCCTCGACGCCGAGTTCCCGGATGCAGCCATGGTATCCGAGTGGGGCGAGCCGGACAAATCCTTACAGGGCGGCTTCCACATGGACTTCCTGCTTCACTTTGGACCGTCCCATTACAACGATCTGTTCCGCTGCGATGAGCCATTCTTCTCCAAACGCGGAAAAGGAGATATCTCTGAGTTTGTAGAGACCTACAAAACCAACTACAATAAGACCGCACAGAAAGGCCTGATCTGCATCCCGTCCGGAAACCATGATATGGACCGTCTGGCACGCCGTCTGCAGGGGGATGAGCTGAAAATTGCTTTCGCTTTCCTTCTTTCCATGCCAGGTGCGCCGTTCATCTACTACGGTGATGAAATCGGTATGCGCTACGTCGAAGGCCTGAAATCCGTTGAGGGCGGATACAACCGCACCGGTTCCCGTTCTCCGATGCAGTGGGATGACAGCACCAACGCAGGATTCTCCAGCGCACCGGCCAGTGACCTCTACATCACCATGGACCCGGGCAAAGACCGTCCGACCGCCAAAGCACAGATGGCCGATCCGGATTCCCTGTACCACGAAGTTAAAAAACTCATCCAGATTCGCCAGAGCAGCAAAGCACTCTTAAGCCGCGGAACCATCGAGTTCGTTTATGCAGAGAAAAACCAGTATCCGCTGGCATACGTCCGTGAGGCTGAGGGTGAAAAAGTCCTCGTTATCATCAACCCATCCGACAAAGAGCAGTCCTTCCCATACAGTGCAGAGCTGAAGGATGCCCTCTACACGATCGGAGGAAAAGCAGAATCCAAAGACGGAACCATCACCATCCCGGCACAGTCCGCAGGATTCTATCATATCTGATCGAAAATAAAAATGACAGGGAGATCCAATCGAATTTTTTCGGAGGATCTCCCTGTTTTTAAATATGATACACTCTCAGCTCATGCAATGCCCTGGTCGCTGCAATATACTGCGCCTGCATCATTATCTCCCGTTTCTCGTCCTTCGGGAAAATAGAGAACACCTGATCAAACTCCAGCCCTTTCGCCAGATAAAATGTGGTAACCGTCAGTCCTTTCTTAAAACTGGAGCTGTCACGGTTCAGCCAAGAAAGCCGCTTCCCGCAGTCAAAATCTTTTTCTGCCAGAATCCCCCGCAAAATTAAATAAGCCCGTTCCGCCGTCTTCTCATCCGGTACAATCACCGCCGCCGTCTCATACGTTTTCTCATCTGGAAGCAGCGTATCCACTGCCTCCCGCAGAGCCGCCTCAAGATCCGTGACATCCCGTTCCAACACCGGCATTCCGTGCCGTTCAAACAGCTCCAGATCCGTCACGCCAATGAGATTTGCCGCATACGACGCAATTTCCACCGTATTCCGGTAACTCTTCCGCATCTCAATCCGCCGCAGATCCTTCCCGAAAATCCCCGGTAAAAACTGCAGTACATCCTGCTGCTGATCCGCCATCGTCTGCGCCCGGTCGCCGAGAATCGTCATCTTACAGGAAAACATCCGCCGGATAATCAGATACTGGAGCAGCGAATAATCCTGCATTTCATCAATCACCAGATGCTTAATATTCGACCGCTCCGCCTGCCGCGACAGGCGGTACTTCAGATACAGAATCGGATACACATCCTCATACCGCAGTTTCCGCTTCTCCAACGGCCGCCGCGGCAGCGTCTGATATCCCTCTTTCTTCAGAAAACGATTGTAGAGAACATAAAAATCCATCGTCTCATACATCTTCCGGAATTTTTCGATGAGCGGAATCCGCTCCTCCTCCGGCAGATCCCGGTTCAGCAGCGTCTCGATCTCGTCAATAAACGTCTCCGCCACCGCATCCATCCGCGAGAGCAGCGGAATATCCGCAAACTTGTCATAAAACAGCGTAATAATCTCCGATTCTGACTTCACAAACGACTTATACGAAACGTCTGAGAAATTCATCAGCTCGTCCTCAAGCTCCAGCGCAAATCCCTCCATCTGGTCCACAAACGCCTGCGACTGTTTTAAAGCAAACCGTTCTGCGGCTTTTGGATCCCGCATCTCCCGCTCAATCTGATCACAGCGGTCCTCACAGTCCGCCGCCGTGTCCTGTAATTTGCGGTAAGCAAAGAGATCAAAACTCATCTCCTGAATATTCTCCTCACCGAGCTCCGGCAGAATATGTGAAATATAATCCGAAAATACCCCGTTCGGCGATAAAATCAGAATATTCGAAGACTTCAGATTCTGTCTGTCATGATACAAAAGGTAGGCAATCCGATGCAGCGCCACCGATGTCTTGCCGCTTCCCGCCGCTCCCTGAATTACCAGAATCCGGTCCTTCGTATTGCGGATGATCGCATTCTGTTCCTTCTGAATTGTGCGGATAATATTCTTCAGCTGTACCTCGCCGTTGCTGCCAAGCTCCGCCTTTAAAATATCATCATCAATTTTCACATCACTCTCAAATCCGTAAATCATCTTTCCATCCCGGATCTTATACTGCCACTTGGAACAGATTTCCCCTGTCATCTCGCCGCCCGGCGCAAGATAGGAAGCCGGCCCGCGGTCAAAATCGTAGAAAAGACCGCTGACCGGGCTTCTCCAGTCGTAAATCAGCGGCAGCTCGCCCGGCCGCTCCGCAAAATTGCCGATGCCGATATAGAAAATTTCCGGCTCATCATCCCCGTCATAGCAGAAATCCACACGCCCGAAGAACGGAGAATCCAGCATTTTCCGGAAGCGGCTCCGCAGAAGAAGCTGCTCCTGATTCGCATTCACCTGATGCAGCAGCGCCTGCTGATTGTCGTAATCCTCATATCCGTACTGGTCCATCTCGGTATAGTTCTGCCAGTAATAATCGTGCATATTTTCAATCTCTTTCTGTCCGTCCAGCAGAGACTGGCTGATCTCGGCAAGACGCGCCAGCAGCTTTTCCAGCACAAAAGAAAGATATTCCTGTCCGTTTTTCTGGTCTGTCATAAAAGGAAACCTCCTCTTAAAAATATAATGTCGAGTGCCGGAAAACCCGGCTGATCTTATCAGTATAGCAGACAGGCACGTTTCCTGCAATTCAAACATAAAATAAAGAAAAATCCCCTTTGAGGTGCCGCTTTTCTTGGAACCCTTTTTAAAACCACTGTCTGCACAGGAAGAAAAAAGCTGTCTGGATGCGTATCAGAGGGGCGATACAAAAGCCAGAGACATTCTGGTCGAGCGGAATCTGCGCCTGGTCGCGCACGTTGTGAAAAAGTATCAGGGCCTGCCCGATGATCTCGACGATCTGATTTCCATTGGAACGATCGGCCTCATCAAGGCGGTGATGACATATGATTCGAAAAAAGGAAACCGGCTGGCCGCATACGCCGCCCGCTGTATTGATAATGAGCTGCTGATGTATCTTCGGAGCAAAAAGAAAACGGCACGGGAGATTTCCCTCTACGAGCCGATCGGAACCGACAAGGAGGGAAATGAGATCCATCTGCTCGACATCGTGGAGGGCGGCGGGGAGGATATCGCGGAACAGTACAACCGGAAAGAGGACGCGGTGCGGCTGTACTGTTATCTGGATTCGGAATTAAAAGAGCAGGAAAAACAGGTGATTCTTCTCCGGTACGGCCTTGGCGGAAAAGCAGAATACACACAGAAACAGGTCGCTGCCCGGCTCGGCATCAGCCGTTCGTACGTGTCGCGGATCGAGAAGAATGCAATTGAAAAGTTGCGGTTACGGTTTGCCGCTTCGTAAATGCTTGACATTTCAAACGGACTGCTTCTATAATAAAGGGTAAGGAAATCAGGTGCAGAAAAGGTTTCCTTATCCTTACTTTTTCGAACAAAAATCAAAGATAATATCTTCCCGGTGTTCTTGCCGGACATTTTCCCAAAATGAAAAATAAATAGGAACTATACGACCTGCTACTGAAAGAAAAGGAGGTTTTCTTTGTATTGCAGTGTATTATCAGCCACCGTCTCGGGCATGGAGATGATTCCGGTGCAGGTGGAGGCGGATGTCAGTGACGGCATGCCGCAGTTTACGATGGTCGGCTACGTGAGTGCCCAGGTAAAGGAGGCGCAGGACCGCGTGCGGACAGCCCTCAAAAACATGGGAATTTCCCTGCCGCCGAAACGAATTACGATTAATTTATCCCCGGCGGACGTCCGAAAAGAAGGATCGCGTTTCGATCTTCCGATTGCAGCGGGCGTTCTGATGACGCTCGGTCGGATTCCGCCCAGGTCACTCCGGAAAACGATGGTGCTCGGTGAACTCGGCCTTGACGGCCATGTGCAGGAGATCAGCGGTGTATTTCCGGCAGCGGCGAAGGCGCGGGAGCTTGGATGCACAACGCTTCTTGTTCCAGCCGGAAATGCCGCGGAAGGGGGTCTGGTCGGCGGGCTTCACGTCGTTGGAATCCAGAATTTACAGGAGCTTTTGAACTACTGCTGTGAAGGGAAAATGCCGTCGCTTCCGTCTATAGAAAATCAAAAGAAGGAGGACGGAAAAGAGCCGGACTTTTCCGAAGTGCAGGGCCAGACGGCGGCGCGGCGGGCGGCGCTCATCGCTGCGGCCGGATTTCACAATCTGCTGATGCTGGGGCCGCCGGGCAGCGGAAAATCCATGATCGCAAGGCGGATTCCGACGATCATGCCTCCGATGTCTGAGGAGGAGCAGATGGAAGTAACGCGGATCTACAGCATCGCCGGAATGCTTGCCAAAGGAGAGGGTGTCCGCCGGGAGCGGCCCTTCCGTGCTCCGCATCACACGATGACGCCGCAGGCTCTTGCAGGCGGCGGAAAACAGCCGTCTCCGGGCGAAATTACGCTGGCACACCGCGGTGTTCTCTTCCTTGATGAACTCCCGGAGATGACGCGCACAACCATTGAGATCCTGCGCCAGCCGCTCGAGGAGCACCGGATTGTGATTTCCCGTGTCAGCGGAAACTATGTGTTCCCGGCGTCATTTCTGATGGTGGCGGCAATGAACCCCTGCCCCTGCGGCTTTTACCCCGACTTATCGCGCTGTACCTGCGCACCCGGCGACATCAGCCGGTATCTCTCGAGAGTCAGCCAGCCGTTCCTCGACCGCATGGATCTCTGCGTGCAGGTGGAAGCACTTTCCTACGAGGATCTGCACGGCGAGGAGCGGTGCGAATCCTCGGCCAAGATGCGGGAAAAGGCGACGGCAGCGGCGGAAATTCAGGCGGCGCGCTACCGGCAGGAGTCGATTCATTTCAATAGCGAACTGAAAGCGGGCCAGATCGAGAAATACTGTATCCTGGAAAAGGCAGCGGAAGAGCTTTTAGAGGATGCCTTCCGCCGCCTGCGCCTCAGCGCGCGTTCCTACCACGGGATTATCCGCACCGCGCGGACAATTGCGGATCTGGACGGGGCGGTCAAAATCGGCGTGCCGCATATCAGTGAGGCGATCTGCTTTCGGAGCGCCGACAAAAGTATATGGAGGATCTGACGTATGGCGATGGAAATCTTTACAGTCGGCCGCGGGCAGGAGGGCTATCCGGAGCGGCTTATGCCGTTCGCGGACATGCCGTCCCGCCTTTTCGTGCGGGGCGCGCTGCCGGCGGATGAGCAGAAAACAGCGGCGATTGTGGGCGCGCGGATATGTACGGCGTACGGAAAGAGCCAGGCGGCCTTTTTCGCGCAGGTGCTGGCGGCAAACGGCGTGGCGGTGATCAGTGGACTGGCGTGCGGAATCGACGCGGCGGCGCACGAGGGGGCACTGCGCGGAAAGGGAAAGACGTTTGCCGTGCTTGGCTGCGGCGTGGATATCTGCTATCCGAAACAGAATTACCCGCTGATGCGGCGGATGCTGGAAAACGGAGGCGGTGTCTTAAGCGAATTTCCGCCGGGCGCAGAGCCGCTTCCGTGGCATTTCCCGATCCGCAACCGCGTGATCAGTGCGCTGGCAGATGTCGTTCTGGTAATTGAGGCAAAAGAGAAGAGCGGCTCGCTCATTACGGCGGACTACGCGCTGGAGCAGGGAAAAACGGTATTTGCCCTGCCCGGACGGACAACGGATGCGACAAGCCGCGGCTGCAACCGCCTGATCGCGCAGGGAGCGGAAATTGCGATTTCACCCGAAACGATTCTTGAGGAGCTGGGCGTGAAAAAGGCCGGGACAAAAAGAGCCGCACCGCGTCCGCGCTATGGAAAAGAGGCGGAAATGGTTCTGAAAACACTCGCGGCAGAACCGCAGAATCTTGCACAGCTTGCCGGCAGCACCGGAATCCCGCTGCAGGAGCTGACCGGCATTCTGCTGGCACTCGAAATTGACGGCGTTATTGCGGAAAATCCGCCGGGCGTGTACATGGCGTTATCGTAAAAGGGACGAGGAAAAGAAAGGTTTTGTGATATTCCGCCCGGTGCACAATTATAATAGAAGAAAAAGAAAAAAGGGGGCTCTTCTGCGCCGCGTGCATGTCTGAAAAAGGAAAAAGAAAAGAAAAAAATCAGGAAAAATCGTTAAAAAATAGAAAAAATCCTGTTATTTTGTCGGGAAATATCGAAAAATGGTACATTTTAAAAATGGAAAACACTTGCAAGAAAAAACTTTTTGGTGTATAGTCAGTGGAAGTTACGACTAATTTAGGAATTATTCTGGAATTTGTAATGATGCAGAACTATGCGATATGAAAAACGCAATATAGATCTGGACAGTTATAAAAATATGTATTCAGGAGGCATCAGAGGTGGCAAAATATCTTGTAATAGTGGAATCACCGGCAAAAGTCAAGACGGTGAAAAAGTATCTCGGGGCAAATTACGAAGTTGCAGCATCTATGGGCCATGTGCGCGATCTGCCGAAAAGCCGGCTTGGAATTGATGTAGAACATGACTTTGAACCAAAATATATCACCATCCGCGGAAAAGGAGAGCTTCTGGCATCTCTTCGAAAAGCCGCAAAAAAAGCAGATAAAGTTTATCTCGCAACTGACCCTGACCGCGAGGGAGAAGCAATTTCCTGGCATCTGTCGATTGCGCTGAATCTCGATGAGAACAAGATGCGCCGCATCACCTTCAACGAGATCACAAAATCAGCAGTCAAAGCGTCGATCAAACAGGCACGCGACATCGATATGAACCTGGTGGACGAGCAGCAGGCGCGCCGCTGCCTCGACCGTATGGTAGGTTATGAAATCAGCCCATTGTTATGGAAGAAAATCAAACGCGGACTTTCCGCCGGCCGTGTGCAGTCCGTTGCACTGCGCATCATCGGCGACCGCGAGGATGAGATCAATGCGTTCATTCCGAAAGAATACTGGACACTGGAAGCAGATCTGAAAATTCCGGGCGAGAAGAAACCGCTCGTCGCAAAATTCCACGGCAAAGGCAGTGAAAAGATGGCGATCGAGACGAAAGAGCAGCTCGATGAAATCTTAAAGGGACTGGAAAATGAGACCTTTACCGTATCCGAAGTGAAAAAAGGAGAGCGTTCCAAGAAAGCGCCGCTTCCGTTCACCACGAGTACCCTGCAGCAGGAAGCATCGAAGGTGCTGAACTTCTCCACGCAGAAGACGATGCGTCTGGCGCAGCAGCTCTACGAGGGCGTGGAAGTAAAGGGAAAGGGAACGATCGCTCTGATTTCCTATCTGCGTACCGATTCTACACGAATCAGCGAGGAGGCCGATGCGGCAGCACGTTCCTTTATCCAGGAGCAGTACGGCACAAAATATACCGCAAGCGGGGACACGACGGAGAATAAAAACAGCAAGGCACAGGATGCGCACGAGGCCATCCGTCCGACCGATGTGACGAATACACCGGTAATGGTAAAAGAATCCCTGCCAAGAGATCTGTTCCGCCTGTATCAGCTGATCTGGAAACGCTTTGTGGCAAGCCGCATGCAGCCGGCCGTCTATGAGACAATTTCCGCACGGATCAATGCAGGAGAGTATCTCTTTACAGCAGCTTCCTCCCGTCTGGCATTTGATGGTTTCATGTCCGTTTACACCGATCCGGATGAGGAAAAGAAAGAGAAAAACGCCGCTGTCCGGAGCCTGGAGGCAGGAACGGAGCTGGCACTGGAAAAGATGGATCCGCAGCAGCACTTCACACAGCCGCCGGCACACTACACCGAGGCATCCCTTGTCAAAATGCTTGAGGAACTCGGCATCGGCCGTCCAAGTACGTATGCGCCGACCATCACAACGATCATCAACCGCCGTTACGTGGCAAAGGAGAACAAGAACCTTTACATGACAGAGCTCGGCGAGGTGGTCAACAACATGATGAAAGAGGCATTCCCGAGCATCGTGGATGTCAACTTTACGGCAACGATGGAAGCTCTGCTCGACAGGGTTGGAGATGGAAGTGTTCCGTGGAAGACAGTAGTCGAGAACTTCTGGCCGGATCTCTATGAGGCGGTCACAGAGGCAGAAAAGAACCTCGAAGAAGTTAAGGTAGAGGATGAGGTGACAGATGTCATCTGCGAGAACTGCGGCCGCAACATGGTGGTCAAATACGGCCCGCACGGAAAATTCCTCGCCTGCCCGGGATTCCCGGACTGCAAGAACACGAAGCCGTATCTGGAAAAGATCGGTGTTCCGTGTCCGAAGTGCGGAAAAGAAGTGATCCTGCGCAAGACGAAAAAAGGACGGAAATATTATGGATGCGAAAACAATCCGGAATGCGATTTCATGTCCTGGCAGAAACCGTCTGCCAAGAAATGCCCGCAGTGCGGCGGCTATATGCTGGAAAAAGGCAATAAGCTGGTCTGCGCGGACGAGCAGTGCGGCTATGTAGAAGCACGCGAAAAGAAAGACGAAGACTGAGAATGACAAAGCGGTCTGTACTGGTGAAAAACTGGTGCAGGCCGTTTTTTTGCTTATCGCGGCGGAAAAACAGGAAGATCCGAAAAAATTTAGCATGAATTTTTATAAAATTTATAGTTTTCTGAAAAATATATTGATTTCCGGAAAACTACATGATAGAATGAGCTTAGTTTTAAGGGTTGTCTGAAAAAGGCATCAGTGTGCATTTTTTTCGGCGGATACGCCAAAAAAATGCAGAAAATAAAGAAAGGAGAAGAACATGAGCGTACAACTGCTGGATAAAACCAGAAAAATCAACAAACTGCTTCATAACAATCACTCCACGAAGGTCGTGTTCAACGATATCTGTGAAGTCCTGATGGAAACGTTAAGTTCCAATATCCTGGTGATCAGTAAAAAAGGAAAAGTGCTGGGCATCAGCCTTTGCCCGGGCGTGGAAGAAATTACAGAGCTGATCGAGGATAAGGTGGGCGGTTATGTCGATGCCGCATTAAACGAGCGTCTCCTCGGCGTACTCTCCACAAAAGAGAACGTCAATTTACAGACCCTCGGCTTTGAGCGGCCTGGTGTAGAGCGCTACACCGCAATTATCTGCCCGATCGAGATCGCCGGAGAACGCCTTGGTACCGTATTTATGTACCGCTGCACCCCGCAGTACGATATCGACGATATCATCGTCAGTGAGTACGGCACAACCGTTGTCGGACTGGAAATGATGCGTTCCGTCAACGAGGAAAATGTGGAGGAAAACCGTAAGGTTCAGGTGGTTAAATCCGCATTCAACACGCTGTCCTTCTCCGAACTGGAAGCCATCATCCATATCTTTGATGAACTGAACGGGGATGAGGGCATTCTGGTTGCAAGCAAAATTGCAGACCGCGTCGGCATCACAAGATCCGTCATCGTAAATGCCCTCCGCAAATTCGAGAGCGCAGGCGTCATCGAGTCCCGTTCCAGCGGTATGAAGGGAACGTATATCAAGGTATTAAATGATTATATCTTTGATGAACTCGACGAGATCAAAGCAAGAAAGAACCTGAAAGGAAAGGGCGATGCCCATCCGGACGAGGCGAAAAAATAAAAAAGTGGAATGTAGAAAAGAATCGGAGCCGTTTAAGAATGGCGCCGTTTCTTTTTGTGCAAAAAAGCATTCGGGGAGCGGAAAAAATGGTATCATTCCCGTTTTTAGGAATAAACTATAATTAGATTCTAAAGAGAGTATAAAATATGAAAAAATTGCCAAAATAAGAAAAAACGAGGAAATAAGAGAAATTAAGAGCTATCACGAGAAAAAAAAAGAGAATTACAAAATTCATACATTTGCGAAATGAGGTGGAAAACACTATAGTAAGAACCATCAAGTAGCACTCGAATGAACTGAGTGCTAATAAATAAAACTGAATGAAATCTTGAAGGAGGAAACATAAATGAAGTTAGTACCTTTAGGTGACAGAGTTGTATTAAAAGAGTTAAAAGCAGAGGAAACCACAAAATCCGGTATCGTACTTCCGGGACAGGCACAGGAGAAACCGCAGCAGGCTGAGGTTATCGCAGTAGGACCTGGAAAAGTAGAAGACGGCAAAGAAGTAAAAATGGAAGTTGCAGTCGGAGATCAGGTAATCTATTCCAAATATGCAGGAACCAACGTCAAACTGGAAGACGAAGAGTACATCATCGTAAAACAGGATGACATTCTGGCAGTTGTAAAATAAAGAATAATCAAGTAAAAATCAGGAGGCATGACAATCATGGCAAAAGAGATTAAATATGGAGCAGAGGCAAGAAACGCTCTTCAGAATGGTGTAAACCAGCTTGCAGATACCGTACGTGTAACCCTTGGACCGAAAGGAAGAAACGTTGTTCTGGACAAACAGTACGGCGCTCCGCTCATCACAAACGATGGTGTTACGATTGCAAAAGAGATCGAGCTGGCAGACGGCTTTGAAAACATGGGCGCACAGCTCATCAAAGAAGTTGCTGCAAAGACCAACGACGTAGCAGGTGATGGTACCACAACCGCAACCGTTCTGGCACAGGCTATGGTAAACGAAGGAATGAAAAACCTGGCAGCAGGTGCGAACCCGATCGTTCTTCGTAAGGGAATGAAGAAAGCAACCGATAAAGCTGTTCAGATCCTTGCAGAGATGAGCCAGCCGGTAGCAGGCAAAGAGCAGATTGCAAAAGTTGCAGCTGTTTCTTCCGGAAGCGAAGAAGTAGGCCAGATGGTAGCTGACGCTATGGAAAAAGTTTCCAAAGACGGCGTTATCACCATCGAGGAGTCCAAGACCATGCAGAACGAGCTGGAGCTGGTAGAAGGTATGCAGTTCGACCGTGGATATATCTCCGCTTACATGTGTACCGATATGGAGAAAATGGAAGCCGTTCTCGACAATCCATATATCCTGATTACCGATAAGAAACTGTCCAACATTCAGGAAGTTCTTCCGCTGCTGGAGCAGATCGTACAGAGCGGCGCAAGACTGCTGATCATCGCTGAGGACGTAGAGGGCGAGGCTCTCCAGACACTCGTGATCAACAAACTGCGCGGAACCTTCAACGTAGTAGCTGTCAAAGCACCGGGATACGGCGACAGAAGAAAAGCAATGCTCGAGGATATCGCAATCCTGACCGGCGGCCAGGTGATCTCCGAGGAAGTTGGTCTGGAATTAAAAGACGCTACTCTGGAAATGCTCGGACGTGCAAAATCTGTTAAAGTTCAGAAAGAGAACACCGTTATCGTTGACGGTGCCGGCGCAAAAGATGCCATCGCAGCAAGAATCGGCCAGATCAGATCCCAGATCGAGGAGACCACTTCTGAGTTCGATAAAGAGAAACTGCAGGAGAGACTGGCAAAAATGGCAGGCGGCGTAGCTGTTATCCGTGTAGGTGCAGCAACCGAGACCGAGATGAAAGAAGAAAAACTCCGTATGGAGGATGCTTTAAATGCAACGAGAGCAGCCGTAGAAGAGGGTATCATCGCAGGCGGCGGTTCTGCATACATCCATGTAACAACACAGCTTGCAGAGCTGATTGACAGCTTGGACGGCGACGAGAAGATCGGTGCAAGAATCGTACAGAAAGCACTTGAGGCTCCTCTGTTCCACATCGTAACAAACGCAGGTCTGGAAGGCGCTGTTGTTATCAACAAAGTAAAAGAGTCCAAAGTAGGTGTTGGATTTGATGCATACAACGAAGAGTATGTAGACATGATCCAGGCTGGTATCCTTGATCCGGTTAAGGTTACCAGAAGCGCACTGCAGAACGCTACCAGCGTTTCCGCAACCCTGCTGACCACCGAGTCCGTAGTTTCCACCATCAAAGAGCCGGCTCCGGCTATGCCGGCAGGCGCAGACGGCGGAATGGGAATGATGTAATTTCCGGGATAAAAATGTCTGGTAAAACAAAATAAGAAAACCGGCTGGCAAAGACCGTAGCGGAACATGGGTTCCGAAGTCCTGTCTTTGCCGGCCGATTTTTTAGTGGAAAGTTTTTCTTCCATTTCGCATGGCCCTGAATCGTTACAAAAAATTTCAGAAAGTTTTCATGCTTTCGCCGGGCGGCGTATATGGACGCTTCCGGCGTTTTATGCTATACTGATTTGTAGGATGTTGGGGGAAATACAACAAAGGAGAAGAAACACACATGGCAAGTCGTTATGAATCCGACATGACAAGGAAGGAGAAGATGCAGCTCGAAAAAGAGAAGCTGTCGAAAATGAATTTTAAAGAGAAACTGGCCTATATCTGGGAATACTACAAGGCTGTCATTTTCGGCATCATCGCTGTTATCTTCATCATCGGCACGATTGTGAATATCCATGAAAATGCGAAGTATTATGACCTCGTGAGCATTGCCGTAGTGGATTACGCAGGACTGCAGGATGTAAGTCCGATCGAGGAGGACCTAAAAGAAGCGCTCGGAACCGGAGATAAGTACGAAAAGGTAAGCATCGATACAAGCTACAGCTTCGGTGAAAACCTGGAAAACGCGGATTACAACACGCTGATGAAATTCACAGCCGTGATTGCCGCACAGAGCATGGATGTTCTGATCTGTTCACAGGCCGTGTACGACAACTACAGCAAAGACGATTATTTTCTGGATCTGTCCACACTGTTTGACGAAGCGACGTGTGAGAAGTACGGGATAAAGGCGGGAGATACCTGCCTCGACATTTCCAAATTGAAAAAGTACCAGGATATGGGCCTTACGTACTATGAGCCGTGTTATCTGACCGTGTTGGTCAATACAAAGAACGCGGACAATGTAGCAAAACTGATCGAATATCTTGAGGAGGATGGAGTAAATGAGTGATCTGTACACAGAAGTGCTGGTGAAAAAACAGCAGACAGGAAAAGACAAGGCGATCAAAGGAGTTCTGATCTTCTTTACCGTTCTTTTTGCAGCCGCAGGAATTATGATGAATCCGCTGATTCTGCTTCTTGCGCTGGTACTTGGAATCGTAGACTATATTTTTATCCCGAAGCTTTCGGTAGAGTTTGAGTATCTGTACGTCAACGGCGAGCTGGACATCGACCGCATCTATTCGCAGTCAAGAAGAAAAAGAGCCGCAAGCTATGAGCTTTCCAACATGGAAATCCTGGCGCCGTACCAGTCCCATCAGCTTGATTCCTACAAAAACAACCAGAGTATCAAACGTTACAACTATTCCTCCGGCATCGAAGGACAGGGCCACAAACCGTACGCATTCGTCATCTCCAAGGACAATGCCATGCAGATGGTGATCTTCGAGCCGGACGAAGTGATGTTAAAAGATATCCGCAACCGTGCACCAAGAAAAGTATTTATGGATTGACAGCTTTTTTGTTTTATGTTAAATTAGGTGATAAATCAAAAAGACTTAAGAAGAAAGGAAGAAATGAAAATGGGTACAATTATTGGCGATGGTATTACCTTCGATGATGTGCTTCTGGTTCCGCAGTATTCTGAAGTAACCCCAAACATGGTAGATCTGACTACGCATCTGACCAAGAAGATCAAGCTGAACATCCCGATGATGAGCGCCGGCATGGATACGGTTACAGAACACCGTATGGCAATTGCCATGGCACGTCAGGGAGGAATCGGTATTATTCACAAGAATATGTCGATTGAGCAGCAGGCAGAAGAAGTAGACAAAGTAAAACGTTCTGAGAACGGTGTTATCACCGATCCGTTCTATCTGTCTCCGGAGCACACCCTGGAAGATGCCAATAATCTGATGGCAAAATTCCGTATTTCCGGTGTCCCGATTACCGAGAACGGAAAACTGGTTGGTATTATTACAAACCGTGATCTGAAGTTTGAAACTGATTTCACCAAGAAAATCAAAGAGTCCATGACCAGCGAAAACCTGATCACTGCAAAAGTAGGCGTTACGCTGGACGAGGCAAAAGCAATCCTTGCAAAATCCAGAAAAGAAAAACTTCCGATTGTCGATGACGATTTCAACCTCAAAGGTCTGATCACCATCAAAGATATCGAGAAAACCATCAAGTACCCATTGTCCGCCAAGGATGAGCAGGGACGTCTGCTCTGCGGTGCCGCAGTCGGCATCACGGCAAACGTGCTCGATCGTGTCGATGCGCTGGTAAAAGCACACGTAGACGTGATCGTCATCGACTCCGCTCACGGACATTCCGCAAATATCTTCAAAACACTTCGTCTCATCAAAGAGCATTATCCGGATCTGCAGGTAATCGCCGGAAACGTGGCAACCGCAGAGGCAACAAGAGACCTGATCGCAGCCGGAGCAGACGCTGTTAAAGTCGGTATCGGACCTGGTTCTATCTGTACGACCCGTGTCGTTGCAGGTATCGGTGTACCGCAGGTCACAGCCGTTATGGACTGCTATGAGGAAGCAAAGAAGACCGGAACTCCGATCATCGCCGACGGCGGTATCAAGTACTCCGGAGACATGACAAAGGCTATCGCAGCCGGTGCCAATGTCTGCATGATGGGAAGCATCTTCGCAGGATGCGATGAGAGCCCGGGAGATTTCGAACTGTTCCAGGGAAGAAAATACAAAGTATACCGTGGAATGGGATCCATCGCAGCCATGGAGAACGGAAGCAAAGACCGTTACTTCCAGACCGGCGCCAAGAAACTGGTTCCGGAAGGTGTGGAAGGCCGTGTAGCATACAAAGGCCTCGTAGAGGACACTGTATTCCAGCTGATCGGCGGACTTCGTTCCGGTATGGGCTACTGCGGAGCGAAAGATGTTGAGACCTTAAAGGAGACCGGAAAATTTGTGAAGATTTCCGCAGCATCCTTAAAAGAGTCCCATCCGCATGATATCCACATCACCAAAGAGGCTCCGAACTACAGCGTGGACGATAAATAAGAATAAAAAGTCGCAAAAGGCAGAAGGGGGAAAGGGCAGAAACTTTTCAGCTTCTGCCTTTTCAAATGAGGGAGCGCTTATTTGCAGCGGGGAGAGAACATATGGCACAGAAGAGACGGGGAAAAACGACAAGAAAACAGAGGCAGCGCCAGCTTCACCGCAGAATGTTTCTGACGGGAGTTCTGGTGGTGCTGATCTGCGTCGGCATTTACAGCGGCATCCGCCGTGTGGCAAAAACGGCAAGTGATATCACGGCCGTTGACTATTCCGGTTCTGATTATGAGGACAACGATATCACCGACTGGACCGGCGCTCCGCCGATTGATGTGGAGCTTCTGACGCCGAACAGCTGGTCCAGACCGCAGACGAGGCTGAAAAAGGTGGACGGTATCGTTATTCACTACACCGCAAATCCGGGAAGCACGGCGATGCAGAACCGTGATTACTTTGAAAACCTGCCTGAGACGCAGGAGGCGCAGGCCAGCAGCCATTTCGTCGTCGGCATCGAGGGAGAAGTCGTTCAGTGTATCCCGACGAGTGAATGGTCGTATGCATCGAACCAGCGTAATTTTGATACAATCTCGATTGAATGCTGCCACCCGGATGACAGCGGTGAATTTACCGATGAGACATACAATTCTGTGGTCCAGCTCGCCGGTTTCTTATGCAAGCGGTTCAATCTGACTTCGGACGATGTGATCCGTCACTATGATGTAACCGAAAAGCTCTGCCCTCTGTACTACGTGGAGCATGAGGATGCCTGGATTCAGATGAAGGCAGATATTCAGGCGTATGCGGATTCACTTTCCTAAGAGCTGTTTTTAAGAAAAATGAAAAAATCCCCGTTGGGAAAATCAGTTTCAGGAGAAATGATTTTTCCAACGGGGATTTTTCTGTTATCCAATATTTTTAGTAATAGTAACGCCGTCTGCGCCGCTTTCTTTTTTTCGTATTTCCGCCGAGTGCAATCCAGCAGAACAGCCGTACAAACGTGATGCCGAAGAGAACGCCGATGCTGTCGATGCCGACGTCCTTTACCGACGGGCCGCGGTTGGCGACCATCGTCTGGTGGAACTCATCGCTCGCGGCAAAGGCGACACAGAGGATGCCGGCAAGAAATGTGAGCGCGAAGCCGCGCAGGCCGTAGACGTAGAGCGGAAGCGAAACACAGATTGCAAGCAGACAGTACTCTGTCATATGAGCCAGCTTCCGCACCGGGTACTGATACTCGTCAGCCAGTTCCTGGATCTTCTCATCATCCCATCCGCGGTCCATGACGTGGTCGATCGTGATGAAAATGCCGCGCGCCACTTTTTCACTGAGCTGTGAGGATTCCGTTCCGTTCTGGGAAGAGAAGGAGAAAATCAGCGACATCATCAGAATCGCCGGGATGAAGGAAAACGGTTTTAACAGTGCAATTACAATTCGATTCATAAAATACCTCCGGTAAAACAAAGCAGGTCAGACCGGAAACTTTTTATGCGGTATGCTCGCGGATTCTGGCAATCGCAGAAAAGATCAGGAATGCCAGCAGGTTCACGATTACGACCGTCGCTCCGGCAGGGGAGGATAGGAAAAACGAGAGGGACATGCCAAGAAGGAAGCACACCACCGAGAGAACCGCGGAGCAGATCACCACGCTCTGGAAGGTATGGCAGAGACGCATCGAGGTCAGTGCCGGGAAAATCAGCAGGCTGGAGATCAGAAGCGCGCCCATCATGCGCATGCCGAGAACGGTGGTGATGGCGGTTAAGAATGCCAGCAGCATGTTGTAAAATTCTGCGCGGACACCGGTTGCTTTGGCAAATGTCTCGTCGAAAGTGACGGCAAAAATACGGTTGTAATACAGGACGAACAGGATCAGCACGACGATGGAGAGCACCACGGAGAGAACAACGTCCTCATCACTCATCGCAAGGATGCTTCCGAACATGTAGTTGTTGACATCGGTGTTCATGCCGCTCGACCACGAAACCGTGATGACACCGATCGCAAGCGCAGAGCTTGAAATCAGGCCGATGGCGGCGTCGCCTTTGATCTTGCTGGATTCGTTCATGCGGAGCAGCAGAAAGGCGGCAAGCACGACGACAGGGATTGTGAAGGCAAGCGGAGCAAAACCGAGTGCCGTTGCAATTGCAAGAGAGCCGAATCCGACATGGGAGAGGCCGTCGCCGATCATGGAGTAGCGCTTTAATACGAGGCTGACGCCAAGCAGTGCGGCACACAAAGAGACGAGAATGCCGACCACAAGGGCACGCTGCATAAACGGATAAGAAAGCATTTTCAGCAGATTCGAAATCATAAGTCAGCACCTCCTAAAAACTGTTTTCCCGCCTCGGTTTTCAGATACTCGTCCATCGGACCGAAGAAGACCTGCTTCTGGTCGAGCTGGAGAATGTGCGTTGCGTCCGGCAGAATATTGCGGATATCGTGGGAAACCATGATGATTGTAACATTCTGCTCGCGGTTGATGCGGCGGATGAGCTGGTACATTTCGTTTGTCATGACCGGGTCAAGGCCAGTGACCGGCTCGTCGAGGAGCAGCAGTTTCTTTGTGGCGCAAAGCGCACGAGCGAGAAGCACACGCTGCTGCTGGCCGCCGGAGAGATCACGGTAGCATCGTTTCTTTAATGGAAGGAGGTCGAGAAGCTCCATATTGCGGAGCGCGTCCTCTTTGTCTGCCTTTGTGTAAAACGGCGGGAAATGCGGGTGGTTCTGCCGGCCGGACAGCACGACTTCCCAGACGCTCGCCGGGAAATCCTTTTGTGCGGCGGTCTGCTGCGGCAGATAGCCGATCTCGCTTGGATGAAGCCCGTCGCCGGTTGTGATCGAGCCGGTGGACGGATTTTTTAAGTGAAGCAGTCCCTTGATCAGAGTACTTTTTCCGGAACCGTTCTCGCCCACAATACAGAGGTAGGAGCCGGCTTCCAGGGCAAAGTTGACATCGGTCAGGACCGGGATGCCTTCGTAGGAGAAGGTGACATCACTGCAGGTAAGTAGAGCCATTAGTTCAGAGCCTCCTTTAGTGCGGCGACATTCTGTTCCATCAGGGAAAGATACGTGGCGCCGTTTTCGAAATCATCTTTGGATACGTTGTGACAGGAGTGAAGCAGCAGCTTTTTCGCGCCGGTCGCCTCACAGATGCAGTCCGTCATTTTTTCGTTGGACAGCTCGGTGTGGAAGACGACAGGAATCTGCTCTTTGGTGATATTGTCAATTAAAAAAGAAAGTGTTTTGGCACTCGCCTCGGATTCCGAGGAGCAGCCGGGGAATGCCGCGTAATAGTCGAGGCCGTAGGCGTCCGCGAAATAGCGGAACGGAAAACGGTCGCCGAAAACGATGGTGTGGCGGCTGGCATTCGCTGTGACATCGGAAAATTCCTCATCGAGGGAGGTAAGCGAAGCGAGGTATGAAGCAGTGTTTGCCTGATAATCGTCCGCGTTTTCCGGGTCGAGGCGGCAGAGCGCATCGCAGAGCTTCTGGACAATCCGCATTGCATTTTTCGGTGAAGTCCAGACGTGCTCGTCCTGTTCGCCGTGGGATTCGTGCGCATGATCATGGGAAGATTCGTCGTGTGTATCCTCGTCCTCATGGTCGTGTACATCCTCGTGATCTGCATCTTCGTCCTCATGGTCGTGCGCATCCTCGTCCTCATGATCGTGTGCGTGGCCGTGGGTCTCCATTCCCTCGACGGTTTCCTCGGCAACGGTGTCAACGCAGTCCATCAGCGTCACTACCTCTTTGTTCGAGGTATCGACAGAATCAAGGATTGTCTCGACCCAGGCATCGGAATCGCCGCCGACGTAGACGAAGAGATCACATTCGGAAACCGTAATCATATCGCCCGGTGTCGGTTCAAACGAGTGACTTTCCGCACCCGGGGAAAGCAGCATGTGGAGATCGAGATGATCGCCGCCGATGGCGCGCAGAAAATCATACTGCGGAAAAATCGTAGCCACGGCGGAGAGTTTCGTGTTCTCCTGGGAATCCGCCGTCTCTTTTGAGGATCCCGCACAGCCCGTCAGAAGAAGGAGGGCAGGAAGGAGGAGAAGGCGTAACGTTTTTTTTGAAAAAAATGTCATGATACTCCTTTCTGAAAGAAAACACGGAGGCATTCGAAAAAGCTCCGTATCAGACTGTTTCGTGACAAATGCCGCAGGAGTGGGAAGCGGCAGACGGGAACAAATGTCCCCGAAAAAAGATCAGTTATCATCATATAGCAGGGAGGATTCATTTGTCAAGGAAAGGAAAACCAGTTATAGAAAAGAGGGAAAAAAACTGCCTTTCCCTGTAAAAAAGAAAGGCAGTTTTGAGAAAATTTCTTGATTTTACGATACCCTGCGGAACTGTGCCTGGTAGAGCTGGTAGTACGCGCCCTGTTTTGCCATCAGTTCGTCGTGGGTTCCCTGTTCGAAAATCTTTCCGTGGTCGATCACGAAAATCCGGTCCGCATTTTTAATAGTAGAAAGACGGTGCGCAATGATGAACGAGGTACGGCCCTTCAACAGGCTTTCGATTCCCTGCTGCACCTGAATTTCTGTCTGTGTGTCGATGCTGGACGTCGCCTCGTCGAGAATCAGAATCCGCGGATCAGACACCATCGTTCTGGCAAAGGCGAGAAGCTGGCGCTGGCCGTTGGAAAGACGGGCACCGCGCTCGCTGATCTCGGTGTCATAGCCGTCCGGCAGCTCTATGATAAAGTCATGGGCATGCACGGCCTTTGCGGCGGCAATGATTTCTTCCTCCGTGGCATCGAGCTTTCCATACGCAATGTTGTCGCGGATCGTGCCGGAGAAGAGAAAGTTGTCCTGTGTCATCACGCCCATCTGGGCACGCAGGCTGTTGATGGAGACATCCGTCAGGCTGTGGCCGTCGACGCGGACCGTTCCCGAAGTAATATTGTAGAAACGGCTGATCAGATTGACAATGGTCGTCTTTCCAGCGCCGGTCGGGCCGACGAGTGCGATCGTCTCACCGGGAGCCGCTGTAAAGCTGACATCTTTTAAAACCAGCGTGTCCGGATCATCGGAGTAGGCAAAGCTGACGTGGTCGAACGTTACTTCTCCTTTGATCGGCGGCAGTTCTGTGACGCCAGGCTTGTCGGCAACCTCCGCCGGTGTGTCGAGGATCTCAAAGATTCGCTCCGCAGCGGAAAGGTTCGTGATCAGCTTGTTGTAAAAACCGGCCAGGTTCTGGATCGGATCCCAGAACATCGTCAGATACATCGCAAACGCCGTGAACGTACCGATCGGAACGGCATCCACGCCGAGCACGGAAATACCGATAAAATACAGAAGAAACGTTCCGATGCCCCAGGTTACCTCGATCACAGCGGAAAAACCATCCGCCAGGCGGACCGCATGGATAAAGGAGTTCTGATGCTCAAGAAGAAGCCGGTCAAACTCGCCCTGCGATTCCTGCTCTGCGGTAAAGCTCTTGATGATGCGGATACCGGAGAAGTCCTCGTGGATATACGCCGTAACATTGGAAGATTTTTTCCGGAACGTCTGCCATCTCTTGTGTGCGACGATCTGAATAAAATACATGCCGATAGCGATCAGCGGCAGCACGAGAATCGCACTTAAGGAGAGCCAGATGTTTTTGATCATCATGATCACCAGAATGGCGATGATCGTGAGAATGTTCGGAATCAGCTTTGTGACACCGTCGTTCAGCACATCCTTTAACGAGTTGACATCGCCGATGATGCGCGCCAGAATCTTTCCGGCCGGGCGGGTATCGAAAAAGCTGAAGCTTAAGGTCTGGATATGTGTGTAGAGCTCGTCACGGATTTCCAGAAGAATGTTGTTGGTAATGCGCGCCATCAGAAGCATCCGCAGGCGGACACCGGCCGCGTAAACCAGGTTGATTACAACCATGAATACGCAGAGGGCAACAAGCCCGCGCCAGTCTTTCTGCGCAATATTGACGTCGATGGCGTACTCCAGGAGCAGCGGGTTCACAGTGGAAATCGCGATGGTAACGGCGAGAACCACGAGAACGACGGCAACCTGGCGTTTATAATTTTTTAAGTAGGAGAAGAGGCGGCGGATGGTCGCGCTCTTTAAGACCTCTTTCTGCTCTTCATCTACTTTACTGGAATTGATAGCCATAATCGTATTGTTCCTCTCTTAACGGGTAAGTAAATACAGAAGTTGTCGGGTAACAAATTAAATTGAATTAAGCATTGGCAGGAAGTGCCTGCTCGAGGGCTGCCTTTGCTTTATGGTAATCACCGTACTGAGCCTCCCAGGTGGAGTAGTACAGGCCTTTCTGTGCCATCAGACTCTCATGCGTGCCGCGCTCGGCGATGCGTCCGTGATCGAGATACAGGATCTCATCGGCACTCTGCACCGAAGAAATGCGGTGGGCAATGATGATCTTGGAAACATCTTTTTTCTCGGCGAGATGGCTCTGGATTTCGTATTCGGTCTCCATATCGAGCGCTGAGGTGGAATCATCCAGTACGAGGACCGGAGCCTGTTTTGCCAGGGCGCGTGCGATGGAAAGACGCTGCTTCTGACCGCCGGAAAGTCCCATGCCGCGCTCGCCGATGACGGTTTCGTACTGATCCGAAAGATGGTCGACGAACTCGGAAGCACATGCAGCGGAGACAGCGTTATGTACCTCCTCGGATTTCATCGTGCTGCGGCTGCCGAGGCGGACATTCTCAGAAATGGTATCTGAGAACAGGAAGACGTCCTGCATGACGACGGAAGAAGTATCGCGCACGGTGCGCAGCGGCAGGGTGCGGATATCGTGGCCGTCGAGACAGATGGAACCGTCGGTGACATCGTAAAAACGCTCGAGCAGATTGACGATGGTTGTTTTTCCGGAACCCGTCATACCCATGATGCCGAGTGTGTGGCCCTGCTTTAAGGTAAAGTCGATATCCTGCAGAATCGGTGTGTCATGCAGGGAGAAATCGACGTGATGGAATTCCAGGTCACCCGGAAGTTTTGAAAGCTCCACCGGATTTTCCGGTTCTGCGATCTGCGGCTCCTCTGCGAGAATTTTGTTCAGCTTCTTGTTGGAAGCAATCGCAGAAGCGAAGCAGTTGCCGAGCCAGCCGACGTTTTCGATCGGCCAGGTGATCTTGGAGGTGTACTCCATAAAGGCCGTTAAAACACCGAGCGTAATGCGTCCGTGGATAACACCGTAGCCGCCCGCGAGAAGGACGAGCACGCGCATCAGCTTCGTAAGAAACGAGATGGCGGGATCGTATTTCATCAGGACGCGCGCCTGATCCATGTTGAGATCGCAGTATTTCTGATTGTGTTTCTGGAATTTTTTGATCTCATACGGTTCCCGTGCAAAGGATTTGACGGTGCGGACACCGGCGAGATTTTCCTGTGCAACGGTATTCATGACGGCGTTTTCCTCGCTGATCGCATCGTAGACACGGTCGAGTTCTTTTTCGAGGCGGATTGCGATGCCTGCGACGAAAGGAAGGATCGCCACGGAGACGAGTGTCAGCGGCAGATCCAGTTTGACCATACTGACCATTGCCATCATGATACAGATCAGGCCTTCTAAGATCAGCATGCCGGCAAAGCCGAGGATATCCCAGATCCGGTCGACGTCATCGCGCACACGGGCGAGGAGTTCGCCGGTATTGTTTTTGTCAAAGTATTCCACCGAAAGCCGCTGGACGTGGCGGAACAGGTTGTCCCTCATCTGGCTGGCGACGCGGACGCTGCTGACATCGAATAAAAATTCTTTGATGTACTGAAACAGGGCTTTTGCGGCACCGATCAGAAGAAAGGCGGCAAGGTATTTCCAGAGCAGTTCCATTTTGTGACCGACCAGCACGTCATCCACGATGTGCAGCGTGACAAGCGGCGCGAGCATATCGAGAAAGACACTTAAGGCCATGGAACCAAAAGCGAAAACGTAGTAGTACCAGTTCTGGAGCAGGTACTTACCGATTGGATTTTTCTTCATGAATGTTAAAACCTCCTCATTGATGTCGTTTGGGTGTCTGGCAGAACATAGGCTTTCAAAAGCTCCGTAAGTGTGGGAACGGAACAACGGGAAACGAAAGCGAAGGCTGCGTTTGTATATAAAAGAAGGGAATCGATGCGGTAAGAAGACCGCGGAATCTGCCTGCCGGAAACGGAGCGAAGCCGGAAAGAACGGTTTCGTACTGTTTATAGCAATAAAAAAAGCCGCAGTATCAACGTACCGCGCCTTCTGTGCGAAATAGCAGGCATAAAGAATGCATAGAGATTTGTTATGCAGAGTTAATGCTTACAAAGAATTTCGAAAGAAGGGCAGCCACCTGGTTTGATCGCCATACGAAGTTTATTCTGCTTTACGCTGGATGCATAAATAAGATTGATCATAAGTGGTGTTCTCCTTTCATGATTTTTTCTGCCGCATCTGATCGAACACGACAGCTTATGGTTCTAAGCTACTCCTGTTTTCCGGATTTGTCAATTGTTATTTTCAAAAATTAAAAAATAAAAGCTGCAAAAGGTATGAAAATTGCGAATTTGGGTAGCTGTTTTGGGGAATATGCGATATAATAAACGAGAGTATAAGCGGAAAAATCACAAGATAACATGTGAAACGAGGGGACAAAAAGATGGAAAAAATAATTGCAGGCCTGGTGCAGATGGATTCCGGGCCGGATATGAATGAAAATATGCGTATGGCCGAGCAGTATGTGCGGGAGGCGGCGGAACAGGGAGCGAAGCTGATTCTTTTCCCGGAGACCGCAGAATACACGGGAGCAGACATGCCGGGCCACGCAAGTGCAGTGCCGGGCTACGTCAGCCGCCGGTTTTCCAGCCTTGCCAAACGGTACGATGTCTATCTGCACTGCGGCAGCATGACGGTACGGCGCCATCCGGGGCGTCCGTCCAACACGTCGTTTCTGTTCGGACCAGATGGAGAAACGATTGCAGAATACAGCAAAATACATATGTTTGACGTAAATATTCCGGGCAGTGTCTCCTACGAAGAATCACGCGAGATCTGCCCGGGAAATGAAATTGTTCTTGCGGACACGGCGCTTGGCCTGTTCGGCATGAGCATCTGCTACGATATCCGCTTTCCGGAACAGTACCGGCTGATGGCATCCTCCGGAGCAGATGCATTTCTGATAGCGGCGGATTTTACGAAAGCAACGGGAGAGCGCCACTGGGAAGCACTGCTGCGCACGCGCGCCATTGAAAACGGATGCTACGTGCTCGCCGCCAACCAGTGCGGCCAGAAAGCGCGGTTTGAGGCGTACGGCCATTCCATGATCATTGCGCCGGACGGCGAAATTCTTGCGGAGGCAGATGATACCCCGCAGGTACTCATCGCAGAGCTGGATCCGGAAGTGCTGGAGCGGACAAGAAATGAAATCCCGTCTCTGGAAAACAGGAGAGACGATCTTTACCGTGTAAGCTCGGGAAACGTACGGATTTATGAAGAATAAAAATGCAGGGAGGAAATAAGAAGATGGATCAGTTTATACAGTATACCCCGACGGAAGTCGTGTTCGGAAAAGAGACCGAAAACCAGGCAG
The DNA here is from genome assembly GCF_003480905.1 of Blautia sp. AM28-27. Classification (NCBI taxonomy): domain Bacteria; kingdom Bacillati; phylum Bacillota; class Clostridia; order Lachnospirales; family Lachnospiraceae; genus Blautia; species Blautia sp. AM28-27. The sequence continues at coordinate 95,296 of NZ_QUJK01000003.1, forward strand.
GCGCTGAGGTAAAGAAATGGGGCGGCACAAAGGTGCTCGTCGTTTACGGAGGCGGAAGTGCAAAACGGAGCGGTCTTCTGGACCGAGTGGAAGCATCTCTTGCAAAAGAGGGCCTTGCCTTTGAAGAGCTTGGCGGCGTAAAACCAAACCCGAGACTTGCCCTTGCCGAGGAGGGTGTGAAAAAAGCAGTGGAAATGCAGGCAGACTTTATTCTTGCCGTCGGCGGCGGAAGCTCGATTGACACCGCAAAAGCCGTTGCACACGGAGCTGCAAATCCGGAGGAGGCACTCTGGGATATCTGGACGAAAAAAGTACCGCTGACAAAATCTCTCCCGGTAGGAGCGGTTCTGACGATTCCGGCAGCCGGAAGCGAGATGAGTGATTCCGCCGTTCTGACAAACGAGGCAATCGGCAAAAAGGCAGGCATCAACACGCCGTTCAACCGCTGCAAATTTGCCATCATGAATCCGGAGCTGGCAGCAACCCTGCCGAAATACCAGATTGCCTGCGGCGTAACCGACATCATGATGCACACGATGGAGCGCTATTTCATTCCGGAGAGCCAGTGCGAGATGACGGACGAGATTGCAGAGGGACTCCTCCGTACCGTAATCAAAAACGGACCGAAGGTTCTGGAAAACCCATCCGATTACAATGCGATGGCGGAAATCATGTGGTGCGGAAGCCTGTCACACAATGGACTGACGGAGTGCGGACGCGGCAAAGATTTTTCGGTACATAAATTTGGCCATGCGTTAAGTGCAAAATACGATGTAGCACACGGCGCATCCCTGGCGGCAGTCTGGGGTGCCTGGGCGAAATACCAGTACGATGAGGAGACGGTTCTCTGGCGGTTTGCACGGTTTGCAGAAAAAGTCTGGGGCATCACAGAGGGAAGCGATCACAAACGGGCAACGGAAGGCATTGAGCGCACAGTAGCGTTCTTCCATTCGCTCGGCATGCCGACCTCCCTGCATGAGCTTGATATTCTGAACCCGTCGGATGAGGATCTGCGTGCCCTTTCCATGGATGCAACACAGCAGGACACCGTAAAACTGTCCCGCATCCGCAAGCTGGGCGCACAGGAAGTATATGAGATTTACCAGATGGCGCGATAAAAGGAGGAAAAACAGATGGCAAAAAAGAAAATCGCAGCACTGCTGATCGCAGCGGCCGTTGCGGCAGGAGGCTGGGCGCTTCCGGCAAGGGTAAGCGCAGCAGAAAATGACGGCACGGCCGTAACCTGGCAGCAGGATGAGACGGAAAGTTCCGAGCAGAATTCGGATGAGGAAGCGGCAGCGCAGGAGCAGAGCGGTACTTCGGAAAACGAGACGCCGGCTGTTACGATTCCAGGTGAGGACAACGAACAGGAGCCGGAAGAGAAACTTCCTGCCGGCTGGGTGAAACAGGAGGACGGAAGCTGGAAATACAGAAAAGAGGACGGCACGATGGCCGCCAGAGAGTGGATCACCCATCTGAACCGGAGATATTATCTGAATGCAGACGAAATCATGTGCACGGGTCTTTCGATGGTCAACGGAAAGCTCTATTATTTTGAGAGCTGGGGCGGAGCCGGATTCCAGGGCTGGAAAAAAGTCGGCGGGGCATGGTACTATCTGAACGAGGACGGAAGCGTCAAAACGAATGAATGGTTCGTTCACGACAAGAGAACATACCATGTAGATGAAAACGGTGTGATGAGCACCGGACTGCAGAAGATTGACGGAACGCTCTACTACTTCGAGAGCTGGGGCGGAGCCGGATTCCAGGGCTGGAAAAAAGTCGGCGGAACATGGTACTATCTGAATGAGGACGGAAGCCTCAGAACGAATCAGTGGTTTGTGCATGATAAAAGAACGTACCATGTAGACGCAGACGGTGTGATGAGTACCGGCTGGCAGACGATTGACGGCGTTGATTATTACTTTGAAAGCTGGGGCGGCATGCGCGTGAACGCCTGGGCGGCCAAGGGCAGTGACTGGTATTACATGGACAGCAACGGAACCCCAAAAGGGGAAGGCTGGCTGCTGTATGACAAGAACTGGTATTATCTGAGGCAGGACGGCAAAATGATGCACAGTGAATGGCTGTGGTATGATAATAACTGGTATTACCTGCAGAGCTGGGGCGGCATGTATAAGAGCCAATGGGTAACGATCAAAGGCGCAACGTATTACTTCCGGAGCTGGGGCGGTATTTACAAGAACGGCTGGCAGGAAGTGGACGGAAAAACGTATTACTTCCGAAGCTGGGGCGGCATCTATAAGGATACCTACATCGACGGCTATTACGTTGATAAAAACGGTGTCCGCCGGAACAGCAAAAATATCTGCGTGGCAATCGACGCAGGACACCAGAGAAGAGGAAACAGCGAGAAAGAGCCGATCGGACCGGGATCATCGACCTATAAGGCGAAGGTTGCTTCCGGAACATGCGGTGTGGCAACCGGCATCAATGAGTATGAGCTGAACCTTGCGGTATCTTTAAAGGTACGCGATATCCTTGAGGAGCGCGGCTACGATGTTTACATGATCCGCGAGACGCACGACGTCAATATCAGCAACTCCGAGCGTGCAAAACTTGCCGTGCAGAACGGAGCAGACATTCTCGTGCGTGTACACGCGAACGGAGATTCGAACCAGTCGGTTTACGGAGCACTCACGATGGCACCGAGCAGCAGAAATACGTATCTTTCCGGTGATGTGGTCAGCAAGAGCCAGAAGCTCTCCCAGAAGATGATCGCAGCATTCTGCAAAGACACCGGTGCGAAGAACCGCGATGTGATTTACACCGATTCCATGAGCGGCATCAACTGGAGTACCATTCCGGTCACGATCATTGAGCTTGGCTTCATGAGCAATCCTTCCGAGGACCGTTTGATGGCAACCGAGGATTACCGAAACAAGATGGCACAGGGAATTGCGGACGGAATCGACGCATATTACGAATAAACAAAGGGACCTGTCTGAAATGGGCGGGTCCTTTTTGCATGCAAAAAAAGAAAGCGGAGCGAGTCCGCTTTCTTTTGGGAATCCATAGGATCAGATCTTATTTGTTGTTGTTTTTCTCCAGCTCCTGCATTTTCATCGCACGAACCTTCAGCGGCAGACCGAACAGTGTGATGAATCCGTCTGCATCGTGGTGATCGTAGAGATCGCCGGTGGTGAAGGAAGCAAGAGACTCATTGTACAGGCTGTACGGAGAAGACTCGCCGGCTTTGATGATGTTGCCTTTGAACAGTTTGAATTTTACTTCGCCTGTTACATATTTCTGGGTTACATCAACGAATGCCTGGATTGCCTCGCGCAGAGGAGTGTACCATTTTCCTTCGTAAACAACCTCAGCAAGCAGGTTTCCGAGATCTTTCTTTGTTTTCAGGGTCTCACGGTCGAGAATCAGCTCCTCTAACTGCTCATGTGCAGCCATCAGGATGGTTCCGCCAGGAGTCTCATAAACACCGCGGGATTTCATGCCGACAACACGGTTCTCAACGATATCAACAATACCGATGCCGTGTTTTCCGCCCAGCTTGTTCAGCTCGGTGATGATTTCAGAAACTTTCATTTCTTTTCCGTTTAAGGTCTTCGGAACGCCGGCCTCAAAGGTCATGGTTACGTACTCGCCTTCGTCCGGAGCTTTTTCCGGAGGAGTGGTCAGTACGAGAAGATCGTCGTAGTTCGGCTCGTTGGACGGATCCTCAAGCTCAAGTCCCTCATGGCTGATGTGCCACAGGTTACGGTCACGACTGTAGCTGTGGTTTGCATCAAACGGAAGGTCGATGCCGTGTGCTTTACAGTAAGCCAGCTCGTCTTCACGGGACTGCATGGTCCATACATCGGTCATTCTCCAAGGAGCGATTACTTTGATATCCGGAGCAAGGGCTTTGATGCCGAGCTCGAAACGGATCTGGTCATTTCCTTTACCGGTAGCGCCGTGGCAGATGGCAACAGCACCTTCTTTTCTTGCGATCTCAACGAGTTTCTTTGCGATAACCGGACGTGCCATGGAAGTACCGAGCAGGTATTTGTTCTCATAAACAGCGCCTGCTTTTACGCATGGCATGATGAAGTCTTCACTGAACTCGTCGATAACGTTTTCGATATATAATTTGGAAGCGCCGGAAAGTTTTGCTCTCTCATCGAGGCCAACCAGCTCGTTTCCCTGGCCGCAGTCGATGCAGCAGCAGATTACTTCGTAGTCAAAGGTCTCTTTCAGCCACGGAATAATGGCAGTAGTATCAAGTCCGCCGGAATAGGCAAGTACAACTTTTTCTTTCATAATGTAAGATCCTCCTTGGATTTCTCGTGCACCTATATGCGCGGTGCATCGTCAATGACTAAAATATACATCATACGACAGGATTATGCAAGCTTTTTTTCAGAAATTCAAAAAAAACTTGCATAATATACATTCGAGGTGTATACTTATGCAATCGACAGTATATGACAGCAGAAAACAAAGATTTTTCATTGAAAAAAGAAAATAATTGAGCTATCATAAAGAGAAAAGAAAAAATGTCCGGCAAGACAAGAAAACGGGCGAAAGAAAAAAGGAGAAAAAGGTATGATCAGAGCAGGAATTATCGGTTCTACAGGATATGCAGGAGGCGAGCTGGTGCGTATTCTCCTGGGACACAAAGATGTGGAGATTAAATGGTATGGTTCCAGAAGCTATATCGATAAGAAATATGCGTCGGTTTACCAGAATATGTTTCAGTTAGTAGACGATGTCTGCAAGGACGACAACATGGAGCAGCTTGCAAAGGAAGTAGACGTCATTTTTACAGCAACTCCGCAGGGACTCTGTGCTTCCCTGGTAAATGATGAAATTCTTTCGAAAGTAAAGGTCATCGACCTGAGCGCCGATTTCCGTATTAAAGATGTAAAAACGTATGAAGAGTGGTACAAGATCGAGCATAAATCCCCGCAGTATATCGACGAGGCAGTTTACGGACTGTCCGAGATCAACCGTGAGAAAGTAAAACAGGCGCGCATCGTGGCAAACCCGGGATGCTATCCGACCTGCTCAACTCTTTCGATTTATCCTTTATTAAAGGAAGATCTCATTGATGGCAACACCATCATCATCGATGCAAAATCCGGAACTTCCGGAGCAGGAAGAGGAGCGAAAGTGGACAACCTCTACTGCGAGGTTAATGAAAATATCAAGGCATACGGCGTTGCCGGCCACCGCCACACACCGGAGATCGAGGAGCAGCTTTCCTATGCAGCCGGCTACCCGATCACCCTGAACTTCACCCCGCATCTTGTTCCGATGAACCGCGGCATTCTCGTAACGGCATATGCATCCCTGAAAAAAGATGTGACTTACGAAGAGGTTAAAGCCGTTTATGATAAGTATTATGCCAACGAGCAGTTTGTACGTGTTCTCGATAAGGATGTCTGCCCGCAGACGAAATGGGTCGAGGGAAGCAACTATGTGGATGTCAACTTCAAGATCGATCCGAGAACGAAACGAATCATCATGATGGGTGCGATGGACAACCTGGTCAAAGGCGCAGCAGGACAGGCGGTACAGAATATGAACCTGATGTTCGGCCTGCCGGAAAACGAAGGCCTGTGCATGCCGCCGATGTTCCCGTAAAAAAGACAGAAGCAGACAACAGACGGAATTTACGAAAAGTGAGGATAAAAGAATGAAAAAGATTGAAGGAGGCATCACTGCTGCAAAAGGTTTTCAGGCAGCAGGCGGCGCAGCAGGAATTAAAAAACAGGGCGTAAAGGATATGGCACTTGTCTACAGCGAGGTACCGTGCGTAGCAGCAGGAACCTTTACTACAAACATCGTAAAAGCAGCTCCGGTCAAATGGGACCAGGAGATTGTATACAACCATCCAACCGCACAGGCAATCGTCTGCAACAGCGGAATCGCCAATGCATGCACCGGCGAGGAGGGCTATGGCTACTGCAGAAAAACCGCAGAGGCAGCATCGGCTGCACTTTCCATTCCAGAGGACTCCGTTCTCGTTGCATCGACCGGTGTTATCGGAAAACAGATTCCGATCGATAAGATCGCAGCCGGCGTGGAAATGCTGAAACCGCAGCTTGCAGCTACAAGAGAAGCCGCAGCTACAGCAGCACAGGCGATCATGACAACCGACACCGATCCGAAGGAAGTTGCTGTTCAGATCGAAATCGGCGGAAAAACCGTAACGATCGGCAGCATGTGCAAGGGCTCCGGCATGATCCATCCGAATATGTGCACCATGCTGAGCTTTGTGGCAACCGATGCCAATATTTCGAAAGAGATGCTGCAGAAAGCACTGAGCGAAGTCGTACCGGACACCTACAACATGGTTTCCGTAGACGGTGATACTTCCACAAACGATACCGTTCTACTTCTGGCAAACGGTCTTGCCGGAAACCCGGAAATTACGGAAGAAAACGAGGATTACAAGATTTTCAAAGAAGCACTCTTTGAAGTCAATAAAACACAGGCGATGCACATCGCAGGCGACGGCGAGGGCGCAACCGCACTGTTCGAAGTGACGATTCAGGGAGCCGAGAGCAAAGAGCAGGCCGTGACACTGGCAAAATCCGTCATCACATCGAGTCTGACGAAAGCGGCAATCTTCGGCCATGACGCCAACTGGGGAAGAATCCTCTGCGCGATGGGTTACTCCGGAGCAAAATTCGATCCGGAAAATGTAGATCTCTACTTTGAGAGCGCAGCCGGAAAACTGCAGATTATCACGAAAGGTGTTGCCGTTGACTACAGCGAGGAGGAGGCAACGAAGATCCTCTCCGAGCCGAAAGTAACTGCGATCGCCGACATCCACCTGGGAGAGGCGACAGCAACGGCATGGGGCTGCGACCTGACCTATGACTATGTAAAAATTAATGCGGATTACCGTTCTTAAAAAACATTCGGATGAAATTCTGAGGGAATACAACGAAAACGTGCCGGGAAATCGTGTTTCCGGTACAGCAGAACCAGGAATCAAAAGAGGAGAGCGAGGAAAAAATCATGGTAAATCAGATGTATCTGGACAAAGCAAATGTGCTGATCGAGGCACTTCCTTATATTCAGCGGTTCAACCGCAAAATCATTGTCATCAAATACGGCGGAAGCGCGATGGTGGATGAAGAGCTGAAGAGAAACGTTATTCAGGACGTTGTTCTTCTGAAGCTGGTTGGATTCAAACCAATCATCGTACACGGCGGCGGAAAGGAAATCAGCCGCTGGGTCGGAAAGGTCGGCATGGAACCGAAGTTTGTCAACGGCCTTCGTGTAACGGATGCGGATACGATGGAAGTGGCAGAGATGGTGCTGAATAAGGTCAACAAAGAGCTTGTCACCATGATTCAGTCGCTCGGTGTCAACGCAGTCGGCATCAGCGGAAAAGACGGCGGTCTCTTAAACGTAGAGAAAAAGCTGTCCAAGGGAGAGGACATCGGCTTCGTTGGAAATATCAAAAATGTAAATCCGAAGGTGCTGTACGATCTTCTGGACAACGACTTCCTGCCGGTTGTCTGCCCGGTTGGCATGGACGATGATTTCAACACCTACAACATTAACGCAGACGACGCAGCCTGCGCGATCGCAGAGGCGTTAAATGCAGAAAAACTGGCATTCCTGACCGATATCGAGGGTGTATACAAAGATCCGAAGGACCCGGAGAGCCTGATTTCCGAGCTCCACGTACAGGAAGCAAGAGATCTCATCACCAACGGAAATGTCGGTGGCGGTATGATTCCAAAGCTCCAGGGCTGTATCGACGCGATTGAGAACGGTGTTTCAAGAGTCCACATCATGGACGGAAGAATCCAGCACTGCCTGCTGCTTGAGATCTTTACGAACAAAGGAATTGGTACGGCGATTTTAGGGGAAAACAAGGAGAAATTCAATCATGAAGACAAATGAGTATATGGAACAGACCGAGCAGTACGTGCTCCACACCTATAACCGGTTCCCGCTCGTGATCGACCACGGCGAGGGCGTTCATCTGTATGACACCGACGGAAAAGCATATCTGGACTTTGCAGCAGGTATCGCGGTATATGCGCTCGGCTACAGCAATGACGATTATAAAAAAGCAGTGAAAGACCAGGTGGACAAAGTCATCCATGTTTCCAACCTGTTCTACAATGTTCCGATGGGCTCCGCGGCAGAAAAGCTGGCGAAGGCATCCGGCATGGATAAAGTATTCTTTACGAACAGCGGTACGGAGTCGATCGAGGGAGCCATCAAAGTAGCGAGAAAATACGCTTACTTAAAAGACGGCAGCAACGATCACGAGATCATCGCGATGAACCATTCTTTCCATGGAAGAAGCCTTGGAGCGCTTTCTGTAACAGGAAATACGCATTATCAGGATCCGTTCAAACCGCTGATCGGCGGCATTAAATTTGCGGATTTTAATGATCTGGAGAGCGTAAAGGCACAGATTACCGACAAGACATGTGCGATCATCATGGAGACTGTACAGGGCGAGGGCGGTATCTATCCGGCAACGAAAGAATTTTTACAGGGCGTGCGCGATCTGTGTGACGAGCACGACATTCTGCTGATCCTCGATGAGATCCAGTGCGGCATGGGAAGAACAGGAAAACTGTTCGCATGGCAGGATTACGGCGTACAGCCGGATGTCATGACGTGTGCAAAAGCACTTGGCTGCGGCGTTCCGGTCGGCGCCTTCGTGCTGAATAAAAAGACGGCAGAGCATTCGCTCGTTCCGGGAGACCACGGAACGACATACGGCGGAAACCCGCTGGCCTGCGCGGCTGTCAATGCTGTATTTGAATGCTATGAGAAACAGCATGTCGTAGAGCATGTAGCAGAGACGGCTCCGTATCTGGAGAAAAAGCTGGACGAACTGGTGGAAAAATATGACTGCCTCGCAGCACGCCGTGGAAAAGGCTTTATGCAGGGCCTTGTCGTAACGGGCCGTCCGGTCGGAGAAGTCATCAACCGCGCGATTGAGAACGGACTTCTTGTGATTTCCGCCGGAAGCGACGTTCTTCGTATGGTACCGCCGCTTGTGATTACGAAAGATGACATCGATGAAATGATTGAAAAACTGGAGAAAGCATTACAGTAATGTGAAATAGACAGCCGTCTGGTTTCCTAGGCAGGAGACCGGTCGGCTGTTTTCCTGCTGTCCCTGAGTTCTGTATAAAAACGGGGAAAAAAGGAATAGTATAAAATGTACTCTCGGAGCCTTTCTGCACTTGCTTTTACGGCCGATTTTCCGCCAGCTGCACCCAAATTTCATCAACGTACGCACCGCGTACGCCTCAGAAATTTGGGCACAGCTGACAAAAAATCTTCTCGTAAAATCAAGCGCAGAAAGACTCCGAGAGTACATAAAAAAACAGCAGGAGGAAAAATCAATGGCGGGAATTTTAACAGCGCTGCTCTCCGGAGCGCTGATGAGTATTCAGGGTGTTTTCAACACGGAGGTGACGAAACAGACGAGTACATGGCTGGCGGCCGGCTGGGTGCAGATCAGTGCGTTTGTCGTCTGTCTTGCGGCATGGTGCATTACCGGGAGGGAGCCGATCGGGGATCTGTTCCGCGTAAAGCCGTGGTATCTGCTGCTCGGCGGGGCAATTGGCGCGTTTATCACGATCACGGTTATCTGGAGTATGGCAGGGCTCGGCCCGGCGAAGGCGGCGATGCTGATCGTCATTTCCCAGCTCGCAGCGGCGTGGCTGATTGAACTGTTCGGCCTTTTCGGTATGGAAAAAACGGATTTCACCGTGCGCAAGCTGCTCGGCATGGCAGTGGCAGTTGTGGGAATTGTAGTGTTTCAGTGGGAATAACGATTAAGATTTCTACTTGTATTTTTATGGTTTCTTCGATACAATAGAAACGTAGTTATGCGTACACAAGGGACCCTTGCGCGTCAGATGCGAAGCGGAAGGGAGTACACAGCATGAAATTGAAAAAACAGCAGAACAGAGGCAGAAAACATGCAAAAATACTGGCGGCGATGCTGGTTTTTTTGCTCTGCGGATGCAACCACAGGGATACAGAATACAAACTGTCAGATAGCACAGGCGGGAGCACGGCGGAAACCGTTTTCGGGAATCAGAAGGAAGTGGATGAGGAGCAGACGGTTTCCGAAAAAAGCGCTGGAGAAACCACAGGCATTCCGGAAAAACGTGAGGCACAGGAGGCAGCACCGGAAGAAACGGTGCAGGTTTATATCTGCGGTGCGGTCGCTTCCCCCGGTGTCTACACGCTGCCGGGCGGAAGCCGCGTAGTGCAGGCTGTGGAAGCGGCAGGCGGATTTCTGCCGGATGCTGAAGAAAAAATCCTCAATCTTGCACGGAAAATCGAAGACGGAGAGCAGATCACCGTCTGGACGCGCGAGGAGGCAGAAAACATGGAAATCACGGAAACGCCGCAGCAGAATACGGGCGGCACGGAGCAGGCTTCCGGTTCCGGCAAAGTCAACCTGAACACGGCCGGAAAAGAAGAACTGATGACACTCTCCGGCATCGGAGAGAGCCGTGCGGATGCCATCATCGCCTACCGCGAAGCAAACGGCCCGTTTGGTTCGATTGAGGAGATTATGAACATTGAGGGCATCAAGGAAAAGATGTTTGAAAAGATAAGGGGTTCTATCGAGGTTTAGAACAAGAAGGAGAAGAAATGGCAAAGAAAGTTCTTGTAGTTGATGATGAAAAACTGATCGTAAAAGGAATCCGCTTCAGCCTGGAGCAGGACGGCATGGAGGTTGACTGCGCATACGACGGCGAGGAAGCACTCTCCATGGCAAAAGAAAAAGAATACGATATGATCCTTCTGGATCTGATGCTGCCAAAGCTGGACGGATTGTCCGTCTGCCAGCAGATCCGTGAATTTTCCAACGTTCCGATCGTCATGCTGACCGCAAAGGGCGAGGACATGGACAAAATCCTGGGACTGGAATACGGCGCAGATGATTACATCACAAAGCCGTTCAACATTCTGGAAGTAAAAGCACGCATCAAGGCCATCATGCGCCGTGCGGCCCGCCAGGAGCCAAAAGAAGAGAAAGCAAAAGTCGTACAGGTGAAAGACCTGCGGATCGACTGCGAGAGCAGAAGAGTCTTCATCGGAGACCGCGAGATCAATCTGACTGCGAAGGAGTTCGATGTGCTCGAGCTTCTCGTCTTCAATCCGAACAAGGTGTACAGCAGAGAGAACCTGCTGAATATTGTCTGGGGCTATGAGTACCCGGGCGACGTGCGCACCGTAGATGTACATATCCGCCGTCTGCGCGAAAAGATTGAGAAAAATCCAAGTGAACCGAAGTACGTTCACACAAAGTGGGGAGTTGGTTACTATTTCCAGGCTTAAAAACAAAGAAAAATGGAAGTTTCTGCGGAGTCTGCGCTTCCGCATCACGGTGATTCTTGTGATCATCGGCATTGTACCGTGTGTGATCCTTGAGAAGAGCATCGTAAACAGCTATGAGGACCGTGCGGTATCGGTGCGCAGCATTACCGTAAAAAATCAGTGCGATATTATCTGCAACCAGCTCATCCAGCAGAATTACATGGAAGATCCTGGATCGGATGTCATCAACGGACAGCTCAGTATGCTGACAAATATCTACGGCGGCAGAATCCTGATTATCGATCAGGATTTCCGCGTCATCAAAGATACGTACGATATGGACCGCGGAAAGACGATTATCTCGCAGGAGGTCATCCAGAGCTTTCAGGGCAAGGAGACGAGCCAGTATGACCGGAAAAACAGCTATCTGGAAATGACGGTGCGGATTCAGAATACCGAGACGAAGGAGACGCTCGGCGTTATGCTCGTCAGCATTTCGACGGATGAGATCCGTGCGAATATGAAAATTCTGGAGACGAAGGGAATGACGATTCTTTCGATCATTGCGCTTCTCGTGCTGGTTTTTGGCTATCTGCTCGCGGGCATTCTGATGAAGCCGTTCCAGAAGGTCACCCGTTCCATCGAGGACATCACCGACGGCTATCTCGACGAAAGCATTTCTGTTCCGGATTACCTCGAGACAGAGCTGATCACGGACGCATTCAACAAGATGCTGACCCGCGTCCGCACGCTCGACGATTCCCGCCAGGAATTTGTTTCGAACGTCTCGCATGAGTTAAAGACGCCGCTTGCGTCCATGAAGGTTCTGGCGGATTCGCTGAACGGGCAGGAGGGCGTTCCGGTGGAACTTTATCAGGAGTTCATGCAGGATATTACCTCGGAGATCGACCGCGAAAACCAGATTATTACCGACCTTTTGTCGCTGGTCAAGATGGATAAAAAGGTGGCAGACCTCAATATCACCCAGGTCAATATCAACGAGCTGTTAGAGCAGCTGCTGAAGCGGCTTCATCCGATTGCCGCACAGAAAAATGTGGAGCTCATTCTCGACAGCTTCCGCCCGGTCAATGCGGAGGTGGATGCGACGAAGCTCTCGCTGGCGTTCTCGAATCTGATCGAAAACGGCATCAAATACAACAACGAGAATGGATGGGTGCGTGTATCCTTAAATGCGGATCACAAATATTTCTACGTGACGGTGGCAGACTCCGGCATCGGCATCCCGGAGGAGTCGATTGCGCATATCTTCGAGCGTTTCTACCGCGTGGACAAGTCCCACTCGCGGGAAATCGGCGGAACCGGCCTTGGCCTTGCGATTGCGCGGAGCGCGATTGTCATGCACCGGGGAGCGATCCGTGTATACAGCAAAGAAAACGAGGGAACGACATTTTCCGTGCGGATTCCTCTGAATTACGTGATGTAGGAGGTGGCGCACATGAAACGGATACTTGGCGTACTGCTGGCCGGCGTGCTGCTTCTTAGCGGCTGCGGGCAGTGGCAGAAGAGCCAGAAGGAGTCGGCGTATCACCTGTACTGCCTGGACAAAACCGGCACAACACTGGTGCAGGAGCCGTATGAACCAAAAGAAGGAACGGATCAGAAACTGATCAAGGAGCTGGTTGACGCGCTGCAGGAGAAACCTGCCAAGGACGGAAACCAGGCACTTCTTTCCAATGGGATTTCCATCAAGACGTATACGCTGGAGAACGGGCTCCTTACGCTGAATTTAAGTGGAGAGTACGGAGAGCTTGCGCGGCCGCAGGAGGTTTTGGTGCGTGCAGGACTGGTGCGTACCTTTGTGCAGGTTCCGGAGGTGGAGCGCGTGACGCTTCTGATCGACGGGGATCCGTTAAAGGATTCCAAAGGACGCGAGATCGGAACGATGACGGCGGACAGCTTTCTGGAAAATTCCGGAAGGGAAATTTATCAGTATCAGTATGCGACGCTGACACTGTATTTTGCAAATGAAGCAGGCGATCATCTTGTGAAAGAGACGCGGCGGGTGCCGTACAGCACGAACATTCCGCTGGAACGTGTCGTGGTGGAGCAGCTGATGAAGGGACCGAAAGAAGACGGCCACTATGCAGTGCTGCCGGATACGATGAATGTCTTAAGTGTCACGACATCCGATCGGATTGCCTATGTGAATTTTGACAAATCTTTTAAGGATTCTGCGCTTTCGAGTGTGGCGGAGCAGATTCCGATTTACGCGGTGGTGGATTCCATCACGGCGAACTGTAAGGTGGATAAGGTGCAGTTTTCCATCAACGGAGAGAGCGATGTAACCTTCCGTGAAACGATGAAACTCAATCAGTTCTACGAGGAAGACCTGTCTTATCTGGAGGAAAAAGATACATGAGAAAACGGCCCATGTGCCTGGCGTGTCTTGGATTCATGCTGGTGCTTGTGCTGCTGCGGATTGCGGGCGTGCCTCTTGGCACGCCTTTTTCTGACCCCAAATACGAAAACAAAGCGCAGCAGGGCAGGAAGGTGTGGATTGCAGGGACAATTGAAACGTATGAGAAAAAGAGCAGCAACAACGGGTATGTGCTGCGTGGGGAGGGAAGCAAAGGGAAAATTTATCTGCTCGCAAAGCGGGGAGATCTGCCGGTCGGAGCCGCTGTGCGGGTGTACGGAACTGTAAAAAAGCCGGAAAGCCCGCGCAATCCGGGGATGTTTGATGAGAAAACATATTATGAGGGAAAAGGCTGTGCGTTCTACGTGATTTCGGAGCGGGAGGAAGTTGTGGATGCCGGGCGGTGGAATCTCGGCGAAGCGCTCCGGCTGGAGCGGGGGCGGTGCTGTGCCGTTTTAAAAGAAATGATGCCGGAGGAGGAGGCAGGTGTGCTTTCTGCGATGCTGCTCGGGGAACGGTCGGAACTCACGGAGGAGACGTATCTGGCGTATCAGCAGAGCGGTCTGCTGCACCTGATTTCCGTTTCCGGCATGCATCTGATGCTGCTCGGCATGGCACTCCGACGGCTGCTGATGGCGCTGCATCTGCCAAAAACTTCCGCGTCTCTGGCAGCGGCCGCCGGTATGGTGCTGTATGGCATGTTTACCGGCAGCGGAACGGCGACCGTGCGTGCAGTGGTGATGTTTGCGGTGCGGATGGGAGCTGTCGCAGTGGGAAGGACGTATGATTCCTTAAGTGCGCTCTCTCTTGCGGCAATTCTGATGCTGGCAGAAAACCCCTCGTATCTGGAGCAGAGCGGGTTCTGGCTTTCGTTTGGAGCAGTAACAGCCATTTCCGGGGTTTATCCGGTTCTGGCGGGGGAGAAGGCGGAACGGAAGAGACGCGGGGAAAAAACGGGGTTGGAAAAGCTTGCGGCGAAAGGAAAAGAGGCTGCGATGGTGTACCTTTCCCTGCAGCTTGTCATGATCCCGCTGCAGGCGTGGTATTTTTATGAGATTCCGCTCTTTGCGTTTCTGCCGAATCTGTTTGCAGGAGCTGTCATGACGGCGGTGCTGCTGACGGGTGCTGCGGGGCTTCTGGCGGGACTGGCAAGCGTGAAAGCGGGAAGTGTTGTTCTGCTTCCGGCGCGGTTCCTGCTCACACTTCTGCGGCAGATGACAGCGGCGGTCGCACAGATTCCGGGAAATGTGTGGATCTGCGGTCAGCCGGAAAAATGGCAGATGGCAGGATATGGAATCATTCTGACCGGTCTGCTGGTGATACTGTATGTGCGAAAACGAAAACGGGAGATGAATCCGGATGGGGCAAAACGAACAGGTGCGCAGGCACGAAAGCGGGAGCGGATGCTCTTTGGTATTACCATGTTTTTTGCCTGTGTTCTGCTTTTTTACCGTCCCCGGGAAACGTTTTCCATTACAGCGCTGGACGTCGGCCAGGGCGATTCGCTGGTGGTGGAGAGCGGCCGTTTTGTGATGCTGAATGACGGCGGGAGCAGCAGTGCGTCTGCGGTCGGGGAAAAAAGGATTCTCCCATATCTGAAACAGCGCGGCATTGCCGCTCTTGATGCCGTTGTTATCACGCACCCGGACGCAGATCACACGAACGGAATCCTCGAACTGCTGGAGCTGATCGGGGAGCAGAAAACGGCGCTTCGCATCCGCCATCTGTTCCTGCCTGTGTGGATGAAAGGAAGCGAAAAAGAAAATCCTTTTATTTTAGCCGCACAAAAAGCGGGAATTATGGTAGAATATCTAAAAAAGGGAGACGAGATCCGTGCAGGAGAACTCACCGTATCGGTACTTCATCCGGGAGCGTGCGAAGACTATACGGGAGAGGAAAACGCCGGAAGTGTTGTATTACAGCTTTCCTGCGGTGCCTGCCGCGCACTTCTGACGGGAGATCTGGAGGGAAGCGGAGAAGAAGAGGTCCTGGGGGCGGCAGAGCGGTGCCAGATTTTAAAGGTGGCGCACCACGGCTCGAGAAATTCAACGAGCGAGGCATTTCTGAACCGCATACAGCCGCAGATCAGCCTGATTTCCTGCGCGTGGCCGGGACGGTACGGCCATCCGCACCGGGAGCTGCTGGAGCGGCTTCGTGCCTGCAAAAGCCATATCTACGGAACACCGGTGGATGGAGCCGTGACAGTACAGCTGAAGCGTGACCGCCTGGCGGTTCACGGATACCGGTCGGATGTGGAATTTCCCGTCTCCTGAATGGTCAAAAGCTCCGGCTGCTGCGGCACTGCGCAAACGTGCTTCTGCCGGAACGAAAGAAAGAGGATGGAATGAAAAGCATTTTAGAAGATATCAAAACGCAGAATTTTAAGCAGGCCTACCTGCTCTACGGAGAAGAAGCCTATCTGAAGCATCAGTATAAAAACAAGCTGAAAAACGCACTGCTGCCGGAGGACGACACGATGAATTTCTCCCGCTTTGAGGGAAAAGGAACCGAGATTCCCAAAGTGATTGACCTTGCGGAGACGATGCCGTTTTTTGCGGACCGCCGTGTGATTCTGCTGGAAAATACAGGATTTTTCAAAAACAAAGCCGACGCGCTGGCAGACTACATGGGATCCCTGCCGGATTATCTGGTGCTGATCTTCGTGGAGGAGGAAGTCGATAAGCGGAACCGTATGTACAAGGCGGTGCAGAAGCAGGGAAGAGCAGTGGAATTTGCTCGTCAGGACGAAAAGACGCTGATGACCTGGGTACTCGGCATGATGAAAAAAGAGGGAAAAAAGATCACGCGCCAGGATATGGAAGATTTTCTGGAAAAGACGGGCACGGATATGGGAAATATCTCGCAGGAGCTGGAAAAACTGCTCAGCTATACGATGGGAAGAGATGTGATCACGCGGGCGGATATCGAGGCAGTCTGCACAACGCAGATTACGAACCGGATTTTCGAGATGATCCGCGCGGTAACGGAGAAGAAGCAGCGGAAAGCGCTCGATCTGTATCAGGATCTGCTGGCTTTAAAGGAGCCGCCGATGCGGATTCTCTTTCTGCTGGCACGCCAGTTCAATCTGCTGCTGCAGGTCAAAGAGCTGCTGGCAGAGCACTGCGATCAGGCAACGATCGCAAAACGGACGGGACTGCAGAGCTTCGTTGTGCGGAACTATATTCCCATGTCGCGCCAGTATGCGGCGGAGGAATTAAAAGCGGCGGTCAATGACTGCGTGCAGATGGAAGAGGACGTGAAGACGGGAAAAATTTCCGATCTGCTGAGCGTGGAGCTGCTGATTACGAAATACAGCAGGGCGGCGTAAGAGCAGAGTTTTCTAAAAAGAACAAGGCGTATCGGCCAGTTTTCCTGTACCGGTACGCCTTGTTCTGTGTTTATCAAAAGATCTGTCGCGGCGCACTCTTTTGGTAAGCATAAAAAAAGAACCCAGCCACATGACGGTATGACTAAGTTCTCTTTGTTTTATATCTTTATTATGCGATTGAGTTTACAGCTTTGCTCAGATTGGATACTTTTCTGGCAGCGTTGTTTTTATGATAAACGCCTTTAGAAGCAGCCTTGTCGATGGTAGAGATCGCATTTACTAATGCAGCAGCAGCAGCCTCTTTATCGTTTGCAGCAACAGCAGCATCTACTTTTTTCATAGAAGTCTTAACTGCAGAACGGATTGCTTTGTTGCGGTCTGCCTTTGTCTGATTTACCAGGATTCTTTTCTTTGCGGATTTAATGTTAGCCAAACTGTACACCTCCAATATTTTTAAAATTAATGTGATTTAAGGGATGTTATTCAATGGAACAGACACGGGCGCTCCACTGAAACATGCTTTATTATCCTATAATATTTCGCATGTTTTGTCAATACATATTTTTGAAAAAATTGCAAAAACTACAACAAAAATACAGGAGAAGGAGAAAAGTATGATAGGAAAGTATAGGATGCGGACAGACCTGGCGATGGAGAATCAGGAAAAATTTGAGAGGGACCATGTGGAGATCTCCGGGGTCGAGATTGAGAAGAAGAAAAGAAAGGCGGAAATTCAGACAACCGTTGTGAAAATCACATCGGAGCAGGGTGCAAAAATGATGGGAAAGCCGAAAGGGACGTATGTGACGATCGAAGCGCCGCTGCTTTTGACGGCAGACGAGGAGGAGAACCGGAAAGCGGCGGAGGAGTTTTCCCACTGTCTGATGGAAATGGTGCCGGAAGCGTGCGGATCCGTTCTTGTGGCCGGCCTCGGCAACCGCGGCATCACGCCGGATGCGCTCGGGCCGGAGACGGTGGAGCAGCTTAACGTTACGCGCCATCTGGTGCGCACCTACGGAAAGAAGGGCCGGGAAGTGAGTGCCCTTGCTCCCGGCGTTATGGCACAGACGGGCATGGAGGCAGTGGAAATCCTGCGCGGAACGGCAGAACAGACCCATCCAGATGTGATTCTCGCCGTGGATGCCCTTGCCGCATGCAGTATTCACCGGCTGAACTGTACGATCCAGCTTGCCGACACCGGAATCTGGCCGGGCTCGGGCGTCGGAAACCACCGCAATGCCTTAAATCAGGAGACGCTCGGCGTGCCGGTCATCGGAATCGGTGTGCCGACCGTTGTAGGGGCAGGAACGATCGTCCACGATGCCGTCGCAGGCGTTCTGGAATCGCTGGAGGAGTCCGAGATGGATGAATTTCTGGGAGAAGTCATTTCACCGGCGCTCGAAAGCCTTTACGTGACGACAAAAGAGATCGACGAGATGGTCCGCCGCCTGGCCGGGGTTCTTGCGGCAGGTATGAATCAGGCATTTTCCGGGGAAATGTAACATATCATGAATATGGTGATAATATGTGGAATGCCAGGCGAAATGGACGATGGTTCGGATGGGGATGTCTTTTCCTGTCCTGCAGTATACTGCTGTTCCGCAGTGCAGCGGTTCTCCGGAAAAATCATTTCTCAGAGGGGAAAGTTCTGCTGCAGCGGGCGGCAGCACAGGCGGAGCAGTTATCCGTGGATGTGATGATGCCGCTTCTTTTTTATGACGGAAAAGAGGACGGAAGGGGATGGATGGAAAATCTCCTCGCGGCAGTGCGGGATCAGATACCGGCGCTTCGGGAGGGAAGCACGGCAGAAAATACGCTGTCTGCCGGGACAGAAGCAGCGGAAACGGATACGGCGAAGCAGGATTCGAATCCGGGACCGGGAGCAGAAAGAGGGCAGACAGAATCGAAGGAGCAGGGAACTGAGGAAGATCAAAAGGATGGAACTCAAAAAGATGAAACTCAAAAAGATGGAATGGAAATCACGGAGCCGGAGCAGACGGAAACAGGAATCACAGAACCGGCAGCCGGAGAGTCGGCATCAACGGCAGAACCCGAAGCGCCGCAGTCTGTCCCGGAGGAGACCATCGAAACCGGCGGCGCACCGCGTGAGATTCTCTACCCGGAGGCCGACACGATTCAGGAGACAATTTCCCCTGACCTTCTTGCTGACCCGCAGGCGCTCCTGAACCGCTTCTTCGTTGTCGATCCCAACACTTCGGTCCTGCCGGGCGAGATCGACGGCAGCACCCTGCTCGGAAAAGACCTGACCCTGCCGGAAAATGCCGAAGGCCCGCAGATTCTGATCTATCATACCCATTCGCAGGAAACCTTCGCCGATTCCCGTCCGGGAGAAAGAGCGGACACGGTAATCGGCCTCGGTGATGATCTGCAGGAGCTTCTGGAAAAGCAGTACGGATACGAAGTGCTTCATATTACAGAGGCATTTGACATGAAAGAAGGCTGTCTCGAGCGGAGCCGCGCCTACAACTACGCGGAGCCGGTCATCGCAGCGGCGCTGGAAGAACACCCGTCCATTCAGGTCGTGATCGACCTGCACCGGGACGGGGTCAATGGTTCAAAACGTCTTGTGACAGAAATCAACGGAAAGCCGACCGCGCAGATCATGTTTTTCAACGGCCTTTCCCGCACGAAAGAAAGCGGCGAACTGACAAGCCTGCCCAATCCGTATCAGGCGGAAAACCTTGCATTTTCCTTTCAGATGGAGTATGAGGCAAAACAGTATTATCCCGGCTTTTCGCGCTGTATCTATTTAAAAGGCTACCGCTACAACCTCCATCTCCGCCCGAGATCTGTTCTTCTCGAGGTTGGTGCGCAGACGAATACGGTCGAGGAGGTGAAAAATGCAATGGGGCCGTTTGCGGATATCCTGCATAAGGTTCTGTCGGGCAAAAGTCCGGCATCAGGCGGATAAATTTATCTTGCTTTTTTGAGTGGAATTTCGTATCATACAAAATAGACAGATTGCGGGAGTACGAAATATGGAGCAATCTGGTATCGTAGGGAAAAAGCAGGAGGAAAAAACTTGTCAGGAATAGATCAGAGTAAAATTCGTAATTTTTGTATTATTGCCCATATCGACCATGGAAAATCAACCCTTGCGGACCGTATTATTCAGAAAACAGGCCTTTTGACCGAGCGTGAGATGCAGGATCAGGTGCTGGACAATATGGATCTGGAGCGTGAGCGCGGCATCACGATCAAGGCACAGGCAGTCCGTACCGTATACAAAGCGGCCGACGGCGAGGAGTACATTTTAAACATGATTGACACCCCGGGCCATGTTGACTTCAACTATGAGGTTTCCCGAAGCCTTGCCGCATGCGACGGCGCGCTGCTCGTTGTCGATGCATCGCAGGGTATCGAGGCGCAGACCCTTGCCAACGTCTACCTCGCCCTTGACCATGACCTGGATGTGTTCCCGGTCATCAACAAAGTAGACCTTCCAAGCGCCGAGCCGGACCGTGTAATTGCAGAGATCGAGGATGTCATCGGACTGGAAGCGCAGGATGCACCGCGGATTTCAGCAAAAACCGGCCTGAACGTGGACGAGGTGCTCGAGCAGATCGTACAGAAAATTCCGGCACCGGAAGGTGATCCGACGGAACCGTTAAAAGCACTGATTTTCGATTCCGTCTACGATGCATACCGCGGCGTCATCATTTCCTGCCGTGTGATGGAAGGAAGCGTGAAAAAAGGAACGAGAATCCGCATGATGGCGACAGGCGCTGTCGAGGAAGTTGTCGAGGTCGGCTACTTCGGCGCAGGCCGTCTGATCCCGTGCGACGAGCTCTCCGCCGGAATGGTAGGCTATATCACCGCCAGCATCAAAAACGTGCGCGACACCCGCGTGGGTGATACCGTAACCGATGCCGACCGTCCGTGTGCAGAAGCACTGCCGGGCTACAAAAAAGTCAACCCGATGGTATACTGCGGCATGTACCCGGCCGACGGCGCACAGTACGGCGATCTGCGCGACGCGCTGGAAAAACTGCAGTTAAACGATGCATCCCTCTTCTACGAGCCGGAGACATCGGCAGCACTGGGCTTTGGCTTCCGCTGCGGTTTCCTTGGACTGCTTCACCTGGAAATTATTCAGGAGCGCCTGGAGCGTGAGTACAATCTGGATCTCGTGACGACCGCACCGAGCGTTATCTATAAGGTTCACAAAACCGACGGAACCGTCATTGACCTGACCAACCCGTCGAATCTGCCGGACCCGTCCGAGATTGATTATATGGAAGAGCCGCTGGTAAAAGCAGAGATTATGGTGACGACCGACTACATCGGACCGATCATGGAGCTCTGCCAGCAGAGACGAGGCCAGTATCAGGGAATGGAATACATGGAGACGACGCGTGCGATGCTTCATTACCATCTCCCGCTGAATGAGATTATCTACGATTTCTTTGATGCCTTAAAATCCCGCTCCAAAGGTTACGCGTCATTCGACTACGAGCTGCTCGGCTATGAGAGAAGCGAGCTTGTAAAACTCGATATCCTCGTCAATAAAGAAGAAGTGGATGCGCTGTCCTTCATCGTATTCGAGGGATCTGCCTACGAGCGCGGAAGAAAGATGTGCGAGAAGCTCAAAGAAGAGATTCCGCGGCAGCTCTTCGAAATCCCGATCCAGGCGGCTGTCGGATCGAAGATTATCGCCAGAGAAACCGTCCGCGCGATGCGCAAAGACGTCCTCGCCAAGTGCTACGGCGGCGATATTTCCCGAAAGAAGAAGCTGCTGGAGAAGCAGAAGGAAGGTAAGAAGCGGATGCGCCAGGTAGGAAACGTGGAGATTCCGCAGAAAGCCTTTATGAGCGTGCTGAAACTGGATGAAAATTAAGAAATAAAAATGAGACCGGCCTGTCGGCGCCGCCTGCTGTTGCGGGAGCGCAGGGGCCGGTCTTTCGATCGTACGGAGGAAAAGCAGAATGAATAAAAAAAGAAAACCACTGGAACTCTATGTGCATATCCCGTTCTGCATCCGGAAATGCGCCTACTGTGATTTTGTCTCGGGACCGGGTACGAAGGCAATGCAGAAGGAGTATGAAGAGACTCTGCTGGCAGAAATCGATGCGGCGGAAGAGGCGGCGGAAAGGGAAGTAATTACTGTCTTTTTCGGCGGCGGAACACCATCCGCGGTAGAGGCCGGAATGCTCGCCCGTGTGATGGAAAAACTGCGGAGCAAGTACGTTTTTTCAGAGGATGCCGAGATCACGCTGGAGGCCAATCCGG
Organism: Blautia sp. AM28-27; assembly: GCF_003480905.1. Taxonomy (NCBI): domain Bacteria; kingdom Bacillati; phylum Bacillota; class Clostridia; order Lachnospirales; family Lachnospiraceae; genus Blautia; species Blautia sp. AM28-27. Next base: position 117,540 of record NZ_QUJK01000003.1, read on the forward strand.
GAACGCTGGATGTGGAAAAACTGAAATGTTACAGGAAGAGCGGCTTCAACCGGATCAGTATCGGCTGTCAGTCGGTTCACGATGAGGAGCTGAGACGGCTGGGAAGAATCCACACGTTTGCGGAATTTCAGGAGAGTTTTGCACTGGCACGGGACGCCGGGTTTGCGAATATCAACGTGGATCTGATGTCAGGTCTGCCGGAGCAGAGTGAAGAGAAATGGGAAGAGAGTCTTCGGACGATCGCGGAGCTTTCTCCGGAGCACATTTCCGCCTACAGCCTGATCGTGGAGCCGGGAACCCCGTTTGCGGAGCAGAAACTGGATCTGCCGGATGAGGACACAGAACGCGAAATGTATGCCAGAACGGCGGAAATCCTCGCAGAATACGGCTTTTTCCAGTATGAGATTTCCAATTATGCAAAGCCGGGCTTCGCATGCCGCCACAATATCGGCTACTGGAAAAGGACGGATTATCTGGGGTTCGGGCCTTCCGCGGCATCGTTATTTGGAAACCGCCGGTGGACGAACACGGCAGATCGATCTTTGTATCTGAAAGCGTGCGGAGCACTGGAAAAGATCCGTGAGGATGAGGAAATTCTTTCCCGGCAGGATGCCATGGAAGAATTTATGTTTCTCGGCCTTCGAATGACACAAGGGATCTCGACGGCGGAGTTTGAGGAGAAGTTTGGAAAGGAGATCCATGCCGTATACGGCGGGGTTCTGAAGAAATACGAAGCGATGCATCTTTTACAGGAACACAGCGGGCGCCTGGCTCTGACACGCGATGGGATTTCCGTCAGCAATGTGATTCTGGCAGATTTTCTGCTGTAAAAAGATGATAAAGAAATAGAACAAATGTTTGCATAACGCACGGCGGTGTGCTATAATGGGAGAAAACGAGACAAGATTCCTGTCCCTGTCCGGACAGGGATTCCAATTAATAAGAGGAACAGTTATGGCAGAGAAAAAAGAGTTTATCAGAATACGGGGAGCCAGGGAGAACAACCTGAAAGCACTGAATGTCGATATCCCCAGAAATCAGTTTGTTGTATTTACGGGCCTCAGCGGTTCAGGAAAGAGTTCGCTTGCGTTTGACACGATCTATGCGGAGGGCCAGCGGCGGTACATGGAGAGCCTTTCCTCCTACGCGCGCCAGTTCTTAGGACAGATGGAAAAACCGAATGTGGACAGCATCGAAGGCCTGCCGCCTGCTATTTCGATCGATCAGAAATCGACGAACCGGAACCCGCGTTCCACCGTCGGAACCGTGACGGAGATTTACGATTACTTCCGTCTTCTGTACGCGAGAATCGGTATTCCGCACTGCCCGAAGTGCGGAAAAGTCATCAGCCGCCAGTCGGTGGACCAGATGGTCGATCAGATCATGGCACTCCCGGAGCGGACGAAAATCCAGCTTCTCGCGCCGGTTGTGCGCGGCCGCAAGGGAAGACACGAAAAGGTGCTCGAACAGGCAAAACGCAGCGGCTATGTCCGCGTGATGATCGACGGCAGCCAGTATGAGCTGTCCGAGGAGATCACGCTGGATAAGAACCTGAAACACAACATTTCCATTATTGTGGACCGTCTTGTAGTCAAACCGGACATTGAGAAACGTCTGACGGATTCCGTCGAGAACGTACTGGATCTGGCGGACGGCCTTCTGGTGGTCGACACGATGGACGGAAATCAGCTCAACTTCAGCCAGAGCTTTTCCTGCCCGGACTGCGGCATCAGCATGGAGGAGATTGAGCCGAGAAGCTTTTCCTTCAACAACCCGTTCGGCGCCTGCCCGAGCTGTGCCGGCCTTGGCTACAAGATGGAGTTCGACGAGGATCTGATGATTCCGGACAAGACCGTATCCATCGCAGACGGAGCTATCACCGTGCTCGGCTGGCAGTCCTGCACGGACAAATCGAGCTATACGAGAGCCGTTCTCGATGCGCTCGCAGAGGAGTACGATTTTTCCCTTTCCACTCCGTTCTGTGAATATCCGAAAAAAATCCACGATATCCTGATTTACGGAACGAACGGAAAATCCGTCAAGGTGCATTACCGCGGTCAGCGCGGCGTCGGTGTGTACGATGTGGCTTTTGAGGGGCTGATCAAAAATGTAGAGCGCCGCTACCGTGAGACCGGATCGGATTCTACAAAACAGGAATACGAAACCTTCATGCGTGTGACCCCGTGCCAGGCGTGCCATGGCCAGCGTCTGAAACCGACGTCGCTTGGTGTGACGGTCGGAGATAAAAATATTTTTGAAGTAACATCCCTTTCCATCGACAATCTGCAGAAGTTTATGCAGAACCTCGAACTCTCCGAACAGCAGCTGCTGATCGGAAAGCAGATTTTAAAAGAGATCCGTGCGCGTGTGAGCTTCCTTGCGGATGTCGGATTAAACTATCTGACCCTGGCGCGCGGAACGGCATCGCTGTCCGGCGGTGAGGCGCAGAGAATCCGTCTGGCAACGCAGATCGGCTCCGGCCTTGTCGGTGTCGCCTATATTCTCGACGAGCCGAGCATCGGTCTTCACCAGAGAGACAACGACAAACTTCTCGCGACGCTGAAACATCTGCGTGACCTCGGAAACAGCCTGATCGTCGTGGAGCACGACGAGGATACGATGCGCGCCGCTGACTGCGTTGTCGATATCGGCCCGGGAGCCGGTGAGCACGGCGGAGAGCTGGTGGCGATCGGAACGGCGGAAGATCTGATGAAAAATCCGAATTCCATCACCGGAAAATACTTAAGCGGAGAGCTGAAAATTCCGGTTCCGTCCGAGCGCAGAAAGCCGACGGGCTGGCTGAAGGTAGTCGGAGCAAAAGAGCACAATCTGAAAAATATCAACGTGAATTTCCCGCTCGGTGTCATGACCTGCGTGACCGGAGTCTCCGGATCGGGAAAGAGTTCCCTTGTCAATGAAATTCTGTACAAACGGCTGGCAAGAGATCTGAACCGTGCGCGGACGATTCCGGGTGCACACAAAGACATCATCGGTATGGAACAGCTCGATAAGGTCATCGACATCGACCAGTCCCCGATCGGAAGAACACCGCGTTCCAATCCGGCAACGTACACAGGTCTGTTCGATCAGATCCGCGACCTGTTTGCGGCAACGCAGGATGCCAAGGCGCGCGGCTACAAGAAGGGAAGATTCAGTTTTAATGTGAAGGGCGGCCGATGCGAGGCCTGCGGCGGCGACGGTATCCTGAAGATCGAAATGCACTTCCTGCCGGATGTCTATGTGCCGTGTGAGGTCTGCCATGGAAAACGGTACAACCGTGAGACACTGGAAGTCAAATACAAAGGAAAGAGCATCTACGATGTGCTGAATATGACGGTCGAGGAGGCACTGGAATTCTTCAGGCCGGTACCGTCGATTTTCCGGAAATTACAGACCCTGTACGATGTCGGCCTTTCCTACATCCGCCTCGGCCAGCCGTCCACCACGCTGTCCGGCGGAGAAGCGCAGCGTATCAAGCTCGCAGCAGAGCTGAGCCGCCGCGGCACGGGAAAAACGATCTACATTCTCGACGAGCCGACGACGGGACTTCATTTTGCGGATGTCCACAAACTGGTGGAGATTCTGCACCGCCTGTCCGAGGGCGGAAATACCGTCGTTGTCATCGAACACAATCTGGATGTCATCAAGACGGCGGACTATATTATTGATATCGGACCGGAGGGCGGAGACGGCGGCGGAACCGTGATTGCGTGCGGAACGCCGGAGGAAGTGGCCAAGAGCCCGGTATCCTACACCGGAAAATATGTCGAAAAATATCTCTAAAAAATCCTTTCCATTTTAAAAGGGATTGTATATAATAAGAAGCGGGTTGGGTTCAGAGCACATTCGATCCTTTTGGGTTTCGGGTGTTTTGAACCCGAACTTATTCTATACAAATTTCAAACAGATTAAAATAAAGAAAAATAAAAGAGAACAGGAAAGGGGATTACTATGGCTGCAACGACCGATATCGGAATTGATCTGGGGACGTCCAGCATCCTGGTCTATGCCAAGGGAAAAGGCATTGTATTAAAGGAGCCGTCCGTAGTTGCGTATGATAAAGATGCAGATAAAGTACGGGCAATTGGAGAAGAAGCGCGTCAGATGATTGGACGGACACCGGGCAATATTATGGCGGTCCGGCCCATGCGGCAGGGCGTGATCACGGACTTTCTGATCACCGAGCGCATGCTGCGCTACTTTATCCAGAAGGCAATGGGAAGAAGAGCATTCCGGAAACCGAGAATCAGCATCTGTGTGCCGTCCGGTGTGACGGAAGTAGAGCGGAAGGCTGTGGAGGAGGCAACGTACCAGGCGGGAGCCCGGGAAGTGCTGATCGTGCCGGAGCCGGTGGCAGCGGCAATCGGATCCGGAATTGACATTACGAAACCATGCGGAAATATGATCGTGGACATCGGTGGAGGCACGACGGATATCGCTGTGATCTCGCTTGCGGGAACCGTTGTTTCCAATTCGGTCAAGATTTCCAGTGAGACATTTGACCAGGATATCATCCGCTATGTACGGAAAACATACAACGTATTTATCGGAGAACAGACCGCAGAGGCAGTGAAAATCCGGATTGGTTCCGCTTATCCGCGGGCCGAGGAGAAAACGATGGAGATCAAGGGAAGAAACGTCATCACCGGACTTCCGGCGACGATTACGGTTTCCTCCGACGAAATCCGAGGTGCCCTTGCCCAGACGACAAACCAGATTGCGGACGCGATCTGTGCCGTGCTGGAAAAAACGCCGCCGGAACTGGCATCCGATGTTTCCGACCGCGGCATTATCCTGACCGGAGGCGGCAGTCTCCTTGCCGGAATGGACGAGCTGATCCAGGAGCGGACCGGCATTAATACCGTGACAGCAGAAAATCCGGCGAGCGTCGTTGCGCTTGGAACCGGCCAGTACCGCGAAGTGATGAATGAATTTGAAAGCCAGTTTTGATAAAAGATGAGTGAAAAAGAAAAAGTAGAAGGCTACGTAGAACACATTATTTTCCGAAATGAGGAGAACGGCTATACCGTCCTGAATCTGAGCATGAAGGGGCGCGAGCTGACATGCGTCGGCACGCTTCCGATGATCGGAGAGGGCGAGCTGATCGAGGCTTCCGGAGATTATATTGAACATGCTGCCTATGGAAAGCAGTTCCGCATTGAATCCTATGAGACGAAAGTTCCACAGGATTCTGTTGCATTGGAGCGGTATCTCGGTTCCGGTGCGATCAAAGGAGTCGGTGCGGCGCTGGCGGCAAGAATTGTGCGCCGCTTCGGTGACGATACGCTTCGGATCATCGAGGAAGAGCCGGAGCGCCTCGCGGAGGTAAAGGGAATCAGCGAGCGGAAAGCGCGTGAAATTGCACAGCAGGTGGCAGAAAAAGCCGAAATGCAGAATGCGATGATTTTCCTCTCGGGATATGGCATTGCACTGAATCTCGGTGCAAAGATTTATCAGCAGTACGGGGACAATGTGTACCGGATTTTAAAGGAAAACCCGTATAAAATGGCGGAAGATATCGCAGGCGTGGGATTTCGGACGGCGGATGAGATTGCCGGAAAAATCGGGATTGCCGTGGACAGCGAATTCCGCATCAAGAGCGGTCTTTCGTATGTGCTGAATCAGGCGACGGCAGAAGGCCATGTCTATCTGCCGGAACCGGTGCTGCTTCGGAGAGGGCAGGAACTTCTCGGCGTAGAACCGGAGCGGATGCAGAAATCTCTGCAGGATATGGCAATCGACAAAAAAGCGGTCATCCGCGAGCTCCCGGCCGAACGGGAAGGGGATGAGCCTCTGCGGATTGTGTACGCCAGCCAGTATTATTATCTGGAACTGAGTACGGCGCGCATGCTGCATGAGCTGAATATTACATGCGAGGAAGACCGTGAGGCAATCGAAAAGCGGATCGGAAAGATCGAGAAAAAATATCAGATCGAGCTGGATGAGATGCAGAAGACGGCAGTCGTTGAGGCGGCATACAGCGGTCTTATGATCCTGACCGGAGGTCCCGGAACCGGAAAAACGACGACCATCAATGCGATGATCCATTATTTTGAGGCAGAAGGCCTCGACATTTTCCTGGCAGCGCCGACCGGAAGAGCGGCGAAACGAATGACAGAGGCAACTGGCTGTGAGGCATGCACGATCCATCGTCTTCTGGAACTGACGGGAAATGTGGATGATTCCTCGGCAAATGTGCATTTTGAGCGGAACGCAGATAATCCGCTCGACGCGGATGTCATCATCATTGATGAGATGTCGATGGTTGATATCCACCTGATGCATGCCCTTCTTTCCGCGATTGTGCCGGGAACAAGGCTGATCCTGGTGGGAGACCAGAACCAGCTTCCAAGTGTCGGCCCGGGCAGTGTCCTCCGGGATCTGATCCGTTCGGAATGCTTTCCGATTGTCTGCCTGACACACATTTTCCGGCAGGCATCCCAGAGCGATATTGTTGTCAATGCACATAAGATCCATAATGGGGAAGAGGTTATACTGGACAATAAGAGCAAAGATTTCTTCTTTTTGAAACGGTACGATGTCAACGTGATCTGGAAAGTGCTGGTGACGCTGGTGTCCCAGAAACTGCCGCGTTATGTGGATGCCCGCCCGCAGGATATCCAGATTCTGACTCCGATGCGGAAAGGTGCACTCGGCGTGGAAAATCTGAATCAGATTCTGCAGAAATACCTGAACCCGCCCGCACCGGACAAAGCCGAGCGGGAAAATGGAGGTAATATCCTCCGCGAGGGCGACAAGGTCATGCAGATCCGCAACAATTACCAGATGGAGTGGGAAATCCGCGGCATCAACGGAATCGTGGCGGAGCGCGGTATGGGTGTATTCAACGGAGACCTCGGCATGATCCGGAGTATCAACCCGTATACCGAGGTGATCACCGTGGAGTTTGAGGAAGGAAAATTCGCAGACTATACGTTCAAACAGGCGGACGAGCTGGAGCTCGCCTACGCCACAACGATACATAAAGCGCAGGGAAGCGAGTACCCGGCGGTTGTGATTCCGCTGCTCGGCGGCCCGCGCATGCTGATGACGCGGAATCTTCTGTATACGGCCGTGACGAGAGCCAGAAAGTGCGTCACCATCGTCGGAAGTGATGTGACATTCCAGGCAATGATCGGAAATCATATCGAGGCGAACCGGTATACAACGCTCGCCAGAAGAATCTGGGAAATGCAGGAAGAAAACGCGTAAACACGTTTTTCCGGGGCATGGATGCGGCTGCATCCGGCAGAGTGGATAAGGGAAAGCGCAGGTTACATGAAAGAAAAAAATAAAACAGGAAACTGGCTTTTAAACGCAGTTTATCCGAGACGATGTCCCATCTGTGACGGACTGCTGTCACGTGAGGAACTGTATCTATGCCGGAATTGTGTGGAAAAGATCCATCCGATTCTGGGCGCGCGGTGCAAAAAATGCGGGAAACCCGTGGGCAGTGAGGAAGAGTTCTGCCGGGACTGCAGCAGAACGAGGCACAGCTTCGACCGCGGTTTTGCGCCGTACGGTTACCACGGGGAACTTGAGGCTTCCCTGATGCGGTTCAAATATCATGAACGGCAGGAATACGCCGGATTTTATGCTCACGCGGCGTTTTTCTATGTGGGAAAGCAGATCCAGAGAAGAAATCCGGAGGTGCTCGTTCCGGTGCCGCTTCATCCGGCGAGACAGCGGCAGCGCGGCTACAATCAGGCGGAGGTATTTGCAGAAAAGCTGGCAGAAGAAATGGAACTTCCCATGAATGCCCGCCTGATCCGCCGTGTGAAAAAAACAAAACGCCAGAAAGAGCTTAGTCCCGCCGAGCGGCGGAAAAACCTGGAGGGAGCTTTTGCATTGGCAAAGCCGGGACAGATGAAATACTGCCGGATTCTTCTGGTAGATGACATTTTCACAACGGGAAGCACGGTTGATGCCATTGCGTCACTGTTGAAAGTGAATGGAGCAGAACAGGTGGATTTTGTTTGTGCGGCAATTGTAAAATAGTGTGTGAATATTTTGAGAATAGCTTTCCAATATCGGAAACATATGGTAAAATAAACATAATTTAGAACGGGAAGAGGAGACCAAGAGGCATGTTGGACGAAAAAAGGATTCGTCAGATGACAAAACTGGCTTTTTTCGAAAAAAAAGAAGAAAAAAATGCCTTACGAATCGGCCGCTATTTTCGGAGTGATTACATCGGAAAAGAGCTTCTGAAAAATTTTTTTCTGGCTTCCATCGGATACATTCTGGTACTTGCGGTTGCAGTCTTATATCATATTGAATGGTTGGTGGACGAGATAGACACAATCGACCTGCAGTTTGCAGCAGGGTGTCTGATCGCGTCCTATCTGTGTTTTCTGGCAGTCTATTCCATTGCCGTGTATGTGATCAGCACGATCCGTTACCAGGGAGCACAGAAAAAGCTGAAATGGTATGGAAAAGAGCTGGATGACCTGCAGAACATGTATGAGGAACAGGAAAAAAGCGGGAAGAAATCCGGGCGCAGGAGGAAGGAAACATGACAGTATTGATTGAACTGAAAGAAAAATTAAAAGAGTTTTACGGCTCCTGCAGCGGAATCGTACTTCCGATTGTGAAATTTCTGCTCGCTCTTGCTGTATTTCGTGGTATTAATTCCAATCTCGGCTATCTGAAGATGCTGGACAGCATGTATGTGGTATTGATTCTGTCACTGATCTGCGCCATCCTGCCATTGAATGGAATGGTTTTCCTTGCAATGCTGGTGATCATCGGCCACTGCTTTGCACTTCACATGGTAATCGCGGGTCTTGCGGCGCTGGTTCTGCTGGTGCTCTGGTTTCTATATCTTCGCTTTGTGCCGAAGGATGCGCCGGCACTCCTTTTGACACCGCTCGCATTCTGGCTTCACGTGCCATCTGCTGTTCCGGTTGCCTATGGTCTTGCCGGCACGCCGCTCTCTGCATTTTCAGCAGCCTGCGGTGTCGTTGTCTACTATATGTGCGACATGATTCACGGAAAAATGGAGCCGCTGCTTCATGCGGCGGAAGCACCGGAGATCACGGCAGTCGTACAGGAATTTTTCAACGGCCTCTTCCGCAATGAGGAAATGCTGCTGGTTCTGATCGCCTGCGCACTGACCGTACTTCTTGTCAATGCAATCCGCCACAGCAGTGCGGACTATGCATGGCAGATTTCCATTGTGGCAGGTTCGGTTGCCTATGCGGTTATTATGATTGCCGGAAGCCTGGCACTGGATGTACAGATTGCACTCCCGATGGTTCTGATCGGGGCGGCGGCCGGCTGTCTGGTTGGATTTGTTCTGGAGTTTTTCCTGTTCGGTGCAGACTACACCCGGACAGAATACCTGGAATATGATGACGACGATTATTATTACTACGTAAAAGCCGTTCCAAAATTCAATGTGACAAAGGCACAGCGCTGTGTGACTTATATTCGGAATGAAAAGAAAAAAGAACCGGATCTGACAGACGAGGAACTCGATGCTCTGGCAAATCTTGGACATACAGAAGAATCCGGGAACAGCAGGGATCTTGATGAGATCGAGGAAAAAGAAGAAATAGAAGAAATAAACGAAACAGAAGAAATAAACGAAACAGAAGAAATTCAGGAAGAAGAAATTCCGCCGCTGGACGAGGGCGATTATCAGGATGTGGATTATAAGAGCATGCTGGAGGACACCTTAAAGGATCTTTAAAAGAATTTTGAAAATCAGAAGAAAACCGGCCGGGGGAAAAGAAAGGAAGTGACAGTGTGCGTGGCGTGTGGAACTGGATTGTCACAAGAACGGCAGACTACGGGCTGCCAAAACAAATTGAACTGATTGATATTGTGCAGATTCTGCTCATTGCATTTTTCGTCTATCACCTGATCCGCTGGCTGCAGAATACAAAGGCCTATACGCTGATGAAAGGTATTTTTCTGATTGGTGTCTTTGTCATCATTGCAAACGTGCTGAAAATGCAGACGATTCTGTGGCTGTTCGGAAACATCGGCGGGGCGGCGATCACAGCGGTTGTAATTATCTTTCAGCCGGAGCTTCGAAGAGTGGTCGAGCAGATTGGAGAAAAGAATCCGCTGTCTGCCATTTCTTTTGCGAGCGGCCAGGAGGAAAATGAACGGTTCAGTGACAAAACCATCAATGAACTGGTAAGGGCCAGTTTTGAAATGGGAGAAGTAAAGACCGGAGCGCTGATCGTCATCGAAAAGACCATCACCCTGGAGGAATATGAAAAGACCGGAATCCCGATTGACGGCGTTCTGACCAGCCAGCTGCTGATCAATATTTTCGAACACAATACGCCGCTGCACGACGGAGCCGTGATTGTACGGAACAACCGTGTCACGGCAGCAACATGTTACCTGCCGCTGTCCGACAACATGGATCTGAACAAGAATCTTGGAACACGCCACCGTGCAGGTGTCGGCATCAGTGAGGTGACGGATTCCTTTACGATTATTGTCTCCGAGGAAACCGGAAATGTGTCGTATGCTTCCGGCGGAGAACTCCACACGGCAGTAACACCGAGCGACCTTCGGGAGCAGCTTCACAAAATCCAGAAGCTCGCGAAAAAACCGGAAGAGAAGAAAGGATGGCATATCCGCGGAATGCGTCAGAAAGTGGAGGGAGAGAAGAAATGAAAAAGAAAATTCTGAAAAAGCTTCTGAACAATCTCCCTTTGAAAATTCTTTCTATCCTGATTGCCATTGTAATCTGGTACGTTGTGGTCAGTGTGAATGACCCGATTGTGAAAGAGCGCTTTGATGTCCCCGTGCAGGTGACCAATGAAGCCTACATCGCAGCCGGAAAGAAAACATACCAGATTGCGGAGGAATACCAGACGGTCACGGTTACTGTCACGGACAACAACTCGGTTGTCAGCCGGCTGAAAGCATCGGATATCACTGTCACGGCCGATCTGACCCAGATTGTGACGATGGATACAAACCCGGTTTATGTGCCGATCAAGGCAGCGTGCTCCATGGTAAAACAGGAAAAACTGAGCACAGTGACAGCAACGATCCCTGTGGAAATCGAGGATGTGGACAGCGAAAAATTCCCGATCACAATTGACGCAGGAAATACGAAACCGGCAAAAGATTACGAAGTGGGAACGATGACTTCCGATCCGGAGAGCATCACCATTTCCGGCCCGACGTCCCTGATCAATAAGATCAGCAGTGTGGTGGCAAAAGTAGATGTAACCAATATGCGGAATTCCGGAACCGTCACGGCGGATCTGATGATTATTGATAAAAACCAGGATGAGATGCCGGAATCCCAGATGGAATTTTTGAATTTCGACAGCGGCTCCCCGCAGGTGGATGTGGATATTGAACTGTGGCGCCGTGTATCCGGTATTAAGCTGAGTGCACTGTACAGCGGAACTCCGGCAGACGGCTATCAGATTAAAAATATCTATACCACACCGGAGGAAATCACCGTTGCCGGATCCGAGGAGGCACTTGCAAAGCTGGCGGATGAAGGCAATACGATTGAAATTCCGGAAGACTATACCTCCGTTGCAGGACAGCGCTCCGATGTGGAGACGACGGTTGACTTAAGCGATGTTCTCGCCGATGTGACAGATCTGAAAGTATCTTCCAGTTCGTCTGCATCCGTTACCGTTCACGTAACGGTTATGCCGAATGAGAGCAGGGAATTTGAACTTGATGTCGATCAGATCGAGACGGGCAATCTTCAGTCCACTTATACCGTTCTGTATGATCAGACACAGCTTGCAATCCGCATTAAAGCATCGGACAAAAATCTGGCCAAATTAGATACTTCCCAGATCAACGCATCCATAGATCTGAATGGAATGGGTGTCGGGGATTACGAGGTACCGGTAAAAATCACACTGCCGGATGGCTATGAGCTCGTAGACAGTGTCAAGACAACGATTCATATCAAAGAAAAAGCAGTAGCAAATAAAACGACAGGAACAAATTAGGAGGGAAACCAATGGTAAGCGGAAAAGTGACCGTGAAAAATCCAACCGGCCTTCATCTTCGCCCGGCCGGAACCCTGTGCAAACAGGCGATGCAGTTTAAATCATCTATTACATTCCACTACGGAGATGGAAATACAGCAAATGCAAAGAGCGTCTTAAGCGTCCTTGGCGCATGCGTCAAATGCGGAGACGAAATTGAGCTGTTCTGCGAGGGAGAGGACGAGGAGGAAGCTCTGCAGTTCCTTGTCAATTCCATCCGGACGGGACTTGGGGAAGAACTGTAAGGAGAAAGAACAATGAAGAAATATGATTATGTTCTGGTTGGCGCCGGTCTGTATTCCGGAGTGATTGCTTATCTTGCCGGTCAGGCAGGGAAAAGCTGTCTTGTACTGGAACGAAGAGATCATACAGGCGGAAATATTTACTGCGAAGAAATCGAGGGAATTCATGTACACAAGTATGGAGCGCATATTTTCCATACTTCGAATAAAGAGGTGTGGCAGTTTGTCAATTCGCTGGCAGAATTCAACCGTTATACAAACTCGCCGATTGCCAACTACAAAGGCGAAATTTATAATATGCCGTTCAATATGAATACCTTCAGTAAAATGTGGGGAATCCGCACACCGGAAGAGGCGAAAACAATCATCGAAGAGCAGAGAAAAGCTGTTCCGGGAGAGCCGAAAAATCTGGAAGAGCAGGCGATCAAACTGGTTGGAAAAGATATTTATGAAAAGCTGGTTAAGGGTTATACAGAAAAGCAGTGGGGAAGAGATTGCAGTGAGCTGCCGAGCTTTATCATCAAACGGCTTCCGGTGCGCTTTACGTATGACAACAACTATTTCAATGACCTTTATCAGGGAATTCCGATTGGAGGCTATAACGTTCTGACAGAGCGGCTTTTTGAAAAAGCGGATGTACAGACAGGTGTTGATTTTCTGGAAAATAAAGAAAAGTACCTGGCGATGGGTGAGACGGTGATTTACACCGGAGCGATTGATGCGTTTTACGATTATGCACTTGGCAAGCTGGAATACCGTACGGTGCGCTTTGAAACAGAAGTGCTGGATACCGACAATTATCAGGGCGTAGCTGTAGTAAACTACACCGATCGGGAGACACCGTATACGCGTGTGATCGAACACAAGCATTTCGAATTCGGAACCCAGAAAAAGACCGTCATTTCCAGAGAGTATTCCACCGACTGGAAAGAGGGGATGGAGCCGTACTACCCGGTGAATGATGCCAGAAACCAGGAACTTTATCAGAAATATGCCGCACTTGCGGAAAAAGAAGAGAAGATTATCTTTGGCGGAAGACTTGGAGAATACAAGTATTACGATATGGACAAAGTCATTGAGGCTGCACTGAACCAGTGGGAGAAAATGCAGCGGTAGGAAAAAGAACTGCAAACGGAAATCAATCAAAACGGACTGCACACTTGACAGCAGTCCGTTTTTTGACTATATTATAAACGATATCCGGCTGGAAAATACCGGAAAATAAGAAAATGAAAGAGGTCGTTATGAGAAAAGAATATGATGACGAGGATGAAATCCCGGAAAGACGCCATTCCTCAGGAAAGAAAAAGAAGAAATTCGGCTGGGTTAATGTGCTCACCATCCTTCTCGTAGTTGTACTGGTTGTGCTCGTCGGTGTCTATGCTGTAATCAATCACTATTACAGCAAGAGTAACTACGTAAGCGATGATAAAATCACGATCAATAAATCCACAGAGGTTGAGACAGAAAGTACCGGGTTGACTGATGAGGAGACGGATGCCCTGCAGTCTGAGATTTTAAATGAGACACAGGACATTGAACTTCCAAACAACAATAACGTGTACAACATTCTGCTGATCGGTGTTGACCGTCGTGACAAAACGTGGTATGGAAACTCCGATTCCATGATTCTGATGTCCATCAATAAAGATACAAAACAGATCCACATGACATCCTTTATGCGTGACCTGTATGCAAATATCCCGGATGTCGGTGTGAAAAAACTGAATGCAGCCTGCGCATATGGCGGCGGTCCGCTGGTTGTACGAACCATCGAGGACAACTACAAACTGCCGATTGACAATTATGCAAGTGTTGACTTCGATTCCATGATTGACATTATCGATGCCATCGGCGGAATCGAGCTTTCGCCGAGCGATGATGAAATCCGTGTAGCGAACCAATATGTTGATGAAATGTGCAGACTCCGTAATGTGGATGCTTCCGCCCATCAGTATACAGCAGGCGGAGAGCAGCATGTGGATGGCTATCAGGCAGTTGCATATGCAAGAATCCGTTACGTTGGAAATTCTGATTATCAGAGAACGGAGCGTCAGCGAGAGGTTTTAAGCAAGATGATGCAGAAAATGAAATCGTCAAGCGTAACAGAACTGAGTGCACTGGCGGATACCATTCTTCCAAGTGTTACCCATAACATTGATCAGTCTACATTGATGACATTGATCGGAGAGCTGCCGACAATTCTGTCCTACGAGATTGTACAGAGCCGTGTACCGTACGACGACTTGTACTCCAGCAAGGGTGAGATGCTTGTTCCGGACTTCGCAGCAACCATCTCGAGACTTCAGACAGAGATCTATGGATCTACCACGGTAAACGAATAAAAGAACAGTAAAAAGCCTTCTGTTTCCGGTCAGAAAACCGGGGTCAGGAGGTTTTTTCTGCCCGAAAAACAGGAAAAAACCATAAGAAATTTGTAAGGTATTTTACCGGCGGATAACTTGAAATAGATGGAAAAATGTAGTAAGCTATAAATTGTATAAGAGTAAAAAAATGGGAGGATGAATAAGAATGAAAAGAAAGTTTCTGGCCGCAGCCGTACTTGGCGTCATGGTAAGTGTTACACCAGCCGGTGCATATGCAGCTTCTACAGAAACCAGTCCATTACCGGTAAATTCGGAAAGTGATACTGTAGCTCAGGCCGAAGACGAAGAAACGACTCCGACTCCGGCGCCAACTGAGACCCCAGAGGTTACACCGAGTGAGACTCCGGCTCCAACCGAGGCACCGACCGCAACACCAACCGTAACACCAACTGAGACCCCTTCCGAGACACCGACGCCGAGCGCAACTCCGGCTCCGGAAGTAAGTAATCTGAAGGAAGGCTGGAACAGCGTTGAAAAAGATGGAAAGAAACAGTTTCAGTACGGAGTTCTGGATGAGAATAATAAGGTGGTAGCTGCTACCGGACCAATAGAAATCGACGGCGTCGATTATGCGTTTGACGAAAATGGCTATATGCTGACCGGTGAAGTAGAGCTGACGGATGAAGATGGAAAAACCGGAATCTACTACTTTGAGACAGAAGGGGAAGATCCTGCAAAAGATGAACTTGGTTCGAGACAGCAGGGTATTTGTGAAGGAAAAGTATTTGCACCGGAACTGAAAAAAAATGAACTTGTTACCATCAAATTTGAGGATGGCAGTGTGGATGATTACTATGCCGATGAAGAAGGCTATGCAGTCTGGAGCACAACTCAGAAAGTAGGAGATGTAACATATCTGTTTGGCAATGATGGAACCCGCGTAAAAGAGGCAGGTTTCCAGACTGTTGTTGATGAAAACAATGTAACGCATACCTATTATCTGAATGCAGAAGACAGCACTGTATCTCTTGGAAATCACAATGCGTATCAGCAGGGAGATCGTACGGTAAGCTGGTTGACGGTTGGCTCTAACTGGTACTTAGTGGATGCGGAAACAGGGGAACTTCTTTCAGGATGGCAAAAGGTAGATACAGCAATCTACTATATGAAACCAGCTTCCTTTGATGCAAACGGAAATTTGAAAGATGGAAGTTTCGAGATGGAAACCGGTAATCAGAAAAATAAATCCGGCTGGGCACAGATTGATGGAAAATGGTACAGCTTCTGCAGCTGGGGCGGCGTACGGACAGGCTGGTTCAATTACGATGGAAATAAATATTATCTCCATGAAGACGGTCATATGGAAGACAACGCGCTGAATGTGAACGGAACCATGTATCTCTTCAAGAGCTGGGGCGGCATGTGTGTCAACGATGTTGGAAGCTATAATGGAAATTATTATTACGTTGGTGCTGACGGAGCCGTTTCGACGACAACAGGATGGAAAAAAATTAAAACCAGCACGCAGACAATCTGGTACTGGGCAACTGCAGACGGCGGAAAACTGCTGACGAATTCCTGGCTGGATTACAATGGAAACAGCTATTATCTGAAAGCCGATGGAAAAATGGCTTTTAATGAGTGGCTGGATAACACCTATTACTTCCGCAGCTGGGGTGCGGCCTACAAAAACGCATGGGCAAAAGTCAACAATGTATGGTATTATTTTGACGGAAATGGAAAGAAATATACCAGCGGCTGGCTGACCTACAAAGGAAATAAGTATTATCTGAAATCCGATGGAACCATGCTTGCCAATGAATGGCTCGATGGAAAATACTACTTCAAGAGCTGGGGTGGTATGTATAAAAACGAATGGGGCAAGTCCGGCGATACCTGGTACTGGTTTAATGCAGATGGAACCAAACGGACGCAAAAAGGCTGGTTCCTCTATGATAAAAATTATTATTATCTGGATAAAGATGGAAAAATGCTGACCGGCTGGGTTTACCATGACGGTAACTATTATTACATGAAGAGCTGGGGCGGCATGGCACATGACGAGTGGATTCTTCATGATAAGAACTGGTACTACTTCAAGAGCTGGGGCGGCATGTACCATGATCAGTGGCTGACACTGAACGGTTCTCAGTATTATTTCCGCAGCTGGGGCGGAAGATATCAGAACTGCACCGCTACGATCAATGGAAAACAGTACAAATTCGATGCTTCCGGACGCAGAATCACGGAAGGATGGGAGTACATCGGAAAATACCGCCGTTACCGCAAAGCAGACGGTTCTTTGATGGAGGATGTGACAAGCATCTTCAATCCGTCATCCAAATACATCACAGTAGACAGAACCCGCGGACGTGTCACCATTTACGGCTATAACAGTGCAACCGGTTCTTACGATACCCCGATCAAATCAATGATCTGCTCCGTAGGAAATCCAATCAGTTACACTGCAGCAGGAACATATAAAATCGGCTGGCAGTTGAAAAAGAAGCAAATGAGAGGTGAAGATTATGTGTGCTGGGCACCATATGTATCACAGATTTATGACGCTGTTTACTTCCATGGCGTAGCAAGCAGCACACCGGATCTGAATATGATCTCTGCCGTAGACTTCAATTCCCTGGGATCACCGATGTCACATGGTTGTGTCAGACTGACTGCAATCGATGCAAAATGGATTTATGATAACGTCAGCAGCGGAACAACGGTCCGCATTGGCGACAATCTGGATTATCCGCTGACAAACCCGACCCGTTATACCTGGACAGGCGGTGCTTTCGGAAGCGATCCGACATATCGATAAAAAATAGAACAGGAATACCTGTATGAGAAAATCCATCGGGGCAGCAGTGCCGCCGATGGATTTTCTGATAAGAAGACATCGGCCATTTTACAGGAAAGGAAGACAGATACGATGGAATTACAGGAAAAGAAAAAGAACCGGACAGAACAGAAAACAGATATGCAGAATAAGGAAAAGGCATTGCTTACCCAACTTGACGAGATTGCAAAACAGGATCTCTGTCTGGCATTCTCCGGCGGTGTGGACAGCAGTCTGCTGCTGAAGCTTGTCATGGATGCATCTGCAAAATATGGAACAAAGGTTTATGCAGTAACCTTTCAGACACGGCTGCATCCGCCCTGCGACCTGGAGACAGCGACAAGAGTAGCAAAGGAGGTTGGCGCTGTTCATGAGGTCCTTTTTGTTGATGAGCTGGAGCAGGAGGCAATCCGTTACAATCCGGAAAACCGCTGCTATCTCTGTAAGCACTATCTATTTGGGAAACTTCTGGAATTTGCCCGCGATCACGGTGTCACCCAGGTACTCGACGGAACAAATGAGGATGACCTTCATGTCTACCGGCCGGGGCGAAAAGCGCTGAGAGAATATGGTGTTATCAGCCCGCTTGCAGCGTGTCATGTGACAAAAACAGAGGTAAAAGCACTTGCCGCAAAGTACGGCGTTTCCGTAGCACACCGTCCATCCACTCCATGTATGGCGACACGCCTTCCCTACGGGGCAGAAATTAACTATGACGTTCTGGATCGGATTGCGGACGGCGAAGCATGGCTTCATACGCTGTTCGGTGCGGAAGAGAATCTCCGCCTGCGTGTACATGGCGATGTGGTGCGTCTTGAAATTGCACCGGAGCGTATGGGGGAAGTGCTTGAGAAGAGAGAAGAAATGATTGCATATCTGAAAAAGCTCGGCTTTTCTTACCTGACGATGGATCTGGAAGGGTTCCGTTCCGGCAGTATGGATGAGAAAATAACACAGAAAGAGGAAACAAAATGAAAGCAATTTTAAGTGCGGACCGCAAATGGGGTCTGGGATATCAGGGACGGCTGCTGGTAAGTATTCCGTCTGATCTGCGGTTCTTCCGTGAAACTACGATGGGACACGTTGTCGTGATGGGAAGAAAGACACTTGCTACACTCCCGGCAGGGCAGCCCTTAAAAGGCAGAACGAATATTATTTTAAGCCGTGATCCGGAATGGAATGTCCGCGGCGCAACCGTTGTCCACAGTATCAAAGAGCTGATGGAAGTGTTAAAGCCGTATGAGGACGACGATATTTATGTTGCGGGCGGCGGAGAAATTTACTGTCAGCTTCTCCCATACTGTGATACGGCATACGTCACACGAATTGACATGACGTATCAGGCGGATACCTTCTTTGAGGATCTTGACGAATCACCGGATTGGGAGATGGTAGAAGAGGGCGATGAGCAGACCTGCTTTGATATTGAATTTTATTTCACGGAATACCGAAGAAAGAATGAAAAGGCAGAACGCCCGAGATAAGGGTAAGACAGGACGTAAAAAACGGAGAAACCACAGAAAAAGCGGCTTCTCCGTTTTTTTATATAGAATACAAAAAGTATCAGTGCTGTCCGCCTGCAGAAAGCTCCAGCATTTTTTTCTTAATATCATTTTCGAGCTGTACCAGCTCAACTTCAGCGGCGGCACGTTTCTGGCGGCCGTCCTCCTGAATCTTCATCACTTCATCGAGGGTAGAGATCAGGCTCTGGTTCGTCTGTTTTAAGGTTTCCATATCGACGATACCGCGCTCAGATTCTTTTGCAGTCTCGATCGTTGCCATCTTCAGATTCTCCGCATTCTTTTTCAGAAGCTCATTTGTCATATCCGAAACCTGGCGCTGTGCTTTGGCAGCCTCAGTCGAGTGATGAACGCCGAGTGCAATGATCATCTGGTTTTTCCAGAGCGGAATGGTGTTGACGAGTGTGGATTGGATCTTTTCGGCCATTACAGAATCGCTGTTCTGAATCATGCGGATCTGCGGCGCTGTCTGGATCGAAACCATACGGGTTAGTTCCAGATCATACAGTTTCTTCTCAAATCGGTTGCAGAGATCTTCGAGATCCTTGGCAGCCTGTGCATCTTCGGCCTTTCCGGTCATCTGCGCTTTATTCTGCAGATCACGGAGTTCTGTGGAACGTACCAGCTCCAGCTTTTTCTTTCCAGCGAGAATGTACATGGTTAGCTCTTTAAAATAATTCAGGTTCTGTGCATACATCTGATCCAGAATGGCAATGTCTTTCAGAAGCTGCCGCTGGTGGCCGTCGAGCACGTCACAGATTTTATTGACATTCACCTCTGCCTTGTCATACTTCGCTTTCATTGCATTGATTTTGTTCGTGCTTTTCTTAAAGAAAGAGAATGGTCCCTTTTCTTCTTCTGCGTCAAACGTTTTCAGCTCTGTCACAACAGAGGTGAGCAGATCGCCGATTTCCCCGAGATCTTTGCTTCTGACGTTCTCCAGCGTTTTCTCGGAAAAGTCTGCCATTTTCTTCTGTGCACCGGCACCGTACTGCAGAATGCCGTTTGTATTGGCAAGATCAATCTGGGAAACAAAGGCATTCACCATGGCTTTCTGTTCGTCGGACAGAACAGAATCATCCATGACCTCTTTCTTTTCTTCCGGCTGCTGTACCGGAAGTTCCGGTTCCGGCTCCGGAGCGCCGAAACTTAAGCTTGGAATTTCAGTGGTGTCCTTTACAAAATCATTCATGTTTTCTATTCTCCTTTTCTTCGGTACGGAAACGTAACCGGTGATTTGATTTCAATTGTATAGCTTTGAATAGTTACATGTGAAGCGGCTCAATATCCTGCTTTGACGGACCTGCCTGATTTGTCAGTCCCTCCTGCGCCAGCATCGTCTGCAGAACAGAGATATCAGAAGAAATATCCCATGCCGTTGTCTGGAACAGATCATCAAGCAGCTTTTCGAATGCGGCATTGATGGTATCCAGTGTGTCCTCGATTTCCTTCTTGGTTCGGAGGATATTGTCGCTTTGAATTGGTTCGTTCTCAAAGGAACGGTAAGCGTCGAGCAGCTTCCAGGTTGTCGGCATATAGTAATCCATAAATTTCCGCAGGGCGGCGGCTTCTTTTGGGCGCTTTTTTGCCTCCTCGAGAATCCGGGTAACAACCGTTTCGAGACGGCTCAGCTTGGCTGTGATGACTTCACCCGGCAGATCCAGGTTGCACTGATGGATCTTCTGAATATAAGATTCACATTCTTCCAGCATCTGCTGGTATTCCGGCGTTACACCGGAGGCCTCCAGCTGTTCACGTGCTTTCTGCTCAGCAATCTGCTGTTCCTTCTGGCTGGCGAGCATTGCGCGGTACTGGTCGTAGCAGTCATTTGTTACCATCAGACAGGTACCATTCTCGTCGAGGTGGCCCTGGCGCAGCATGGATTTATCAATCATGGTCGTAATATCGGTCAGAAGCTCACCTTTCTCACAGTGCATACTGTCGCAGAGTTCTTTCGTGGAAATATATTCCTTTGTGCCGATCAGCGTACAGATCTGGCGGAAATGGCGGACCAGACGCCGGTTTTTACTTCCCTTTTTCAGAAGAATGCCGCCGCCGATGGTAAATGCGGCAAAAATAAGAGAAGGAATCAGCGCGCTGTTGTCTGGACCTGCAAATAAGGAATACAGACTAAGCGCTGTGCAGCAGCCGAACAGTCCGGTGACACCCCAGCCGGCGGCCGTCTGAAATCCGCCGACAAGTGCAAGATCGGTGGATGGCATAAAGCGCTCGCGCAGTACACGGCGTTCTTGTATGCGGCTGTTCCATTCCGTATTCTGGGAGGTCTGCCAGGTATGGGAAGGTTTGGGAACCGGGTTCGCGCTCTTACCCGGCATCGTGCCTCCCGGCCCGTAGGAATAGTGATGCGGTCCGGTCTGCTGCGCTGTATTATTATGGGAAGAATGCTGGCTGCTGTAGGAAGTATCTGCGGAATAGCCGCGGGACGGCTCCTGTGTGCCATTTGCACGGAATGGTCCCTTCCGGTTTGGGTAGACAAACTGGTTGATGGTGTCTGAAATCTTCCGGTTTAATTCCTGAAAATCCTGAGAATTTACAGCGTTATCCACAAGCTTTCCAATACTGTCGCCGACATCCTTTAAATCATCTTCAAAACTCATGACAGTTCCTTTCTGATGAGGTACTTTTTCTGTGTACCGTTTTCCATTTATTATACAATGCGATTGGAAATCTTACAAGCATACAGTGCTTAATTTTCTATGAAGCTGGAGCTGACGGGAATGGTTACAGTTCACAGGAAATGATTTTGTTTTTGGATGAGTTGAAAGAAAGCAGTAACTATTATATACTAAAGAATATCGAATGTCAGAAAAAATCAAATCAGAATAAAGGGGCCGCAATACTAAATGAATAAAAACGAAATTATCCAGATACAGGGAATGGAATATAAAGAAATGACAAAACAGCTTTTGAACAAATGTGCCTTAGCTACGCTCATTCCTTCGAAGGTCAGTCTCATCGGTATTAAGCCAAATCTGGTAGCACCTGTCCCGGCGGAGTTTGGAGGGACGACACATCCGGAGGTGGTTGCGGGGATCATCGAATATCTTCAGGAAAACGGATTTACTAACCTTCAAATCATGGAAGGTTCCTGGGTCGGGGATAAGACAGAGGAATCGTTTGAGGTCTGTGGATACCGTATGCTTTCGGAACAGTACGGCGTTCCGCTTATCGATGCGCAGAAGGAAAAAAGCATGCCGGTGCAGTGTGGTGATATGGAACTTCAGATTTGCGAATGTGCGAAAAAGGTGGATTTTATGATCAATGTCCCGGTCATGAAAGGCCATTGCCAGACTAAAATTACCTGCGCACTGAAAAATATGAAAGGTCTCTTGCCGAATAAAGAAAAACGTCATTTTCATGCCATGGGACTTCATCGGCCAATTGCGCATCTGGGGCTGGGGATTCATCAGGATTTTATTTTGGTGGATAATATCTGCGGAGACCTTGACTTTGAGGATGGCGGTAATCCGTTTATTATGAATCGCCTTTTCGCTGGGTTAGATCCGGTGTTGATCGATGCATATGTCTGCGCGGAACTGCATTATAAGCCAGAAGATGTCCCGTATGTCAAAATGGCAGAAGAGTTGGGCGTGGGCAGCGCTGATCTCACACGGCTTTCAATCCGCCAAATTGGCGAAATTGGTGAAAAAAGAGTGATTCCGGAAAAACGGAAGATCGTGGAACTGCAGGATGCCGTAGAGGAAGTTGAGTCCTGCAGTGCCTGCTACGGCTATCTGATCCCGGCGCTCGACCGGCTGAAGGAGGAAGGACTGCTGCAGGAACTCCACGAAAAAATCTGCATCGGGCAGGGATACCGGGGAAAGAGCGGGGCGCTTGGTGTGGGAAGTTGTACTTCAGGGTTTAAATACAATCTGAAAGGCTGCCCACCGACCGATGAGCAGATGTATGAATTTTTGAAGCAGTACATTGCAACTAGACGAAAAACAGAAGCAGAAAAATAGCAACAGAGGAGAGAGCGAATGAAAAAAGCAGTCAAAGCCATTTTAAATGTATTGTCCTACGGCGGAATTGAAGTAGAATCCGCCCGTCGGCTTGCCGATATCAAGAAGCTGGATCCGATTCGTATTTTTCTGCGAAAATTGGATATGGAAATATATAATGGGGACTACAAGGTTCCGATTCGGCTGTTCTTCCCGGATGAAAAAATGGAGGAGCATGGTGCAAAAGAAGCGATTCTGTTCTTCCATGGCGGCGGCTGGACAACCGAGAGTGTGGAGACATACGACCGTGTCTGCGCGCGCATGGCGCAGTCGACGGGGCAGATTGTTGTATCGGTAGAATACCGTCTTGCACCGGAGCATCGTTTCCCGACAGGCTTAGAAGACTGCTACGCCGCCGCCCAGGCAATGCTGCGCGGGGAGATTCTGCCGGAGGTAACGCCGGAAAATGTCACGATCATGGGCGACAGCGCAGGAGGAAATCTTGCGGCTGCGGTCTGCCTGATGGCGAGGGACAAAAAAGAACTGCTGCCGGGGAAACAGATTTTGATTTATCCGGCGGTAAATTCCTGTTACACAGAGAAATCACCGTACAAATCCGTGAAAACCAATGGAACCGGATACCTTCTGACCAGTGTCAAAATGGAAGATTATGTAATTCTGTATCAGCGGACCGAAGAAGACCGCAAAAATCCGTACTTTGCACCGGTACTGGCAGAAAATCTGCAGGGACTGCCGGACACGCTGGTACTGACGGCGCAGTACGATCCGCTGCGTGATGAGGGCGAGGATTATGCGAAAAAGCTGAAAAGGGCTGGCAATCTGGTTGAACATCATCGGATCAAGGGCGCATTGCACGGCTATTTTGCGCTTGGCATTGAACACCTATATGTGCAGGAAAGTTTTCAGTATATGAATGCATTTTTAAGGAAAGAAAAACAGCAGAAAAATGCAGACGAAGAACTGGAAAACATAGCAGCAGTGAAGAAACAATTGACACACGGGAAGGCGTAAGGAGGCATAGAAAATGAAGAAAGAACATTCTTCGCGCTGGAGAAAGCTGGACAACGCGGCACAGGCATTTCCGGCGGCCACCGGAAAAAAGGATACGAGAGTCTTCCGGTTTTACTGCCAGCTGAAAGAGGACATCCAGGCGGATCTGCTGCAGAAAGCGCTGGAGCAGACAATGGAGCATTACCCGGTGTTTTCCATGGTACTGCGGAAAGGTCTTTTCTGGTTTTATCTGGAGCAGCGCGATCTGCCAGCAAAAGTAGAAGAGGAAAAGCGTCCGCCGTGCAGTGAGATTTACGTACCCGACCACAAAACGCTTCTTTTCCAGGTTTCTTACTATAAAACCCGAATCAATTTCGAAGTATTCCATGCCCTGACAGACGGCACCGGTGCGATGCTGTTTCTGAAAGAACTGGTGAGCAATTATCTGATCTTGTGTCATCCCGAGGAAATCTTTTCAAAGGTCAGCGAAGACATGCTGACAGAGACAGATTTCGAGGAGGACAGCTTTTCACAGTATTACACCGGAAAGAAAAATGAAAAAGAAAAAAGCCGCCCGGCATACCAGATCAAAGGCGAGTATCTGGAGCAGGAGGAGATGGAAATTACTGAGATTCTGCTTTCCGCGGAAGCAGTTCATAAGTGCGCAAAAGCACATGGCGTGTCGGTGACGGCGTACCTTGCGGCGGCGCTGGTATATGCGGTATATGAAGAAATCCCGAAAAGCAGGCTGAAAAAGCCGGTTTCTCTGATGGTTCCAGCCAATCTCCGCAACTTTTTCCCATCCGCATCGATGACGAATTTCTGGAGCTGGATCGAGATTGCCTGTGATCTTGGGCCGGAGGCATCGTTTGAGGATGCCCTGCAGATCACGGGAGCCGCGATGCAGAAAGAGGCGCTGAAGCAGGAGATTTCCACACGTATGAACGATCTGGTGCGGATTGAGCGGAATCCGGTGCTGCGCGCCGTGCCGCTGGAAATCAAAAATCTGGCGCTGATGGCGGGCACGACGCTCGGCGGACGAAGCATTACGACCGTCTATTCCAATATCGGCCGGATTCAGATGCCGCCGGAGTATGAAACATATATTGAGCGGTTCGGATTTTTCACCAGCACCGACAAAGTACAGATGTGTTCCTGTTCCTACGGTGACAGCATGGTGCTTGGAATCACATCTAAAATCGCTGATTCCAATATTGAACGGAACCTGATGCATCTGCTGCAGAAAGAGGGCATCGCCTGTGAACAGGAGGAAAATGATTTTCCGGGACAGAAAGAACAGCCGCACGGGACGGCCAAACTGGGATTGAAAATTTTTTCTTTCACCTGCATCGCGGCTGTCGTACTCTGCTGGATGATGAATTTCCTTGCAACGCCGCAGATGTGGTGGGCAGGTTATGCGACAGCGGGTGTGTTCTGCGCCTGGCTTCTGATCCGGGTGGGATATCAGAAACGGAAAAATCCACTCAAAAACAGTATGTGGCAATTGATCTTTATTATGATCGGTGCGATTCTGTGGGATTATGCGACGGGCTGGATCGGCTGGTCTGTCGATTTCGCAATTCCGCTCGCCGTTCTTATGAATGGCGCGACGATGCAGATTCTGGCAAGAGCGTACAAAATGGAGGTCAGTGAATATCTTTTTTATCTGATGCAGTCCGGAGCAGCAGGAATCGTTCCGGCGATTTTGTGGTTGACGGGAACTGTCCGCATTACCTGGCCGTCCGTGATCTGCGTGGGCCTTAGTGTGCTGTATCTGATCGGGCTGTTTTTTTTCCGCGGAAAAGATTTTATGCGGGAAATGCAGAAAAAATTCCGGGTATGAAGGGAAAAGGTGATAGAAAAAATAAGAAGAGCAGGTAAGAAAAGTGGATGTTGGTCCCTTTTCTTACCTGCTCTTTTGAAACTTGTGTGTGTCTGCGGCGGAAAAGCCTGGAGAGATATCTACTGCGCCTTCTCCTCACAGCCGCAGGAATCCCACGACGGCATTTCATCCCCATTTTTAATCGCATCGCGAACCGCGCTGTAATACCGCACTTTCTGCTGAATATGTTCGAGATCAGATTCCATGCGCTCGATTTTCTCGCGTGTATTCTGCTCATGTTCCTTGAGAATGGCAACCATCTGGTCAATATTTCCCGGGATATCGTTCTCAAGCCGGAAAAACTCCTGAATCCCCGCAATCGGAAGCCCGGTGCGTTTGAAGCAGAGAATTGCGGTCATGCAGTCAATGTGCTGCTGGGTGTAAATTCGTTTCTTACTTTCGGTATGAATGACATCCGTCAAAAGTCCGATCTCCTCATAATAACGAAGCGTAGAGGCCGGAAGTCCAAAACGCTCGGACATTTCACGAATGGTGTAGGTCTGCTGTTCCATGGAAAAACCTCCTTGAACGATAGAGTTTGAATAGTAGAATAACTTCTTAAAGTATACTTTAAGAAAGTGAAATTGTAAAGAGAGAATCTTCGTTACGTTTCACTTGGCAGTGCAGCACTTGCTGTTTTGATGCGTAGGAAAGGAATATTTATCAGAAAGTGAGAAGAAAAAGTACATTGCTTATTTGCACCAGAATGGAATATAATAGAAAGCAGAAAAAACGTGAAAAATGTGAGGAATCATCGTGAAACAGGAAATTATAGCAGACCTGTCCCGGATTACGGAGGAGGAACAGGCGATTCTGGACGGCAAGACGGAAGTGGAAAAGGAGCGGTATTCGAGCGGGCAGAAGTTTGTGATGGATGCGGGAAAGCTGCTGGAGCGGGGAAAATTGATTGATATTCGGCCGCACACGCGGTTTATTCGTTTTCCGGCGCACAGCCACAATTATGTCGAGATGATCTACATGTGCCAGGGAAGCACCGTGCACACCATCAACGGGGACCGGATCGAGCTGAAAACGGGTGAGCTGCTGATTCTGAATCAGAATGCAGTGCAGGAAATTGAACCGGCAGGGCGTGACGATATCGCGGTCAACTTTCTGATTCTGCCGGAGTTTTTTGACCAGACGCTGCGAATGATCGGGGCAGAGGAGAATCAGTTAAAGGATTTTATCGTCGGCTGTCTGAAAAGCGGGGAGGTACCGCTCTGTTATCTGCATTACAGAATCGCGGATGTCCTTCCGGTGCAGAATCTGATCGAAAATCTCGTCTGGACGCTCTTACATCACCAGAGCAATAAGCGGAGCATCAATCAGATTACGATGGGCCTTTTATTTCTGCAACTCATGAACTACACCGAACGCGTGCAGGTGGGAGAGCAGTATTTTGAACAGGAGATGCTGCTCGGCGTATACCGCTATATCGAGGAACATTACCGGGAGGGCAGCCTTTCGGAACTGGCGGAAGAACTGCACTACGATTTTTACACCTTAAGCCGCATGATCCGCCGCCTGACCGGGAAAAACTACACCGAACTCGTTCAGAACAAACGCCTGACCCAGGCCGCGTATCTGTTGGAAACGACGGGACTTTCCGTGGCAGACATCGGCGAGCGGGTCGGGTATGAGAACATGAGTTATTTCCATCGGATTTTCAAAGAGCGCTATGGAATATCGCCGAAGAAGTACCGGGTGGAGAAGAAAATACAATAGGACAAGAAAAACGGATCGAGTATCTGACTTTAAAATCAGATGTTCGATCCGTTTTTTGCGTGTAAATCGTATCAATTACTTACTGTTCATTTTCATCCTTCGGCAGCCGCACGATCCGTACCTTGTCGACTCTCCGGTCTGCCATTTTCAGTACGGTTACGTCGAGGCCATCCGAGACGAAATGATCGCCTTCCTTTGGCACGCGCTCGAGGATCCCCATGATCCATCCGCTGACCGTAAAGACGTCAAATTCTTTGTCAATATCGAGCTCTTCATACACCTTGTCGATGCTTGCCGTTCCGGTCACGAGGTATTCGTTTTCGGAAACTTTCTGGATTTCCTGTACAACCGCATCATGCTCATCCCAGATTTCGCCGACGAGCTCTTCGAGGATATCTTCCATGGTGATGATACCGTCGGTGCCGCCGAATTCATCAATGATAATGGCAATATGCGATTTCTTCGCCTGCATTTTTTTCAGCAGCGGGCCGACCTTCGTATTCTCGGTTACAAAGAGCGCCGGGCGGATGATGCTGCTTAGCGGTTTGTTGGTGTGGTAAATGTGGTTGTGGAAATCCTTCTGATACACAATTCCCACAATGTGGTCGATATCATCATCATACACCGGCAGCCGGGAAAATCCGGTGTCGGAGAAAGTCTTAGCGATCTCGGATTTCGTCGCATCGAGCGGAATGCCGATGACGTTGACACGCGGAGTAAAGATCTCTGCGGCCTCCATCTCCATGAAGCCGATTGCATTCTGAATCAGATCGCCTTCCTGATCGTCGATGTCGCCCTCCTGGGTCGCCTCCTCGACGATGGTCATCAGTTCCTCATCGGTGATGCCGTGGTTTTCCGAGGATTTGAAGATGCGGGAGAGCAGCTTCTTCCACTGGGAAAAGAAAAACGTCACCGGGGTCAGCACGATCATCAGAATGTGGAGAAACGGTGCGGAAAATTTGGCGATCGTCTCCGGGGATTCTTTTGCAATGCTTTTCGGGGAAACTTCGCCGAAGATCAGGACCACGATAGTGGTTACGATCGTGGAAACCGTCGCACCGGAGTCGCCGCCGAGAATCTTGATAAAAAGCACCGTGGCAAGGGAGCTGAGTCCGATGTTGACGATGTTGTTGCCGACGAGAATCGTGGAGAGCAGCTTGTCAAAGTTCTCCAGCAGCTTTAACACCAGTTCCGCCCGCTTGTCGCCTTTTTCTGCCATATTTTTCATGCGGATGCGGTTCAGCGAGGTGAAAGAAGTCTCCGTCGCCGAAAAGTAGGCTGAGAGCATGACGCAGATAAGAATGATGATGAGTGACACAATGTCGCTGTTCATTTGTTTTTCCTTTCTTAGGAAACCGGGACACGATGCAAAAAATGTACAAAAAGACATAACCTATCTTGAATCTGGCGGAATCAAAGATAGATTATGTCTCCGTTTATCAAATGATGAAAATAAAGCATCGTCGAGGCATACTGCCTGAGTCGTCCATGTTTCTGTAATCCTTTCGTTGATCAGTAATCCCTTTTATTGTACGGTATGTGGGAATAATTGTCAATAAGACATGCGAAAATCACAGGAAATACGAAACCGCATTGTTGTAGCTGATATTTTCCACCATCTCTTTCAGAAACTCCAGGTTCGCCGGGTACTCCCCGTTTTCCACCCAGTTTCCGATTTGATTGCAGAGAATCCGGCGGAAATATTCGTGGCGCGGGAAGGAGAGGAAGCTGCGGGAGTCGGTCAGCATGCCGATGAAGGTGGAGAGCATGCCGATGCTGGAAAGCGTCGCAAGCTGGGATTCCATGCCGTATTTGTGATCGTTGAACCACCATGCGGTACCGAACTGCACTTTCGAGCGGATGCCAGGCGCAGCAAAGTTTCCAGCCATGCTTGCAAGCATCGGGTTGTCGCCCGGGTTCAGAGAGTAGAGCACAGTTTTCGGCAGTGCGTCGTCCTCGTCCATATCGTTTAAGAAAGCGCCGAGCATCGGGGCAAAGGCGAAATCGTTCATGCTGTCAAAGCCGGTATCGGCACCGAGCGCACGGAACATCCGCTTCGAGTTGTTACGGAGTGCTTTGATATGAAGCTGCATGGCGATATTGTGCTTATGATACAGCCGTCCGAGGTTCGTCAGAAGGAAGCCCTTGTACATGCCGAGCTCTTTTTCAGTGAGAGCACCGCCGTTCATGCGATTTTCAAATACATCATTCGCCTCAGCAGCCGTGCATGGCACATAGAAGCAGTCCTCAAGGCTGTGGTCGCTGACAACGCAGCCGGCGGAGAGGAAGAAGTCGAGGCGGCAGGAGAGGGCATGCACCATATCCTCTGCGGATGCAATCGTCCTGCCGGCGGCAGCGGCAAGCTTTTCCACGTATTCCGGGAAATCCGGCTTTTCGAGATGAACGGCGCGGTCCGGGCGGAAGGACGGCAGAACGCGGCAGGCAAAGTATTCCTTTTGTAATGCCAGATGGCAGTGCAGATCATCTGCAGGATCGTCGGTGGTGCACAGATGCGACACATGCTGGTTCAGAATCAGATTGCGCACGGTAAACTCCTTCGTCTGCAGTTTTGCATTCGCCTCATCCCAGATCTCCTTCGCTGTTGCGCGGGAGAGCGGTGTCGTGATGCCGAAGTACCGCTGCAGCTCCAGATGTGTCCAGTGGTATAAAGGATTGCCGATCGCGTTCTCAATCGTCTCGGCAAACGCCAGATATTTGTCGTAATCATCGGCGTTTCCAGTGATCAGATCCTCCGAAAAGCCCATCGCACGCATGGCACGCCATTTATAATGATCCCCGCCGAGCCAGACGCGTGTCAGATTCTCCATCTGGCGGTCTTCGAGAATCTCCTGTGGATTCAGATGGTTGTGATAGTCAAAAATGGGCATTTTTTCAGCCGCCTCGTGGTACAGTGTTTTCGCCGTATCGGTCTGCAGCAGAAAGTCAGCGTCCATAAAAGGTTTCATATGGAAATACCTCCCCTTTAGAATTGAGCGGTCAGAGCAGCAAGCGTATCTGCCACAGCGCCAGGTCCCTGAAGCATCGAGACAAAAGCATCCAGTACACGGTCAGAAAGTCCGGCGAAAATCAGATCCACACCGAAAATCGAAGCATCGGAGAGCAGCGGAGCCAGAGTTTTGGAAAGGGTCTCGCGGTCAGCCGGTGCGCCGAGTTTCAGATCCTGCACATACGGGCGGACCGTGGCAAGCAGCGGATCCGGGCTCAGATCAAATGCATCGCCGTTGTCATCCACGCCCATCAGATACCGCAGCCATCCCGCAAATACAGCCGGAATTGCCTGAAGATCCGAGAGTGACAGCTCCGGAGAAGCAAGATACGATTTGATCGTCTCACCGAACCGGATCGACAGCTTCTGTGACGTATCGGTTGCAATTCGCTGCGGCGTATCCGGCATAAACGGATTCGGGATGCGGATGTTCAGCACTTCATCGATAAACTGCTTCGGAGAGAGAATACCAGGATCGGTGACAACCGGAAGTCCTTCGATATATCCGATGCGCTCCACGAGCTTTTTCAGTACCGGATTTTTCATCTCCTCACTGATTAGTTCATAGTCCAGCAGGCAGCCGAACACAGCGAGTGCGGTGTGTAGCGGGTTCAGGCAGGTGCAGACCTTCATGCGCTCTGTTTTGTTGACAGTTTCCCGGTCGGTAAAGATCCATCCGCTCTTTTCCACCGGCGGCCGTCCGTTCGGGAAATGATCTTCGACTACGAGGTACTGGCATTCCTCTGCATTGACGAACGGAGCAACGTAGGTGTGGCGGGAGGTGACGATCGACTGTGCATCAGCGAGGCCGTTCTCCTCGAGTATCTTTTCGATGGAACCATCCGGCCGCGGGGTGATCTTGTCGATCATGGTCCACGGGAAGCTGACTTTTTCCGGGTTCTGCAGATAGGAGAGGAAGCCTGGCTGTACCAGCTTGTTTTCTTCCCATGCAGAAGCGTAGGCTGTCAGGGCAAGGGAAAGTTTTTCGCCATTGTGGGAGCAGTTGTCGGTGCTGACCATCGCAAACGGTTTTTCGCCTGCAAGAAATCTTTCATATAAAAGAGAAGCAACTTTTCCCATATAGCTGGTAACGGAAGAAGGTCCGGCAGCAAAATCGGCAGCAACAGACGGCAGCAGTTCGCCCGCACCGTTTTTCAGGGAATATCCCTTTTCGGTGATCGTAAACGTCGCCATCTGCAGGGAATCCTTGGTAAAGATTTCTTTTAACCGGGCAAAATCCGGAGAATCCGCCGTATCGGCAGCCAGCGATTCTGCGATGCTTCCAACAACGGTTTTCTCGACAGAACCATCGGCTTTTAAGGTCACCAGAATGCTTAAATTATCGTGCGGCTGGTACATATCACGGATGATTTCTGTATCGAAGCCCTCCGCAACGATGACACCGCGGTCAAAGGTACCGTTGTTCAGCAGTTCCTGTGCTGTATTTGCCTGGAAGGCACGGAAAATATTTCCGGCTCCGAAATGCACCCAGCACGGAGATTCTTTCGTGCGGGTGATCATTGCTTCGCGGTCATAGGATGGAAGCGCATAGCCTGCGGCTTCCCACGCTTTTTGATCTGCCAGTCCGGCAGCTGTTAAGTTAAGAGACATCAGTAAAAACCTCCTTTAAATTCCACGTTTGTGACTCTTGTCAATAGCTTCCCAGAGTCCGTTTAAATAAGTCGCGCCGAGTGCGCGGTCATACAGTCCATAGCCCGGCATTGCCTTCTCGCCCCAGATCATACGTCCGTGGTCCGGGCGGATCGGGCCGTCAAAGCCGATGTCGTACAGCGCTTTCATGATCTCATATATATCGAAGCTGCCGTCAGAGGAAAGGTGTGCGGCCTCCTCGAAATCCTGCTGGCTGTGGAATTTCAGATTGCGGACGTGAGCGAAGTGGATGCGGCCCTTTAAGGAACGGATCATATCCGGCAGATCGTTCTCCAGGTTCGTTCCGTAGGAGCCAGAGCAGAAGGTCACGCCGTTGTGCGGGTCATCGACCATCTTCATCATGCGCAGAATGTTTTCTCTATTAATGATGATTCTCGGAAGACCGAAGACACTCCATGCCGGGTCGTCCGGGTGAATGGCCATTTTGATGTCGTACTCGTTGCAGACCGGCATGATGCGTTCGAGGAAGTATTTGAGGTTGGCAAACAGTTTCTCATCATCCACATCGCGGTAAGCGTCAAAGAGCTCTTTCACTTTTGCCATGCGCTCCGGCTCCCAGCCGGGAAGAATTGCGCCGTTTGCATCACCTGCGATAGATTCAAACATTTTTTCCGGAACAAGTGCGTCTACGGCGGACTGTTTGTAGGCAAGTACGGTCGAGCCGTCCGGACGGACGCGTGCGAGTTCTGTTCTGGTCCAGTCGAAGACCGGCATGAAGTTATAGCAGACAAGGTGAATGTCTTCCTTGCCGAGGTGCTTTAACGTTTCAATATAATTATCGATGTACTGCTCACGGTCCGGGCTGCCGATTTTGATGGCGTCGTGGATGTTGACGCTCTCGATGCCGGAGATGTGAAGTCCAGAGGCCTCAACCTCTTCTTTTAACGCGTGAATCGCTTCGCGTGTCCACACCTCGCCCGGGGTAGTGTCGTACAGAGTTGTGATGACTCCGGTTACGCCCGGAATCTGGCGGATCTGCTCTAAGGTAACGGTATCAAATTTGGAACCATACCAGCGAAATGTCATTTCCATAAGAAAAACTCTCCTTTATTTTGTAATGTACTCTCGGAATCTTTCTGCACTTGCCTTTGCAGCTGGCGGAAATCATCTCACAAAAACAAGCACAGAAAGATTCCGAGAGTACATTGTATTTTGCAAGTGGTGTTCTTTGCTTTTTATTGTATCGTTTCTTAAGAAAAAAGCCATGGCAAGAATTGTTGAGCACATTGCAAAAGTTGCGGCGGTTGGCCGGGAAAAAGCAAAATCAGCCTACAGGTGTGATAAGTAATATCTTTCTGGTATGACTAACCAATAGGAAAAACCTATAATCGATTCATCGAAATAACAATTACCAAAAGGCGTTTTAGGGGTTGCACATAGAAAAAATATGCATTATAATATGCCATGTAATCGAGAAACACATTAAACATATCGACTTAGTAGGAAAGGAGAACAGCAAATGAAAAAAACAGACAACAGACGAATGCAGGAGAACAGAATGATGGAGATGTGTTGTTGCTGTTGCTGCAGCTCCAATCAGAATAAAGAAAAATAAGAAACATTCGCAGGCAGAAAAAGCATAGCAGAAATTGCATGTGCGGGCAGGCCGGAACGAATGCCTGCTATTTTTTTAACCTTTTTTAAAAGAAATGCGAATGAACAACATAAGAATAGATAATAAACAGACATAGAAAACGGAGGACAAAAACATGAGCGGATGCGGATGCAGCTTCACCCCAGTTGAAAATAAAGAAACCGAAGAAATCAAATACACAGATGCACTGGCAGAACAGTTTGCAGCAGAAGTCGGAGTAGACCCAAGACCAAATGAAACCCTTGTAGAGATCGATGAGCGCGGCGCTTTCATCCGTCAGCCAAATGCATTTATCCAGCCATTCGGCGATAAAGAAGGCGGCCTGAAAGCAGAAGCAAACCGCTTCGGGATCTACTGGGCAACCGGATGCAACTGGTCCAACCGTCCGATCATCGTGCGGGAGCTTTTAGGACTGCAGGATGTGATCTCGGAGACGAGAGTTTCTCCATCCGGCGAGACAAACCGTTACGGACATGCATTCGGACAGTATCCGGATTTCAAGGATCCGGCGACAGGCGCTTACTTCTTAAGTGAGTTCTATAAAAGAGCAAACCCGGACTTCAAAGGAAGAGCAACGACACCGACCCTGGTGGATGTCAAAGAGAAAAAGGCTGTGAACAACGATTATCACCGCCTTACGAACTATCTCGAAGTGCAGTTCCGTCCATTCCAGCCAAAAGATGCGCCGGACCTGTACCCGAAAAAATTCCGGAAAGAGATCGATGAGTTTAACGACTGGCTCTTCCCGCATATCAACAACGGCCATTACCGCATGGCATTCTGCCAGTCACCGGAAGCATACGATGAGGCATACGAAGATTTCTATGAATCCCTCGATAAGCTGGACAAACGGCTGGAGACGAACCGTTTCCTGTTCGGCGACTACATCACCGACAGCGATGTCCGCGCTTACGTCACTCTGATCCGTTGGGATGTCAGCTACTTCCACAACGTAGGACCGGTGAAGAAACCGATTCGTGATTACAAAAATATCTGGGGCTACTTAAAAGAGCTGTATGCGATCCCGGCCTTCCGTCACGGAAGCGATCCGCAGGTGCTGGCACTTTCGAGACCTGGAAAGAAATTAGGCGAGGTTCTCTTCCGCGGATACAACGAACGAATCCTTGCAAAAGTAGATTTCGAGAAGCTGATGGCAGACGATGGATCGAGAAGAACACTCAGCAAAACACCGGATGAAGTATTCCTTCGCCATCCGGAGGGAGAGACCTACGAGGATTACGCAGGAGAAATCTCAAAAACCATCTGGAACAGCCCGAAATGGGAAGACAGAAACCCGAAGAACGGCGTACTTTCCGTGGATGCATCGATTAATCCGCTGAAAGGACTTTTATAAAGAGATAAGACAGAAGAATCCGGAGCGCTCTGGTAGAACACTCTCAGGCAGCCGGGGTGCGGCCGGAACTGAAAAGAACGAGAAAATGAGGAGGATTTTATTATGAAAAAGACAAAGAAATTCTGGGCAGTATTGGCAGCGGCTGGCCTTTTGGCAGCAAGTTTTGCAGGATGTGGAAGCAATGCATCAGCAAATGCAGGAAGCAGCAGCGGTTCCGCAGCATCATCTTCCGCAGAAGGCAGCTCCGCATCGGATTCCGGTGAGAAAAAAGTGATCAAAGCTGTAACAAGCGGCACACTGGCACCGTACTTTTACGTAAATGATGACAACGAGCTGACCGGTGTCGATATCGATATCGTAAAAGAAGTGTTCAACCGCCTTCCGCAGTATGAACTGAAAATTGAGCAGGCAGATGCACTGCAGGGTGTGCTAAGCGGTCAGTACGACATCGCAGTCAACAACTATGGATATACCGATGAGAGAGCAGAATCCTACTACTTCTCTTTACCATATAAAACCAGCTTCAACGAATACATTCAGAGAACCGGCGATGAGCCGCTGACTTCTCTTACCGATCTGGCAGACCGCGGATACAAAATTGAGCTGAGTGCAGGAAGCCTTACCGCAAATGCACTGGAAAAATGGAATACAGACAACCCGGATCACCAGATCAATATCGTATATTCCAATGCAAACTTCCAGGTCCGCTACCAGCACATCGTAGATGGAACCGCTGATGTGGCAATCGACGACGGACCGATCATCGACAACCTGCTTCCGCAGTTCGGACTGGAAGGTCAGCTGGAAGCAAACGAGATCGACGAGGAGACCGAAGATTTCCTGTTCCCGCAGAACAATACCTACTTCCTGTTTGGAAAGAACGAAGAGGGCGCAGCACTCCGCGAGGATGTTGACAAAGCCTTAAAAGAGATGAAAGGAGACGGAACTCTTTCCAAGATCACAACCGAGTATCTCGGCGTGGACACCAGCCCGGACGAGAAATACTTTGATGAGACACCAAACTAGAATATCGTTTTCGAAATAAGAACAGAAGAGATTACAAAACAGACGGGAAGCGGATCGAGAACATCCGTTTCCCGATTCTAAAAGGAGCGAAAAACATGGCAGAAATTTACCGGGTAGAAAAGGGAAGCGAAGAGTGGAAATACAAAGCATATGATTACGTCAGAACCGATGCGTTCTGCTTGGGACAGAACATTCCGATTGAACTGGAATTCGGACAGGACGAGAGCAAAGATGATCTGCAGGCGATTCTGCTGACAGAAGATCACAAGCCGGTAGCCGGCTGCCGCATCGCATTTCCGGCGGAAAAGACAGGAAAAATCGAGCGTGTCTGTGTTGTCAGAGAAAAACAGAAAAGCGGATACGGCCGCGTACTGATCGAAGCCGCTGAGAAATGGCTGAAAGAATACGGTGTCGATCACATCGTCATCACGAGCCAGGACCGCGCCGCAGGCTTTTATGAGAAATTAGGCTACAAACTGAATCCGGACGCTGACCTGTCGGTATACGACCACCATGCACTGAAGAAAGACGAAGAGCCGAAAAAGCCGAAGAAAAATCTTGGCTTTACCTGTGTACTGGTAGAAAAATACGTGTAAGAGAGGACAAAAATCATGGGAAAATTATTTGACGTTTCACTGGTATTTTCATCCATACCAGAATTGCTGACAAAGCTGCCGATCACGCTGGAACTGGCCGTGGTTTCTATGCTGATCGGACTGGGACTGGGACTTGTGATGGCGATCATCAAAATGAAAAAAATCAGAGTGCTGACGCAGATTACGAATCTTCTGATTTCACTGCTCCGCGGCACGCCGGTCATCGTACAGCTGTACGTTGCGTTCTTTGGTATTCCCATGATGTTCAAGGCAATCAACCAGCAGTTCGGAACGAATCTGGCGGTTGCCAATATTTCCGGTTTCGTCTATGCGATGATCGCTCTGGGACTGAACCAGTCGGGCTTTATGGCTGAGATTATCCGTTCGGCTCTGCAGTCCGTTGACCCGGGCCAGATCGAAGCAGCACATGCACTCGGCATGACGTATCCGCAGACACTGCGCCGCATCATTCTGCCGGAGGCCTTTGAGGTTGCGCTTCCGACCCTTGGAAACTCTTTTATCAGTATCATCAAAGGAACGTCTCTTGCTTTTACCTGCGCCGTTGTCGAGATTACCGCACAGGGCCAGATTATTGGAGGAAGAACGTATCGCTACTTTGAAGTTTACGTTTCACTGGCCATCATTTACTGGCTGGTAACGCTGGTGATCGAGCAGATCATCCGCGTAATTGAAAATAAAATCCGGATTCCGGACCAGGTAGAGCTGGCGTCCGCAAACGGGGAGGGTAAGAAAAATGATAAAAATTGATCATTTATCAAAAAAATATAACGACAACGTGGTGCTCGACGACATCAGCCTCGAGATCAAACAGGGCGATGTTGTGGGAATCATCGGTCCTTCCGGAACCGGAAAATCAACGCTTCTGCGCTGCGTCAACCGCCTTGAGACACCGGAGAAGGGAACGGTGACGATCGGGGACAAGGTGATCGGCCTTTCCGAGCGGAAACCGAAAGAGCTTCTGTATTTAAGACAGAACACAGGAATGGTGTTTCAGCGGTTCAATCTGTTTGAGAAGAAAACCGCACTGGAAAATGTGATGGAAGGCCTGATTGTTGTCAAGAAGATGAAAAAAGACGAGGCCAGAGCCATTGCATTAGAAGAACTGAAACTGGTCGGCATGGAGAAATGGGCAAACCATTATCCGAAACATATGTCCGGCGGACAGCAGCAGAGGGTGGCGCTCGCAAGAGCCCTCGCCATGAAACCGCAGATTCTGCTGCTCGACGAGCCGACTTCAGCCCTTGACCCGGAGCTGGTTGGAGAGGTTCTGGATGTTATTAAAAAAGTTGCGGCACAGGGATATACAATGCTTCTGGTTTCCCATGAGATGAACTTTATCCGCCATGTGTCGAACCGTGTGATCTTCCTTGATAAAGGACACGTAGTAGAAGACGGAACACCGAAAGAAGTATTCGAGCATCCGCAGAATCAGAGAACACGGGAGTTCTTCAGCAAGATGCATATTATGGCGCAGCCTGAGTATGTTATTTAAATTGAGCAGTGCCGGAATGCAGTGAAGCAGGAAATTTTGTGCTCGCACGAAATTTTCTGTTTTGCTGTATTCTGATAGGGCGAAAGCCCGAAGCCCAGGGAAGCGAAGCTTTTCTGGGCCGCACTGCGGACACAGCCAAAGAGTAGGAGAAAATATTATGATAGATGAGAAAAGAATTGCTGATTTTTTTGCGGAGCTGGTATCTATCGATTCGCCGTCCTTAGAGGAGCGCGAGATGGCGGACACCTTAAAAATAAAATTCGCCGAAATCGGGGTTACGCTTACAGAAGATCATACGCAGGAGCAGACCGGCTCCAATGCGGGCAATCTGTTCGCGCGTATTCCGGGCAGCCTTGCAGGAGCCCCGGTTCTCTTTGCGGCCCACATGGACACTGTTGAGCCTGCAAAAGGAAAAAAAGCCGTCTCCCATGAGGATGGAACCGTAACGAGCGACGGCACGACAGTTCTTGGCGCCGACGACCTCGCCGGTGTGAC
Source organism: Blautia sp. AM28-27 (assembly GCF_003480905.1). Lineage (NCBI taxonomy): Bacteria > Bacillati > Bacillota > Clostridia > Lachnospirales > Lachnospiraceae > Blautia > Blautia sp. AM28-27. The sequence goes on from NZ_QUJK01000003.1 coordinate 156,294, forward strand.
AGTCATCTATGAAGCTGTCCGTCACCTCATCGAGACCAAAACACCGCACCGCCCGATCGAAATCCTGATCTCGACTGGTGAGGAGCTGTACTGCAAAGGCGCAAATGCCTTCGACTACAGCCAGGTGCAGGCAAAAGAAGCATACGTTCTGGATTTAAGCGGCGCGATCGGTGCAGCCGCCTACGCGGCACCGACACTCGTTTCCTTCGCGGCGAAAATCCAGGGAAAAGCCGCCCACGCCGGTTTCCACCCGGAGGACGGCATCAACAGCATCCAGGCGGCCGCCCGCGCAATCGCACAGCTTCCGCAGGGCCACGTGGATGAAAGCACCACTGCCAACATCGGAAAAATCGGCGGCGGCTCCGGTACCAACATCGTTTCGGAAAGCTGCGTGATCGAAGGCGAAATTCGAAGCCTGAACCACGAGACGGCGATGGAGCTTCTGGAAACATATTACAGAACCTTCCAGCAGGAAGCAGAGAAGATTGGTGCGAAGCTGGTCTGGGAAGAAAAGCTGAATATCCATGCGTATGAGACGCCGCTGACAAGCGATGCCGCAAGGCATTACGAGAGCGCCGTTGCAGAAGAAGGCCTGACCGCTGCATTCGAAAAAACTTTCGGCGGCAGCGACAACAACGTCTTTGCACAGCACGGCATCGAAGGGCTTGTCATCGCAACCTCGATGAATCAGGTACACAGCTGCGCCGAGTACACAAAAATCCCGGAAATAGCGCAGGTGGCGCGGATTGTGGCCAATCTTGCCGCACCGCAGGAAGCCTGAACAGATCCCGGACGAAAAAACAGAATACGTAAAAAATCCCCAAAGCCCGTCGGCAGATGTGAAAACGAAAACCGGCGGACTTTTCCTGTTTCCGGCATGGCTTGCCACGCAGAGAAAAATAGTCTATAATAGGGAAAAGCTTCCGGTACATGCCGGAATTTAACACCAGTAGACAAGAAGTCCCCAGCTTCTAAAGCGGTGGGATGAATTATTAAAAGAAACATAACGGCAGTGGCGGGCGGAGAAAAATCGGTATCCTCCACTGACATGAGGCAAGTCACAGTCGAACTATTTTCGGCATGTCAGACTTCGTGAAAATACCGACTGTGAGTTGAAACAAGAATAAAAGAGGAGAAACAATGATACAGACACCAATTCAGAAACTGGAATTTCCAAACGACAGAGGCGTCCGCCTGTACTGCAAGCGGGAGGATCTTCTTCCGTTTTCCTTAGGCGGAAACAAAGTCCGCATCGGACGTGCTTTTTTCCAGGATATGCAGGAGAAAAACAAAGACTGCATGATCATCTACGGAAACAGCAGATCCAACCTCTGCCGCGTGCTGGCCAATCTGTGCTGTGCCGAGAAAATTCCATGCTATATGATCTGTTCTTCCGAAGAAAACGAGGAACAACCGATCGAAACCAACAACAGCCGTCTGATGAAATGGCTCGGAGCCGAAGTCATTCCGTGCAGAAAAACAGAGATTGCACAGACCGTCGAGCAGACGATGAACCGTTTGACAGAAGAGGGATATCACCCATATTATATTTTCGGGGATAAATTCGGAACGGGCAATGAAGGCACACCGGTACAGGCCTACGTGGACGGCTACCGCGAGATTCTTGCGTGGGAGAAAGAACAGAACATTTCTTTTTCTCATATCTTTGCGGCATCCGGAACCGGCTCGACCCAGTGCGGCCTGGTAAGCGGAAAACTGCTCGAGCAGGGAACGGAGCAGATCATCGGCCTTTCGATTTCATCCCGCGAGTACGACCGCGCCACCCGCATTATGGAGAGCGGCATTTCCGATTATTTTGCGAAGAATCATCTCGTGCTGCCGGAAGGATGGGAGAGTGAACTTCATCTGGAAATGGGATACCGCCAGGGCGGATACGGCCAGTACGATGAGCGGATTTTACAGGTGATCCGGGAAGAGTTCTGCCGGAACGGCCTTCCGCTGGATCCGACGTACACCGGAAAGGCATTCTGGGGAATGAAGCAGTACATAGAAGAACATCAGTTACAGGACTGCGATGTGCTTTTTATCCATACCGGAGGCACGCCGCTGTTCTATGACTGCATTCTGAACGATACCGATGGAGGAAAAAAATGAAACTGATTTCAATAGTCATCCCATGCTACAATTCCGAGGCAACGATCCGGAAAGTTGTAGAGATGGTGATGGAAGAATTCAAGAAAATGGACGGATATGACTGCGAATTTGTCCTGGTGAACGACGGTTCCCCGAAAGACAATACGTATGGGGAGATCAAGAAGCTCGGTGAGCAGTATCAGAATGTCAAGGGCATCAACCTGCTGCGCAATTTCGGCCAGCACAATGCGCTGATGGCGGCACTCCACTACACCGAAGGAGATTTTATTCTCGGCATGGACGATGACATGCAGACACATCCGTCCCAGATCAGCAAACTGATCCACAAGATGGAAGAAGGATACGATCTGGTTTACGGCTGCTATCCGAAACGGAAAAATTCGTTCCTGAAAAATGTCACCAGCAAACTGAACGAAGTTTCCTCCCGGATTCTTCTCGGACGGCCAAAAGACATCGTTTCCAGCAATTTCTGGATGATTACCCGCCAGATCAAGGATGAGGTGGTAAAATACGACAGCTTCAATCCCTATATTGACGGCATTTTCTACCGCACGACACACAAAATCGGAAATGTAGAGGTGGAGCATTTCAAACGTGCAGTGGGAACTTCCAACTATACGTTAAAGAAACTGATCAAATTGTGGCTTGCCTACTGGAACTATTCTGTAATTCCGCTTCGCATATCGTCCGTTCTCGGCGGAGTTTCTGCAGCCGGCGGTTTTCTGGCAGCCATCATGATTGCCATCCGAAAGCTCATCAATCCGACCGTGATGGTTGGCTGGTCTTCGACGATCTGCGCCATCGTTGTTTTTTCCGGATTGATTCTGATGGTGCTCGGCATCATCGGAGAATATCTCGGAAAGATGATTCTGATTCTGAACCGCACGCCGCAGTATATTGTGCGGGAAACCATTAACGTATCTGATGAGGAAGAAAAAAAGTGAAAAAAATCATGATTTTAGGTGCCGGTATTTACCAGGTGCCGCTGATCCGGACTGCACGCAGAATGGGTCTTTACACGATCGTAGTGAGTATTCCCGGCGATTATCCGGGGTTTGCACTTGCAGATAAAATTTATGAACTGAATACGCGGGATAAAGAAGCGATTCTTGCGGCGGCGGAAAAAGAACAGATCGACGGAATCTGTACATCGGGAACCGATGTGGCCGTCAGCACAATCGGCTATGTCTGTGAAAAGATGCATCTGTCCGGCATTCCGTATGAGGCGGCGGAAATTCTGACCGATAAGGCAAAGATGAAAGACGCATTCCGGCAGGGCGGCGTTTCCGCGGCAGACGGGATGCGGGTAAGAAGCGCAGAGGAGGCACAAAAAGCCGCAGAACAGCTTGGATACCCGGTTGTCGTAAAACGGGTGGACAGTTCAGGAAGCCGCGGAATTACCGTGGTGGAGCATTCCGGACAGATCGAAGAAGCGTATGAAAATGCGAGAAACGGTTCGGCAAGAGATTATGTGCTGGTTGAAAAATTCCTCCGCGGAACGGAGATCGGCGTGGATGGATTTGCGCAGAACCACAAACTGGTCTTTCTGGCACCGCACACGAAATTTGTATACCGCGGTGCACACACGACCGTTCCGGTCGGCCACGCATTTCCGTATGGATGCAGCGGGGCACTGCGGGAAGAAATTGCCCGCCAGATGCAGCTGGCCGTCACCGCATCCGGTGCCGATCAGTGCTCCGTCAATGCGGATGTCTTTGTGGACGGAGAGAAGGTCTGGATCATTGAAATGGGCGGAAGAACCGGGGCAACCTGCATTCCGGAACTGATTTCAACGTATTACGGATTTGATTTTTATGAGCAGATGATCAAAAGCGCCCTCGGGGAAGAAACGGATTTTCAGCAGACGGAAAGCTGCCCGTGCATGGCAAAACTGCTGCTGAGTCCGGTAAGCGGAACCATCACACAAATCGACCGGGATCAGGTCGAACGTCTGCGTCAGGAAGGGCTGGAGCTTGTCCTGGATTATCCGGAGGGGCATGAAGTTTCTGCCATGGCAGATGGAACTGACCGGATCGGCCATGTGATTGTAAAGACTGACCGGGAAGCGGAACTGGATGAGCAGATGAAGCGGGTGTACCGCTGTATCTGGATTGATGGAAAAAATCTGGAGACAATCTGGGAAGAGAAAACAGCAAAATAAAAAACCCGGAATCTTTTCAAGACCTCAGAAGAGGAGCGAAAGGATTCCGGGTTTTGCGTTGCCAGGCATATCAATATCCGGTGGACCAATTTTGATTACACTATTTTTACAGGCTTCATCATCATCCGATAGTAGACTGGAATCAGCAGTGCAACCGCACCGAACCAGGCAAACGGTGTGCGTCCGTTCTGCATACTCTGAATCGAGGTGCGGTAGACGGCGAGAAGGCCGAGCAGGAAGTAGAACGGCGCTTCGATCGTCAGGAATGCATCGGAGTAATGGTAAGAATCCGTGATTTCGCTCGAAAAGCTTGGTGAGCAGGTGCATCTGTCCCGCGAGGTCTGCTGCCGCCTCTTCCGGAAAATGACGGGAAAGACGGTGACGCAGTATCTCGAGGAATACCGTGCGTCCAAAAGCCTGCCGCTCGTCGAAAGCGGCTTTTTGCCACGAAAAATATGTTACATCTGTTTGATTGCCTGCAGCATTTCAAGATCCGAAGCAGTCACCTTGATATTGGAAACCATCGTTCGGCCGTCCGGTTTTTTCACCGTGACTTCGAGAATCGTTCCCTCCTCGATCTGCGAGGATGCGAGATCGCTCATGAATTTTACGAACTTCGGGTGGTTTTGGGCGAAACGGTTTCTCAGATTTTTTAATTCCATTAACTTCATTGGGTTAAATGCCATTCTTTTTTCTGTCCTTTCTATTCGAAACTTCTTTCGAAACATGAAAGTATTGTAACATGGAAAAGAAAAAATGCAAGCGGATAAAAAGAGAAAAGACAGAGATACTGGGAATAAGAGAAAAGATTCTCAATTAGAATGGGAGAAAAACGAATGAAAGCGAAGAAGTATCTGCTGTTTTTTCTTTTGGGCTACTGTATTTATATTGCCATCGAAGTCACCTACCGCGGTTACAGCTTCCGCCTGATGGGCATTGCCGGAGGACTGTCCCTTGCAGGAATCGGAATGCTGGAAGACGCCGGGCTGCGCCGCTTTCCGCTGGCGTTTCAGATGATGGTATCTGCGGTTCTGATCACGGCCATCGAACTGTATTCGGGAATGTTTTCCCTGCGGGTGCTGCATTACCGTATGTGGGACTACAGTGCGCTGCCGTTTTCCTTCTGCGATGGGATGATCTGCCCGTGGTTTTTCGGGATCTGGTATCTGCTCTCGGTGGTTGGGATTTTTCTTACGGACTATGTGAGCTATTATATCTTCCACGAGGGGACGCACCCGGTGTATCGAAAGAAGAAAAAGGGTTGTGCCGAAGGGGAGTTCGTTATAAAATAAGAAAAAACAACCCAGGCAGGAGGTCCTCATGGAAAACGAAAAAAATTATCTGGAATATCTCGCAGAATTGTACCCGACCATCGAAAAAGCAGCGACCGAAATCATCAATCTGCAGTCCGTTATCAACCTTCCCAAAGGCACGGAGCATTTCCTTTCGGATATTCATGGCGAATACGAAGCCTTTTCTCATGTACTCCGCAACGGTTCCGGTGCCGTGCGAAAGAAGATTGACGATGTCTTCGGCCACACGCTCGGCATTTCGGAAAAACGTGCGCTTGCAACCCTTATCTATTACCCGAGAGAGCGCCTGGAGATGGAGAAAAAGCAGCAGGAGGACATCGATGACTGGTACAAGGTCATGCTGTACCGCCTGATCGACGTCTGCAAAATCGTTTCTTCCAAATACACCCGTGCCAAAGTGCGGAAAGCCCTGCCGGCGGATTATGGCTATATCATCGAGGAGCTGATCACCGAAAAGCCGGAGGTGCTCGACAAAGAAGCATACTACGAGGCGATCATCCAGACTATCCTCGAAATCGGAAGCGCCGAGAACTTCATCATTGCCGTGGCAGAGCTGATTCAGCGGCTCGTTGTTGATCATCTCCACATCATCGGCGACATCTTTGACCGCGGTCCGGAGCCGTATAAAATCATGGACTGCCTGATGAATTACCATTCCCTCGATATCCAGTGGGGCAACCACGATGTGCTCTGGATGGGCGCTGCGACCGGCCAGCCGGCGTGCGTGGCCAGCACGATCCGTATCTGCCTCCACTACGGCAATCTCGATGTGCTGGAGGACGGCTACGGCATCAATATGCTTCCGCTTGCCACCTTTGCTCTCGAGACGTACGGCGATGATCCGTGCGAATGCTTTGCCGCAAAAGGCGGCGAGGACAGCGGAAATTCCCAGCAGATGCTGGAGCGCCGCATGCACAAGGCCATCACCGTAATGCAGTTAAAGCTCGAGAACCGTCTGATCCGTGAGAACCCGGAGTACGGCATGGAAAACCGCCGTCTGCTGGAAAAGATCGATTACCAGAACGGAACGGTGGCGATTGGGGAGAAAACGTATGCTCTGCGCGACAAGAGCTTTCCGACGATCGACCCGGCGCATCCGGACGAGCTGACAGAAAAAGAGGCAGAAGTGCTCGATAAGCTGATCTTCGCCTTCCGAAACAGCGAAAAACTGCAGGCGCACGTCGATTTCCTGCTCAAAAAAGGAAGCCTCTACCGCGTCTACAATGGAAATCTGCTGTACCACGGCTGCATGCCGATGAATGAGGACGGCACCTTAAAAGAGGTACAGGTCGACGGAAAGAAATACAAGGGAAAAGCACTGTACGATATCCTCGAGCACAACGTGCGCCGCGCATTTGTAAGCCGCGATCCGAAAAAACGGGAGCAGGGCCGCAATACGCTGTGGTATCTGTGGACCGCGCCGAATTCCCCGCTGTACGGCCGCGACAAGATGACAACATTTGAGCGGTATTTCCTCGTAGAAAAAGAGACCTGGACCGAGGTGAAAAACGCGTATTACCGCCTGATCGAGAAAGAGGAGACGGCGGACCGGATCTTACAGGAGTTCGGGCTTGCCGGTGAAAATGTACATATTATCAACGGCCACGTCCCGGTACACCAGAGTGCCGGTGAAAGCCCGGTCAAATGCGGCGGCAAGGTGCTGATCATCGACGGCGGCTTCTGCAGGGCGTACCACAAAGAAACCGGCATCGCGGGTTACACGCTGATTTACAACTCGTACGGCCTCAGCCTCACCGCGCACGAGCCGTTTGAATCGACAGAAAAAGCAATCCAGGAGGAGAAGGATATTGTCTCCCGCCAGGTGGCGGTGCGGTACAACATGAAGCGCCAGTTAGTCGGCGATACGGATCAGGGACGGCAGATCCGGCAGCGCATCCGTGAATTAAAGGAACTGATCGAGGCGTACCGCACGGCTCAGTTAAAAGAGCTTCTTTAAATCAAGGGTTTTCAACTGCGCCGGAAAATGGTATAATTAAAACAGTGTGCGCAGATGGAAACACTGTGCGCTGGAACAGATGGAAAGAAGGAAGAAACATATGAGGGCATGGATTGCCAGGATGACAGAAGATAACATAGATCAGAGCGCGATCGAAAAAGCAGGAGAGATTCTGAAAAACGGCGGTCTGGCGGCATTCCCGACCGAGACCGTATATGGTCTTGGCGGAAATGCGCTGGATGCCAAAGCTTCCGAGAAAATTTATGCGGCAAAGGGCCGTCCGTCGGACAACCCGCTGATCGTCCACATCGGAAGAATGGAGGACCTCGAAACCGTAGCGGCAAACGTGCCGGAGAGTGCACGCAAACTGGCAGCCGCATGCTGGCCGGGACCGCTGACGATGATTTTTGAGAAAACAAATGCCGTTCCGCTCGAGACGACGGGAGGCCTTACCTCCGTAGCCGTGCGCTACCCGAGCAACAAAGTGGCAAACGCACTGATCTTAGCCGGAGGCGGCTTCATCGCAGCGCCGAGCGCCAATACATCAGGCCGGCCGAGCCCGACGAAAGCCGAGCATGTGATCGAGGACCTTGGGGACAAAATTGACTGTATCATCGACGGAGGAGACGCCGAGATCGGCCTCGAATCCACCATCGTCGATTTTACAGAGGAGATTCCGACGATTCTCCGCCCGGGCTATTACAACAAAGAGATGCTGGAAAAAGTGCTTGGAACCGTGCGTGTCGATCCGGGAATCCTTGCGGAGGACAGCCATGTGCGTCCGAAGGCACCGGGCATGCGCTACAAACATTATGCGCCGAAGGCAGACCTTACGATTATCCAGGGCGAGATGGAACGGGTGATTCCGGAAATCAACCGCCTTGCCGCAGAACAGGAAAAGGCAGGAAAGAAAGTGGGCGTAATCTGCACCGATGAGACACGGGAGCAGTACACCACAGGAGATATCAAGAGCATCGGGCTGCGCGCCGAAGATGAGACGATCGCGCATCACCTGTTTGCGATTCTGCGCGACTTCGATGAGGACGGCGTGGAAGTGATTTATTCCGAGGCTTTCGACACCCCGCGTATGGGGCAGGCGATCATGAACCGCCTGTTAAAAGCCGCAGGCCACAAAGTAGCAGAGGTATAACAGTGAAACATTACAGCAGGATTTTATTTGTGGACGCGGACGATACCGCGCGCGCACCGATGGCGAAGGCGATTCTGCAGAGCAAAGAGCTTCCGTGGCCGATGGAAATTGGTTCCCGCGGGCTTGTCGTTCTGTTTCCGCAGCCGGTCAACCAGAAGGTAGAGGCAGTGCTTGCGCGCAACGGGCTTTCGGCCAAAGACCACACCACCACACCGCTTACCGCGGAGGACATCAACGACGACACGCTGCTTCTTGTGATGGAGGACAGTCAGAGGGAAAAGATCCGTGAGGACTTCCCGGATGCGCCCCATCTGCAGACGATCGCCGGATTTCTGCGGCTGGCAGGAGACATCCCCGCCCTTTACGGGGAACCGCTTACCGAATACGGAAAATGTTATGAAGCGCTGGAATTCCTGATTGAAGGTGTTCTTGCGCGGCTGAAAGAGGAGGAAGAACAATGATAGCTTTAGGATGCGACCACGGCGGATATGAGCTGATGCAGGAGGTAAAAGCATATCTGGACAAACAGGGACTGGAATATCAGGACTTCGGATGCTACAGCAACGAGGCAGTTGATTATCCGGTTTACGCCAGAAAAGTAGGCCATGCGATCCAGAACGGAACGTGTGATAAGGGAATCCTGATCTGCGGAACCGGAATCGGCATTTCTATCACGGCAAACAAAATGGAAGGAATCCGTGCAGCACTCTGCACCGACTGCTTCTGCGCAGAGGCAACCCGCCTGCACAACGATGCCAACGTACTGGCGATGGGAGGACGTGTTGTAGGCCCTGGCCTTGCAATCAAAATCGTAGAAACCTTCCTGAACACTCCATTTTCCGGAGAAGAGCGTCACGAACGCCGGATTCACTTGATTGAGCATGAAGGCGAAAATGAATAAATTTTGAACAAAACAAAGGAGAAGGGAAAATGGCAAGAACAGTCATCATGGATCACCCGCTGATCCAGCACAAAATCGGTATTATCAGAAAGAAAGACACAAGCTCCAAGGAGTTCCGCGAGATGATCAGCGAGATTGCAATGTTGATGTGCTACGAGGCAACCAGAGAGCTGCCGCTCACAGACGTTGAAATTGAAACCCCGATCTGCAAAACAACCGTAAAAGAGCTCGAAGGAAAGAAAATGGCAGTTGTGCCGATCCTCCGTGCCGGTCTTGGTATGGTAGAAGGTATGCTGGCTATGATTCCGGCAGCAAAAATCGGACACATCGGTCTGTACCGTGATCCGGAAACCCTGGCACCGGTTGAGTATTACTGCAAACTTCCGTCAGACATCGCAAGCCGTGAAGTATTTGTAACCGACCCGATGCTGGCAACCGGCGGTTCTGCAACGGCAGCCATCACCATGCTGAAAGAAAAAGGCGCAAAGAAGATCCACTTCATGTGCATCATCGCATCTCCGGAAGGAATCGAGAAAATGCATGAGGTTCACCCGGATGTCGATGTTTTCGTCGGAGCACTGGATGACCATCTGAACGAGCACGGCTACATTGTACCAGGCCTCGGCGATGCCGGAGACCGTATCTTCGGTACGAAATAAGAGCGGAAGCAAAGTACGTTAAGAAAACACAGGGGAAATGGGTATGAGCGATAAACGAGAGGATTATATTTCCTGGGATGAATATTTCATGGCAGTTGCCCAGCTTGCCGGTATGCGCTCGAAGGATCCGCACACACAGGTGGGAGCCTGCATTGTGAGCGAGGACAACAAGATTCTGTCCATGGGATACAACGGTTTCCCGAGAGGCTGCTCGGACGACGAGTTCCCGTGGGGAAAGACAAGTGAAAATCCGCTGGAAAACAAGTATCTTTACACAACGCACAGTGAACTGAACGCCATCCTGAATTACCGCGGCGGAAGCCTCGAGGGAGCCAAGCTGTATGTGACATTGTTCCCATGCAACGAGTGCTGCAAGGCGATTATCCAGGCGGGAATCAAAACGGTGATCTACGACTGCGACAAGTACGCGGACACCCCGTCCGTGATCGCATCGAAACGGATGATGAAGGCGTCCGGAGTCACTTTTCAGAAATACCACCGCACAGGGCGGGAAATTACCATGTCCCTGTAGCAGAAAAGATAATAGAAGGAGCGCGCCTGAACGAACAGAAAGTTCAGACGCGCTTCGTCTGTATACACGAAAAGACAAGAAACGGGAGGGCACCATGGAGAGCAATTTCGAATGGATTACGGCAAACGGGGATATCGGCATCCGCTTTTTCCACAGCATCGACGACGGCGGCTACGGACCGGTGAACTTCCAGACACCAGAGTACGTCGATTACCTTGACGCCGCAGATTATGCACACGATATGATCGGAAACCTGAACGTCGGCATGAACTGCTGGATCGACTGGAACTTCCTCGTAGACAAAGACGGCGGCCCGCGCCACGTACCGATGGGATTCACCTCAGGTCTGATTGTGGATGATGATTTCCATTACCGCAAACCGATCATGTACCACTACATCGGCCATATTTCCAAATATATTGCTCCGGGTGCAAAACGCATCGGCTGGAGCAAATACGGAGCAAACCTGGATGTAACGGCCGCAGTCAATCCGGACGGAAGCTACGTTGTGATCCTGCTGAACCGCACAAAAGAGGATTCCGGCTGCTTCCTGCGTGTCAACGGACATATCATGCGTGTCGATCTTCCGGCAGAGACACTCAGCACGGTTGTAATCGAGAAATAAAAAGCAAAAATAAAAAAATGCCTTCTGTGCAGAATGGAAACAGTCTGCGCAGAAGGCATTTTTGTAAGATACGATTTATTTTTGATCGGAATCGGAAGAATCTGAGTTTTTCTCTTCGGTTGAAGGCTTTGCCGGTGTATACGGCGCATCAACCGGAGACTCTTCCGGGGCCAGCTTTGTCAGCGCTTTGCGCAGCCGGTAGCCCGGGAAGTGGAAGACTTCGGCCTCGTCGATCTTCTTTTTCTGATATGGGATCGCCTGTCTCGTTTCCGGATCAATGTGGTCCATGTGGAAGTAAAACGCATCGTCATCCGGCAGGTGATGTTTTTCAAGACGACGGTTGGCGAAGTTGCGGCAGACCGTGCAGATAATGGCACAGACCGGAACGGCGATGATCATGCCAAAGACACCCCAGAAGCCGCCGCCGATCAGAATCGAGATGATGATAAGGAAGCTGGACACGCCGGTCGTCTCGCCGAGGATTTTCGGTCCTAAGAAGTTTCCGTCAAACTGCTGCAGGAGAACGACGAAAATCAGGAAATACAGTGCCTGCAGAGGGTCGATCAGAAGGATCAGCAGAAGACACGGAACGGCGCCGAGGAACGGGCCGAAAAACGGAATGATATTCGTCACACCGATGATTACGCTGACCAGCAGTGCGTACGGGGTGCCGATCAGGCTCGTCACAAGATAGCAGATGGCACCGATGATGATCGAATCGATGACTTTTCCAACAAGGAATCCGCTGAATTCCTGGTTCACATACTGGCAGTCGCGGATCACGGCATTTCCGTGATCCAGACCGAGCAGCGCGTAGACTGCTTTTTTCAGCTTGGCAATGTAGCTTTCCTTGTTGTACAGCATGTAGATCGCAACGATCGCGCCAAGCAGAATATTTTTGAAAAACGTAACCATGTTGACGAGCTGTCCGGAGAGGTTCAGAAGGAACGTACGGAGCATCGGCATCAGGTCATTGGTCAGCCAGTTGGAAAGCTTTGCGGAGAACATGGAGATGTACTGGTCTGCCGTCTGCTGCATCTCCGGGTAATTCGCCAGCACTTTTGTGGCAAAATCCTGAATGTTGTTTGCGTAGTTGGAGAAGTTGGAGACAATGTTTGTGATACTTGAGAACAGCTCCGGGATCAGGGTCGCAATGAGTCCGTACAGCGCGAAAAGCATGGCGACGTACGTCAGAAGAATCAAAAGCGCCCGTACAAGCTTTTTGCAGCGTACCGACTGTGTTTTTCCGTGGCGGGCGAAGAGTCTGACGATGATCCGCTGTTCTATGAAGTTAATGATCGGGCTGATCACATAGGCGAGAATCAGGGCTGCAATCAGGGGGGAGAGAATGTCGAGGACATTGTGAAAGGCGGTCCGCACAGAAGTCTGGTGGAAGAGCAGGTAGTAAAAAATCATGGACGCTGCAAGTACCAGAAAGGCAGTAACGCCGGCCCGGACATATTTTCGGTAACGATCCAGTTTCATAAAAATGTAAATCCCCTTTCGAATTTTATTAACCTCTATTATACACATGCAATCCCCAAAATACAACCGCAACCACACTTGCGGGAAAAAAAGGAAACTGCTATACTGGAAAAGCAGATTTAGAAAAAGGAGATAACAAATTTGAAGATAAAAATGCCGCCAAGCGTAAATATGGTAATCGATTCCCTGCATGCGAAAGGCTTCGAGGCGTACGCGGTCGGAGGCTGTGTGCGCGATACGATTCTTGCGCGGGAGCCGGACGACTGGGATATTACAACCTCTGCTTCCCCACAGCAGGTAAAAGAAATTTTTGACCGCACCGTGGATACGGGACTGGAGCACGGAACGGTAACAGTTCTGGCCGGAAGCGGCGCGCACGAGGTCACGACGTACCGCATCGACGGAGAGTATGAGGACGGCCGCCATCCGAAAGAAGTGGTCTTTACCTCCAGCCTCGCCGAGGATCTGCGCCGCCGTGATTTTACGATCAATGCGATGGCATACAACAACGAAGAGGGGCTTGTGGATCTGTTCGATGGAATCAGGGATTTACAGCGCAAAGTCATCCGCTGTGTCGGAAATCCGACCGAGCGGTTCAGTGAGGATGCACTGCGGATCCTGCGTGCCCTCCGCTTTTCCGCACAGCTCGGCTTCAAACTTGATCCGGCAACACTGGATGCCATCATAGCACTCGCGCCGACGCTTGAAAAAATCAGCGCCGAGCGGATCCGTGTGGAACTGAATAAACTGCTGATCTCGAAGCGGCCGGAGTACATGGAGGCCGTCTATGAGGCGGGTATTACAAAAATTGTGCTGCCGGAGTTTGATGAACTGATGAAAACGCCGCAGAACAATCCGCACCACTGCTATAATGTCGGTGAGCACACGATTGCCGCTCTGCAGCACGTTCCGGCAGATCCGATTCTGCGCTGGACGATGCTGCTCCACGACATTGCAAAACCGGCGTGCCGCACAACGGATGAGGCCGGCATCGATCATTTTAAAGGCCACGCACCGGCGGGGGAGAAAATGGCGAAAGCGATTCTGCGCCGTCTGAAATTCGACAACGAAACCATCCGCAAGGTCGCAGCATTGATCCGCTGGCATGACTGCCGCATGGCTCCGGAGAAACCGGTGATCCGCCGTATTCTGAACAAACTCGGCCCGGAGCTGTTCGAAAAACTGATGATCGTGCAGGAAGCCGATACGATGGCCAAAAGCCTGTACCAGCGGGAGAAAACCCTGGAACGGATCGGAAAGGTAAGGGAGTGCGTCAGAGAAATTCTCGATAACGGCGACTGCTTTACGTTGAAAATGCTGGCCGTTTCCGGCAAAGATCTGATGGAACTCGGTGTCCCAAAAGGCCCGAAAATCGGCGAATGCCTGAACGCGGCGCTGGAAGAAGTGATGAAAGATCCGGCGAAGAATACAAAAGAATACCTGACAGAGTACGTAAAAACACTGCTGTAAAGCCAAAACGGCAAACAAAAGAGAGCCGGGGACAGAACAATCCGTCCCCGGCTCTCTTTTGTTTTTTGCTGGTTTTATACGTTCAGATCACGCAGCAGATCCGCATACCAGCAGAACACATGGGCAATGCGGTACAGTTCGCTCTCCTTGGAGACGGTGCGCCACAGCTCTTTATAGCTGTGCAGCCACCGTTCGAGATCTCCGGCGAGTGCAAAACAGTCTTCTTTCTCCGGCAGAGTACCCTCGGAAAGAAGGGAAGCGCGCAGGAACGGCAGCAGGCGGTTCAGCACTTTCAGGCCGTCTGCGGCGAGCAGGTACGCATAGATCATCGGACGGTTCTCCGGGCGGACGGTGCCGGCTTTCTCGTACAGAACGGCGCAGAGCGCGTCGATTGAAGCATTTGCTGCATCCGCATCGCCTTCCGCGCAGGAGCGGAGCAGTTCGGCAGCCTCTTCTTTGTCCTGATGCAGTTCGAGTGCTTCCTGTACCATAACGGCAGTGCGCCACGGATACGCATCCTGATGGCAGAGAAGATCGAGCACGGAAACGAGTTTTCCAGAAGCATCACCAAATTCCAGCACGGAAATCTGGCGGTTGATTTCCTCCTCCGGCAGAATGCCTGCATTCCAGGAGAACGCCGCGCCGTAGATCATGCCGATGCGGGAGAAGTCCGGGTGATTGATGTGGCCGTAATCGCCCCAGTCAGTGTTCAGAAGTCCCATCGCATGGCATTCGTGGCCGTAGCGTGCCATTCTGGAAATGTTTTCATACGCCTCATGATACTTGTTGATGAGCTGGTTCCATCCCTGTACGCCCGGGCACACATACAGATGCTCGGCACCGGAATTGGCAAGGCGGGTCAGACGCTCCGATGAAACATTTGACGCATAATCCCAGTGGAGGCAGATCAGGTTCTTCGGCAGGAGATGATAAACTTCCGGCTCCTGGCTGATGACATCACTCCAGAACATCGGCGTGCGGCCGGATTCAGTGATATAGTTGGCAAGCTCTGTCACAAACTCGGTGTAGATGACGGTGGTTCCCTTTTCCTCGACGAGTGCGCGGGAAGCCCCTTTTCCAAGGTCAAACGTTTCATCCGCGCAGAGATTGAAATACTTCGAGGAGAAGAGCTGCATATATTCGGAAAGAATGTGTTTGGCAAGGGAGAGGCTCTCCGGGTTTGTGATATCGAGCGTATGGTGCGCCTGGCGGTCATAGAAGGAGAACGGAGCCGAAGCAGAGCCTTCCAGTTCGCACAGATGTGCATACGATTTCGTGCAGAGCAGCTTGTACAGATGGCCGAAGCTTGCAAGCGACGGAACGAGATCAATGCCAAGTCCCTTGCAGTAGCGGTCCAGCTCGAGGATGTCCTCTGCAGTGAGCGGCGTATCGTCGCGCCACATCTCGGTCAGATCATCGAAGAGATAGCTGTGCTCGATGTAGAGCTGAAGCTGATTGATTTTATAGAAGCTCAAGGTGTCGGCAAGCTGTTTCAGATAGGAAAGCGTCGGAACACGTCCGCGGGTCACATCGTGGTAGAAGCCGCGGTTTTCCATGGCCGGTTTGTCGGAGATCAGGACGGTTGGAAGAACAGCACCTGCCTGGCGGATCATCTGACGGAGTGTCTGCACGCCGTAGAGAACGCCGCTTTCCAGAGATCCGCAGATCGTGATGTTTTCTGGTGTGACAGCGAGGGTATAAGCCTCACGGGATAATTCCGGAGAGGCAGTCAGATAGATCAGGTGTGATCCCACCGGCTGATGACGGCGGCAGATGGCAGGACGGAATCCCGTCTGTGTCTCAATCTCCTGCTGCAGAAGCTGTGCTGCAGAAAAAAGCTCAGCCGGGCTCTCGGAATCGAGAAAAATGCGGCTGTCATAGTGAATTGTAAAGGTGCCCTCTCCGTAGGAAAGGGAAGATGGCTGTGGTAAGAAAATCATAAAAACCCTCCTTAAAATAAAATGATTTTAGAGAACCCCATAACAGGTGTTTTTCATCCTGTCAAGTTTGGAATATTTTACCATGCGGTGAAATTAAAAACAATAAAATAAGAGAAAAAGAAAACACTTTCAACATTGCTTTTGGGATGAAAGAAAAAACAGAAACCAGTATGCATGGCACAGGGCGGATACGCATACATTGAATCGTGACCCCAAAAACGATCACAACAGGGAAAGGAGTCAGGCTCTTGTATGATTATGGATTGAGTGTGCTGTCCCATTACGGTCTTACGGCTTCCGGCACAATGCGGGTGCGGGGCGCTTTATTGTGCCACACCGAACAGGGGGATAAGCTGATCAGCGAGTTCGGGACGGCGGCAGAAAAACTGGAGCAGCGGTATCTTCTACAGTGCCGCATCACGGAGTCGGGGCTCCTGCGGTGCGATCAGATTCTGCGGAACGAAGAGGGAGCGCTTGCAACGCGCGGGGACGACGGAGGAACGTACATTGTGCGGAACTGGTACCCGGGCCGGGAATGTGAGACGGGAAACAGTGAGGATCTTATCCGCGCCTCGGACGCGCTGGCGCGGCTACATACGGCAGCTCATCTGCCGGTGAAAATGGAATACCGGAGGAAATCCATCGTGGAGGAGTGCATCCGCCACAATGTGGAAATTCGAAAGATCCGAAAGTATTTGCAGACAAAAAAGAAGAAAAATGAGTTCGAAAAACTGCTGCTGGCAAGCGCCGGTCCGTATCTGGAACAGGGAGAGCGGGCGGCCGCGGAAATGAAAGCTTCTTCCTATGAAAAACTGCGGCAGCGGGCGGACGAAGAAGGCGCCGTCTGCCACGGGGAATTCAGCCAGCACAATATTCTGCTGGAAAACGGCAGAGGCGAAACGGCGGTCAATTTCGACAAGTGGAACTTCGATCTCCAGGTGGCAGATCTTGGCTATTTTATGCGGAAAATTCTGGAAAAACACGGCTGGAGCGAGCGCGCGGCAGAACGGATTTTAAACGCCTACAGCGCCAGACGGCCGCTCGATGAGGGGGAAATCGAGACACTCCGCCTCTATCTTTCCTATCCGTGGAAATACTGGAAACTGGCAAACCGCTACTACGGAAGCAGAAAATCGTGGATATCCGGGCGGAATACGGAGAAACTAAAAACACTCAATGCGCAGCAGGCAGACTGGCTGCGGTTTGTTAAGGGATCCTTCTTTTAACCGTGCGGTGGAAAAGAGTCTGTTTTGGGCAGAAATCGCCATAAAACCGCTGGTATGGGGGACTTTTTTCTTGACAAGAGAGACGCATTAGTATATAAATATATACAGCTACGCGAAAAAGCCGGTCAACGTAACAGACTGATCATCCGGAAGAAAAACAGCCGGCAGGGCAGGTCGTGTGTATCAGCGGGCCCGCGTACCATGTAAAAAACAAATGTAAGATACAGGAGGAGTAAAACTCATGAACAAAACAGAATTAGTTGCAGCTATGGCTGAGCAGACAAATTTATCCAAAAAAGATGCAGAGGCTGCTTTAAAAGCATTTATCGATGTAGTATCTGAAGAATTAAAGAAAGGTGAGAAAGTTCAGCTGGTAGGCTTTGGTACCTTCGAAGTATCCGAAAGAGCAGCAAGAGAAGGAAGAAATCCGCAGACTGGCGAGACCATGGAAATCAAAGCTTCCAAAACTCCGAAATTCAAAGCAGGAAAAGCTTTAAAGGACATGATGAACTAAGTAAAAATCTATGCGCTTAGATAAATTTTTAAAAGTATCAAGACTGATCAAGCGGCGTACCGTAGCCAATGAAGCCTGTGATGCAGGCCGTGTCCTCGTCAACGACAGACCGGCAAAAGCATCCGCACAGGTCAAGGCAGGAGATGTACTGGAAATTCAGTTCGGAAGTAAATCCGTCAGGGTAGAAGTGCTGAATGTGCAGGAAACCGTGAAAAAAGAAGAAGCACAGGAGCTTTACCGCTACTTATAAGAAGTGCGGCAGGATTCATGTGCAGCGAATAAAAAGAGAAAACCTTCATATAATGGGTGTATAGACCATTGTATGGAGGTTTTTTGTATGGGGGAGATGAACGAACAGGCGCACCGCCTTTTGCTGGAACAGCGGAAAACACTTTCTCTTGGCGGCGTGCAGGATGTGAAAAGCTTTGATGAGAACGAAGTTCTGCTCGTGACCGTCTGCGGTGTTCTTACCATCCGCGGAAAAGAGCTGCATGTGGGCCGTCTGGAGCTGGAAAAGGGAGAGGCGGATATCGAAGGCAGCATCGACAGCCTGGTCTATACGGAACATGGGCCGCTGCAGAAGAAGGGGTCTGCGCTTGCGCGGCTGTTCCGGTAAAAATGAGTGCGTATGTCACCCGGGAGCTGATTCTGTTCGCCTGTTCCATCTGGCAGGGGGCAGTCCTGGGGTTCTGGTACGATCTGATCAAGACAGCGCGGAAACTGATCCGCCACAGCCATGTGGCGGTATCTGCAGAGGACCTCTGCTACTGGATTGCGGCAGCGCTGTATCTGTTTGTACGGATTTACGGAGAGAACAGCGGCGTTCTCCGCGGGTATCTGTTTGGCGGCATCCTTGGGGGCGCTGCATTGTACCACGCATCGTTTGGACGCTTTCTTCCGGAACTTCTGGCAAAGGGAATCAAAAAAGCAGGGCGAATCCTCGCTTTTCCAGGAAAATGGCTGGTAAAAAGTATGAAAAAACGGAGAAAAAGGTTGAAATTTCATGGGAAGAACGGTAAGATGTAACTACACATGTAAGAACAAAAGAAACAAGTCTGCGGACGAAAAACAACAGATAGTTTGGCTGCAGATGGTTGGAAAATAGAAAGCAAGGGTAAAGAAAAGAATGAAAGAAAGGGAAGAAAAGAATTCTGGCCGAAAGAAAAAAGTCAGAAAGAAGAGCTGTACAACAGAGTTCTCAATTACCATAGTCCTGTGCTGCCTGGTTGCAGTCCTTACCGTAAAGGGAATCAGCCTTCAGCAGAAGGTCAATGCAAATGCATCCCGTCTTTCCAGTCTGGACAGCCAGATTGAAGAGGAGAAGCAGCGCACCGATGATATTACCGCCTTGAAAGAATACATGCAGACCGATGAGTACATAGAAAAAACGGCAAGAGAAAAACTTGGCATGGTAAAGGATAATGAGATTTTATTTAAAGAATCCCAGTCGAAATAAACAAAACAGATAAAGAAAGGGCATGATTTCGCAGTCCCCTTTGAAGTCCAGAACAAAGAGAGGAGGAGCGGAACATGCCGGAGTGGATCATTGCCATGTTCCTGATCGGCGCATTGCTGTCAGCAGGGGACATGGCTAAAATTTTTTTGGAAGCCAGAAGAAGCCGCCGGGAAGCGGCCGTCTATGACAATCATCCGCAGAAACTGCAGATGGAGCACTACGCCGATTCGTTCCGCGTTCTGGCAGAGAGCTTTTACCAGATGCCGTCAAAAAGTGTGATGCCGGAGACGGGCCGGGTGGACAAGATTCTGGAAAAAGAACAGCAGGAAGTCTGCAGCCGCTGTGCGAAGGCGTCGTGGTGCTGGGAGCAGTACGGAAACCTGACGCGCGAGCGGTGCCAGGAACTTCTTCAGACAATCGCCGACGGGGATGAGGACGAGATCAGCCGTGCAAAAGGCGAATGGAACGCCTCCTGCCTGAACGGCTCCCGCTTTCTGGAACTGTTCTGGAACCGCTACCAGCAGGAACGCCAGACGGCGCTCTGGTCGGGGCGTGTGGCGGAGAGCCGCCGCGTGGTGGCAGAACAGTTAAGTGAAGTCGCCGGGATTATGGACCGCGCCGCGTGTGATCTGTACAGCCTCAACAGTCTGCCGGACGAGCTCTCGGAAAAAATCTGCCGCCAGATGAAGAAAAACGGGGCTTTCGTCCAGAAAATCTGGCTCCAGGAGCGGCCGAAAGAGCATTTACAGATCTATATGACGGTCAAAGCGGGCCGTCACTGCCGGATCACGCTTCGCCAGACGGCGGAACTGATCGGTTCCCTGTGCGGAATCCCGATGGTTGCGGTACGCGACGGGGCACAGGTCTTAAGCGGAGAATACCAGACGGTGCTGTTTCAGGAGGATGTGAAATTCCAGGTTCTCTACGGTGTGGGACGCATCACCAAGGAGCAGGAGAGTATCTCCGGGGACAATTACAGTGTGCTCTGCGAAAACGGCCAGTTTGTCCTCTGCCTGTCGGACGGCATGGGTTCCGGGATCGAGGCAAACAGGGAGAGCGAGACGGTGGTGGAGCTGTTTGAACAGTTCCTGCGCGCCGGATTCCCGCGGATCATGGCGGCACGGATGATCAATTCGATGCTTCTGCTGCAGCCAAAGGAAGGGATGTTTTCCACGTTTGATGTTGCTTCGATTAATCTCTACACAGGCGTCTGCAGCTTTTTGAAAGGAGGTGCATCGCCGACGTTCCTTAGGCGGGATACGTGGGTGGAGGTTGTGGAGTCGACCAGTCTTGCCGCAGGTCTCGTTTCCCAGACGGATTTTGATACCACAACGAAAAAGCTGTACGACGGTGATTACCTTGTGATGATGACGGACGGAGTGCTGGACGCGCTGCCCGGGGACAGGACGGAGCAGATGAAGCAGCTTCTTCTCGAAGTGAAAAACAGCGAGCCGCGGGAATTTGCCCGGGAGCTTTTGGAACGCGTGCTGCGCCTCGGCGGCTGCCGCGCACGGGATGATATGACGGTTCTGGTCGCCAGAATCTGGAAAAAATAGGAGTAAAAACGAAGGATGCGAGAGAAAGTAAGAGCCTTTATGGAACAGTATCATATGGTAATGGCAGGCGAACGCGTGCTGCTCGGCCTTTCCGGCGGCGCGGATTCCGTCTGCCTGTTTCATCTGCTGCGGGAACTGCAGGAGCCGCTTGGCTTTTCGCTGCTGGCTGTCCACGTCAACCATAATCTGCGCGGCGCGGAAGCCGGGCGGGATGCGGCATTTGCAGAAAATCTGTGCCGGGAATATGATGTTCCGTTCTATCTCTATTCCTGTCCCGTGGAGAAGATCGCAAAAGAAAAGCATCTCTCGACGGAGGAGGCGGGACGCGCGGCGCGGCAGGAAGTTTTTGCAGCGTGCGCAAAGGAGCAGAGGGCAGTGAAAATTGCGCTCGCCCATCACCAGGATGACGTTGCGGAGACGATGCTGCATCACCTGGCACGGGGAACGTCGCTGGCCGGACTTGCCTCCTTACGCCCCGTGCGGGGGAATGTGATCCGTCCGCTTCTCTGCGTCGGACGAAAAGAGATCCGGCAGGAACTGGAAAGCCGTAAGTGTTCCTGGTGTGAGGACAGCACGAATGCAGAGGATGCCTACACGAGGAACGGAATCCGCCACCATGTGCTGCCGTATCTGACCGAAGAGGTCAATCCGCGTGCCGCCGCGCATATGGCACAGACATCGCTGGACCTGCTGGAAACGGAGGAATATCTGGAGCAGCAGACGGATCAGCTGATGGAGCGGTATGCATCCGCAGAGAAAAATGCGGTTGTGCTGCGTGATGCGGTGAGCAGCGAAGCGCCTCTTCTGCAGCGCTACGTGATCCGGCGCGTTCTGGAACAGCTGGCGGGAAAACGGAAGGATCTTACCAGGGAGCATCTGGAATCTGTGCGGGAACTTTTTGAAAAGCAGGTCGGAAAAAGTGTCTGCCTGCCGTATGGAATCACCGCCGTGCGCGGATACGAGACGCTCCGCCTGGAAAAGCAGGGAGTGCATTTAAAAGAAGAACGGAAAAGGAAAAGCGGCGAAGAAGTTCCAATTCCGGTTCCGGCCGGGTGGGAAGAGGAAAAAAGTCTCGCATTTGCAGAAAATCCAGTCACGATTGTGAAAAAAACATCGATTTTTCCCGAAAGAATTGAAGAAAAAAAGTATACGAAATGCTTTGACTGTGATAAAATAAAAGACGGTCTTGTCCTCCGCACGAGAAGAAGCGGAGATTATCTGAGAGTAACCGCAAAAGGCGGGAAAAAGAAACTAAAAGATTATATGATTGATGCCAAGATACCGAAAGAGGAGCGGGATTCCATTCTGCTGCTCGCCGACGGACCGGAGATCTGGTGGGTCGTGGGGTATCGCAGAGGAGAGAGCGGCCGTGTCGGGGAAGACACGAAAGCAGTTCTGCAGATACAGATTGGCGTTGGTAAGGAGGAAAACAGATGAAAGAGACAATCAGAGTATTATTAAGCGAAGAAGAAGTAGACAGACGAATTAAAGAAGTAGCAGACCAGATCAACCGCGATTACGCAGGAAAGGAAGTGCACCTGATCTGCGTTTTAAAAGGCGGCGTATTCTTTATGTGCGAGCTGGCAAAACGCATCACAGTGCCGGTAAGCCTTGACTTTATGTCCGTATCAAGTTACGGCGATGACACCAAGTCCAGCGGAGTTGTCCGTATTGTAAAAGACCTGGATCAGCCGCTGGAAGGAAAAGACGTTCTGATCGTGGAGGATATCATCGATTCCGGAAGAACGCTTTACTATCTGATCGACATCCTGAAAAAGAGAAATCCGAAATCCGTACACCTGTGTACTCTGCTCGACAAGCCGGAGCGCAGAGTGCGCGATGTCAAAGTAGATTATACCTGCTTTAATATCCCGGACGAGTTCGTCGTAGGCTACGGCCTGGATTACGCACAGAAATATCGGAATCTTCCATACATCGGAGTAGTGGAGTTTCACGAAGACGAGGAGTAAAAAGAAAATATGAACAGACAGCGCAGTGGATTTGGACTCTACGCGGCGTTTATGGTGATTATCGTGCTTGCCATGTTCTATATCACCGGAAAAATCAGCGCAGGCAGCAGCCCAAGTCAGCAGAAATTTGAAACCGCCGTAAAAGACGGCAAAGTGACATCCGCGCAGATTGTCCAGAACAAAGAAGTGCCGACCGGCTCCGTCGTGGTACAGGAGCAGGGCGGTGACAGTTATACGGTCAATGTGACCGACGTAAACGCAGCTATCAGCCTTCTGGAGGATGCTGATGTAACGTACACCGTACAGAATGTCCAGAGAGACAGCATTTTCATGACGTCCGTCCTGCCGGCCCTGCTGCTCGGTATGATCCTTCTTTTCGGCATGTCGATGATGAACCGCTCCATGGGCGGCGGTGGAGGCGGCGGAAACAAAATGATGAATTTTGGAAAAAGCAACGCCCATATGTCCACCGACAAAGACAAAAAAGTCCTGTTCCGCGATGTTGCGGGCTTAAAAGAGGAAAAAGAAGACCTCGTTGAGGTGGTCGATTTCCTGAAAGCACCGGAGAAATATACACAGGTCGGCGCGAGAATCCCGAAAGGAGTTCTTCTTGTGGGCCCTCCTGGAACCGGTAAAACCCTTCTGGCGAAAGCTGTTGCAGGAGAGGCAGGCGTGCCGTTCTTCAGCATTTCCGGATCCGATTTCGTGGAAATGTTCGTCGGCGTCGGCGCTTCCCGTGTCCGCGACCTGTTTGAGGAAGGAAAAAAACATGCGCCGTGCATCATCTTCATCGATGAGATCGACGCCGTGGCAAGACGAAGAGGCACCGGTATGGGCGGCGGCCACGATGAGAGAGAGCAGACATTAAACCAGCTTCTCGTTGAGATGGATGGTTTCGGCGTCAATGAGGGCATCATCGTGATGGCAGCGACGAACCGTGTCGATATCCTGGATCCGGCGATTCTCCGTCCGGGCCGTTTTGACCGCCGCGTGGTTGTAGGACCGCCGGATGTCATGGGCCGTGAGGAAATCCTGAAAGTCCATGCAAAGAACAAACCGCTGGCCGAGGATGTGGATCTGAAACAGATCGCGCAGACGACCGCAGGCTTCACCGGCGCAGAGCTGGAGAACCTGCTGAACGAGGCAGCAATCATGGCGGCAAAGGACCGCAGAAGATTTGTGCGCCAGGCCGATATCAAGTCTGCTTTCATCAAAGTGGGCATCGGTGCGGAGAAGCGCAGTAAAGTCATTTCGGATAAAGAAAAACGGATCACCGCATACCATGAGACAGGCCATGCGATCCTGTTCCATATGCTGCCGGATATGGAGGCGGTCTATACGATCTCCATTATCCCGACAGGTCCTGGCGCAGCGGGCTACACGATGCCGCAGCCGGAGAACGATGATATGTTCCAGACGAGAGGCAAAATGATGCAGTACATCACCGTATGCCTCGGCGGCCGTGTGGCAGAGGAGCTGATCTTCGACGATATCACAACGGGCGCATCCCAGGATATCAAACAGGCGACGGCTACCGCGCGTTCCATGATTACGAAGTACGGTATGTCTGAGAACCTTGGTCTTGTCGCTTACGATTCCGACTCGGATGAGGTCTTCATCGGCCGCGACTGGGGCCATACGAAGAGCTACAGCGAGAATGTAGCCGCAGCCATCGACGAGGAAGTCCGCCAGATGATCGAGAAATGCCACGATCAGGCGAAACAGATTATTCTGGAGCATTCCTATGTGCTGCATGAGTGTGCAAAGCAGCTGATGGAAAAAGAGAAGCTGAGCCGTGCTGAATTCGAAGCCATTTTTGAGCAGGAAGCACAGATGACAGGAACAGCACCGGAAGTTTCTGGAGAAATCTGATATCTTTTTATTTGCAATAGAAAACCTGCAGAGAACAAAAAAAGTTTTTTGCAGGTTTTTTTCTGTGATTTTACGGGCGTTTGTGCAAATTAAAACAGAAAATCCGAAACGCCGGAAAAATTCATCGTTATTTTGAATAAGAATCAAATGAAAAAAAAACGCGATTTGTGCAGACTTTTTGAGGGACGTATGGTACTATAATAACTGTAAAAACCCCCCAATACATTATATAGTTTTTGCTACACCCCATAAGAGAAATACCTTCTCCAAAAGAGCCAGCGTACCCCGCTGGCTCTTTTACTGTATAAAAATCCAATAAACACAATCGTTACATGTGTTCAGAAAAAGGTTGTATTACATGGCGGTGTGGGGTAAAATATAAGGAATGAATGATTGAGAAAGACAGAGGCGTTAGTTCATGGATAAAACAAGAATGCAGCAGTATATGTCACAGATGCGGGCGATGTTCAACAAGCATGCGCTCTACAGCGATGAATCCCCGCAGTATCAGATTCCGTTTGAGCCGAACCCGGGCGACACGGTGAAGATCCGGTTCCGTACCCTGAAAAATAATGTAGATGCGGTTTATTTCATCAGCGGTTCCACCCGTGCACAGATGCAGGTCGGTTTGGTCCGGAACGGTTTTGATTATTACGAGATCGAGATTCCGGTCGGAAATGAGCCGATCCGCTATTTTTTTGAGATTCAGGCAGGCCGCGTGGTCTGTTATTACAACAAGCTCGGTGTCACAAGAGAGCTGCAGGAGATGTACTCTTTCGGCATTATCCCGGGCTTCCATACGCCGGACTGGGCGAAGGGCGCTGTCATGTATCAGATTTTTGTGGACCGCTTCTGCAACGGAGATCCGTCCAACGATGTGCTGACGGGAGAGTACAGCTATATCGGTGAGCAGGTCAACAAGGTGGATGACTGGAACCGCTTCCCGGAGCAGATGGATGTCCGCAATTTCTACGGCGGCGATCTGCAGGGCGTCATTGACAAGATGGATTATCTGCAGGATCTCGGTGTGCAGGTCATTTATCTGAATCCGGTGTTTGTTTCGCCGTCGAACCATAAGTATGATATTCAGGATTATGACTATATTGATCCGCATTTCGGAAAGATTGTCTCCGACGAAGGCGATCTGCTCTGGCCGGGCGACAAGGACAATACGCGGGCAACGCGGTATATTGACCGTGTGACGAACAAGGCGAACCTGGAGGCGAGCAATGAACTGTTTATCCACCTGGTGGAGGAGGCGCACAAGCGCGGCATGAAGGTGATTCTGGACGGCGTTTTCAACCACTGTGGTTCGTTTAACAAGTGGCTGGACCGCGAGCGGATTTATGAGGCCGGAAAGGGCTATGAGCCGGGCGCGTATGTGGCGCAGGACAGTCCGTATCACACGTTTTTTAAGTTTTATAATGAGCATAGCTGGCCGTACAATGAGTTTTATGACGGCTGGTGGGGCCATGATACGCTGCCGAAGCTGAACTACGAGGGTTCGGAGAAGCTGATGGAGGATATTATGCGCATCGGCGCGAAGTGGGTTTCTCCGCCGTTTAATGCGGACGGCTGGCGGCTGGATGTGGCCGCTGACTTAGGACACAGCCCGGAGTTTAACCACAAGTTCTGGAAGGAGTTCCGGCGCGTTGTGAAGGAGGCGAATCCGGAGGCGATTATTCTGGCGGAGCACTACGGCGATGCGATGAGCTGGCTGCAGGGCGATGAGTGGGATACAGTGATGAACTATGATGCGTTTATGGAGCCGGTTTCCTGGTTCCTCACGGGTATGGAGAAGCACAGTGATGAGTTTAACCAGGGGCTTCTCGGAAACAGTGAGAGTTTTATCGGGGCGATGACGTATCATATGCCGGCGTTTTATGCGCCTTCGCTGTATACGGCGATGAATGAGCTGGATAATCATGATCATTCGCGGTTCCTCACGAGAACGAATCATCGTGTGGGGCGTGTGGCGAATGTTGGGCCGTATGCGGCTGCGGAGAATACGAATAAGGCGGTGCTGCGCGAGGCGGTTGTGATTCAGATGACGTGGCCGGGGGCGCCGACGCTGTATTATGGGGATGAGGCCGGCCAGGTCGGGTTTACGGATCCGGATAACCGGAGGACGTATCCCTGGGGACAGGAGGATCAGGAGCTGATCCGATTCTATAAAGAAATGATTGCGGTGCATCGGAGATTTCCGGTGCTGGCGATGGGATCGCTGAAATTTTTGTACCATGATTATAATGTGCTTTCTTATGGACGGTTTAATCAGGAGGAGCAGGTAATTGTGGTGATTAATAACCGGAATGAGAGGGTGCATGTGGAGATTCCGGTGTGGCTTACCGGGATTAACCGGAGTTCGGTGGTGAAGCTGACGCAGGTGTTTGCGACGGATGCGGTGGGATTTTCTTCGGAGGAGAAAGAAATCGAGGCACCGGCGGGCATACTGGAGATGGATTTGCTGCCGTTATCGGGAGTGGTACTGCATAGATGCGAGGAGTGACGGATTTGGGGGACGCCTCGCCGCCGCACACCCGGTGGTCTTGCGTGATGCGCAGGGCAGCGGTGGAAAAGCGGGGGAAAAACGTAGAAAAAACGGAGGTCTTTCGACAGACACCGGCATTATTCGCCGGGAAATCTGATGATTTCCCAGCTCAGAATGCCTTGAAATCTGGTGTTGAGCACCAGATTTCAGTCTTTCGAAAGGCTTCCGTTTTTTCTGGTTTTTCCAACCCGCTTTTCCAATGCTGCCCTGCGCATCACGCAAGACCACCGGGCGCGCGGCGGCGAGGCTGGTAGTGGGAACGGGAGATGGGGCTGGATCCGCTAGGGCGGATCGGCGTAAGATTTTTGGGGGAGAATGGAAAAAGAGCTCCGATTCGTATGAATCAGAGCTCTTAATCGTGCCGCAAACCGGGATCGAACCGGTACGGGTATCACTACCCACGGGATTTTAAGTCCCGGGCGTCTGCCAGTTCCGCCACTGCGGCATATGGACGGAGATGGATTCGAACCATCGAAGCAATTTGCAGCAGATTTACAGTCTGTCCCCTTTGGCCACTCGGGAATCCGTCCATGTATTTTGTTTTGTGTCAGAATGACTTCCGACATTGATTGATTATACTGGATGTGGAGCAAAAATGCAAGTGTTTTTTTGAAAAAATAAGAAAAAAGTTGAAAGGGGGGAGCGGGTCAGGTATAATATGATATATATGGGCTTCTATATTGAGAAATAAACAACCTGAAAATGGAGGGCATAGGGTAACTATGATTAAAATTAAGGATTATATCCGTGCGGGGTCGCTGGAAGAGGCGTATGAGCTGAATCAGAAGAGAAGCGCCTGTATTTTAGGCGGAATGCTCTGGACGAAGATGGGAGAGCGACAGGTGCAGACGGCAATTGATCTTTCCGGACTCGGACTGGATCAGATTGAAGAGTCGGAAGAGGAGTTTTCCATCGGATGCATGGTGACGCTGCGGCAGATGGAGGAGCATGAGGGGCTGAATGCTTATACCGACGGTGCGGCACGGGAGAGTGTGCGGAGTATTGTCGGGGTGCAGTTCCGGAATCTGGCTACGGTGGGAGGCAGTATTTTCGGCAGATTTGGATTTTCGGATGTGCTGACGCTGTTTCTGGCGCTGGATACGGAGGTGGAGCTGGTTCATGCGGGACGGATGCCGCTGGCGGAGTTTGCCTGTTCAAAGAGAGACAGGGATGTGCTGGTAAGGCTGATTGTGAAGAAGCATGAGGGTGTTACGGTTTATCAGAGTCATCGAAATTCCAGAATGGATTTCCCGGTGCTGACGTGTGCGGTGCGGGTGGAAGACGGAAAAGGATGTGCGGTGCTTGGGGCAAGACCGGCGAAGGCGGCACGTGTAGAGCTTCCGGCGGAGCTGGCGGAAAAGCTGGCGGCTGGAAAGGCATCTGCGGAGGAGCTGAAGGCGGCGGCTTCGGAGATTTCTGATCAGTTTACGTATGGCAGTAATATGCGCGGAAGTGCAGAATATCGTCATCATCTGGGACGGGTGCTGCTGCGCAGATGTATGGAAGAAATTCAGAAGAAGGAGGAGCAGTGATGAAGATTTCGATGATCTTAAATGGAAAGAAGACGGAAGCGGAAATCGATGCAGACATGCTCCTGATCGATTTTGTGAGAAGCCAGGGATGCTACAGTGTGAAGCGCGGCTGTGAGACGTCGAACTGCGGGCTGTGTACGGTTTTTCTGGAGGGAAAACCGGTGCTGTCGTGTTCGGTGCTTGCGGCGCGGGCGAATGGATGTAAGGTGGATACGCTGGAAGGCCTGCAGGAGGAAGCAGAAGAATTTGGTTCCTTTATTGCCGGACAGGGCGCCGAGCAGTGCGGGTTCTGCAATCCGGGGATGATTATGAATGCGATTGCGCTGTTCCGGGAAAATCCGGATCCGAGTGAGGAAGAAATTAAAGAATATCTGGCGGGAAATCTCTGCCGCTGTTCCGGATATGAAGGACAGCTTCGGGGAATTTTGAATTTCCTTGCCTGGAAAAAGCAGCAGGGAGGTGCGTCATGAGCAGAGAAAATCATATCTATGAACCGGACTGGTCGGGAAGAACCGATCAGCTCTGCAGTGTGAATAAGCCGGTGATCAAAAAGGATGCCCTCGCGCTGGTAACCGGAAAGCCGGTTTATGTAGATGATCTGGCGCCGAAGGATTGTCTGATTGTCAAGGTACTGCGGAGTCCGCATGCCAATGCAATCGTAAAATCCGTGAAAAAGACGGCAGCAGAGCGTGTTCCGGGCATTGAGGCGATTTATACCTGGGAGGATGTGCCGAAACAGCGTTTTACAATGGCAGGACAGACCTACCCGGAACCAAGCCCGTATGACCGTCTGATTCTCGATCAGCATGTGCGCTACGTGGGAGATCCGGTGGCGATTATTGCCGGAAAAGATGAAAAATGCGTGGACCGTGCGCGGAAGCTCTTGAAAGTAGAGTACGAAGTGCTTCCGGCCATTCTGGATTTTCATCAGTCCAAGGATAATGAACTGCTGGTGCATCCGGAGGAAAGCTGGAAATCGCTCTGTCCGGTCGGTGCGGACAATCAGAGAAATCTCTGTGCAAGTGCGGAAGATCACAACGGAGATGTGGAAGCCGTGCTCGCAGAGTGCGATGAGGTCGTAGAGCATACGTATCATGTACGCGCAGCCCAGCAGGCGATGATGGAGACGTTCCGGACATACTGCTTTATGGATACCTACGGACGGCTGAATGTGCTGAGCTCGACCCAGATCGTTTACCATGCGCGCCGCATTCTGTCCAATGCACTCGGCATTCCGAAATCGAAGATCCGTGTTTCCAAGCCGAGAATCGGCGGCGGATTCGGAGCGAAGCAGACGGTGGTTGCCGAAATTTTCCCGGCGTTTGTAACCTGGAAAACCGGAAAACCGTCGAAAATGATCTTTACGAGGGAAGAGTCCCAGACAGCATCCACACCGCGCCATGAGATGGAAGTAACGATCCGCCTCGGTGCGATGAAGGACGGAAGAATCCGTGCGATCGATCTGTATACACTTTCCAACACGGGTGCATACGGCGAGCATGGACCGACAACGGTCGGCCTTTCCGGCCACAAATCGATTCCGATGTATGGATCTCTTGAGGCTTACCGGTTTGCGTATGATGTTGTGTATTCCAACGTAATGTCAGCCGGTGCTTACCGCGGATACGGTGCGACGCAGGGTATCTTTGCCGTAGAATCTGCTGTCAGTGAGATGGCAGCGCGTCTTGGCATCGATCCGATCCGGATCCGGGAGCAGAACATGGTCCGTGAGGGACAGTTCATGCCGGCTTACTATGGCGAAACGGCAAACAGCTGTGCGCTTGACCAGTGCGTGGAGCGTGCGAAAGAGATGATCGGCTGGGATGAGAAATATCCGTGCCGTGATATGGGAAATGGAAAGGTGCGCAGCGTCGGCATTGCGATGGCGATGCAGGGCTCCTGTATTTCCAATCTCGATGTCGGATCGGCAACGATCAAAGTCAACGACGACGGCGGTTATACGATGCTGATCGCAGCGGCCGATATGGGAACCGGCTGCGATACGATTCTGTCCCAGATGGCGGCAGAGTGTCTGGAGTGTGATGTGGATGACATTACTGTTGTCGGCGCAGATACCGATACGTCCCCGTATGACTCCGGTTCCTATGCATCGAGTACGACGTATATTACCGGAAAAGCGGTGGAAAAAGCCTGCATGACGCTTCGGAAACGAATCTGTGCCCTGGCGGCAGAGCGGATGAACGTGCCGGAAGATGAGACAGAATTTACCGGTACCGGCGTCGTGCATGAAAAGAGCGGAAGCAGCATGACGATGGAAGAAATCGCAACAGCGGCCATGTGCAATAACGGCATCGCGCTGGAAGCGACGGAAAGCAACTGCTCTCCGGTATCGCCGCCGCCTTATATGGCTGGTGCGGTCGAGATCGAGCTGGATAAAGAGACCGGCGAGGTCAGGATTCTCGATTATGCCGCCGTTGTCGACTGCGGAACCGTCATCAACCCGAACCTTGCGCGCGTACAGGTCGAGGGCGGTCTGGTGCAGGGCATCGGCATGACGCTGTTTGAAAATATCCAGTACACGGACAAGGGTCAGATGATCAATAATTCGTTTATGCAGTATAAAGTGCCGACCCGCCTCGATATGGGCAAGCTGCGCGTCGAGTTTCGGAGCAGCTACGAGCCGACCGGTCCGTTCGGTGCAAAATCGATCGGCGAGATCGTCATCAACACACCGGCTCCGGCGCTGGCACATGCAATCTACAATGCGACGGGTCTGTGGTTCCGCGAACTGCCGATCACGAGCGAGCAGATTGCAATGGGAATTGCGGAAAAAGAATGCGAGTAACGATACTTTATCTGGCAGCCGGGAACAGCAGACGGTTCGGGGAAAATAAGTTGCTCTATCCGCTGGATGGAAAGGCGGTGTACCGCCATCTGCTGGACCGGCTGGCCCAAATTGCCGGAAGGCATGAGAACTGGGAACTGCTGGTTGTGACGCAGTATGAAAGGATTCTGGAGGAGCTTGCGCCGCTGGTAAAAGCCGGGCGTCTGCAGACGGTGTTTTCGCCGGACAGCGAAAAAGGAATTTCCTATACAATCCGCGCGGGAATCGAGGCGGCGGAGAAGCAAAATGCCGATGCCTGTGCGTGTTTTGTGGCGGATCAGCCGTACATGAAGGAAGAGACGGCGGAGCGCTTTCTGGAATCCATGGAGATGCAGAAGGCTCCACTTGGCTGCGTTTTCTGCGGCGGCGAGAGCGGCAATCCGGCGTGGTTTTCAAAACCTTATTTTTCAGAACTAAAAGAACTTTCCGGCGACCGCGGCGGGAAAAAGGTGCTGAAACGGCACTGGGAATCGGTAATTCCGTTCCTGGTCGAAGCCGCGTGGGAATTAAAGGATCTGGACCGGAAAGAGGATCTCTGCTGCAGAGACACCGGCGGCTGCCATGAATAAAATTTGAGACAGTGCGAAATTTGATGGATTTGGACTTGCATTTCCAGTGAGAAGTAAGTACAATGGGTATAATAAAAATTCGGGAGGCTTCAAAAAAATGCAGTTATTGGAAGACAGAATCCGCAAAGACGGAAAAGTACGCGAGGGAAATGTCCTGAAGGTGGACAGCTTTTTAAATCATCAGATGGACGTCAATCTGTTCCGGGAAATCGGAAAAGAGTTTCAGCGTCGTTTTGCGGGAGAGGAGATCACGAAAATCCTGACCATCGAGGCATCTGGAATCGGAATTGCCTGTGTTGTGGCTGAAATTTTTAATGTTCCGGTTGTGTTTGCAAAGAAAACACAGACTAAAAATATCGCCGGCGATGTTTATACAACAAAAGTAGAATCTTTCACCCATGGAAGAGTTTATGATATCATTGTTTCCAAAGAATTTCTGGGAAAAGGAGACAAAGTTCTCCTGATCGATGATTTCCTGGCAAACGGAAAAGCGCTGGAAGGACTGGCAACCCTGGTACAGGATTCCGGTGCAGAGCTCGTAGGAGCAGGCGTTGTCATCGAAAAAGGGTTCCAGATCGGAGGAAAACTGCTGCGTGACCGTGGCATTCATCTGGAATCTCTTGCCATCGTCGATGGTATGGATGATAAAACCGGGGAAATTACCTTTCGGAAACAGTAAGGAGGCGTCAAAATGGCAAATCTGATTGCAAGAATTGCCGTTCTTCTGGTTCTGGCGGCCGCAGGAATGGTGCTGGCCGACAGAAAAGAAAAAATTGATCTCAGTGTGTCACTGCTGCTGTTTCTGGCGGCAGTCAATGTGACCTCTTTTTTCAGCCTGAAAGATAACAGGATTGTAGTTGTTATGATTCTGACGGTATATTTTCTGTTGTATGCAGGCGCAAAAGAGCTGCTGCGGAGACGGGCAGAGAAAAAAAGAAAATGAATGCAAACCGAACATCCGGCTGCGAGCACCCATGCAAAAGTGCCGGTCGGATGTTTTTTGAATTTTCCTGTAAATTCAAAAAACATCCGGGCAGGATCGCGCTGCAGAGCGATATTGCAGAAGAACTCCATATGGAAGGGGATGCCGCAAGAATCCACCAGCTCGTTTCTCTTCTTGTGGATAACGCCGTTAAATACACTCCGGAGGGTGGAAAAATCCACATTTTCTGGCGAAAAAACGGCAAAAAAGCAGAATTTTCGGTGCAGAATACCTGCGATACCATGCCGGAAGGTGATCTCAACCGCCTCTTTGACCGCTTCTACCGTGCGGATGCGTCGCGGGCCAGGGAAAGCGGCGGCTATGGAATCGGCCTTTTCGTGGCAGCTGCAATTGTAAAGGCACATAAGGGAAAAATCACCGCAGAGCGGACACGAGATGGCATCTGTTTTAAAGCAGTCTTTCCGGCAAAAGGATGAAAGAAACAAAATTCCGGAAAAATGACGGCAGGGTAGGAAAGGCAGACACACAAAAAAGCAGAAATCAAAAGCTTCCAAGAGAGAAAAAACAAAAGAAAACAAAAGAAAACAAAAGGAGGAATATATGATGTTTGATTGTGGTTTACAAAACATTTTCCAGCTGAAAAGCGGACAGTCCCGTTCTATTAACTGGGAAAACCGGAATGGAGAAAAAGGAAAAGGCGGCATGGCATCCAGCGATCTTGGTCCGTCCAGAAAAGGTTCCCCGTGCATCCCGAAAATAGAAGCAGGAGAGACCGTAATACTTGGTGAGATCCAGGGAGAAGGCATCATTCAGCACATCTGGATCACCGTCACAGACCGTACCAGTGAACGCAACCGCTATGTTCTGCGGGATCTTGTTCTCCGCATGTACTGGGACGATGAAGAATTCCCATCCGTGGAATGTCCGCTTGGCGATTTCTTCTGCTGCGGTTTCGGTGTTTCCTATCAGGTAAATTCCGTCCCGATTGCTGTCAATCCGACCCGTGGTTTCAACAGCTATTTCCCGATGCCGTTCCGTAAAAACGCCCGTATTACCATTGAAAATCAGTGTGATGAGCCGATTCCGGCCTTCTTTTATCAGATCGACTATTGCCTGACAACGGTTCCGGAAGATGCTGCCTATTTCCATGCCCAGTGGCGTCGTCAGCGCATCACGGAAAAGGCAAAAGACTACGTTGTCCTCGACAACATCAAAGGGAAAGGCCAGTACGTTGGAACTTATCTTGCACTGACCAGCCTCGAACGCTACTGGTACGGAGAAGGTGAGATGAAATTCTACATCGATGGAGACAAGGATTATCCAACCATCTGCGGAACCGGAACAGAAGATTACTTCGGCGGTGCCTGGAGCTTTGCAACACAGCAAAATGGCCAAACCGTTGAAAATCAGTACTGCACTCCGTATCTTGGATATCCTTACTACTCTACCCACGATACCTTCCTTCATAATGATTACCACAATGATGATCAGATGCCACAGCGTAGCTTCTACCGCTGGCATCTTCTTGATCCCATCCTTTTTGAGAAGGATCTTAAGGTAACCCTGCAGCAGATTGGTGTCAGTCACGGAGGCCTCTTTGAACGTCAGGATGATGTCGCTACCACAGCTTACTGGTACCAGACGCATCCTCATGTACCATTCGCGCCACTCATGTCCAGAAAAGAGCGCTGGCCAAGATGATTTTTGACGCTTTTCCTATTTTATATGTTTCATGACTTTGCATATCGGCTACAAGAGTCCGTTCCGAACAAATCTGCTTCCAACGAATTTGTCCGGAAACGGCTCTTTCTTTTTTTATATGGTATTCGAAAAGCGATCCGGATTACAGAGGTCCGTCTTTTCACAAAGCTTTCACATTTTCCGTCCATTCTTTAAGGTTCCTTTAAAGTTTCCTCATTATACTTAAAAATGTAAAAAACATTTCCGGAAGTAAATCAAACGAAAGGATCAATCGATTATGATGCAAAGCCAACAGATTCCCATGACCTTCCAACGGTATGAAACAAAATACATGCTTTCCCCGATCATGGCTCGCAAGCTTCGCAAGAGCCTTCCGGGTCATCTGCAGATGGATGAATACGGCCTTGATACCATCTGCAGCCTCTATTACGATACCCCGGATCACCAGCTCATCCGCCGTTCGCTGGAAAAACCCGTCTACAAAGAAAAACTGCGACTCCGCAGTTATGGTCCGGCCAAAGAGACCAGCCCCATATACGTAGAACTAAAGAAAAAATATGAAGGAATCGTCTACAAACGCCGCGAGCGCATGATATTATCAGAAGCGGTTCCCTATCTTGCGGGAAAATCAGAACCGGGCTTCGACAGCCAGATTCTCCACGAAATCACCTGGTTTCGCAACTACTACCGGGGGCTTGCTCCCGCTATGTACATCGCCTACGACCGCATCGCCTGCTTCGGCACGGAAGACAGGAACTTTCGTGTTACCTTCGACACCAATATCCGATGGCGTACCGAAAATCTGTGTCTTGACGGTCCAACGGAAGGAATCAGGCTTTTAGAACCAGGCTGGTATCTCATGGAGGTGAAAACACCAGGTGCTGTGCCCCTATGGTTCAGCAAAATTCTGGATGATCTTGCAATCTATCCGGCATCATTTTCTAAATACGGCTTTGCCTATCAGATCGAAAATCAGAAAGCATCAGAAGAAAAAGAAAAAGCTTTCATACCATTCACAGATATCCGGCAAACCGTATCAAAAACAGCATTCCGTTAGCTGAATCAGGTAAGTCCTCTGCGGCCATTGCGAAAAGCAAGAAGCAGTGGGTGGACTCACGGCTTGCGAAGAGCCTTTTTCAAACATAATCTGCTTCACAAAAAAGAAAATGTAACTATTCAGAGCCATGCAAAATAGAAGAAAAATCGCGAATCATGTTTGCATGAATGAGCGGTTTTTCTGGAATTTCATATGGCGAGAAGCAACATCGCAATGTAGCGTAAGCGGAATCGAGATGGGGCTCTGAATAGACAAGAAAATAAAAAAATTCTGGGAGGAATTTGCTATGCTTAACACAATATTCAGTTCCGTTTTTACAGAAACAACCGCCGCCTTCACCTTTGGTCAGTTCCTTGCCTGCACAGCAGTGTCTCTGATTCTGGGACTGTTGATCGCTGCTGTTTACAGGTACAAAAGTGAATGCACCAAAAGCTTTGCTGTCACGCTTGTTCTGATGCCTGTGATCATACAGATGGTGATCATGCTCGTCAATGGAAATCTTGGAACCGGAGTCCCTTGATTATACCAGTGTTTTTGACGATATCTTTACCAGGTATCTGACCCGTTGCGAGCTTGTACAGGTAAAAACCACGAATATGGGAAGTCTTTTCAAGCTGGAGTATCGCATCGTATTCCGCGAGGAAGGCGAAGAGAAAAACATGATTGACCAGCTCCGCTGCAGAAACGGAAACCTTGAAATCCTGTGCAGTCGTGCGCAGACCGGAAGGGAGGAATTATAATGAATCGAAACAGAAAGAAAAAAAACAGAAAAAAAGAGACCGGCGCAGTCGTCAGCCTGCTTCTTGCATCATCGCTGGCCTTCGGCGGATGCGGCACAGCAGTGACATCTTCCAGCTCTGTGAATGCCGAATCTGCCCGTACAGAGTCAACCGGCGAAACATCTGCCGACAACGCGGATACCACATCAGAGAGCACAGATTCGGAAAATGCAATGGAAAGTGCCTCCGACATTGATTTCGATCTGGAACTGACCGAATCCACTATCGACACCGAATTCACAGACCGTGAGAAGAGCGGAAGCTACAAAGCGTCGGAAGCCGTAAAAATTACACTTAATAAGACGACAGCTACCGTCTCCGGCAGCGGAGTCAAAGCAGATGGCAGCACAATTACCATCACGGAAGAAGGCGTTTACATCGTAAGCGGAACACTTGAGGATGGCCAGATTATCGTAGACGCATCCGATTCCGACAAGGTTCAGATCGTACTCGATGGAGTCCATATCAACTGTAAGACGAATGCTGCCATCTACGTTCGCGAAGCGGACAAAGTTTTCATCACGCTTGCTGAAAACAGCAGCAACACGCTTGGCGGTGGAAACGAGTACACTCAGATTGACGACAACACGGTAGACGGCGTTATCTTCTCCAAATCAAATCTTGTCTGCAACGGGACAGGAAGTCTGACCATCGAGGCAGACTACAAGCACGGGATTGTATCCAAAGATGACCTTGTGATTACCGGCGGAACCTACAAAATCGCCGCTGCGGACAACGGGATCACAGCCAAAGATCAGATTAAAATTCTGAACGGAAGCTTTGACATTGATGCTGCAAACAGTGCGGTCAAAGCGAAGAATACGGATGACGCAGAGCTTGGAAATATCTATATTGCTGGTGGGATTTTTACGATCGAGGCGGAACAGGATGGATTCCATGCAACCGGCAGCATCGTTGTCGATGATGGAACCATCACCGTAAACTCTGGTGACGACGGTTTCCATGCGGAGCTCGACACCGTCATCCATGGCGGAACGATCCTTGTTGAAAAAAGCAACGAAGGCCTGGAAGGAAAACGCGTCGTGGTCAACGGCGGTGACATTACCATAAACGCCAGCGACGATGGCATCAATGCCGCAAATTCCGGCGACGATGGCGTCAACGCCATAAATCCTGGCGCCAATGCTGTCGGTTCCGGTGACGATGACAGCAATGCCGCAAGCTCAAACAACGATAGCAGTGCTGCCGTAAACTCCGGTGATGATGGCAGCATATCCGGCGAGGCAGACGGAAAGGAACCTCAGCAAATGCCGCCTGATACAGAAAACGGCAGCGATATGCAGCCATCGCAGGACTTCGATCCGGAGAACGCTCCGTCTGACGGAAATGCGCCGCAGAACTTCGATCCGGGGAACGCTCCGTCTGACGGCGATGCTCCACAGAAGATGCAGGGAGGCCCCGGCGGTGGAGGCAACTCTGAGCTTTACATTAAAATTACCGGCGGAACCCTGACCGTATCCGCCGATGGTGATGGTCTTGATTCCAACGGCGGTCTTCTCGTGACCGGCGGAACTACGATCGTGTACGGGCCGACCAGCGATGGTGACAGTGCCCTCGATTATGACGGAAGTGCAATTGCAACCGGCGGAACCTTGGCTGCCATCGGCAGTGCCGGCATGACAGAAAGCTTCAGCGAAGATTCTACCCAGCCCGTCATCACCTACTACTGTACGGAAACCCAGTCCGCTGCCACTACCATCACACTGACAGACAGCGATGGAAGTGCCCTTTTCACGATTGCACCCGAAAAAGCCTACGCCAGCATTGTTTTCACCTGTTCCGAAATGAAACTGGACGCAACGTATACTCTGACTGCCGGTACCGACAACGAAGAGATCACCCTCACGGACATCATCACCACCGCCGGAACCCGGTCTGTTAAAACGATGAGCGATCCCAAAGGTGGAAAAATGTCAAATAACAGCGACAACAAAGGAACTCCGCCTTCAAAACCAAGCGACACGGCTGAGTGAACCGTTATAGTTCATTCAGCACCGGAACATTTGCTGTTCCGGTGCGTAAGAAAGTGATTCTACCGTGGCTGTCTTCCTACTTCCAATTTACCGTATTCTGTGCTAAAATAACCTCACAAGAAAAGAGGTAGAAAAATCATGTATGATAAACTGACCGAAAACGATATTAAAAAAATGCAGGAAGAAATCGACTACCGCAAACTGGTTGTCCGTCCAAAAGAACTCGAGGCTGTAAAAGAAGCCCGTGCCCAGGGCGATCTCAGCGAAAACTTTGAATACAAAGCTGCCAAACAGGACAAAAACCGCAACGAAAGCCGCATCCGCTATCTGGAAAAAATGATCAAAACCGCTCACGTTATTTCAGATACCTCAAAGGACGACGAAGTCGGCATCAACAATACCGTCCAGGTTTACATTGAAGAAGATGATGAGACAGAAACCTACAAACTTGTCACCACCGTT
Organism: Blautia sp. AM28-27; assembly: GCF_003480905.1. NCBI lineage: Bacteria > Bacillati > Bacillota > Clostridia > Lachnospirales > Lachnospiraceae > Blautia > Blautia sp. AM28-27. The sequence continues at coordinate 195,629 of NZ_QUJK01000003.1, forward strand.
CGTGGTAATTCTCTCAAAGGATACGTCAGTATCGACTCGCCATTAGGAAAAGCCATTCTGGGTCATAAAGTCGGCGACCGCGTCACTGTAAAAGTAAGCGATGCCTATAGTTATGATCTCATCATCAAATCCATCGAAAACACTGCGGATACCGATGATGAACTCCGCAGCTATTAAAGGACAGAAAGAAAGGAAAATACCAGTCATGGAAAAAATTGCAAGCTTTACGATCGACCATATCAAACTTAAACCAGGCATTTACGTTTCAAGAAAAGATCACGTAGGTGACAGTGTCATCACAACCTTCGATCTGCGCATGACATCTCCAAACGATGAGCCTGTTATGAATACCGCTGAGGTCCACACCATCGAGCATCTTGGCGCAACGTTCCTGCGTAATCACGAAGAGTGGAAAGATAAAACCGTATATTTTGGTCCAATGGGCTGCCGTACAGGATTTTACCTGCTGCTGGCCGGTGATTACAGCTCGAAAGATATCGTTTCACTCGTAATAGAAATGTATGAATTTATCCGCGATTTCAAGGGCGAAGTCCCGGGTGCATCTCCGAAAGACTGCGGAAACTATCTGGATATGAATCTGTCCATGGCAAATTACCTTGGCAAAAAATACCTGGATGAGGTTTTGTACGGAATTGATGAATCCCGTCTCGTCTATCCGGAATAAATTCTAAAAATGGTAACTATTCAGCGCCATGCAATTTCGCATGGCTCTGAATAGTTACAAAAAATGAAAGAAAACAGGGGGAAACAGAGTATGAGAACCATGGAAAACGAAAAACTGCGTGTGCAGATCAGCGATCACGGTGCAGAACTTTGCAGTATCTACGATAAGGAAGCTGACCGTGAGGCAGTCTGGATCGGAGATCCGGCCTTCTGGAACCGCCACGCACCGGTTTTGTTCCCGTTTGTCGGAAAAGTAAACGGTGGATTCTATACCCACAAAGGAGTCAAATATCCGATGGGCCAGCACGGTTTCGCCCGCGACAACGAATTCGAGTGCATCGAAAACACCGAAAACAAAACAGTACACCGCCTGGTATCGACCGAAGAAACAAAAAAAGTCTACCCGTTCGATTTTGCCTTCACCGTAACCCAGGAACTCTCCGGCAGAACCCTGACCATAACCTGGAGCGTAGAAAACACCGGTGATGATGACATGTACTTCTCCGTCGGCGGACATCCTGCATTCATGATTCCGGAACAGTATGACATCGTCTTCAACAAAGGCCTGGAAAACCACACTGAGACCGAACTCGAATACGTCCTGATCGACCCGGAAACAGCAGGCGTCGATGTCGCACATCCGAGAAAACTGAAACTTCAGGACGGCAGAATCCCGTACACCAGAACTCTTTTCGAAGAGGACGCCCTGATCTTCGACAACACCCAGGTCGAGCGCGTCGGCGTAGAAGTTGATGGAAAACCGTATGTCACTCTCACCTGCAAAGGCTTCCCGAGCGTCGGCGTATGGTCCAAGCCAAAAGCAGATGCCCCGTTCGTGTGCCTCGAGCCATGGATCGGCCGCTGCGACAACGTCGGCTTTGACGGCGAATTAAAAGACAAATACGGCGAACAGCACCTGAAAGCCGGTGAAACCTTCCAGGCAGGCTACACCATCACCATCGGAGAATAAGGACCCGAAAAAAAAGAAAAACCTCCGAAGTACAGCGAAAAGAACACGATTCCTGTACTTCGGGGGTTGAAATTTTACGGTTTCTTTACTATAATTAGCATCAAACCCAAAAAACGCATGTAGTTCATCATGCACAGAAGAAAAAACAGGAGGGAACGTTCTTGAAAAGAGAAACGGTTATCGTACTTGATTTTGGCGGTCAGTACAATCAGTTAATTGCAAGACGTGTACGTGAGTGCAACGTTTACTGTGAGATTTATTCTTACAAAACAGACATCGAAAAGATCAAAGAAATTCAGCCGAAAGGTATTATCTTCACCGGCGGCCCGAACAGCGCATATCTGCCGGATTCCCCGACTTATACAAAAGAAATTTTTGAACTTGGAATCCCGATCCTCGGCATCTGCTACGGATCACAGCTGATGATGCATCTGCTCGGCGGAAAAGTAGAAGTAGCACCGGTCAGAGAATATGGAAAAATTGAGGTAACTGTAGATACCAGTTCCGCACTGTTTGAGAACGTATCCGAAAAAACCATCTGCTGGATGAGCCACAACGACTACATCTCCAAAGCAGCTCCGGGATTCGAAATCATCGCCCATACGGATGACTGTCCGGTAGCAGCCGTTGCAAACGTAGAGAAAAACCTCTATGCAACCCAGTTTCATCCAGAAGTTCTGCACACCAAAGAAGGAAAGAAAATGCTTTCCAACTTTGTATACAATGTCTGCCGCTGCGCCGGCGACTGGCACATGGACTCCTTCGTAGAAGAATCCATCAAAGCTATCCGCGAAAAAGTAGGCGACGGAAAAGTCCTCTGCGCACTGTCCGGCGGAGTCGATTCCTCCGTAGCAGCTGTTATGCTTTCCAAAGCAGTCGGAAACCAGCTGACCTGCGTATTCGTAGATCACGGCCTGTTGCGTAAAAACGAGGGCGATGAAGTAGAAGCAGTCTTCGGACCGGACGGCCCATACGACCTGAATTTCATCCGCGTCAACGCACAGGAGCGTTTCTATGCAAAATTAAAAGGCGTAGAAGAGCCGGAGAGAAAACGTAAAATCATCGGCGAAGAGTTCATCCGCGTCTTCGAAGAAGAAGCAAAGAAAATTGGTGCTGTAGACTTCCTGGTACAGGGAACCATCTACCCAGACGTTGTAGAGAGCGGCGTCGGCGGAGAATCCACCGTCATCAAATCCCATCATAACGTCGGAGGACTGCCGGACTACGTAGATTTCAAAGAAATCATCGAGCCGCTGCGCAACCTCTTCAAAGACGAAGTAAGAAAAGCCGGCCTTGAGCTCGGCATCCCGGAATACCTCGTATTCCGTCAGCCATTCCCGGGCCCGGGACTTGGCATCCGTATCATCGGCGAAGTAACCGCCGAGAAAGTCAAAATGGTACAGGACGCCGACGCGATCTGGCGCGAAGAAATCGACAAAGCCGGAATCGCCCACGAAATCGGCCAGTACTTCGCAGCCCTGACCAACATGCGCTCCGTCGGAGTCATGGGAGATGAAAGAACCTACGATTACGCCATCGCCCTCCGCGCCGTCACCACCACCGATTTCATGACCGCCGAAAGCGCCGAAATCCCGTGGGATGTCATCGGAAGAACAACCAGTCGAATCGTAAACGAAGTCAAACACATCAACCGCGTCATGTACGATTGCACCGGAAAACCACCGGCAACGATCGAGTTTGAATAAATCGAGTTGCTTAAAAAAGCCAGTGTTTATGCGGGTTTCAGCGATTTCGATTAGTCTTTTGATAACAAATTGATAACAGTCATAGCAAGTGCCATTATTCTTGTTATCCAGTGGTTTATGGGTAACGGAACAATTAACAGGTGGCTTGCAGACTAAAGTTCGGAGCTTGGCTCTGAACAAATTCCATATTATAAACTAAGCCCTTAGCTGTGGTTAATAACCATAGTTAAGGGCTTTTTTGTCGTTGCCAAAGCATCTGTAGGGAGCTGCCAGTGGCAGGTCCTGTAGGTGCTTATTTATCTTTCAAGTGGTCTTTGAATGCTTCCACGAGAGCGTCACTTAATTCCTGTGATGGAACTTTTGCCCAACGCTGTGTGGTGTCGAACTCTGGATAATGGTAACGCCAGTTATCGTATTCTTCTCTGTTGATTTCTTCGGAAGATAGCTTGTCTGCCTGTTCTTTCCAAGCATACAGCATTTTGAGGAGTTCATATGCTTCTCTGCCTTTGTCCTTGTTGACCTTTAAGCATACCTCTCCGTCTGCTTCACTGACAGTAAGACCGTAAATATCTTCAAGGGTAAACAGAGTGTGCATAAGACCGATATAGCTGTCTATGTCAGGAACATCAAGAGCCTGTGGAGAAACATCAAGCACCTGTGCCAATGCATTTGTAAGGTCTGCTTTCGGTTTGCGTGTACCAGTTTCGTACTGTGCCAAACGCACATCAGCACTCTTTTCTGGAAAACCGATTGCTGTACCGAGATACTTTTGTGTCATACCACGCATTAGTCTGAAAAAATGTATTCTTTCGCTGATAGCCATAATGATACGCTCCTTTTATATTTAGTGAAATAAGTATAGCAGAAATGTTTAGTGGAAGTCAAGAAAAACCGAAACAAAAATGTTTAATATTTTCTTTGCAACCACTTGACAATAGCAAATATGTTTAGTAAAATAAATTACGAATTAAACAAATATGCTTAATGCGACAACTGAATGACCGTCCGAAAAGCCAAACCGCCAAGACCTCGTCGGAGCAAGTTCCGTATCGTTCGCTTGTGTGCAAGCACAAAAGCTCATTCGCTGCACTGCTCCTCCTCTTCCCCAAAAGTCTCCGACTTTTCGGGAACCCCTATACGAGCGAGCGCCTGATGTACTGCGGTGCATTGGGACAGCACAGCGCCTGCCGACAAGCAGGAGTGCCTGTTGGAACTTTAACACGGAGAAAGCGGCAAGCAAAAAATTATTTTAAGAAAGGAAGAAAAAGGATATGGAAAACAGATTTATCCGAGCCGAAGATGTGGCTCAGGAACTAAACGTATCAAAACCTTATGCATATAAACTCATCAGACAATTAAATGAGGAATTGAAAGCAAAGGGCTTTATTACGATTGCAGGGCGTGTAAATCGCCAGTATTTTTACGAAAGGCTCTACGGAGCAGGAAAGGGGGAAATGTAAATGCCGGTATTTAAGAATGAAGATAACGGTACTTGGTATGTGATGGCAAGGTATGTGAACTGGAAAGGGGAACGCAAGCAGAAATGCAAGCGTGGCTTTGCTACCAAACGAGAAGCACAGGAATGGGAAAGAATGTTCAAATTGCAGACTTCTTCAGACCTTGATATGAGTTTTGAAGCCTTTACGGAGCTTTATATCAATGATGTGAAGAACCGTTTGAAGGAAAACACGTGGCTTACCAAAGAGCATATCATACGCACAAAGATACTTCCGTATTTCGGGAAACTGAAAATCAGCGAGATTTCCACAAAGGAGATTATTACTTGGCAGAATGAAATGCTTGCCTATCGTGATGAGAAGAAAAAGCCTTATTCACAGACGTATCTGAAAACGCTGCACAATCAGTTGTCCGCCATTTTCAATCACGCTGTCCGCTACTATGAACTGCGTTCCAATCCTGCGGCAAAGGTGGGAAATATGGGACGTGAGGAACACAAGGAAATGCTGTTCTGGACAAAGGAAGAATACAAGAAATTCTCTTTTGAGATGATGGACAAGCCTGTTTCCTTTTATGCGTTTGAAATGCTTTACTGGTGCGGTATCCGAGAGGGCGAGCTGTTAGCTTTGACTCCGGCAGATTTCAACTTTGATAAGGAAACAGTCACAATCAATAAATCCTATCAGCGTTTGAAAGGGCAGGATGTGATTACTTCTCCGAAAACGAAAAAGAGCAACCGCACGATTAAAATGCCGAAGTTTCTGTGTGAGGAAATGAAAGAATATCTCGGTATGCTTTACGGATTGAAGAAGAAAGACCGTATCTTTACGGTGACGAAAAGCTATCTTCATCACGAGATGGACAGAGGGGCAAAGGCGGCAGGCGTGAAGCGTATCCGCATTCACGATCTCCGTCACAGCCACATTTCACTCTTGATTGATATGGGCTTTTCTGCGGTGGCGATTGCTGACCGAGTTGGTCACGAAAGTATTGATATTACTTATCAGTACGCACACCTCTTTCCGTCAAAGCAGATTGAGATGGCAGAAAAATTAGATGATTTAGGGAAAGGAGATTTTGAAAATGTCAGCTAAGAACAGAGATAACAAAAATCGTTGGAGGAATATCACAGTAGGGTTTCGAGTATCGCCCGAAGAAAACGAACTCATTAACAGAGCTGTAGCTCTATCAGGATTGCCAAAACAGGAGTATTGTTACCGCCGTTGCTTAAATCAGGATGTGGTGGTACAGGGCAATCCGAGAGTGTATAAGGCGTTGAAAACGGAATTTGCCACAGTCCTTGCGGAACTGAAAAGGATTGAAGCAGGAAAAGGTGTGGATGATGAACTGCTGAGTGTAATAGAACTGATTTCCATTATTCTCGGCGGTTTGAAAGGAGAGGATGCGAATGGAGAATAAAAAAGAAATGACTATTCCAAATGTATCTGCGGCAACAGATGCGGAACAGTCACTTTCCAAATGTACTGACAATAGTATAGTCAATCAGGATACGGATTTCAAGGGGTACGAGCAATCTTTTGAAGAAATGCAAAGGGAAATACTCAGACAGTTAGACCCTTCCTATCTGAAAACAGTATCAATGACAACGCTGTATGATACGGTGTTTGAGGTTCAGACACCACTTATCGACGGTCTGCTCCAAAGGGGAACTTACCTTTTCGTAGGTTCCCCGAAAGTGGGAAAGAGCTTTATGATGGCACAGCTTGCCTATCATATCAGCACAGGCACACCGCTTTGGGAGTATAAGGTGCGTAAGGCAACGGTGCTTTATTTTGCCCTTGAAGATGATTACCCACGTTTGCAGAAGCGATTGTTTCAGATGTTCGGTGCAAAGGAGACAGGCAATCTGTATTTCGCAACGGAATGTAAAACGGTCAATGGCGGACTGGAAGAACAGATAAGAGGGTTTATGAGGGAACACCCAGACACAGGCTTGATTATCATAGACACCTTAAAGCGTGTGCGTGAAGCAGGCGGAGCAGATTACAGCTACGCAAGTGATTATGATGTTGTGGCAAGGCTGAAAGCGTTGGCAGACAGTTACAAGGTTTCAATGCTTATTGTTCATCATACACGCAAACAAAAATCGGAAGATATATTCGATATGATTTCAGGCACGAATGGTCTGATGGGTGCGGCAGACGGTGCATTTGTTCTCAGTAAGGACAAGCGTACTTCCAACAATGCCACACTTGATGTTGCTGGCAGAGACCAGCAGGATATGAAAATCCATCTTGTAAGGGACAGCGAGCGATTGGTGTGGAACTTTGCAAAATCGGAAACGGAGATGTGGAAAGAACCGCCCGAACCTCTGCTTGAGAAGATAGCGGATACGCTCTTTTCGGAAAGTGACAGATGGGAAGGAACTGCTTCGGAACTTTGCGAAAGGCTTGCGGTGGATATAAAGCCGAATGTACTTTCTTTAAGGCTCAGTATCAACGCAAGCAGGCTGTTTCGTGATTACGGTATCCGTTATCAGAACAGCCGCACACACGACGGAAGAAAGGTTTCACTTTGGAAAGAAACCGAGCAGACGGCGTGACAAACGGTGTCAAAGGTGTCAATGTTTTTGAGAGCAGCACGCTGTGAAAAACATTGTCACCATCGTCACACTTTGACACCGGATAAAGTTTAGGGGAGTGTGCAGAGAGTGCCTTTTCAAAGGCGGCTCTTTGGTCTCGCCTGCTGGCTCGGTCGGTTCGCAGGCGTGTGTGCCACCGGCACACGCTCACCCCTCGGAGAGCCTTCGGAGAACGCAAAACCTGTTTACAGGTCGCATTTTTGATGGGTGTACCCGTCAAAAGTGCTTTTGCGTTACTTTTGACAAAAGTAACAAAACCTGAGAATGTTGAAATTTACAGATGGGAGATGAAAAAATGCAGAGAACGATAAGTGCAATGGTCGGTAAAGGCTCGGTCAATCACAATAGCCGAAAGTTCCGAGCAGAAAATGTAGACGGAACTCGTACTCATCTCAATATCGACTACTGCAATGAAAATATAAAGACAGTTTATCACGAATTGTTTGATGAAGCATTGGAAAGATACAATGCCAAGCAGATAAGGTCAGACCGAAAGATAAAAGATTATTATGAAAAAATCCGAAGTTCCAAGCAGGAAAAACCGTTCCACGAAATCATTTTACAGGTGGGCGGTAAGGGAAATATGAACGCCGATACGGAAAACGGAGAACTGGCAAAGCAGATTTTAGATGAATACTATCAGGGTTTTCAGGAGCGAAATCCACAGCTTCGGGTGTTCTCGGCTCATCTGCATATGGATGAAGCTACACCACATCTGCACATAGATTTTGTACCTTTTACCACAGGCAGCAAGCGTGGACTTGATACAAGAGTGTCACTAAAGCAGGCTCTTGCAACGCAAGGTTTTAAGGGCGGCAGTCGTGGCGATACGGAGTGGTCGCAATGGATACAGTCCGAAAAAGAACAGCTTGCGGCGGTGATGGAACGTTATGGGATTGAGTGGGAACATTTAGGCACACACGAAAAACATCTTTCTGTTTTGGATTATAAAAAGCAGGAAAGAGAAAAAGAAGTGGCGGCATTAGGTGCGAAAATCGAGCAGAAACAGATTGAATTTGATGTGTTGTCGGAACGAGTATTGAACTATGATAAGGCAAAAGACGAGCTGTCAAATCTTGAAATAGAGCTTGATACTGCACCGAAATATCAGTTGCCAGAACCAGAGAAATTTATGACTGCAAAGGCATATAAAACCAAAATGGCAGAGCCGGTTGTAAGGAAATTGAAGCAACTTGTCAAAACGGTGCTTGCCCGCTGCTTTGAGGGGTGGGACAACTATCATAGGCTGAATACAGCGAATGCACAGTTATACCGCACCAATCAGCGTTTGGAGAAAGTCAATGAAAGATTGACCGAAGAAAACAAAATCCTAAAAGCAGAAAATAAAGATTACAGCCTGCTCCGTAAGGTTTTTGGTCGCAAACAGATAGATGATTTGTTGGAGCAGGCAAGAACAGTTAAAGGTCGCAAGCGTGATAATACACGATCACGATAGACAAAAATCACAGGAGGAAAAGGAAAATGACAAAGACAATTTTTGAAGAAATGGGCGGAACTTATAGACAGGTGGGTGATTATTTATTGCCGAACATCACAGTACCAGCCGAAGAAGAAATAGAGCCGATTGGTTTATGGGGGAAACGACATGCAAGGCATTTAAAGGAACACTATAAAGTGTTATATATGAACCTGCTGACAAGCGGAAAGCTGCATAGTTATCTTGCAGAAGTCGATAAGCAAGCAGAGGATATGTTTCTTCGACTGGTAAAGGAATATGCCGACAGACAAGATGTGACGGAACAATTAAAGAAAGATAATCCCTACGAATGGATTGGAAGAATGAATAATATTCAGGCTTGTGTGAGGGAAGTTGTAGGAACGGAGTTGATTTACACATAAGCGTTTTACGGTATGGTGCTCCTGCGTTTGCTGGAGTGCTGTGGTTGTGGTTGTAAAGAGGTTGTGAAAGATTGAATTTCGTAATGGTTGGATGTATAATTAGGAAGTGAAAATTTTAATTTGCACTTCCATAAGGTGAAATGTATTGACACAAAAAATACAGTATGATAGTATTGCCATTAGAAGAAAGAAAGGCACATTTTGTGTAAGGTGAGGAAATGATTAATAGATAATTTGATTTAAGTAAGACACATATAGTTATTGAGCCTGTAGAGAATAGGTTTGTTTTGTGTACGCTTAAGTTGGATTATCGCAAGAGGCATTTCCTTTGTTTTCCTTTTGGAAAAGAAATAAGGGGCTATTTAGCGAGTCTATTTTTGCGTATGCAAAAAAGACTCGTTTTTGTGTGTTCAAAATAATAATTGGCTCAGACTTCGAAAAGGAGAAACTTTAATGTTGCAGATAAAAAAATTAAATTTAACACATAAAAAAGACCTGAGAATAATTCTTAATGATTTCAACCTTGTGCTAAATGATGGAGATAAGGCAGTTATTATTGGAGAAGAGGGAAATGGGAAATCGACATTAATGAAGTGGATATACAATCCGTCGCTTGTAGAAAACTATATAGAAGCAGATGGGGAAAGGATAATGGGACACGAACGTCTTGGTTATCTTCCGCAGGAGATGCTCGATGAAGATAAGGAAAAAACAATATACGAATATTTTTCTGAAGAGGAAATATTCTGGGAGAAAACGCCTAAAGAATTGTCTGTTATTGCGGGAAAATTTGGAATGAAAAATGATTTTTTCTACAGTAACCAGACAATGGGTAGTCTTTCAGGAGGCGAAAAAGTCAAGACACAACTTATGAGGCTTTTCATTCGCGATGTTTCTGTGCTGTTGTTGGACGAACCTTCCAATGACATCGACATTGCGACGCTTACATTACTGGAAAAAATCATAAATGACTGGAAGCACATTGTGCTTTTTATTTCACACGATGAAACGCTGATAGAGCGTACTGCCAACATGGTGATACATATCGAGCAGATTATACGAAAAACAAAGGCGAGATATACCGTGGCAAAGCTTCCCTATAGACGCTATGTGGAAGAACGGCTTCATAAATTTGAAATCCAAAAACAGCGGGCACTGAGTGACCGTAGGGAGAAAAAGATTCGCGATGAAAAATATCAAAGAGTTATGCAGAGTGTACAAGGTGCATTAAGAAGTTGTACCAGACAAGCACCGTCTGTTGCCAAAAACTTAAAGGACAAAATGCATACGGTTAAGGCAATGGAACGAAGATTTGAAAAAGAAGATGAAAATATGACTCAGATGCCGGAACAGGAAGAAGCAATCTTTGTCAAATTAGGGGATGAAAACTCACACATTCCCGCAGGAAAAACGGTCATAGAATATGAACTTTCAAAGCTTGTGACTCCGGATGGCAAAAGAATTTTAGCAGAAGGAATTCATTTAAAAATAAAAGGTTCAGAAAAAATCTGTATGATAGGAGCCAACGGGGCAGGAAAAACGACTCTTCTAAAAAAGATAGCGGAAGAACTCCTAAATCGGAATGACATTAAAGCAGAATATATGCCTCAAACTTATGAAGACCTGCTGGATTTGGATGTTACACCGGTTGATTACCTTGATAAAACAGGAGATAAAGAAGAGCGTACAAGAATTAGAACATACCTTGGTTCACTTAAATACACACCAGATGAAATGGAGCATCCGATTCGGGAGTTATCAGGCGGACAAAAGGCGAAAGTGCTTCTCTTGAGGATGAGCTTAAGTGGTGCAAATGTTCTTATTCTGGATGAACCGACAAGAAATTTTTCACCATTGTCCGGTCCGGTAATAAGAAAAATGCTCCGAGAATTTCCGGGGGCTGTCATTAGCATTTCTCACGATAGAAAGTATATTGAAGAGGTGTGCGATAAAATATATCAGCTAAATCCTAATGGATTACAGCTAATTGGTGATTGATAACAAAAAGGATGAAAGACTGACAAATTTCAGGCTTTTAGTGAGTTGGAAAGCATACAAAGATTTGAATTTGGAGGATAGATTATGGTACGTACAGAAGATGCATGTGAAATTATAAAATATGCTTTGCAAAACGAAATTAAAGTATATTTAGATGGCGGATGGGGTGTTGATGCACTTCTTAAAAGAGAATCAAGAATACACAATGATATTGATTTGTTTGTTGAACTGAAACATTATCATGATTATATTTATGTGATTAAGCAGCATGGATTTGAGGAAGTAAATACTGATTATACAACGGATGGTCATACTGTCTGGAAAGATGATAAACAAAGAATCATTGATTTACATTGTTTTGAATTTACAGATGACGGAATTGTTTATGAGGGAGATATATTTCCATCAAAAACTTTTTCCGGTATTGGAAAAGTTGGAGATATAACTGTTTCTTGTATTGAACCATTGAGTCAGGTAATGCTTCATTTGGGATATGAACACGATAAAAATGATGTGCATGATGTGATGCTGTTGTGTGAAACATTTCAAATAGCAATACCAGATGAATATAAGGAAAAGTAAAATTTCAGTTTTGTGTTGAATCTCTAAGCAAAATAGCTTATAATTTGACATGCTACATATAGTTATTATCCACAGTTATCGAGTAGGTGTTATCAATGCCGATAACAAAATGATAACATTAGCTCGTATAGGCAGGATAATATGGATATATCAAATAATCAAAAGAACGAGAAACATTACAGAGAATAATTCCTAAACAAAAAGCGTTAGTCTTTGTAGAGTTTGAATAGTTGGAGCAGAGCTTCAAAGCCTTTATTTTCAAGGGTTTTGAGGCTCTTTCCTTTTAGAATTGCATTTTGATTGCATTTTTTTATTCAACTGCTCTGTGATAGATTGCTGTATGCTGATTGCTGGTGTAATCGGCAACACTGGTTGTTGCCGGAGTATAAGTGAGAACGCCAGTTAATTTTTTGGCAACTTCCACGTTGGTGTTGGGATATAAATGTCCATAGGTTCCTAACGTGGTCTGTATCTTTTCATGCCCCAGACGTTCTTTAATCAATAAAGGATTTTCTCCCATACTGATGAGCAGGGAAGCATGGGAATGTCTGAGTGCATGAATCTTGATACGGTGTACGCCTGCCAATCCAGCAAGTTTTTCTAAAGCCCGTGGGAGGGTGTGCTTACTGGTGGGAATCCCATTATAGCTTAGTACAAGGTCACAGTCATTTAAAACCTTTTGCTGTACTTCCTGCCATGCTTTTAATTCTTTGATGGTATCTGTGTCAATATAGATAGTGCGAATACTGGCTTGTGTCTTTGGTTCCACAAATTTGTATTCGTCCATTGTTTTATAGTACAGCGTTTTCGTTATACTTAAAAGTCCGGTTTCAAAGTTGATGTCCGACCATTGCAGGGCTGCGGCTTCTCCGATTCTCATTCCAGTCATAAACAGGAGCCAGTATGAAATGAAAAGGTAATGTTCGTAATAATCGCCCTTGTAGAGCAGGGAAATTACCTTTTGAAATTCATCCAGTGTCCAGAAATCCACTTTTGTTTTCTTGCTCTTGATGTTTCCTATCATTCGTGACGGATTTTTCTTTGCAAGACCGAGAACAACTGCTCTGTCAAAGGCAATAGAGAGCATACCTTGTACAATACGGATATAGTTTGGACTAAATTCTTTTGCGAGTTCAAGCTGCCAGTTCTGGACGTTAATGGGTTCTATCTCATCCACCGTCATTTTGTAAAAGTATGAAAAATGCTTCTGAATGGTAGAACGGCGGTTCAGATAGGTACTTTCCTTTACCTGTGTTTTATACCAAGGCAGGTAAGTTTCTTCAATGAACTGTTGAAAGGATAGCTGCTGTTTCTTTTCCGTTAATTCCTCTGTGGATGTCAGCATAAGCTTTGAATATGCTTCTCTAGCTTCCTTTTTTGTCTTGAATCCGCTTTTGTATTTCTGAATCTGTTTTCCGGTAATCGGATGAAAACCTAAGTTTGCTCTAAAATAATAAGTTCCGTTTTCTGCTTTCTTAATAGGGTCTTTTGCCATGATTTCACTCCTTACATAAATGTGCAAGAAGTACAATCAGTTTGATTTATCAGTAAAAGTAATCCCTAGCAATTCTTCCACAGCTTCTCTGGGAACCCTGTCCAGTTTGCGTGACTGATAGTAGGTATGCCCTTTTGAAATCATAAGTTTTTTTGCTTCTCTTATGATGTCTGCTGCGAATGAAGTCCCATAACCCAGTTCTATTAAGTCTTTTTTTGTTACTGTAATCATGTTCCTCCTTTCCATAGACCAGATATGGAACCCTCAATATCTGTCTATATTATATCAGATTTTATGGCAAAAGTAATATTAAGATTGTATTTCCTGCAAATAGTTATTTGATTTTGAATGAAAAATTATAATTCAAAATAGTATATAAGCAAGCCGAACAGCTTTCGCTAAAGCTCATGGGAATCTCACCCCTGCATGGTTCTCATCCAGCCGTACCCTTTGTCAGCGGTGCTACATCATCACACAGACTAAGGCTGTACGGAAGTATCATTATCACGATAGAAAGGTCATGGCGGCAGCTTTTGCGGTAAGCTGCTTATGGAACGCTGGCAGGAATCGCTATCCGGTTTCATCCCTCCTTTGGTGGGTCACGGCGTGCCAGCCCAACGGCTCTCTTTCTATCGAAACGTATTCGGCTGCTTTATGCTGCGTTGATTAGACGCTTTCTTTTTCAAGGAACAATCCGGCTTTGTCAGCCTGTTAAAGTGCACTGGTGATAATGCACTTTAATAGACTGGCAAGCTCTGTCTGGGAAGCATGAGCTTGTCCATGCTTCCACAGGAGAGCGTTATTTCTAGTTGGGTTCCCTGATTTCAAAAGATAAAATCTTTGCAATCAGACGTGTTTCCATCCGGCGGCGTAGGGTTTCATCTACAACCATGTGGGTATTCCCGTATTCGTCTTTCATGGGACGCATGGAACGGCTGGCAATAAAACCGCTGTAATGGCGTACAATCTGGTTGACTGCTTCAATGTCACCATCCGCAGCCCTTACAATCACAGGAAACGGAATCATAGGGTGCTTTGCTGTCATGCTTCTTCCTCCATAAATTTTTTGATAAATTCCAGTCCGGCGTGTCTTCTTCTCTGTATGGTAGAACGGTTGACTTCCAGAATTTTTGAAATCTCCGTATCGTCAAATCCAAGAAAATAATATCTCAGGATAACGTCACGTTTCTTTCCATCCAGATTTTCTAATGCTTCTGCTAACAGGTTGTTTTCAATGCGGACAGTAAATCCATCCATTTCAAAAGTATGGAAGTGGGATGGATAGGTGTCTTCGGAAGAAAACAGATTGACGGTGTAATCGTCCATATCACAGAACAGGGTTTCCCGTTTACACTGTCTGGACAACGCTTTGAGATAGTCTTTGTGTTCATCCTCCATAGCGACTTTACAAATGTAATCAAACTGGTTCTCTATGGTTGTCTGAAATTCAGATGGCTTCATCATTGCTCACCCCCTTTCCAGCCTTGAAAGGGAGCGAGTTGATAGGAATCTCTGCTTCTTTCCCCCTTTTCGCTCTTAGTCCCGACAGGACAGGGGGTGCAGTTGCGTTTTGAGAAGAAAAATTTAAAAACTTTTTCTTCCAACTAAAAAAGCACGCAAACAGACGATATTTCTGCTTGTGTGCTTCGATAGTTCTTTCTATGTATTCTGAAAAACCACATTGAGGGTCAGACTTTTCTAGTGTAGGCGGATGGCTTTTTTTAACGGCTTACCGAATGTAGATATATTTAAGAAAATATTTTGCATAGCGGCTTCCTCCTGTAAGCCGCTTTCTGTATCAAGTAGTGGACTTTAAAAATCATCTGCATTTCAGGCAAAAAAGACGGCGGCTTTTGTTAAACCGTCGTCTGGAAATGATGATGTAATTTTTGACGCAGGGAAAGTATGCTGCCAAATAACGGTTTTTTTTATTTCCGTTTCGGCAGCATAGTTTTATCTTTAATACGCATAATAGGAACTGTACAACTATGCAATACGTTTTTCTATACCTGTCGCTATTACAACAGGAACAGTAAAATGTACAGAGGTGGTGTATTATGCGTAAAAAAGAAGATAAATATGATTTCAGGGCGTTTGGGCTTGCCATAAAAGAAGCCCGTAAAAAACAGGGTTTGACCCGTGAACAGGTGGGAGCAATGATTGAGATTGACCCACGCTATTTAACCAATATTGAGAATAAAGGGCAGCACCCCAGTTTACAGGTGCTGTACGACCTTGTATCTCTGCTGAATGTATCAGTGGATGAGTTCTTTTTATCCTCTGATAGTCTGGCAAAAAGTAGCAGACGAAGACAGCTTGAAAGCAAAATTGACAATTTTACAGACGCAGACCTTGTTATCATGGAAAGCGTTGCTGATGGTATTGTCAAATACAAGGAAATGGAAGATAAATAACTTCTATTGCCTGCAAGAATAAGATTGAAATTAAAATGAGCCGATAGTCTATAAGCTATATAGCTTATAAATTATCGGCTCTGCGTCTAGGCGTCTGGCTCTTTGATAATGGTTGTAATTCCGTTTTTTATTGTCACTAAATTTTCTTTTTTGCATTTTGGACAAAAGAGAGGGAAATTTACCAGTTCCGTGTCTTTGCGTATTTTAGTTCGTGTCTTGTTGTTACAGACAGGACAAAGTACCCATATTTGTTGTTCTGCCATAAAAATCACCTGCCTTATGGAATAGCTGAAAATAGAATTGAAAGAGTGTTATTTATAAAGCGATACCACATTCTAAGGCTAGGAACATAAGTTTTTCTGCTTTACTTAGCCCATATTCACACAAATCTCTAATATCCCAAGTATCATTATCTAAACAATCAGCTCCATATAAAAATTGAAGAAAAGGAATATTCCTAAATGTACAAACAGCTAAGGCTGCTGAAAATTCTAATTCAACAGTAATACAGCCTTGAGCTTTTCGGTCATTGATAATACCTAAAGTTTCTCTATATATTCCATCAGTAGTCCAACTTTTTCCTGTTATATAAGGGCAGTTATACTTGTCTAAACATGAAATCAATGTATTTATGTATTCTGGGTTTACTGATAATTCCTGATTTGCAGGAATATAGTGATAGCTTGTTCCCTCATCTCTAACCGCAGAGGTGGGGATAATGATTTTATCTTTCACGGAATCATTTAAAATACCACAACTTCCAAAAAGAATAATTTTTTTTGCTCCTAATGCAATAATTTCCTCTAAGCCAGATACACAAGCAGATGCACCAACTAATGATAAATAAAAAGCTATTTCTTTTCCTTTATAATTGATTTTATATACCGGATTTACTCCATTTGCTGTATATAATTCTGCAATTTTTTGAACGGAGTTCAAAGAGATAAACTTATCAATAATGTTTTTGGAAAATGTGGAAATACATACTTCGGGGAAATTATCAATGGGCTTTGTACAATCTGTGGGATTGATTAACGCTGTTTTTTCTTCATAGAATTTCTGAAAAATAGTAGTATCCATATTCTACACATCCTTTCCAAATTATTTTAAAAGAATATTTTTTATAATATACAAGATGTTTTCGGGTATTTGAGGACTTATAAGCATAAGGTTGCTATACAGCCGTACTCCTTGATAAGAAAATATAATTATATCAATAATAGCTTCGGCATTTACTTCGTTAAATTCTTTTGTTTTTATTCCATAAGCAATTAAAGATTCCCAAGTCTTTTTACTTAATAAATATTGCTCATATAGCAGACTTTCATTGCCTTTACGCTGTAAAGTACTAAAAAATTCATAAATTGCTAAAGTTAAACAATTACTACTATCTAACATTTCTATTTGATAGCGATTTAATAGTTCTAATAGAATTTGTTTAGCAGGAACTAGACTTTCGATTTTGTTTAAAACTTCATTTTCTTGTGTTTGCATAAGAGAGTTAATGATATGAGAAAAAATTTCTTCGGTACTTGAATAGTGTCTATAAAGACCACCTCGACTAAGTCCGGTTTTTTCACATATATCTTTCATTGTGACTTCTTTAAATCCCTTTTCTGCAAATAATTTGTATGCTTCTGAACAAATAAGTTCTTTGGTCTTATCGCCTTTAGCACTCACTACTATAACCTCCTTTGCGACACATATGTCTCTTTTAATAATTATGCGACATTTGTGTCGCAAAGTCAAGAGCTATTTCACAATCTTCCAGTTTTCTCCGTTCTTTTCCAGCATAAGGTCAAACTGTGATACCTGTGTTGTCATGGTCTGGTTATCCAGATATTTCACTGCAAGGGAAGCTGTCACCTGATTACCGCTTCGGTTGTAGACCGGATTCACCAGTTCGGAGAAAATATATTCTTTCCCCACAGGTTTCAGCACGCCCTCATTCACATAATAGGTCAGCTCCTTTGCGGTTGCCGTAGGGTACAGCTTGAAAAAGGTAGTGAGAAATTCGTTGATTTCCTCCGTGGTGATGGAATCCACCGTACCGTCACTTTGTACCGCTTTTGGGGTGTAGCCGGATTTTACGGGAACGCTGGTGATGGTAGGGTTCTGGACAATCGTCAGGTTTCCAGAGCCGTCCACATAGACCGTCACCTGATAGGCGGAACGGACGTTTTTACTGGATTCTCCCTCTGTGATACGCTGTTCCACCGTATAGGTCACTTGATAATGCTGCTCCTTTTCTTCTGTGATTTCCCATATCTGAAAATCGGTCAGGGCAGACGATACGGGGATGTCTTTTCGGACAGTATCTACATTCAGGGCTTGTAGTTCTCCGGTGAGATAGCCTTTTAAAGCATTTGTCCGGTTATCAATGGAAGCGGCGGACTGTTCCCATGAATAGTAGACTTCTGCGAAATTCTCCACAAAATTCTCTATCTTGTGGGTGTCGAGGATGGTTTCCTCAATTACTTTGGTTTCATGGACAGTATGAATGTCTATCGCCGTGAAATTCTTATAGACGGCAAACAGGAAGCTCACTGCCAGCAGCACCCACAGGGCAATCACGGTTTTTTTGTGGGTATTGACTTTGTAGACTTTCAGTTTCTTTTCTTTCTGCTTTTTCTGGTTTTCCTCTTTTCTAATCTGAATCATATCGGTTCATCCTTTCTTATTGTTTGATTCGTCCGGCTCCGGCAAGGTGCTGTTGCCAGTAGGAGCCTGTCAGGTCTGCGTAACCAATGGGATTTCCGGCATGGTACATCCGGTTATTTCCCACATACAGCCCCACATGGGTGATGTAGGTTCCGGCGTTGTAGGTGGAGTGGAAAAAGACTAAATCCCCTGCTTTTGCTTCGGACAGGGGGATGTGCTGCGTCACATTGTACTGTTCCTGTGCTGTCCGTGGCAGAGCGATTCCTGCCTTGCCATAGCACCACTGCACCAGTCCCGAACAGTCAAAGGAAGTGGAGGGGGAATCACCCCCGTACACATACGTCCAGCCCTCATACTTTAAGGCTTCCTCCATGATAGCCTGCACCGTTTCATCATCAAACTGTGCCACGGTCAGGTATTGCGATACCAAGAGGACATAGAACATATTCCCGTAGGAATACCGCCAGCCCCCGTTTTTCTCTACCGCAACAGGGTTAGTGTAGGTGACTTTCTTTCCGCCGGATTTGTCCCTTGCGAAGCTCTCTGCCAGTTCAAAGGTGTATTTTTTTCCGTGTCCTGCCACATAGTCTAGGAAACCGCCGCCGTAATTATAGGATTGAATCACACTGTTTAAGTCACAGCCCTTTGTTTCTGCCGCTGCGAGCAGTTCCGAGAAATACTTGCAGCCCTGTTTGATGGATTCTTCTGTACTAAGGGAGTTCGGGGGAAGCCCCAGAGATTCCGAGGACTGCATAACGTCTTCCAGCGTGCCGCCGGATTCCACCTGAATGATGGCGAGCAGCACATTTAAGTATTCCTCTATGCCATATTCCCTTGCATACTTTTCCAGCATAGGCTTATGGGCGAGGACTTCCTGTGATACGCTCACGCCCCCATAGATAAGGTTTCCACCGCTTCCGCCGTCTTCCTCATCCGAGAAGACAATCACCACCAAAAGGAGCAGGGAGAACATCATCACAAACACGCCGGAACAGGCAAAGAAAAGGTGTCTTAACTTCATGGTTTCTCCCCTTTCTTCTGTTTGGCAGCCGCTGTTACTGTTTTTCTCCACTCCTTTCTGGCGGTGGTACGCCGGATGGTAAAGTTCGATTCTTTTACCGCAGGGGCAGCCCGTTTTCTTTCCGGTATCACAGGAGCCGTATTTGTCTTTTGTCTTTCCTCTGGTTTGTCTGGGGAAGCCGGAGGGACTATCTGGCGTTCTGTCCTTACAGGCGGTATCTGTTCATGGTGGATGGAAGCTGCCTTTACCACCGGAACCGAAGCCCGTTCTGCCACAGTTCCCCCATAAGGAACCTGTCCCCGTTCCCTGATGGATGGGGAAACTGGCTGCATGGCTGGTTTTCCTGTATGAGTGGTATCTACATGATGTCGGAAATCTTCCGGCTGCTTTGCAGTAACAGGGCGTTCATGGACGGGAGCCGCCCCTTTGGGGGATTCGGAAGCTGTCTGTTGCGGCTGTTTTGCCTGTTCCAGTTCCGCCCTGCGTTCTGCAATGATCTGTCTGCGGCGTTCTGCCTGTGCGTTCCGCTGTTCGGCTCTGGCAGTTCGGGTCTGGGTCACGCTGGAAGTAAAATCCCGTACTCCCTCTGATACCTGTGTTTTCCCGTGGTAAAGGGCGTACTTTGCATTGACAGGCAAATCCTTTGCCTGCTCCCGAAGCTGTCCGGCAGTATCGGCTATCTTATCTTTGGTATCTGCCACCGCACCTACCGCAGAGCCAGCCCGTTTCCATGCGGATTCCTTTTCCGGTGCTGCCTGTCCGTCTGGTCTGCTGTGGTCTGCCTGCGTCCGTTTGGAAGAGCCGGAGCTGGAAGCAGTTCTCTGGTCTGAGCCAGCCTGTTTTCCTGCATGGTAGGCAGCCGTACCAGCCCCAAGAGCCGCCACAGAACGTCCTAACTTATGCTGTAAACGGTGCATATGGGCGTGCATGAGCATACGGGGTCTTCGCATGATACGGCTCCCCATGCTTTGGGAATCCCCACTCTGTAAGGAGAACATCCCCATCAAATCCCCCAGCTTGAAATAAATTCCGGCAAAGGTCACTATCTGCAAGAACGCCGTCAGGAAGAACGGGTATTCCCCAGACAGGTTGTAGAGCATGGTGGAAATGCTGAACGCTACCGTGATAATCAGGGTGATTCCGGCTCTGGTAAGGATGGTATTGAACAGCTTTGTAATGGCACGTTTTGACATCCCCTCAAAAGAGGGAACCATGCTAAGGAGGAAGCTCACAGGCAGGAACATGGCGTAGATGATAAAAAGTACCTGTGAAAAAATCATTATCCCCGTGAGCAGGAATACAAAAATGGAGATACCGATATTGAACATGAACAGGAAGAATACGGTTCCCAAGCGGTTGATGGTCTTTGTGATGGTAAGGTTGGTATTTTCCCTGTCTTCGATTTCCTCCGCTACGATTTCTTCCCTGTCCTGCCCGTTGTTTTCGTCTGGACTGGTTGAGAGCAGGCGTTCCACACGGTCAGCCCCAAGGCTTTCCACATCCGAGTTGCCATATTGTAGCAGGAGCCACGGCTGTTTGACCTGAATGGAAAACAGGCTGTCCCGTATCAAATCCACGCTGTCTTTTCCCTGGCTTTCCGAGTTCGGCAGCACAATCTTTGTACCAAGGGTCAGGCTGGCATTGCTGATGTCTGCGGAAAATTCATTGATTTTCCCGATATAATCAGGAGCATAAGCGATAAAGGCAGCGGACAGCACGAACACCACCACGAAATTCACAACGGCATGGATGGCTTTTGTGGTTTCCCGTTTGATAAGCCCTGTGTAGGCAACGTAAAGCCCCACCACCAGAATGAGAATCAGCAGGAACCCGATATAAAATCCCTCCGAGGACAAGCCGCCTGTGGTAACGCCTGCCAAGGTCTGCATATTTTTCCCAATGGAATCCGCCGTAGAGGAAATGAAGTCCAGCGAGTAGGCTTCCTGAATCAGATAGCCCGTGGCGTTGGAAAGGTACAGGCTGATTGTCCAGATAAAATTTGTGATGGCATACAGCCCGTACATCACCTGTTTTCCAATACCGTCCAGCCAGTTCCACGGGAGCCAGTCCCATCCGCTGTCCACATAAAAATCAAGCTGGTAGTTGTCCAGAGGATATTTGCTGTATTCGTTGGCAGCGTCCACCGTATCATCAACCAGTCCGGCAGCGTGGGCGGCTGTGCCGAAGACTGCAAGCAGCAGGAGGATGAGCAGGAGTGCCAGAAGCACTCTGCCAATCACTTTTCCTGCCATGCTCCCGATTTTTTTCAGGGAGGTTTTTCCCTTTGTCCGGCAAGGGACAAAGGCTGTCCCCTGCTGGATGGGCTTTCTTATCTTCATTCCTCCACCTCTTTTCTAACAGGCGGTCTGGTGTCAAAGGCATGGAACAGGTCTTCAAAGATAGGGTGGAACTGTATCACTCCCACACGCCCGTACAAATCACTGATAAGGCACTGTCCGTTTTCCAAGTCACGGAGCCGTTTCTGGTTGTTTTTATCTTCGGAATCCACCCCGAAAAAGGCGAGGGTCTTCTTGATTTCGTTGATGTCCGTGGAACGGAACGCAAACTTTAAGCCCAGATTGTTTTTCAGCTTTTCATCCAGTAAATCGTCCGTGTTCTGGGTGACAAAGTAAACGCCTGCGTTCATGGCACGTCCGGCACGAACCAGCTTCATAGAGAGGGTCTTGCCCTGTGCCACCTGTAAGAAGCTCCATGCTTCATCCAAATCCACAATCTTAAACACGCTGCGGTCGGTATGGATGAAGTCGAGGGCAAAGGTGCTGATTACAATGAGCATTGCCACGGAAAGCAGTTCCATTGTGGTGTATTCTTCAAACGAGGTTTCCTTATCCGGCAGCACCAAATCCGCTACCTGAATGATGTTGAGCTGCTTTTCAAGGCTGATGGACTGTGTGACATCCCCATCCGAAAAGAGCAGGTGTGCAAAGTCATAGTCCGTAAAGGATTCGATATGGTCGGCTATGCTGGTGCTGATGGTGGTTCCCTCCGCCCGTAGTTCCTCAATCACCTTGAAAAGCCCCCGTTCCTCACTGTTTGTCACCGCACGGATGGCTTTCCGAAGAACAGGAAATTTCTCCCCGTCACGGCTGGAAATGCCCGTTAAAAAAGTCAGGATGTCGATTGCCAGTGATT
This sequence comes from Blautia sp. AM28-27, assembly GCF_003480905.1. Taxonomy (NCBI): domain Bacteria; kingdom Bacillati; phylum Bacillota; class Clostridia; order Lachnospirales; family Lachnospiraceae; genus Blautia; species Blautia sp. AM28-27. The sequence goes on from NZ_QUJK01000003.1 coordinate 218,233, forward strand.
CGGAATCCTTTGGGTTCTCCATAATCACATACGGGTCGAGCAAGCCCCTGTTCTGTTCCTCTGAGGTCAGGTTTACGATATTGATTTCATGGGCGATTTCCGGCAGGGTTTCTTCCCACTGTCCCCGTTCTGCTTTCGGGTCAACAATGAGTGCCTGTGCCCCAAATAATACGGAATAATAGACAATCATGTTGTTGCTGAATGATTTTCCACCGCCGAGGGAGCCTACAAAAGCGGCAGCAAGGGCGTTGGTGACGGAGCCTTTTACCCCTTGACTGGCAAGGGCAGGCTTTAAGTACACGTTTCTTCCTGTATCAAGGCTGTACCCGATATAAATGCCCTCCGGTTCCCCTAACATCTGGGTTGCCCCGAAGCCAAGACCAGCAAGGAAGTCACTGGTGACATACTGGATATAATCGTTCAGATACCGTTTGCTGGCAGGAAGAAATTCCCCATGCAGCCCCAGCATATCCCCAAAGGGGCGAACCAGCTTCACGTTCAAATCGTCATAAAAATCTTTCACCTCATTGCAGCGGCGTTTCAGTTCCTCCAAGTCGGGAGCCGTCACACGCACCACATAGGACAGCTTATACATAGATTCCTTGCTCTGGTCTAAGGTGGATTCCAGCTCATTTACGCTGTCTAAAGCGTCCACCACGTTTGTACTGGTTTCACTGTCATTCTGCCATGCGTGGTTGTCCAAATCTTTCAGTTCTTTTTTCTTGTTCCGCACCGTGGAGAGGGCTTTCCGGTTTGTCACAATCTCCACATTCATAGAGGTATCAATGGGAAAAGTGAATTGCTGCTGCTGATAGTAAAAGATTTCCGAGGATGGGAAGTCCAGTTCCCCTACAATGCTGTTGATGGTAAAGTAGGCGGCATAAACTGTCCCGTCTTCCTGTTCGATTTTCAGATACCGCTGGTTTTCCTCTATCAGACAACGGGTGGGTTTGATGAGGTCATAGTATTTCACCAGCGTTTCCTCCTGAAACCGTTTCTTCGGAAGATAATACTCATAATCTTCGTAGGCGGTTCCGGTCTGCCCGTATAAATGCTCAATCAGATAGCCAAAATCGTCCTTGTTAAGCCGCCGGACTTTGAAGCGGCGTGAGATTTTACTTTCCAGCAGCTTTTCCATCTTCTGAAACCGCCAGATTTCTTCATTGCTCATGGAAACAAAATCCCCCATGAGTTTGTGGTTGACTTCATGGAGGAAATCGGAAACGGCGGTCTTTGCTTCCCTGCGAAACTGCTTCATGGTGACTTCCTGCTCATTGACAAGCAGCTTGAAGCCGATAAAAAAGCGGTAGTCCACCTGATTTTCCCCTATCATGGAAATCAGGGCTTCGGTCTGTGTGTCAATCTTTGCACAGGCAATATCTTTTAACTTGCCTGTTACTTCCTGTTTGGAGCGTTCCTGTGCTGCCCGTATGCTGGATTCGGTGCTGATTTGCAGGGCGTGAATCTTCCCGTCCCTGTTCTGGGCGATAAGCTGCCGGAACGAATCGTGTACCTGATATTTCTGTTCAGGGCTTAAAAAGGAATAGTTGTAGGGAAGCAGCTCATAGTAAGCGAAGCACTCCCCGTCATGGTTGAACACAAGGTTATTTTCGATATATTTAATCGGATATGCCATAAATATCACTCCTTACTGCCGTGATGGGCTGTGCCGGATATTCCTTTTCCAGCTTCACGGGCTTTCCTGCATAGGTCAGTTTCGGGCGTACCAGATATGCCAGTACGGATTTCAGGAAGCCGTAAGGCTTCTTCCCGTCAAAGGTCTTCTGGCACATGAACCAAGTGAGGGCAAAGGGTACGCCGAAATATTTCAAAAATGCCCCGTCAATAAACGAAAGGGGAGGGAGGTTCCCCAAGAGCATAACTGCAAATACCGATACCACGAACCACGCCATCTGTGTGAACGTGATGGGGAATGGCAGCTTAAAATCATTGATGGAATAGAGTACCTTTTCCACCGACCAGATACTGGTATAGCTTCGTATTTTCTTCATGTTGTCCGTCCTTTCTAAAAGATGAGGGCAGCAAAAGCCGCCCCTGAATCAAAAAATCCGCCTGCATTTCTCAAGGAGATACAGACGGGTCTACCGTAAGATTTCATATACGCCGTGGTTCGTGACAACAAAGGTTCCCTCCAATTCCATGTCACGCCCATAGGCGGCATAGTCGATATAGTTTTGTAAGTGTGCCGGAAGTTCTCCGAGCTGTCCGCTTTCTTCCAGATAGTAGCGAGCCACATCCGCCATATCGTCACAACCAGAATGGCAGATAATATCGTCTTCATGCTCACAGAGTTCTTCGATACTGCCAAAATAGGATTGCAGCTCTGATAGTTCCTCCTGAATGTACTCCGGTAAGTCCTCCACCATTTCACACAGGCGGTTGACTTCCTCAATGGGGGTATATTCGTCAATCTCAAAGGGCAGCTCATAATCATGGATGGCGTATTCCTCATACTCATCATTCAAGCCGATACGTTCCTTGACTTCCTCAAAATCCACAGGTGGCGTGAACCATGCCCCTACCAGTTCGCCCTCATTGTATTTGCCTAAGTTGGCAATGTAAATCCGCATTTCTTCCAAGTTCCTCCACCTCCTTTTAGCGGTAAAAAAAGATACCATTGTCCGTAAACAGGTAGTTTTCGCTGGTTTCCAGTTCCCGACCAATGGCAGCGTAGTCGATATGGTTCAACAGGTCTGGATGTACTTCTCCGAATACCTGAACCTCCTGTACCAGATAACGGGCGAGGGATTCCCCGTCCTGTACCGGATAATAGCGTATCTGGTCTTTGTGGTCGATAAATTCCGTAAAGCTGGGAAACCACCGCTTTTGTACCATATCCATTTCATAATAGAGGGGCGTTCCCTGCATTTCCTGTACCATCCGGCAAAGGGCGTTGATTTCCCAGAGCCTTGTGTTGCCCTCCAATGGAAACGGCAGCTCATAGTCTTCAATTTCGATTTCTTTCTCACTCTGAACCCCAAGACGTTCCCTGATTTCTTCAAAATCCACAGGACAGGAAAACCATGCCCCAGGGTATTCCTCAAAATCCTCATGGTAAAACCGTGTGGTGTTCAGGATGTAGATTCTCATTTCCTCAATCTGTATCACGTCCTTTCTTAGAACAAAAAATGGCAACTAACTTTGTTTGTCAGTTGCCATTTTTCTAATAAAATATTCGCTTTAATTCTTCATCACTATTGATTTTTTTAATTACCCAAGGTTGTAAAAAATAATTGATTTGTGGGTCTAACATACTTACTAAATGAGTTTGTCCGGCAGGGGTTAATATTTGTAAATGTTGAAGTTCTATTACTAATCCATTGTTCATGGGTAATGGCAGGGTGTGAGTTGGTTCACGTAAAAACTCCCGAATGATTGTCACCTGTTCTGGTGTCATATTTTTCAAATATTTAATCTGAGCAGTTCCTAATCTCTTTGAAGCATACTTGTCATAAAAGAAATGAAAAATTTTAGATAGTAATAAAACTATTAGTAAGGCTGTGGAAATCACAAAAACAATGCCTATTGTAAAACCATATTTTTCTCGAAAATTTATAATATAAAACTTTTGGGCTAACTTTTGAGGCAATAATAATAATGTACCACTGGCAATAGATAAAGCTCCTAAAATGTTCGGTGGTAATTTCAAAAAATCAATAAAATCCTTCATACATTTCCTCCACTTTCAATTACTATATAAAGAAATTATACCACCATTCTTAGTTTATCTCAATTATCATACGCTATCATATTACATCTTCTTTCTTTTGGGGAGTTACGCTCCCCAAGCCCCTAGTGGACTTCCGCCATGAAGCAATCAGAGCTTGCTCCATAACGGAAGTGTAAAATGGGTTTTTCTATGCACCGATAATCTTATTGAACAGTTCCAGTAAGATGTCCTTTACACCGTCCGCATTGAAGACCAGCCCAACCGCTACAAGGGAAACTACCAGAAAACCGATAAGTTTGGAAAATTCCCTCTTAAATCCGAGGTACAGTCCAATCACCACGATTGCCAGCAGCACAAGGGACTGGGCGTTGGATAAAAACCAGTTGTAAAGATTTTGTCCGAAATTCATAAAAGCTCCTTTCTTTCCTGTAAGAGTTCTTAGGTTCCAAGATTGCCGCCGTTAAAGCACCACCTCCTTTGCAGCGGCGGCTTGCTGCTTCAGGATTTTTTCGTGCTTCTCCGTCAGCCTTGCATGGGTGATGATGTCATGGACAATCTGGGTATGGTTCATCTTATCCAGACGGAGAGCCAGCTTTAACGTGGGGGCTACCTGATGGGAGAGCCAGTGCAGGGTGCGTTCAAAGGAATAGGGTTCCGGTTTGGTTGTCAGTTTCAGGATTCCTCTGTGTTCCCCGATAAACCACGCCCATTCCTCATTGATACGCCAGTCAGAACGGGGCTTTGTATCGTCCCTGTCCACGAACCGGACATAGCGGTTGATGATTTGAAAGGCTGTCCGTTCTGGATTGTCATGTTCTAACAGGTCACGGATGGCGTAAAAGGCACGCTCATTTTTCAGCCGGATTTCAAAGCGGTTCTTTACCTCTGCGTCCGCAATGGGAATATCGTGCTTTTTGTACTGCTCATAGTCCTTTTCATAAATGCAGAAGTACACCTCACTTTGGAGGGAGCCGATATACAGGGTGTTCCCCATACATTCTTTTTCCCCACGCCGTACCAGTTCGCCGCTGCGGTAGCTTTTGAAGCTGCGGAAGACCGAGATACATTCCTCATTCCGGCACTTCTCTGTCAGATGGGGAATGTTCAGGATTCCCGTTTTGTCATTGATGGCGAGGTCAAGCCGCTTCATCACGCCGTCTTCCATGAGAACATCCATGAAAAACTCATACCAGCTCCGTTCCTGTGCCAGCAGATAGCTTTCAAACTGGCGGCAGCCACGCCCTTTCAGTTCCAGCAACACCCCTTTTTCCAGTTCCGGTGATACCAGAACGAAAATATCCCCCAGATAGTAATGCTCTGTGTAAGAGTAGAAGCCGTAGTCTTCATGGATAAAGTAGGGAAGTTTTAGCCGCAGCACGTCTTCCACGATATGTTTTACATCCGTAGTGGGGAAGCGAATCCGCACATAGTCAAAGAGCATTTCAAGGGGAGCGTCTGGATTGAAGCGTTCCAGAGCTTCCGTGATGGTTTCCTGTAATGCTTCGGATGGGTGAGCCTTGCCTGTTTCAATATCGCTCAGGTACGGACGGGTGATTCCGGCAGCTAACGCAAGTTTCTGTTGTGAGATACCATAAATTTCCCGTTTCTCTTTGATGTCCCGTACCCATGTTTCTTCATTCAGTGAAAATCCCTCCTGTCTAAAAAAGCGTATGTCAACTTTCAGAGCCTTGTTGACATACGCCGGATATGGGAAAATCCCTTGTGTACCGTGGGATTCTGCCCTGTTGTTTGATTGTTGTCTGTCGATTTGTACCCCTCTGTTAGATACGAGGGGTTTATGCTGGCGTGCCTTGCGGCACACCAGCCACAGCAGGTCAGTCCGTTTCTGCGGCTTTCGCTTCGCACGCCGCCTGCACTCCCTGCCTGCTGTCTATGAGCTTTTTAATTTCTTTGAGGAAATCGTGTCCTTTTGGTACAAGAGGCGTGTAAAACTCCGAGATAACGCTGGTTCCCACATCCACATAGCCACGCCCTTTTATCTGCTTTAGAAAGAAGTCCTTTGTGGTTTCCCCGAACATCATCCCATAGCCCATTTCCGACATCCGCCCCAGAGCCACACGGAAATTAAACTGGTCACGGATTCCATCCCCCAGATACTTTGCGTCCGGACGCTGGCAGGCGAGAATCAGGAAGAAGCCTGCCTGCCGCCCGAGCATAACGATTTGCTTTAATTTGTTGAGGACGGCGGCGTTTTCCTTTGTGCCGAGCATTTCCATAAATGCCACATATTCATCAAAGATAAGGAAATGTGCCGGAAGTCCCAAGTAAGCGTAGTTTTCCCCTGTCCGGTAATTCTCCATGAGCTTCATGTCTTCACTGCGTTTCATCATTTTTTCATAGAAACGGTCAATGCAGGCGAGCATATCTTCCTTTTTGTAATACACATCCGGCATAACCGTCTGTAAATCCGCAAGGTCGGCGTTCTTTGGGTCTAACACGAACAGGACGGTGTTGGTGCGGAGCAGGGCTTCAATGAGGGTCAGGATGAAGTAGGTCTTTCCGCCGCCGGTTCCTCCGGCAATGAGCATATGGGGGAGCTTGTCATACTCCCACCAGACATTTTCCATAAGCTGGAGCCTGCCGTCCTTTGCCTGCACGTCCTCAATGGAGATACGGTTGGCAATGGTGTCATAGAGCAGGGTGTACTCCACATAGGAATCCTTTAATTCCTTATCCGTCAGCTCACAGTACAAGCCGCTTTCCAGCTTTTTCTCCAAGTTTAAGAGCTGTTCCTGATATTTTCCCAAGGTGATTTCTACACGGATATGGAGCAAGCCCTGTTTCATCCGGTAGTAGATTTTGGGAAAGTAAGTGATGGTTTCTTTGGAACGGCTAGAAGACAAGCCCTTGAAAAAAGCGTCTTCCTTTCTCTGTTCCGATTCATACCACTTGTTTTCCAATACCATCCTTGCCAGCTTTTGGCGGTGGATGAGCTGCTTTACTTCATCCCTGCGGTATCGCCAGAACAGAAGAACGGCTGTAAGACACACCGACCCTGCCATGCCCATACTAAATAACAGGTAAGGGATGTTTACATCCTGTAATATCTGGGAGAGGGACACTTCCTGCCAGTTGGTTCCGGCAATCTGCCCTGTATGAAACAGCAGGACAACCAGCAGGAAGACAGGGAACAGGGCGGCAAGGGCAGTATGGGACACAAGGTCTTTATCCGTGGGACGGATACGTTTTCCACGGGGGAAAAGCTGTTTTATGGGAACAATCCTCCTTTCATTTTTTTATGTTCCTGTTATTTTACAGGGGAACGTCTTTCTTCGGCGTCTGCGGATTCATGGCAGCCCCTTTTTTCAGGACAATATCCTCTGCCTTGATGTACCAGTCCACCTCTGCTCCCTGAAAGGTAGCCGTTGCCACGGTATCTGCCACAGGACTGATAAGTTCTACCTCTGCGTTGTAATCGAACTCCTTTAACGGCACGCTGGCAGGGATGGAAACCTGAATCATACGTCCCTGTCCTCTGGATTTTAAGTCATAGGTACGCTCCTTGATTTCTTCTGATACCGAGCCGTCTTCATTCTGGAGGTGAACCTCACGGCGGAGGGCAGAAAATTTCAATGCCCCGAATGTTGCTTCCTTGTCAATCACGATTCCGTTTGCTAATCTCATAGTCTGATGTCCTCCTTTTCCTTACGCTTTTACCATATCGTCAGCGTGCAAAATGTAGTTGGTAAAGCCCCTTGTGCCGATTTTATAGCCCTCTGCGGTGATACGGGGATTGACGAGCTTCACACGTTCCTCAAAGTCAAAATGTTTTTCTCCGGCTTCGGCAGGGAGGATAACCACAATATCATCCGCCCTCTGTACGTCTGAATACAGATTGAAGCTGCGGGAGAGTACCGCCATGCGTCCGTTGATTCTTCTCTGTTCTGTTTTGTCTTCTCCGGCAAACTCCAAGTTGCCGAATGTTTTTTCCATGTTGGGGATAACGAATTTTAATTCCATATAGATGTACCTGTCCTTTCTGAATGTTGTGTTTGATGGTTGGTTTCGGGTTCTGGTCTGGAAGCGGAGGGGAACGCTCCGGCGGTGGTGATTTCTTCGTGGTATCACATCCTTTCTGGTTTTAGGGTAAAAAAATAGACGCTCAGTTTTGAACGTCTATTCCCTATTTAGTTTTGCAACTAATTTACATTGAGTTGTATGTTCTGTATATTGATAATTGTCATATTTTTTTCTAAAGGTGTGAGTTTCGGAATTAAATATGTGAACGCTTCCTTCTAATTTATCTAACATATCAGCAGCTTCGTCAGAAGAAGTTCTAATTACATAATCAGAATACAATAAGTATGTTGATGATTCACGACCTATTCTAAAAAATTCAATAGGGTTAAAAAAAGTATCTTTTAAATTTGGTGAGATTCTTTCATCATCAGGTATTGCTATTGTATAATCTACGGAAAATATTTTTGAAAATCCTTCTATTTTTTCGAGTATATAATCTGTATCATAGGAAGTTTTTGAATAGAATGTTTTGTTTAAATAATAAATATTGAGTAGAAATAAGGCAGCTAAAGCCTTAATTAAACATTCTAAATTTGCATATCTAAAAAATTTTACTCTATCATGTTTTATTTTATTATAGGCATAATACCAAGACCAGATACTTTTAGTCTTTCCGTTTAACGTATATGTTTTATCTTTGTTAAACGGAACAAGCTTAACATCAAATATATTTTCATTACAGTTATCTAGGTCAAACGACACATATTTTTTTGATAAAAGAAATATGTGTTCAAGTTTTTCAAAATAGTCGTTAAAATATACCACTTTGCGTATATGTTTATTTTTATCATAGAATTTAATTTTTTCACGTTTGCACAACTCTTTAGATATGTTTTCTATTTCAGAAACTGTTCTTAAAAGTAATTCGGAAATTTTAATTGAATAAGTTTTTAACTGTTTCTTGTCAAAGGTTATAAAATAGCTTAATTCGTTTAACTCTTTTTCTAACTGTTTATATACAGGAAAAAATAAATTTTGTTGCATACAGTGCCTCCTAATCTTAAATTATAAAATATTATACCATTTTTTTGAAAAGTGAAAATTGTTTTTAAAAATAATCCTAAAATATATTTTATAATTCTAAGTTTAGTACCAGTATGTTTTAAAGGAAAAATAGACGCTCATTTCTGAACGTCTATAAAGGAAAGATATTGAGGTTTGCTGGTTTATACTATAAATCTGGATGTACTTCGATTGCATTTTTATTGCATTTTTTATTTTTTTTCATATAGATTTTAGTGGTTGATAGTTCCTGAAAATGCCTTAAAATCAATGATTTTCACTTATATGGCATACGGTCTGTCTGGAGTTTGAATAATGTACATGAGCCAAGAAATGCCGAATTTACGGCGTTCCTTGGCTCGTTTTTAGTTGAGTGACAATCAAATGACAATAATATTTGAAAACTGATTTAGAAGGAATAATTTCCGGGTAATCCATATCGATATATGCGGATGTTGTTAATCCAGCTAAGACAATTAGACTTTGAGGTATAGTTAAGGTTGTATCCGCCATTATAACGACCTGGAACTGAGATAATATTGTATCCTTTTTGTCTTAAATTTGTGATAATAAATCTTGGAACTCCTAATTGTTTTAAAGTAAGATTTCTGGTTGGATTTGTAGCCAACATGGTAATTACTTTGGTTTCGAGAATTTGTATTTCGGCTGCAGTCATATAGTGCCCTCCTTTGGTTGAGATTTGTTTAGGAGGAACATTTAAGAAAGATTTTACATAGGCATACAATTGATGTACATTCCCGTTAAAGAATTCATCTGCAATTGATTGAGGTGTATTGCAGTCACGTATTCGTTCTAAAATGGTGGAGAAAATTAGTTCTCGCTGAAATTGTTTATAGGTACGATTAAAAACGGCCTTGCAAATTCTAGTCAATTGCTTTGTCGAATAGCCTAGCGCTTTTGCTACTTCATGTTGTTTAGTTCTGTTATAAGCATAATAGATGATGTTCTTTGCGATTGTATTTTCCATTTGCATCCTCCGTATATATAGCATTATCTCATAGGGAAGAAAGATAGTCTTTGTCAAAAAGGGACATTTTATCTAATATTTGAAATCTGATGCCCCGTAAAGACAGATCAAAATATATGTTCATCGTATAGTTCCAAGTATTTGTTATTACTTTCGTGGTTTTCAATAATTGATATGATTGTATCGAAATATTTGTTTCCCAATGCCTTTCTGCTTTGTGTGGAATATATCCAAACAATGTGAAGCGGTTCAGCATATTCGTGAATGCCAAATCCACCCCACAGCAAGTCGCTAAAAGCATTCATATTACGACCTATTTTGAAGTCAATTTTAGAAGTTAATTTCTGTTCTATTTGGTCAAAAAAATCATTAAGCGTATGGATATCACGTCCATCAATGAATATCCACTTTTCAGCATTTGCATCAAGGATAGGATTTGTTATTTCAGTTACTATGAAAGTGCCTATTACTCTTGGACCTTCATATATATCCAAACACTTGTTGAGCCATAATATATTTGCATAATGTTTCGGTGAAATAAAAGTAATGGAAGCGGGGATAGATTTGTTCAAGGATACAGCACTATCAAAGCTAAGAACAGAGGTTGTCATACAGTTTTTTTTAATCATTGTGGTAGGACGAATGCCGGGAAAGATGGGGGTTATTCTACCAGTGTTTTTTAATATTCCTTTTGCATCTATATTGAGCATATAATTTCCGCCTTCCTATTTTTGGTGTAATCATACCATATCACCATATTTTCATTTTCAATATCTTGAATAACACTCAACAAGCAAGATTGATCAGTATCAAATTCAAATTGCAGTATATTGTATTTGTCTGGACGTTCTTGGAAGGTCCTGGTTACAATGGCTACTTCTTTCTTATGTATGTAGTCCTCGTATACTTAGTATTCTCGCCAAATGTTTCACCTATAATCAAATCGAAATCATTTACATCAAACTCTGGAAAAAATACATCTCCATCTTCGATATTCATATCTACTTCTGTAATGTACATTACATCAACAAAAGGGATAGCCTCTTTGTATACTCCATACCCTCCTGCTATATAAATATTTGAATTGTCAGAAAGTGCCAATGCTTCTGCCAAAGATGATACAGTAATTAGGTTTTCGCCTTCATATTTCATTGTCTTTGATACTATTATATTTTGGCGATTTGGAAGTGGATGACCAATTTCTTCATAAGATTTTCTTCCCATAACTACAATATTTCCGATTGTAAGTTCCTTAAAAAATTTTTGCTCACCTTTGATTTTCCAAGGAATCTCACCATTTCTACCAATAACATTATTTTTTGACCTTGCAACAATCAATCCAATCATTTTCTACCTCTAAAGTTTTTTATTTGTTTTTTTCGTAAACAAAAGATTCCCAAAAGGGGTTTGGGGAATTGCTTATAAATCTTCTTCTGCAAAGAATTCAAAGCTAACATTTTCTAATAGTGAATCTTTATAATCATCAAAGTGATTGAGACAGCAGTTTTGAATTTTCTCGATTTTTTCTTTGGGTGCAACTATGACTATCACAGATTTACAGTTACGGTCTGTATTAGATTTATAGTTTTCACACATATATTTAACATTCGTTATCAAATGTTCAAGTCTATTATTTGTAATATTAGTAATAGTCCAATATTTGATTTCAAAAATCAAGTCATTCTTGGTATGTTTTGAGAGAGCGATAATATCGTATTCGAGTCTGCCTATACGCAAGTTTTGTTTGAGAAGATATCTGCGAGAAAGCTTTTGGAAAAAATATTTGTAACATTTATCCTCTATTTGCATGTATCTTACAACTCTGTCGGATAAAACATTTGTTGAATTGTTTTGTTCTGTAGAGATTTCATTAGCTACTTTTTCAACAGTTTCTGAAGAACTTAATTGTGTGGCGTTAATCTTTTTGGTAATGGTATCAGATTTTATTTGCTCGTCAAGTTCTTTTTGAATGCTATACCATTTACAACAGCCAATAATTATTAAGACTAGACCTGTTACAATAAGTACAATGGAAACTACAGGCATAATTGTGGTTGTGAAATCTAATAATTTTAAATTATCATTCATCCTTTGAATTGAAATTTCGGATAGGTTATCGTAATCATTTTGGCTTATGAGTTTGTAGTTTGTGTTAAGTATATAAAGATATGCCAATACAGGTAGTGTGATAAGCAACATGCCTAGTGAAACGAGAAATTTGTAAAAACTATCGTATTGTAATTTATCCATAATTGTGTCCTTTCAGATTATTCTCTTTTCGGTTTCCTTTTCCTTTTCACATAAGAGAAATCCGGAAACAAGTCTTTTAACAATTCAGCAGCTTCTTCTACATCGTCATCTTCATTCATTTTTTGAACCAGTAGCTGGTCGTCATCATCAAGATTCAACGAAACAGTGTACTCTTTATTTGGGTCTATTGGGTTCATTGGGTATTTTACCTCTTTAAGATAATATTCCGTTTCTGATATTTCTCCATCTTCCAGTTTGTCTCGTAAACGTGCCCAATACTCAACCATCTTTCGGAAGTTATCAAGGTCTTCCTGTGGACGGGGACCGGCATTTGGAAGCCGCTCTTCAAATTTAAAGCAAACTTCTTCACCTTTCATAGTAGGGCGTAATCCATATGCCCATTCAATGTCAAACAGCACATGAAGTGCGCTGAATATATTTGCAACATCAGGGTCAGATAATGCATAAAAACTGACTCCTAGATTGTTTGCAATATTTAATAAAGTCGCTTCATCCGGATATCTGTTTCCAAGTTCATAGTTTCGGATGGTGGATTCGTTTAATCCACATTTATCTGCTAATTCCTTTTGCGTCATATCAGATGCAATTCTGAAGTTTCGAATCAAATAGCCTACCCGGCTGGTGAATTTCTCGCCCATCTTAACTGCTCCTTATTCGTGGAATGAGTGTTGTAGCATGCACGGAGACACGAGGTACAAATCATGCATCGTACATTAATACTAAATACGTTTTCTGCGAAGGCAAAAACTTGAAAAAACTTCAGTTTTCCTCGCTCGCGGGCGCGTTCTCATGGTGCTTTGCCGCTTGTTCATGTTTCGCATGTCAATCGGCAAAACTCCATGCTCACTTTTGCCTTCGCGTACATTATATCATTAACAGTACAAAAGTGAAATGTTTTTTGCTAAAAAGTATTGACAGTACAAAAATGAACTGTTAATATAATACACATCACAACCGTTCGAAAATGAACTGAATAATAAAAACAAAAGAGAGGAGGCATTAGCTTATGGAGAACAAGAGATTTTTGACAGCGCAGGATGTAATGGAAATGCTGGGAGTTTCACTATCGTATTCCTATAAACTGATACGACGGCTGAATGCGGAACTTGAGGCTGATGGATTCGTGACAATAAAAGGACGTGTCAGTACACAGTATTTTATGAAACGAATCTACGGGCTATCTACGGATAAGGAGGTGGGATAGATGGCAGTTATCAAGAATAATAGGACCGGAATGTGGGAGGTGAGAACTTATTATAAGGATTTGACCGGAGCAAGGAAACAGAAAACCAAGAGAGGCTTTGCCAAGAAGAGCGAAGCCCTTGAATGGGAGCGGAATTTCAAACTGAAAGAGGATCAGAGTATCAGTATGAGCTTCAAAAGTTTTGTGGATATTTATCTGACGGATTTAGAGCCAAGAATAAAGCGCAATACTTTTCTGACAAAGAAGCACATCATTGAGACAAAGATTCTGCCTTATTTCGGGAAGCGAAAACTGGATGATATTCGGACCTCGGATGTCATCCAGTGGCAAAATGAGATTATGAAGCTGAAAAAGGATAATGGGGAGTTGTTCTCCCCTACCTATCTGAAAACCATTCATAATCAGCTAAGTGCCATATTAAATCATGCGGTAAATATGTATGGTCTAAAGGATAATGTGGCACGAAAAGCCGGAACTATGGGCAAAGAAGAAAATAAGGAAATGGAGTTCTGGACACAGGAGGAATTTCAGGCATTTTTGGAGTGCGTGGCAGATAAGCCTATTTCCTATTATGCATTTGAAATACTTTATTGGACTGGTATTCGTGAAGGTGAGCTGCTTGCCTTGACACCGGGTGATTTCAATTTTGAAAAGAAAACGCTTTGGATAAACAAGTCATATCAGAGACTGGAAGGCAAAGATGTAATTACAGACCCGAAAACACCAAAGAGTAACAGAACAATTGTTATGCCGGATTTTCTTACTGTTGAGATGGAGGATTTCATAAGCAGTCTTTATGGAATAAGGGATGATGACAGAATTTTCACCATTTCAAAAAGTTATCTGCATCATGAAATGGATAGAGGTGCAAAGCTTGCAGGAGTGAAGAGAATCCGAATTCATGGATTACGACATTCTCATATTTCTCTGTTGATTAACTTGGGATTTTCAGCATTGGCAATAGGGGAAAGAGTCGGGCATGAGGCGGTTGATATCACATATCATTATGCACATTTATTTCCAACGGTGCAGACGGATATGGCAGCACAACTGGAAACAGAAAGGGAGGCGTTGGTCAATGTCAGAAAAGAATAGAGATGATAAAAACAGATGGCGTAATGTGACAATCGCATTTCGCATGTCGCCGGAGGAAAATGAAGAACTGAATAACAGAGTGAAGCTCAGTGGATTTCGTACCAAGCAGGATTATATTACCCAGAGTGTTCTTCATCAAAAGGTGGTTGCCACAGGCAATCCGTTGATGTTGGTACAATTCCGGCAGAACCTGCAAAGGATTGAGCATGAGCTTGAGAGGATAGAAAAGGCATCGGATATGGATGGGGAGTTACTTACTCCCATCCGTTCCATGCTGGAAATATTGGAAGGCTTCAAGGAACAACCGAGAACATTGGCGGATATGAAACACCTTACAGTACCAAATGAGGAATAACAGATATTTTATATAAAGGAAGTGACTGCTATGAGCGAAGAAACATTATTTGAAAAATTAGGTGTGAAATACATAGAAAAAGACGGCATTTTTTATCCGTTGATTACATTAGGTGGAGAGGAGAACAGTACAGATGTTGGCAAATATGGTCGTATGTGGATGGATTACATACAGAAGGAATATCCGCAGCGATACAGAAGTCTGCTACGATTTGGAGAATTACATGATAAAGCAACAGAGGTAAATGAAGTGGCTTATGAATTGCTGGAAGATATTGAAAATGAGTGGTTACATAAACATAAACCAAAGCAGTTGAATTCTTTTGTGGAAATGTATCAGCTACGAACTCAGGCAAGAATGATAGCAGAGGAAGTAGTTCTGCATGATGTGGTGGACTGTTTTCATTAGGGGATAAGCGAAGTTCTGTATCGGGGCTGTGGCTGGTAAATAATATGTCGCGTATCCGCGACTCATAAGCTCCCGAAAGGGAACTTTATCCGGCGGGGAGAGCCGTATAGCCACTCCGGCGAGGAGCGCAAAACCCGCTTGCGGGTCTGCATTTTTGATAGCGAAGCTGTCAAAAGTGCTTTTGCGTTACTTTTGACAAAAGTAACAAAACCTTCCCAGGGAAATCTGCTGTTTCGTGCCGTATCCGGCACTCATTACGGATAAGAAGGAGGTGCATATATACATACCAAAAGAGGAGGATTTTGACTATGGAAAGAACTATCAGTTTTATGAATGGGGAAGGTTCCATCGGGCACAACACGAGAAGATTTATAGCTGACAATGTAGATGCCAGCCGTACCAAGAATAATATCACTCTTATCCATGAGGATATTAAGCAGGCATATCACAAATTGTTTGACGAGGTACTTAAGGAATATAATGCAAAGCAGAAACGCAAGGATAGGCAGATTAAAAGTTATTATGATAAGATTTCAAGAAGCAAGCAGGAAAAATTATTTTATGAGGTTATCGTTCAGATAGGCAACAAGGA
Source organism: Blautia sp. AM28-27 (assembly GCF_003480905.1). Taxonomy (NCBI): domain Bacteria; kingdom Bacillati; phylum Bacillota; class Clostridia; order Lachnospirales; family Lachnospiraceae; genus Blautia; species Blautia sp. AM28-27. The sequence continues at coordinate 233,880 of NZ_QUJK01000003.1, forward strand.
TGATACCGGAGTAGGTAGTTATTCTGCAGAGGTTGCAACATGGGTGCTGAAGGATTATGTGAAAAAGTTCCAACTTCGAAATCCACAGCTTTATGTGATTGGTGCCTATATTCATTTGGATGAGGAAACACCACATTTGCATCTGAATTTTATCCCGTGGGTATCAGGCTGTAAGAGAGGATTGGAGACAAAGACAAGTCTTAAGGCTGCACTAGCGACAAGAGGATTTGTAAGTGAAGGAAAAGGCAATACCGAATGGAAGCAGTGGGCGGAGGCGGAGAAAGATGATATTGCCCTTATTATGAGCCGGTACGGAATTGACTGGAAAAAGAAAGATACACACAATAAGCATTTATCCGTACTGGATTATAAGAAGCAGGAACGGGCAAAAGAAGTGGCTGAACTTGAGGAGGAGATAGAGGGGGCACAAGTTGTACTGGAATTAAAAGAGGAACGGATTGAGTCTCTGGAGAAAGAAATTGAAAGTAAGCGAGATGGTTTTAGAAAAGAACAGTCTGAGGCTCAAAAGAAGCTGGATGATACCATAGTCGAAAATCAGAAATTGCAGTTGGAAACAACGGATTTACGCTTAAAGAATTTGGAATTAAGGCTGGAATATTATGAGAATGTAGATAAGCTCACAGATAAACAGAAGGAAATTGAGGTGGCGAAAAAAGAGGCTGACAAGTGGATGATGATTTCGGATACTGCAAAATTACAGACTGAACGGGCTGAATTTGAACTGGAAGAGGCGGAAAGGCTTAAGAAGGAACTGCTTGGTGCGGTCGATGGAGATGATTATCTGAAGGAGCAGGTGATAGAGCTGAGGTATCAGAACCAGATATTGCGGGAGGAGAATCGTAGCCTAAAGGACAAGCTGGAAAAGGCATATGAGTTTATGAAACAGTTTGTGATTGGTGGGATTAATCTGCTGGAGAAGTTTATGGAGTGGATCGGAGAGAAGATCAAGGATGTGAGGAGAGGAAGGTGATGTGAAAAATTCACAAAAAAGAAAGGAAATTAATGTGGAGAATTCATGAGAATTGTGGTAAAATTACCTTGGGATTTTGTCTTTATTTCTATGAATGGGAATGCTATTTTTAAGTAATATTGGAAATATGAGTCCAGATTATTGAACATATATGATATGTATAATGCTGTTAGATAGACAATTTTCTAATTACTTATTAAGGAAGTTAGTTATTATGCGAACAATGTTATTGAGCTTCAAGCCAGAATGGTACAATAAAATTATGGATGGTAGCAAGCTATTTGAGTATAGAAGAACATTTCCAAATGAAGAAATAATGGCATATATGTATGTTAGTTCTCCTGCGAAAATGATAGTTGGAAGGAGTCATTTAGGTAAGAGAATTGATATTAACACATGGAGAGAACAATACAAGTCGGATAAAGGAGTGTGTGAAAGAATAGATGGTTTTCTTACAAGACATACTTACGCAATGCCAGTATTGTCTTTTCAGATGACAAAGGAAATAGAATTAGAAACACTTCGCAAGTTTAATCCCAATTTTGTATGTCCTCAAATGTATTATTATTTGGATAATTATCCAGAATTGTTTGATTTTATAAAGAAAAATGCAACTGACATTGGGGAATTGCACATTAATTCATTTGTGAATATTGGAAAAGATGAGATTTGCAGAAAAAAATATTAGGAGGTATGACATGGGTGATTTTGGTGAGGCAGAAAGACGAATATTAGGATTTATGTTAGAAGGGACAGAGTTTGTCTTTGAAGGAAAAGAATATGCAGTAGTTTTATCTGGGAAACCAACATGTCGTAAAGGAGAACCTAAAACAGACATTTATATTTTGGCAGAATCAGATGAGGGTGATATTGAAATTAAAATTTCTTATAAGAAAGAAAATGCTGATTTTATTGAAAATAAGATGAGTGCAGAACGTGCAGAACAATTATTTGGTGAAGATTGGATAGATATTATAGAACACTCTACTACAGCTATTCAGGATAAATTTTATGAGCGAATGCTGATTTATAAAAATGGATTTAGAAGAACTGAAAAGGGTTCAATTACCCTCGGATGGAAATTTGAGTTGCTTAATAAAAGTGGTGGAGACTTATCTGGGAAAATGTTACTTACAGATGAACAGGTAGTAGATGTTTATGCAGGAAGTAATCTTTCTCCAGATAAGAAAAATGCGAGCGTTTGTGGACAAATCATAAGAGATAGCGGTGTGGCTAACTACATATTGATGGATGAGAATGTTCATTCTGCGCAAGATGTAATAGATAAAATGATTCCTATAAGAGAATATGTAATGATGCACCCGGATATTTATTTTGCTTGTAAGGCTTTGAATTACAGAACTTTTGCTGAAAAATGGGATGGGAATAGACCGTTATCAGTTCAAGTAAATTGGGATGCAATTAATAATAGATTAGTTCCCGAACTTGTTTTTGACAAGCCATTAATAGTAAAAGGTGATGAGGTGGCTGAAAGACTTATTCATTATATGCGGAAATTAAATATTAGAACAACAGAAGATATTGATGAGGATAATTCGGGAACTGATAAAATAGTATAGAGGTGACAAACATGGCTGTTATTTTAGAAGAAAGAGGGCGTGGTAAATTTAAACCCGCTCCAGATTATAAAGTTGATGAAGTAAAAGAACTTCTAAATAAAAAAATTGAAGAAGAAAGACAGGCATTTGCAGATTGTAGTGAAGAGATTGAGTTTGATAAGCTTAACTATGATCCCAATAAGTGGAACCTGCTGTCACTATTTTCGGGATGCGGTGGTCTGGATTTGGGCTTCGAATTAGCAGGCTTAAAAGCAGTTATGGGCGAAGAAGTTATGGAAGTAGCATTTGCCGACAAAAAGGTCTTTGATGAAAATATCAATAATAATGTATTCAATACGATTTATGTAAACGATATATTTGATGAAGCAAGAGAAACCTATGCACAGAATGCAGGTAAGTATATATACATGGACAAGAGTGATATAAGAAAAATAAAGGAGTTTCCCAAGGCAGATATTGTATTAGGCGGTTTCCCTTGCCCGGGCTTTTCAGAGGCTGGACCGAGATTGGTTGATGATAAGAGAAACTTTTTATACTTACATTTTATTCGTTGCCTGATGCAGAGCAAACCAAAAATTTTTGTGGCTGAGAATGTAAAAGGAATGATGACTCTTGGAAAGGGTGAGGTTTTCAAGCAGATTGTTCAGGACTTTGCAGCAGCAGGATATACAATATATCACAAGCTTTTAAACTCGGCAGAATATGGTGTGCCACAGATAAGAGAACGAGTAATTTTGGTTGGTGTCAGGAATGATATAGACTTTGAATATGTTCATCCGGAACCTACACATGGGTATGGTATTGATGGATTGAAAGAGGTGGTAACACTTCGTGATGCTATTGGTGATTTAGAGGATGATCCGGGAGATTATTTTACAGGCTCGTATTCTACTATTTTTATGTCGCGTAATCGAAAAAAACTATGGTCACAACCAAGTTTTACGATTCAGGCATCAGGTAGACAGGCACCGATCCATCCAGCAGGAGCACCTATGGAACATGTTGGCAAGGATAGATATGTCTTTAGTGATGGGGAAGAGAATAATCGACGCCTATCAGTGAAGGAAATAGCAAGAATTCAGACATTTCCGGATTGGTATGAATTTAGCAGAGGAACAAGTAACAGAAATGATAATGCCAAACTTGATTTGGTGTATAAGCAGATAGGTAATGCAGTGCCGGTACGCTTAGCATTGGCTGTTGCGGAACCGATTGCGGAGTTTGCAAGGACACAATTAGAACAAGAAAAAGAAGATACAAAGTATGTGATTGTTCATGAAACGGAGAAAAGAATGATGGCATAGAAAAGTAATAATACATTTTGGATAGAAAGTGGTGATGACATGCAGGATTTTTCAAGTGTAAACATAAAAAATATGATTATTCATAATGTAGGAAATAAAGTAAAAGGTGAATCGCTAGATTTATCAACAGAAATATGTGATACTAATAATAAAGTAACAAATCAGTATCTGAAACAATTCTTTTTTTCAACATTTAAATTTGATATAACATACAGGTTTGTACATGAGACAGATATAGCAATGAATGAAATATATAATTATGTAAAACACATATTTGATAATTCAGATCAGTTTTATGAGCAATCTGTAAATATTGCTAAGCACCTGTATGAAGTGTCAGTGCATCCTAACATAAAAGCAGGAGAATTGTGTATAGTATATTTACAAAACTGCATAATAGATGATAATGTCACTGATGCTGTAGGAATTTATAAATCAGAATCTAAAGATTATTATTTGCAAGTTAATAGTACTGAAAATGGATATGATATTGAATGCCAACAGGGTATTAATCCTAAGAAATTGGATAAAGGATGTCTTATATTTAATTCATCAGATTCAAATTATAAAGTATGTGTTGTAGATAAAAATGTTAATGATGCCATGTATTGGAAAAAACTTTTTTTGATGATTGAGGAAGAAAAAAATGAATATGTCAATACATCAAAGACATTGAAATCATGTAAAAGATATATTGCTAAAAATGAAGATTTAGAACCAAAAAAGAAATTGGAACTTATAAACAATTCTGTAGAGTATTTCGAAAATAATGATGAATTTGATTTGGAAAAATTTTCAGAAAAAGTATTTAATAATAAAGAAGAATCAGATAAGTTTAAAGTATATTTAGATTCATATGAGATAGATAATAAATTTAGTATATCGTCGAATGCTGTAACTAAAATTAAGAAAACAATAAAGAAGAGTATAAGATTAGATGATAATGTGGAGATTAAATTTAATGATACTGTAGATGATATTAATAATTTGATTGAGAAAGGTTACGATAAGGAAAAGAAAAAAAAGTATTATAAAATATATTATAATGATGAAGATTAGGAGGAGCAAATATAATGGCTGGTGGTGAAAAAGCGAAAAGCTCTGGTGAATACGGAGAACAAATTGTAAAAAATATTCTTGATATGATGGGATGGAATAATGCAAATAGTGGGGTGACGGTACCATGCGTACATAAAGAAAAACATAAAAGGGAAAATTCTAAAGAGTCTCAAAAGCATGGAATTGATTATGTCTATACATATAAATCTCAATTAAGAGATGCCACTAAGCAAGATGTTTTGGTAAGCGTTAAATGTAGAGATGGATATCCAGTAACAGATAGCGGAATAAAAAGTAAATTTAAAGAATTTGTATTAGATTTGGCATATGCGATGGAGTGCTATCCAGCATGCGAATTAGCAAAGAAAAAGATACCTAATACAGATAAGAAGGTTATATCGGGATTAATATTCTGGATTGACAGAAGTCGTGAAGATGGGAGAGAAAATGAAAGTGTTATAGACAAAATAGGAAATTTTTATATGAATCAAGAATGTGTGTATGAAACAATAGCATTGGTAGACAACAAAAGAGCACAATTCTTATATCAGTTGTTATCTTATGCTCATTCAAAATATGGTAAAGAAAACGTTGAGTTTTTTTATATTGACACGGGGTTGAATAATTCTAGCCTACAACGCGTATATAGAGGAAAAGAAATGCCATATGAGTATATTAACTCAAATGTTATTCCGTTAGCAATTAGCAATGGTGACGAAAAAAGATTGTTTATTGGTGTTGCTGAAGCTTTTTGTAAAGAGTATTTAGAACGCTTAATAGGATTAGCACAGGAACTAACTAGTACATGGACTGCAAAGGTTACAATAGCATTTCCAGATTATAACTCGTTTGAACATAAGGAAGTTGTTTTAATGGCAAAAAGTTCTTTTGAAAATGCTGATTTTGTAAAAAATATTGAGGTTATAACGTATAAACCAGATTTCAGAGATGAGGTGATTTAATAATGGAGGAAATAAATATAAAAACATTGCTTCCGGTTGGTGAAAAATTAAAACCTTTGTTAAGCAAATCATGTATAAGTGAGTCTGATTTAAAAGGGATTTTAGCAGAACGTGGAGTATTCATGGGCGACAATTCTAAACAAATGTCAATACCGCTTCTTACACTTTCAATTATAAGTCCTAAAGAGTTTGAAAAATTACAAGAGTTTCAAAAGACGAAAGAAGATAGTGTGAAATTTCGCACCTCAAAAATTGAATCATCGACAAATGAGAATTTAAATGATATAGTGCCACTTTCTTTGATTGAACCTCAAAAAATAATAGATGATTCAAGTAATTATACTGTTAATACGGATATGCAATTTACAATGAATTCTGAAAATAATCTTGTTCTTGAATACGAAATTTTACGAGAGGATATCACGAAAGATTGGGCAAATTGTGAGAGTAAATTTTCAGGAAGAGTTGAAATTGTAAAAGATGAAAAAACCAAAGAAATTACATTTAGAAATGAATTCACATCATCTGAAACAGAAGTAATTAATCGAAAAGTTGTTAAGGATGTAGTGAAACTTTTGAAGGACAAAGGTGCAGTAGCAACTTCTGATTATGCAACGGAGTTATCTGCTAAAGAATTCAATAATAATCAGCGATTTATGTTTATGTTGTCAATAGCTAATAACAGTCCAAATGGATTTTTAGAATTTGAAGCAGTGAAAAATATAGAAATAGGGCCAGATAGGGAATCAAAACAACCACTGCCTGATTCAGCAAAATGGATGAATGGGAGCGTAAAAAATATTATAATTAACAGTGAAAAAGGGGAAACATTAGAGAACGTAGAATACATTTCTGATCCATCATATCATGATGTACTAATACTTAGGCAGGTTCAAGCACAGTATAGATTCGAATTTGGAGAAATGAATGGGAGGTGCATTATTGAATATGGCTTTCCACATTATTTTAGAAAAAATGTAAAAGGTGATTCATTTGAATCGCGTTTGGCAAATATTTATTTTGGAAAAGCAAGCAAAAGTCAAAATGTAAAAAATGCAACTAGATTAATATTGGAAGAATTTGAAAAATTATATCAAATGCAATATCATTCGTGTTTGAAAAAATAAAATGGGTATAATTGCATTAAAGATTTACTGGTGAAGTGACAAGTTATTCTACTGACAACAAAATGACAATATAATCACCTAAAAATCCACGCAACAGGTACAATCTGGACAAAACTCCTGGATTTTCACCACCAAAATCAATACATTACACCACACAACAACTTTACAAAGAAGAGTTTGAATAACGGACAGAAATGCCGAAAGCCTGTATTTATGCGGGTTTCCGGCATTTATTTTATCGAATGGCTCTGGTTTGGCTCTATTTGTGAGAGCAATAATGGCAAGAAAATAGTAAACGGTAGAATACGAGCACCTTGACAAATAGCAGACCGCTTTTGCGGTCTGTTTATTTTCCGCTGGCTTTTTGCGGCTTTCTAATGTTTTCGGGCAACATATCTGACCATGGCAGAAGTTCTGCAAGAAAATCTGTGTTTTTGTCATCTACATGTTTGGGAATCTCCGTAAGCAGATATTCGAAATAATCGAAAGGTTTCAGGTTATTCGCCTTTGCAGTTTCTGCGATACTGTAGATGATCGCTGAACTATTGGCTCCATTGACCGTATCGATCATCTCCCAGTTTTTCTTCCCTATACAGAATCCACGGATCGCACGTTCGCTGGCATTGTTGTCTATTGGAACATCCCCATCTTCCAGAAAAACTTTCAGGTAGCTTTCCTGGTTCAGTGCATATGTAAATGCTTCCCGTATTTTACCGTTCTTTGGAATCTTAGGTTCATTCTGTTTCAGGTACGCAAAGAAAGCATCCACCAGTGGTTTTACCACAAGCTGACGCTGCATGAGCCTGTCTTCCGTAGAAAAATCAGACAGTTTTCCCTCTTCCCGGTAAATGGCCTGTATCTGTTTCATGATCAGATGCAGGATTGATTCCTTTCGGTGTGCTTTGGGTATCACTTCCAGTGCATCGTTAAACCTGCGCCTGCAGTGAACCCAGCAGCCTGCAATCTTCAGATTTTCACGCTCCTTTTCCAATGTATGATATACCTGGTACCCATCCGTAACACAGATCCCGGTGTAATCCCTCAGGAATTCCCGGGGATGGGATGCATTACGCGTTTTCTGGTATTCATAAAGGATGATCTGACGATCCCGGTACATAAAGCCGGACCGGTACACCCACATGTAACTCTGGCTGCCGGCAGGACGCCCGTCCTTATTTACAAGTACAGGAGTCTCATCTGCCTGTATCACATGATAATCATACAGAAGCTTATGCAGATAATCATACATGGTTCCCAGATATTCTTCCCCAAGACGGATCATCCAGTTCGCCATGTTCTGTCTGGTAATGGCAAGCCCGTACCTTTCGAATTCTTTTTCAAGACGGTAGAGAGGTACCGCATTTACATACTTACCATTTATGACTGCCGCAGCAAGGGACGGGGATACAAGGCTTCCATGAAGCAGATTTCTGGGATGGGGTGCCTTTATCATGTGTTCATCCAGTTTACTGGAATAAACGCCGATATGATGTTCCTCTATCACGACATTGGCCGGAATGAACTGATAACATCGGGAAATGGCATCCGGAAGCTGTTTCCATCCGTTTTCACCAAACTCAGCCGTCAGTTCTTCCTCTTTCAGATAGTGATCAATACGTTTTACTGTCAGCCCTGCTATATCAGCCGCTTTTTTCCCTGGCTGTTTTTTCTTTTTGGGTGCTTTCAATTCCAGGTCATCAGGTTCCGGTGCATCCAGGTCGCAGACTGCCTCTGCTTCATTAAAGAATACGATAGTCCCGTCCACTTCCATGAAACGTATCTGTTCAGAATCCGCCATTTTTTCGCTGGATCTGCCAAAACGGTTCTTCTGAAAAAGGACCATCTGTTCCATCATCAGCTGCATCCTGTCATTTAAGGCCTGCGTTTGCCTGGACAATTCTTCCATCTGTCCCTGCATCCCAAGAAAAAGCTCTATCAGCAGATCCTTATCAAACTTATTCAGTTGTTCTTTTGTGTACTTGATCGTCATAACCGGAACTCCTGTCTTTATACTGATTCCGATTATAACAGAATTTTTGTATTTCCGCCAATCCTTCAGATATGGGCTTTCGTCATAATGACGGTGGATAATACATCTGGAAAGCCGTTGTTTTACAGCTTTTCAGATGTATTATCCACAACAGTTTTTCTATTCACACGATAACAAATGTAATGAGAAAAGACTGTTTGTGGATAACCTTTTTCATCCGGTTGATACACATCATTTTTACAGTTTTGGTACTTTTTTATTTTCGGCATTTTGCACAGGCTACATAATGCGGGGTGTCTCTTTCAGCTCAGAGATCAGATGGCGTGCAACGATCTCCAGTCCCTGCATCAGCATACGGTACTGGTCGTCTGTGATCGCCATTGCCTCATCTGCTGAACGGGGCCACCGGAATGCACCATTATCGAGTCTCTTGTACATAAGGAGAAAACCATCGCCTTCCCAGAGCAGTGCTTTGATCCGGTCACATCTTCTTCCACAGAAAAGAAACAGTGTATTTTTGTCGTAAGGATCAAGCTTAAACTGAAAGCGTACGATCGTTGCCAGTCCATCGATCCCACGACGGAGATCCGTAAATCCCATCGCCAGATACACCTTTTTAAATCCGGAAGCATCTGCATCATTCAGCATGGGTAAAAGCCTTTATGAGATGGCAGAGCATTTCCGGTGAAGTACCGGAAAATATCTCAACTGACAGTCCCCTGGTATTTTTAATACGGATCATTGGCAGAGTTCCTGCCGAAATGCATGTACCGGATTCTTTTGAAGTATCTGTTTTCTTTGGATCTGGTGCAGGTGCGGGCAGTTCCACAAAAGCAGTGGTTTCTGTGTCCTGCATCTGATCCAGGTATATCTGCCTGACACGCCGGAGACGGTAATAATAGTTGGCTTTTGTAAGATTATTTTGGGTACACCAGGTTTCAACATCCATCCCTTTGGGACGGTTCTGACAATTCCGGATCTGTTCTGCCCATTGTCTGATCCTCACCTGCTGAGCTACAAGGCTGGTTTGCGTAGCCATAATATTCCTCCTCTGAATCATAGTCAGTTAAAAAAGTTAAGTACTAAACTTTTTTGACTATGTTATTTTGTTGAGTATGATTATGGCATAACTTGAAGTGAATAAAAAGGTACTCGTATTCTACCGTTTACGAAGTTTGCAGTTATTATTGCCAGACATAATGGTAAATGGGTATTTTGCAAGCACAAGGAAAGAAATACATGGGAGGCACCGGGGGGACATAGAGAAGATGGTGAGGATATTCTTGAAACAGCCAAACGAGAACTATATGAAGAAACAGGAGCAATAACTTTTGATATTACTCCAATTTGTATATATTCTGTGACTGCACCAGATAATTTCGATGGAATGGAGACTTTTGGAAAATTATTCTTCTCAGATATACATACATTTGAAAAAGAGCTTCACAGTGAAATTGAAAAAATAGCAATTATGGATGAACTACCGATTAATTGGACTTACCCAGAAATTCAACCCAAACTGCTAGAAGAAGCAAGAAAAAGAGGATTTTGCCCCAAAAAGGACGAAATAAAATGGCTATTTTTTGATGTTGGGTCGACATTGGTTGATGAAAGCAAAGTTTATGAAGACAGGATGAAAAGGATAGCGGATTTATCAGGTTTAACTTACGAGCAAATTTATAAATATGCCATGTCGTTTTATAAAGAAAACAAAAAAGGAGATTTAGAGGTAGCAAGGCAATTGGGGGTGAAATTACCTAAATGGGAATCGCAATACGAGAGGCTGTATACAGACACTAAAGATTGTTTGAAAAAGTTAAGTAGAATTTATAAAATTGGTGTAATTGCAAACCAATCATTAGGAACTTCTGAGAGATTAGAAAATCTTGGAGTACGAAAATATATTGATTTGATTATCGCATCAGCAGAAGAAGGCGTTTCAAAACCTGATAGGCGCATATTTGAAATTGCATTGGAAAGAAGCTGTTGTAAGCCAGAGAATGCAGTCATGATTGGTGACCGTATTGATAATGATATTGTACCCGCAAAACAGTTGGGTATGAAAACTATATGGGTAAAACAGGGATTAGGAAGTTTGTGGAATATAACAGATGAGAGTGAAAAAGCTGATATGGAAATTAATAACTTATCTGATGTATTAAAATATTTATAGGGGATAGGTCTATAAAATAAGATTCAAATTACAATTGTTCTTGCAGAACATATGATATATGTTAGGGTGAAGTATCGCACAATATCTAATAAATATGACAGATTGGAAATCTCTTATAATCAAGAATTGTCAGTGAAAGAGCGGATTCGTAATCGACTTGATGATGTGCTGAGTGAGAATGAACAACTTCGTAGTGTAGAAATGGATTATCAGAGAACAAAAGCGGTACTTGGTTCAGATGTGGTGCAGTCGGCAGTGAGGACAGCGAGACAGAGGGAACAGGCGATTGAGGAACAGAGATATGCTGTAAGAAGAAAACATGATAGAGGCGCAAGGTAATTTGATACAAAAGTATGGGTGGTCGTTCTAAGAGTAGGAACGACTGCCTTTTTGTATAGATAAGAATTGCCAGAATAAGAGCAGAGGGATATAATTGAAACAATTAAACTGGAATTTCTGGAGGAACTTGAAATATGAAGGCAAGAAAATTAAAAGATGATATTACAATAGGCGTATTCTCTTCATCATCACCAATTTCTGCAACTGTCCCTGTTCGTTATGAACGAGGAGTCAAATATTTAGAATCTAAAGGTTATAAAATAATAAATGGGCAGTTATACCGAAAAAAGGATAACTACCGTTCTGGAACAATTCAGGAAAGAGCACAGGAGTTTAATCAACTCTTATACAATGAGGATGTTCAGATTCTAATGGCATCCATTGGCGGAAACAATACAAACTCAATTTTACCATATATTGATTATGAATATTTAAAGAAGCATCCCAAAATAATTATTGGATATTCAGATGTTACCGCCTTATTGCTTGCTATTTACGCAAAGACAGGGCTAATTACTTTTTATGGACCGGCTGTTGCATCTTCGTTTGGGGAGTTGCCTCCTTTTGTTGATTGGACATTTGATAGTTTTAACTCTATGATAAAAGGGACAATATCTTTTCCTTATTGTTATGAAAAGCCAGAGGTTTGGACAGAAGAGTTTATCAATTGGGCTGAACAAGACAGGTCAAAAGAGCAACTTGGAAATGATTGGATATGCGTGAATCCAGGGATTTGTCAGGGGAGAATGATAGGCGGAAATCTTAACACAATGGAGGGCTTTTTTGGAACTGAATATATGCCGGAGATTAAAAAGGGAGATATTCTGTTTATTGAGGATTCGTTAAAAGATGCGTGTACAATAGAACGTTCTTTCTCATTGTTGAAACTTGCTGGTGTATTTGAAAAAGTAAGTGGAATAATCTTGGGAAAACATGAAAAATTCGATGATAATGGAACTGGAAAATGTCCTTATGAAATTCTATTAGAAGTTTTAGGAGATACTAAAATTCCTATATTAGCTGATTTTGATTGTTGCCATACACACCCTATGCTTACTATGCCTATCGGATGTGAAGTGATGATGGATGCAGCAAATAAGAAAGTTGTATTGATGGAATCTCCATTGAATTAAGTAACAACTTTTGACTTAGAAAATCGATAAATCGGAATTTTGAGGTGAAAATGTGATGGAAATTAAAATTGAAAAAGCATTACCGGAAGATGCTGAAAACATATTAGAATGCTATAAAAACATGAGAATTAAATTGCTGTGAGACGAGTTTGAATAATCCACACAATTTGACAAAGCCAGTATTTATGCGAGTTTCAAACAAATTTGCTTAGTATCTGGAAACAAAATGGCAACATTTTGTGGTTATTCGGCGAATAAAAATTTTATTTCATAACGTATATAAAGAAACCTTACTGATTTTCAGAAGTAAAAAACTGAATATCGGTAAGGTTTTCTTTTTCCTTATTTTTCTTTTTTAGTCAATTCTTTTACGAGGTAATCACTCAATTCCTGAGATGGTATCTTGGCACGTTTCTGGTAAGTATCCAGTTCCGGATACTTATATCTCCATTCATCATATTCTTCCTTGCTGATTAGAAGAAGTTGCAGCGGAACTGGGAGTTTCCAAGTCTTATGCTTATAAGATTGTCAAACAGCTAAATGAAGAATTACAGAAGCTGGGTTATCTTACGGTAGCTGGCAGAGTAAACACTAATTATTTCCGCAAAAAAGTATGTTACAGCGAAATGTAAGAGAAAGAGAGGAGAATTTGTATGAGTATTTACAAAGATAATGTCACTGGGAAGTGGCGAGTGGTCTATCGTTATACTGATTGGACAGGAGAAACGCACCAGCCATCCAAAAGAGGACGAACGGATTTTCACAATTTCCAAATCTTATCTGCATCATGAAATGAATAGAGGCTCAAAAATATCTGGGGTGAAGCGAATCCGTGTGCATGATTTGAGACACCCGTATGTCAAGCCCACGACAAAAAAATTTATAACTTTTTTTGAAGTTTTTCGGGCAGCTTCATAGCTGCCCATAGCTGTTTCAAATGGGTGTTCACGGTTATACCTTTTCGGATTCCTTAGTTTCTAAGAAATCCTGTGTTGCATATTCAATCTCAATCCGATCTCCTGGAAAGACGTAAACTTTGTTGATAAGCCGGTCAATCAGAGCTTTTGTCAGCATGTTGGCGTTTCCGACTTCCTGCACAATTTCCTGTTGTTTCAGCTTAATCTCATAATCACTTTTTATCTGCTTTGTCTGTGCAGTGATGACAGCATGAACATTTTTGGCTTGTACCAGTTCCGTATCATAAACCGCTTTTCGTGTTCGATAGGTTTCCAAATCAATCTCTCCGAGTGCATACTGCTCATAAAGATGCCGCTTGCTGTCTTGAATAGAACGGAGTTTTTCTTCATGTTCGGCCTGCTGGACTGTCTGCAAATCCAATTTATCCTTATTGCTGTCAATTCCCAATGCCGGACACATTTGAGCCCGAATTATTTCAAATACAACCTGCTCCAGATCTGCCATCTTTATGCGCACACCATGACAAGGAAGCGTTTCAGCCACCTCGGAATGACGGCAATAAAACCACGCACCATTTCGTAGAGACATTGCATGATCGCAGCATCCACAGAATACCTTACCGCGGAGCAGATAATCACGCGGCTTTTTATTTGACAGAGAGAAACGCTTAATTGAAGCATTGGCTTTCTCAAATAGATCCACACTTATAATAGCCGGATGATGGTTCGGTATTTTGAACCACTCACTTTCATCCTTTAACTGTGTATGTCGGCTGCCAATCTCTTTTACCTTTCTCTTGCCAATTACATAGGTACCGATATATCTTTGATCTTCTAAAATACGCAGGACCGTTGATGTACTCCAAACGCCGTTTGTTCGGGAAACATTGTAATAGTCCTTGCCTTTAAGTTTGCGATATTCCCCAGGGGTGGGGATATTCATAGCATACAATCTTCTTGTGATCTCGGCTGCGGTGTTGCCTTCAGACGCCCATTGAAATATCATCTGCACATTCGGGGCAACATCCTCGTCCGGTTCCATACGTCCGTCTGCACTCTTGCGATAGCCGTAAGGACAGATGACACTCTGATATTCTCCACGACGCATCTTTGCGTATTTTGCACTTTTGGTTTTCATGGACATATCCCGGCTATAACACTCGCTAATAAGATACTTGAAAGCAATATCAATCCCTCCGGTATCACCTTTGAAATTAGCCGTGTCAAAATCATCACTGACGGAAATAAAACGGGTGTGGTAAAGAGGAAATACCCGCTCAATAAAATAGCCGGTTTCAATGCTGTTACGTCCAAATCGGGAAAGGTCTTTTACAATAATACAGTTGATCTTTCCAGCCTGAACCATTGTTAAAAGTTCCTGCACCGCCGGACGCTCAAAGTTTGTCCCTGTATGACCATTGTCAATAAATTCCAAAATCTCACTGTT
Source organism: Blautia sp. AM28-27 (assembly GCF_003480905.1). NCBI lineage: Bacteria > Bacillati > Bacillota > Clostridia > Lachnospirales > Lachnospiraceae > Blautia > Blautia sp. AM28-27. The sequence continues at coordinate 248,902 of NZ_QUJK01000003.1, forward strand.
ATCCCATTCCGGCAGAGACATAGCTTTTTCACGAAGAATCAGTTTTTGATTTGGTATACTCAAACTTTCGGTTTTGAAATCTTCCACAGAAAGACGGATATAAAGGGCAATCACATAGTTGCGCACGGTTCCACCGCCTTTCCCTGAAATTCATTTTTGAAACGGAAGGTTACATGAATATTCCGCTCGTGGTCGATCTCAATTCGTTCAATGAGCCGTTCAATCAGTTCTGCAGTCAGTACATGATCCTGTGCCAGTGTTTTTGCATCCTTTTCCATTGCACGGTATCTGGCAAGCTGGTTGTCCAGGGAGTCCATAGATTTTTCAAATACTTCAATCTCACCAGACAGAGCATTGATAGCATGTTCATAATCCGCTTTCAATTCAAAGTATTCGTCATTTGTCAAAATACCCTGTACAAAATTTTCATATAGGCCACGGATCAGCCGGCGTGTTTTTTCAATTTCCTGTCGTTTGGCCGACATCTGAATTTTCAGCTTATCTTTTTCCTGTTTTTGTCTTGCCTCCAACTGAAAGAGTGGCAGCGACATTCCCAGCGCAACTGTCAGCTCTTTTTCAAGAATAGCCGTAACAGTAGAAATCAGTTCTTTCTCCTGTATCATCGCACCTTTGCAGCTATCTTTTTCTACCCGGCTGTTTGTAAGGCAGTGGAACCAGTAAGTGTCGGGTCCTTTCCGGCGCTCGGCGCGTTGCCTGTGAAGGCTTCTGCCACAATCAGTACAGAACACTTTACCTTTGAAAATGTTTGGTGTGTAGGGACGTTTTGGAGTTGCTTTGCTTTCTTCACAGATCTGTTTTCTGTATTCCTGAACTGCATGAAACAACTCATGGCTGATGATCGGTTCATGGGTGCATTTTACAATAATCAGATTATCTTCTCCAGCCTTGACCTGCTGATGATCTACAATCTTTGTTTTCCCTTGCACCAGATCGCCTGTATAAACTTCGCTTTCTAAGATTTTCATCACTGTACGGGTCTGCCATTTGCCGCTTCCGATCAGTCCCGGACTGGTAATCTCGCCAGTGGTCTTTTTATAATGGCTCGGTGCCGGAATCCCCATCTCATTTAGGTTGCGGACAATCCGGTTCAGTGCCACATGTTCATGTGCCCATTCAAAAATCTGTTTTACTACAGGGGCAGTATTTTCATCAATCAGAAGTTTATGGCAATCATCCGGGTCTTTCCTGTAACCGTAAGGTGCCCGTGCACCAATATAGTCGCCATCTTTCATAGCCTGCCGCGCCTGTGCTTTGATTTTTCGCCCAATGTCCAGAGCATAGGCTTCATTGATCATATTTTTCAAAGGCAGCATGATACCGCCATGAAGATTTCCGGAATCCGCTGTGTCAAACTGATCCGTAACAGCAATGAACCGAACATTATGCGCATGAAAATATTGTTCGATATAATAACCTGTGTCAATAGAATTTCGCCCTAATCGGGAAAGATCCTTAACAATCACACAGTTAATGTGGCCTGCTTCAATATCAGATAGCATTTGCTGAAATCCAGGGCGGTGAAAATTTGTCCCTGTTGCTCCGTTGTCGATATAAGTATCATACACAACGAAGTCCGGTTTATCTGAAAGAAAGTCATTCAGTACCAACTTTTGGTTTTCTACTGAGCAGCCCCGCTTTTTGTTATCCTCCACAGAAAGACGGATATACAGAGCCACATGTACATACAAAGATGGTGCCGGCATGGGAGCTGCCGTCTGTTTTCTGCTTTTTCTTGCCATTTAGCCCACCATCCTTTCTTCGTTTTTTGTAGCAATCTGTTCCGCCAAAGAGATTGCTTTCTGATACTCATCCTGGTAATTAAATTCAATATGCAGTTCATCTTTACCCATTACCCGTATGCTTCGGATAAGCTGCATGACTGCCCGACGGTCAATACCCTCCATAGTAGAAAATTTCATAAAATGGTTGATCCAACGGTTTCGTTCGCTTCGGTTTTCTAATACATCTGTAAGTTTTTCGTTCCATTCAGCGATTGCTTTTTGGAACAGTTCAATATCTGCATTGTATTTTCGCTTGTAAGAGAGAAATTCTTCCTTTGTCAGAATTCCACTCACCAGATTTTCATAGAGTTTTGCCTTAAAGCCCTCGGTCTGTGCCACACGCTTTTCATTTACTCTGATCTGTGCGGCATATTCCTGCGCCAATTCCCGGTTAATCCGTTCTTGACTGATACTGGACAGCAGGGCATCCAGAGAAGCAACATTTTCAATATGTCCTTTCAAACTGTCCTGTACACATTCAATCAGATCCGACTCTTTCAGCATGACCGACGATGTGCAGCCATTCTTTTTACCGGTCGGGCAGTAATAATAGTGATACTCTTTATCTTTATAGCGGTTCGTCTTGCGGGTCATACGGCAGCCACAGCAGCCGCAGATCAAAATGCCGGAAAACAGGTAAACCTTATCCGATTTAGGAGAAGTCCTTGTGTCAATCCTGCGGAGCCTTTGCACCAGATCAAAATCGTGCTTTTGTATGATTGCCTCATGGGTTCCCTCCACACGAATCCATTCCGAAGAAGGTTTGTCCTCACGCTCTTTTAATTTGAAATGGGGCGTTGTCTGCTTGCCCTGGACCAGTGTTCCGGTGTAAGTTTCATCCTGTAAAATGCGGATGATTGTAGTTGCAGACCATTTGCAATCCTTTCGGTCTGTATAGCCACCTTTTGCATGAGGCATTCCGTGATTGCGCTTATACGCCAACGGTGAAAGAATTCCTAATCGGTTCAGTTCATCCGCTATATGGGAAGCGCTGAATCCTTCCAGCCGTTTTCTGAAAATATCCCGCACAACATTGGCAGCATATTCGTCTACTTCCAGGCTCTTGTGTTTATCGCCGACTTTCACATAACCATAGATGGTAAAAGCACCTACAAAATCCCCGCTGCGCCGTTTTACTTCCAGGGCACTCCGTGTCTTAACGGAAATATCCCGACAGTAAGCCTCATTCATAATGTTTTTGACAGAAACCGTGAGATCATCGGCAGCGTCATTTTCCGTATCCACATTATCGTTAATTGCGATAAAACGCACTCCATAGGCTGGAAACACCCTGCGCATATAGCGGCCTGTTTCTATGTACTCACGACCTAAGCGGGAGAGGTCTTTGACAATCACGCAATTAGCTTCGCCTTGTTCGATCATCTGCATCATTTCCTGAAATGCCGGGCGATCAAACAAAACGCCACTATAACCATCGTCAATTTTTTCTGCCACAACCTCAATTTCCGGGTGTCGGGCTATGTAATCATCGATCAGGCGCCGCTGATTGGCAACGCTGTCACTTTCTACTGTTTTATCATCCGTATAAGAAAGACGGATGTACTTAATCGCTTTGTAAACCTGCATAAAAAAACACTCCTTTCGTTGCACAGAAAAATCCCCGCAATTCAAGAAGTGTGGTTAGTCCATATTCAATTCCTTTTCCGATTCTTATTCTACCATGCTTTTACGGAAAAGTCAGCCCCTTTCTTAAAATTGCGCCTATCGTAAAATACCCTTGATACATTCTTCCAGGGTAGCACCTTCAGCAGAAAAGCTGGCCTGTACAGTAAAACGGCCACACTTAAAATGGTATGGATTTTTTATCTGCTGAACAAATTCTGCAATCCGTTCATCACGGGAAAGTTCTTTGTTGACAGAAACATCCCGAATGTCTACCAGCGTACCCACTTCACTGACAATGGTGTTCATTTCCATAGTATCAACTCCCTTCTGAAAACTGTGTTATCAAAACCACATGAATAGGTCGGATCTACGGTTGTTACACACATAAATCCGGCCCATTATATCTGATTTCGATTTTACTGCCGTATTTGCCACGCACCCCGGCAAGTCCTTCTGTTATAAGGACGGGGCTGTTACAGGCTGCGGGTAGCGTCACCGCATCATAGTCCCACATACGCCGCCGCTTTGCCAGAGCAAGCAAACGCCGCAGGAACTCTCCCCAAGTCTTTAGGAAGCTGTGAAGAAGTACCATTATGATCTGTGTCGTTATCGCGTCCGGCTTGCCACAGCCGGTTTCGTAGGTTGCGTTTATCGCTCGGACAGCCTGGATTCATCACCTCCTTAGGCTGCCTGTCACCGCGCCGCCCCATCTGCCGCTCGGAACACAGAATGAAGTACCTGTAACAGCGTATATTCGGTTGTCAAGGAACAAGCAAGGGGCATGGCAGACAAATTGATATTACAGTTGGGGTGAGAGGATATATATGCTTCCTTACCACACCCGTCCAGCTTGTCCCGCCGAATATGTCCCTCTACTATTCAGTACATTTTTAGGGGCAAAGTTGCCGTCTGTTATAAAATTTCTTTGAAATATTTTTCCAGACTACGCAATCCGGCTTCGATAGAACGGGTGATCCGGCTTTTGTGTGTTCCTTCCGCTTTGGCAATATCTGCTTTGCTCATGCCAAGAAAAAAGTGTGCATAGATTCGTTGGCGCTGCTTTACCGGAAGTTTGGAAAGACCTTTATAAATCAACTCCGTCATTTGGCGCTGTTCCCAAATTTCTGCCGGGTTAAGAGGCTTTTGCAATATCTCACGCTCAATACCTTCGTCTCGATCCAGAGAGTAAAATGCTTTATAGCGGTATGTACGAATCCGATAGGCTTCTTCCAACAACATATATTCCCGAAGCAACAAAGCAACTTCATCCGGCACCTCAACGATCATGTCCTGTGTATAATACGGGTAATAATCCCGAAGATTGATTTTCTTCATAGTAATTTCCTCCAATTTCGATGTTTGAGTTGATGGCAAAAATCGAAATCAGAGGGTGGGCTGCGGCAGCGATAAGGTCTAAGTCTCTTTCTGATTAAAAAAAGGGTACAAAAAAGCGCGCCCGTACAAAGAACAGGCGCGCCAAAGCAGCAGTATGAAATTTTTCCGGGTGGTTGACAGCGAAAATGCTCAAACTTTGTCGAAACCAAAAACGCCGCAATCCATACGAGCTGGACTACGACGTATAGGTGACTGAATGTAAAGCAGTTTATCTGCAGATCTGTGTTGCATAGACGCATAGGCATTTCCTCCCATCAAGGAGGAACCTGAATCGGCTGCTTGATACCTCCTTGGGAGAAAATTATATCGGTTATGTTTCCTTTATCAGTCCGCAGATATTCGCTTTTTACTCTTTATATTCGCAATTTTCTACATATTCCGCTCTTAGAATATATGCTGCAAAAAGCAAGCCCACAAGGGGAAACAACACCTTGTGGGCTCATGTTATAGATGTTCAAATTTATAGCCGATCCCGGCGACACTCTCAATATAGTTTGGAAGATCCGGTTCAAAGCGCAATTTCTTACGCAACTTACTTATATGATTATGAATCGCTTTTCTCGAATAGAAATCACAATCTTCTTTCCAAACCAAATCGGTAATCAGTTCGTAAGTAAAAACACGTTTGGGATTGGCAATGAGTAATGCCAGTATATCAAACTCCTTACTTGTCAGGTTGATAATCCGTTCGCGAACCCTAACAGTACGATGTTCCAGGCATAGATAAAGCTCGCCTTCTTGTATTTCTGTCAGAGGATTTTTCTCTATTATGGAAGAAGTGTGACAGGAAATGAGTGCCGATCCATGACAGACTTCTTGTTCTAAAATATATTGCATTAGAGCATTCTTTTGTTCCTCGTTAAGAAGCAGAAATAACTTTTCGCCAATCTGTTTGCCGGATTCTTCTATATCAAAAACAGCTAATGTCCCATCACGTCACCATCCCTTTTTTCTAACTACTTTTTTCTTCTTAGTGACAGTCAATGTGCTGGGTTCTTTCTTTTTATTTGCAAGAATAATCACAGAAATCAAGAAAGTCAAAACTATTGTGATGAAAGCAGGGAAAATGTGATAAGTATAACCATATTCCGCACCACAAGTAGGGTCTACTAAAATCATGCTTGCTTTAATCGGATAATAATTTAACAGTGTTCCTTCAAAAGTTCCGAAATATCCATACACAAATGCTAACGCAACCCCACCCAAAAAATTGTTTACCGAACAACAGAATAGTAAAATAATCGGCAAAACTGAAATGTAAATTCCTAAATTTGCTCCGGTAACACGAATAAACATATTGAGCAGATTGCCAAAATGCACTCCTGGAAATCCAGCAATAACATTGATTACTAATGCTAGCACGCATCCTATAAAGCTAAAGCAGATTGTCAACAACAATAGGACAAGTAGTTTTCCTGAAAGTAACTGTTTATATGAAATAGGAATTGTTGATATATTCTTCATCGTATCGTCTGTATATTCCCTTGTTATAATATAACCTGCTATCAGTGCAATGATAATCGGAAAAAACAAGGTACAGTTACTAATCATAACTTGCTGCATAAAATAGTCAAATGTCCATGTCTGTCCACCGTTGGCTGTGGAATAAAACAGTGACAGCAGCGGCGAAAGCACTGTCATAATAATTCCGGCTTTTATTACAGAATAGCGTTTTAGTTTTAAAAATTCCGTTTTTATTATCTTTCCCATATCATTTACCTCGTCCATTTTTTATAAAAGCGAATGATCAACCACAACGAAAGTATAACAGTAATTGCCAGAATAAAAATTGTATGGAAGGTGGTTGGTACAATCGCATAGGCTTCCGGCAAAAGATTGTCTTTTTGCAAATGATCCATCATTAAGCCGCTTGTCCAGTTCATAACACATATAACTGGGAAAGAATTTAAGAAAGTAATTTTTGCAGCACTTATAGATGTTCCAATCGTCCCCAGTATGCCCCAGTTAAAAATAGAATAAAAAAACGCAAGCAGGATAGAAAGCAAAAAACTTTTGTTAAAACAAATAATTAAAAATACAATCGGCAAAGAAGCTGCTACGATAAGAACTCCAAAAATAAGGCTCATAAATATCTTATAAGTCATACCATAAACCATTCCTACATGAAACAGTTTACAAAACAACGCAACAGATAATGTGCTTGTCAGACAAAACGCAATGCTAAAAATAAAGAGCATAGAAATTTTTGCCATAATGAGTTGTGTATTTGTAACAGGAATTGTTCTAAGGTTTTTGGAAGTATCGCAATCTCTTTCTATAAAAAACAAAATAGCGGCAATGATACCAATTAGACATGGAAGCAAAAAAACCAATCCATATCCCAACATCATTGTATAAACATAATCAAATCGGGTTTGAAGATAATGTTCCGTTGTATCTGCACCTGTTCCCGCCTTTGCCATATATGCCAAAATCAACGGAAAAAATAACGATAATGACATCAGTGCGTATAATAATCTTTTTCGCTTTAATTTCCAAAACTCGCATTTGATCAGTTTAAGCAATTCCCTCGCCTCCCGTCACACGCTTGAAGTAATCTTCAAGACTTTCTTCACAAGTATGCGCCTCCGATACCTCCAATCCATTTTCAACAAAGGCAGTTACAATTTTCCCCACAGGTAGATCAAGGTTGTGCAGGCGCAGATTGTGGTCATCCTGTATAGAGAAATGGTTTTCACGGAAATTGCGTTCCAAAATTCTTGCCGCCTGTGCAGTATCAGAGAGCGTAAACCGGATATGCTTACTGCTTTTTTGCTCCAGCTCAGCAAGACTTTCTTCTTCCAGCAATGCACCGTGGTCGATAATTCCAATATCGTCAGCCAGCAAGGAAATCTCCGAAAGAATGTGACTGGAAATCAAAATCGTTTTTCCCTTTGCGTCGCAAAGCTCCCGAATAAAGGAGCGTACCTCCGCAATACCGATGGGATCAAGACCGTTGATCGGCTCATCCAAAATCAAAAGTTCTGGATCGTGCATAACGGCAAGGGCGATGGCAAGCCGCTGCTTCATACCAAGAGAATACTGTGAAAAGAGCTTTTTATCTTTGTAGGGCAGTCCTACCAAATCCAGAGCGTCTTTGATGGCATGATTGTTTGGTACGCCCCGCAGAGTAGCAAAGATACGCAAGTTCTCTGTGCCGGTCAGATTTGGATAAAAACCGGGGGACTCAATCAAGCTGCCGATACGGGGCAGCAATTTCTTTTCATTCCCCTGCAAGGGTTTTCCCCAGATTTTAACCTCCCCGGAAGTCGGATTTGTTAAGCCCAACAGCATTTTCATGGTAGTAGTTTTTCCGGCTCCGTTTCTGCCCAGCAGACCATAAATTCTCCCACGCATCACATGGATATTTAAGTCAGCCACACTCTTTTGTGAACCGTATTGCTTCGTCAGATTTTTCGTTTCAATGATGTAATTTGTGTCCATATTCAAAACCTCCTGTTCTGTAAAGTATTCTATCACGCCAACCTTGCATTAACCTTGCCGCAACCTTGCATTAACCTTGCAATTTGAAATCCGGCAAAATGACAAAGGTTCCCGCCATAAAGACGGGAACCCACTTAAATTTCCAAAGGAAAAAACAACATAAATTCAGTTCCTTTTCCCGGCAAACTTTCAACTGTTATGCTTCCACCCATCTTTTCTACAAGCTGATGGACAATAGAAAGACCAAGACCGCTGCCTTTTTCAGACCGACCTTTATCACACTTATAAAGCCGTTCAAAAATGTGTTTCAAATCTTCTTTCTCAATTCCTACACCATTATCCGCCAGCAGCAGCCTCATGTTATTTCCCTGCTTTGACAGGGCAATTTTAATTTTGTCCGCATGGCTGTGAGCGATTACATTTTGAATGAGATTATTGATAATCCTCATATAGCTGTCCGTATCCAATCTTACCCGGACAGGCTGTTCGAGAATATCAATGTCATAATCGACCTGCTTATCTTCAAAAATCGGTATCCAGTCGATCAGGATATTTCTTGTCAGCTCTGCGGCCTCAATAGGATGGATTTCCAAAGCAAACTCGTTGGAATTTAACTTGAACCAGTCAAAGAGTACATCAATATATTCTTTCAAATCATGGGCTTTCCGGCGGGCGATTTCGATATAATCATCCCGGTCTTTCCCTGTAACAAGCCCTTTATGTGCAGCGTCAAGATAGCCGATGAGGGTTGTAAGGGGTGTCCGAACATCGTGGGAAAGGCTCGTCATAAGCTGGCGGTTGGTTTCCTCTGCCTGCCGGACAATCGAAAGTCTGCTTTCATAGGACACAACGATCTCATTGATTTCATAGGCAAGAGGTGCTATCAGTTCATTTGTTGCAGACAAAATACGCCGATTGCCATTTCCATTTTTCACATCAACCAGCGCATCGGTCATTTCTGCTATTTGCTTTTTTACGCGACGAATGAGAAGGATGGAGGTTAGCACAGCTACAATAGCAATCACAACGGACAGGAAAACGATGATCTTCATACCAGCTATACCTCCTTATTAAAGCGGTAGCCAATCCCTTTGACCGTTTGAATATACTTTGGACTGGAAGGATTGACTTCTAATTTTTTACGAAGCCGGCTGATGATCGCCATAATGTTGCTGTCATCATAGAAATATTCTTCGCCCCAAACTTCCTCATAAATCTGCTGTTTTGTCAAAATTTTTCCTTGATGTTTTGCACAGTACAGGAGCAGATCAAATTCCTTTGGTGGAAGTTCAAAAGTGCCGGTTTCCGTCGTAACAGAACGATTTTCAAGGTCAATTTGCAACCCATCAAAATCCAGTTTTTGCATAGTTCCCGTTTGCTGATTAAAGCGGGTGTAGCGGCGAATGAGGGACGCAATACGGGCAATCAGTTCGTCCATATCAAACGGCTTTGTTAGATAATCGTCCGCTCCGGCCCGTAAGCCCCGCACTTTAGAAGCGCTGTCATTTTTGGATGTGAACATCAAAATCGGCAGGCTGTTCTCTTTGCGGATTTCTTCCAGCGTTTCAAAGCCATCCATACCGGGCATCATCACATCTAGCACCACAAGCTGGTATTCTTGCTCTTTTAATTTCTGCAAGCCCTCTTTTCCGGTATTACAAAAATCGGCTTCTATATGTTCTGATTGTACGCTGTGTTTAATCAAAGCGCACAGTTCTCTGTCATCATCTATAATCAAAATTTTATTCATGGCGCAATTCTCTCCCTTGTTTTGTCCGACCATCAATCGGCTTTTCTGCAGTTTTGGGAATCAGCCAAATACCGGCCATCTTTACTGCTCCAGAAATACGTTCACCAGCACAATAATAATTTACTCTACGAGGTGTCACGCCCCACTTCTCGGCGGCCTCTTTTAATGTCATATATTCCATATCGCACCTCCATAGAATCTATTATAGTTCTTTAGCTCGAATAATACAACCTTCAATATTAAGCGTTCGGAAGTGGATGTTAATTAAAGCCACAAGAAAATCTCGTGGCTTTAGCTTACAAATGTTCAAATTTATAGCCGATTCCGGCGACACTCTCAATATAGTTTGGAAGATCTGGTTCAAAGCGCAACTTCTTACGCAGCTTACTTATATGATTATGAATCGCTTTTCTCGAATAGAAATCACAATCCTCTTTCCAAACCAAATCGGTAATCAGTTCGTAAGTAAAAACACGTTTGGGATTAGCAATGAGTAATGCCAGTATATCAAACTCTTTGCTTGTCAGGTTGATAATCCGTTCACGAACCCTGACAGTGCGGTGCTCCAGACATAGATAAAGCTCGCCTTCCTGTATTTCTGTTAGAGGATTCTTCTTTGCTGCGGAGGAAGTGTGACAGGAATTGAATACCGTTCCATGACAGACTCCCTGTTCCAAAATATATTGCATTAGAGCATTCTTTTGTTCCTCGTTAAGAAGCAGAAATAATTTTTCTCCGATCTGCTTACCAGATTCTTCTATATCAAAAACAGCTAATGTCCCATCACATCATCACCTCCGTAAAATTTTTCAATTACTCCACAAAGAACAGAACTCGCCGGATCAGCTCCGGGATATTGACCGGGGCGGTGATATAGTCGTTTACGCCCTCATGCCGGTATTCATATTCCGTGGCAAGGTCGTTGTTTTCGGTGAGGATAAAGAACGGCAGAAGCCGGACAGGGGGATTCTTCATTTGGAACATCCCCGCCACCCGTCGCAGCGTATGAAACAGCTCCATTGCTGTGCCGTCCGGCAGTTCCAGATCGCACAAGATCAGTTCTATTTCCTTATCCTCAAAAATCCGGCGCTTGGCCTTCCCAATCGAGGAAACCAGAATTAGGTCAAAGCCCTTTTGCAGCATAGCCGCCCGCAGCACTCCGGCGTTGGTATCTTCCGCATGGACAAAGAGCAGCTTGTGAAAAGTCGGGGCTTTTTCGCCGGATAACTGCCGGTAGGCGTATTCCACCAGCTTATCTTGTAGCAGCAGCCCTTTCATTTTGTCCATGCACAGCGTTGCGCCCCGGCGCATAGCCTCCTGTTCATAGTCCTCCCTGTCATGGCAGGACGCCAGAATAAACGGCAGCTCCTTGTCTGCGGCCCGCACCTCGTCCAGAAAGTCCATGCCGGAACCGTCCGGCAGGTCGAGATCACAGCAGACCACCAGCGGCATTTCCTCTTGGATGGCGGCCCGCGCTTCTTTCAGAGTGGAAGCCGTTTTTACCGGGTAGCCCCGGTGCTGTAAGTATTTTTGCAGACACCATGTATAGGTGTCGCTGTCGTCAATCAGCAGTATCTTTTTCATGTGTCCTCACCCCCAATATTGATTTACCACAAGCATAAACTACAAATGTTACACAAATGTCCGAGGTGCCTTTGATTTCGACAGAAAAACAGGCTGAATTGTTACAAAGCTCGGACATTTCAAAAATTTCTTTGGAAAATGGCGAAAAAGGCGGGGCAGCACACGCCGCCCCGCCGATCCCATACGGTTATTCCATTGACCGCATTTGTTCAATCAGGGATTGTTTTTTCTGTCTGCGGACTGTCCATACAGACAAAATCAGTTCCATTCCGAACAATACCAGAATAAACAGACCCATTTCCAAAACCGGGAATTTGTAAGGCACTACTTTTCCGGCAAAAGCTCCTACACTAAATTTGCTACAAGCAAAGATGGAAGCCGGAAGCCCAACGATCAGCGTCGCCAATGTTGCAAAGAACGCATAGCACAGCCCCTCGCAGATATTCATTTTACATAGCTGCTTTTGGGTCAGTCCGATGGAACGCAAAACACTGTTTTCCTGTTTTCTGGACATTTGATTAGAGAGGGTCGTGTTGATCAGGTTGATAACGCCAAAGAGGAATACCAGCCATGAAAGTACCTCTATACTGCCAAATACAAAAGCATTTATATTTTTTTCATACTCAATTATAGTGTCAATATTTTCTAACGCAATATCAGTATGAGTGGCTACAATATTTTTCAATTCAGACTCTACATTGTCCGCTTTTTTCGGATCACTTGCAATGTTCCATGAATAGTCAAACGAAGCTATTTCTGGATGTAATTCATGAAATAATGCTTCCGTTGCAAATTCAAGTGGAGCGTCAACTGGGACTGTTCCATGTCCATCAGTTGGTATGCTATCGTTGTCAAACACCCCTGATATAGTAACAGGAATAGTTGATTTCCCAGAGGTAACTTCAACCGTTTCTCCCACTCTTATATTATCACGATTACTTGTATGCGAATCAATTATGATGCTGTGTGCATCCGCTGGCATAGTTCCCTCTATCAATGCAGCTTCAACCGCAGAATAATTTTGTTCAGTTAGTATATCACACCAACCAGCCTCATCAATTCCGTTGGCACGATAATTTATATGAAGGCTTTGCCTTTTTGTAATCACATCGGTTACACCATCAATGGCCAAAATTTCCTGCTTCAATTTCTCATTCAATGGATTTCCCGCTGCCATAGCTTCTTCTACTGCCAACTCGGAATGTAAATAAATTTTATAGTCACCATACGGATAAATCTGCCTTGCAAGTGCCTCTGGGGAGCGCAGCAAAACCATGGAGGATACCACAAGCAGGATAATTCCGCCCAAACTCAAAGACGCTATAATAGAGATTGTCTTTTTGCGGTCACGCTTAAAATTCGCAATTCCCATTGAAACAGGATTGAGCTTGATATTCTTTTTCCGGCTGCGGATGTCCTTTTGCACCGGGGTAAAACGGACGGCTTCAATGGGGGAAATCCCTGCCGCGATTTTCACCGGCTTACGGATGGAAATAGACACCATGATCCAACTGCTTATGAGTGTCAGGGAAACCATAACGACATAGGAAACAGCGTTAAATCCCTTGGAAAACAGAAGAAAACCGCAGCATACGCCCAGCACTGTACCAACCAAAATTCCGATACTGCCGAGTTTGCGTCCCTCCCGCTTTACAATCCGCTTGATTTGCTTTGGCGTTGCACCAATCGTCCGAAGCTGTCCGTAGCTCCTGATTTTGTCATTGATGGAGATACGGAAGATACTCTGAATCACAATATAGCCGCCGATCAGAACAATAACAATCACACCAACAATCGGTAAAAAATCAAAGGATTTAGAAGCATAAGCAAAATACTTGTTGTTCATGCTGGGATTAGGAAGCTGATATTCCTCTGCAATCTCCCTGCAATAAGAGGTTATCAGTTCCTCGCCCAACTGGTCGCTGTTTTTGAAATGGACATAGGCGCGATACCCAGCCGGATCAAACCCTTTCCATTCTGTCAGGGCAGCTTTGGAAAGAATGATAGCGCAGGTATTCGCTTCTTTTTCATTTACGCTGTCCATAATGCCGGTAACGACATAATCACCATGAAAACTCTCGGTATCTAAGGTCACAGTGTCCCCGATCTTGGCATTGTTTCCATAGGTGGAGAGAAAGTATTCGCTTACGACAACTTCATTTGCTTTTTGGGGCAGATTCCCCTCCAATAGCTTCATTTGGTCGCGCCCAATCTCCATCATTTCTGCTTCATTATATACATAAGAGGCATGATAGCCCTGTTCCGAAAGTTCCTCACCGAGCATATAGTAGCCGCCTACGCGCTCAAACTCCGGCAGTCCTTTCAGGGTTTCAATGTCGTTTTCCTCTACGCCCAGCCAGACCGCCTCATAAGTATCGACAACCTGATTGCGCTGCATTTGTGTCAGGGAAGTAGCTACAATTCCCGTAAAGCAGATCAGAAATGCCGCCAGCGCAACGGCGATCACCACCATCAAATTCCGGCGCTTCTCACTTTTCAAACTTTTTCTTGCCAGCTTACTTGTAATGCTACTGGTATCATTTTCAAAAGGCCATGTCATAGACTGCCACCTCCTTACTCCACAATCTTTCCGTCCTCAATGCGGACAATCCGATCTGCAAGACGGGCTATGTCGTCATTGTGGGTAATCATCACAACAGTTTGCCGGAACTCCGCACTGGTGCGCTTGATAAGCCCCAGCACCTCGGCGCTGGTCTTACTGTCAAGGTTGCCGGTCGGCTCGTCGGCCAGCACAATAGCCGGTTTGGTAATCAGGGCGCGGGCAATCGCCACACGCTGCTGCTGGCCGCCAGAAAGATTGTTCGGCATATTTTTCAGTTTATCTTCCAGCCCCAACAGGCGAACGATCTCGTCCAAAAACTTCTGATCCACCGTGTCCCCGTCCAGCTCCACCGGCAGGACGATGTTCTCATACACATTCAGGATAGGAACAAGGTTATAGTTCTGGAAGATAAATCCAATGTTGCGGCGGCGGAAGATGGTAAGCTGTTCGTCGTTCTTCTTTGCCAGTTCTTCGCCTCGGACGATCACAGTTCCGCTGGTGGGGGTGTCCAGCCCGCCCATCATGTGAAGCAGGGTGGACTTGCCGCTGCCGGAGGTTCCCACAACGGCCACAAACTCGCCGTCCTCCACGGAGAAGTTCACGCCGTCAAGGGCGCGGGTAATGTTCGTCTCTGTGCCGTAATACTTTTTCAGGTCGATAGTCTGTAAAATACTCATAAAATTCAATCCTTTCTTTGTTTGTTGTAAATGCGGAACGCTGCCGCGCCGGTGGCCGCCAACTGTACCAGAATCAGCCCAGCGAACAGCCCGAAGCTCTCATAGTAGAACAGTTCATCCCAAAACAGGAGAACATCACAGAGAGCAGTCAAGGCAACCGTCCAGCGGATGTGCCGGGCCAGCCATTGCCGGAACACCAGCACAAGGACAGCGGGCGGGACGATCAGCAGCGCCAGATTCAAAATCAATGTCGGGGTCAGTTCCATTGCGTCGCCTCCTCGCTTTTGTTGATAAGGCTATTGTAAAACCCAAATGTCCGCGAAATGTTACAGCGGCCAAAAAATTTCATTGAAAATCGGGGTGAAATGTTACAACACTCGGACATTTCAAAAATTCTTATGACAATTCCCGTATTTGATCTACCAGAGATTGTTTTTTTATCTGCCGAATTGCCAAATACGAGAAAAGCATTTGGACGGCAAGCATCAGTATAAAATAACTGAACATTTCAACTGTCGGAAAATGATAGCTTACTTTTCCAAAAATACTCATTGCACTAAAGACGGTGCAGAGAAGATACCCGATAAGAGTTCCGCATGATATGGAAAGAAGAAGCACCCCTAATGTATAGAACAAGCCCTCTATCAATAACATTTTTGAAAGCTGTTTACTGCTCAAACCAACCGCTTGCAAAACACCCAGTTCTCGCTTCCGGGTCAAGATGTTTGTTATCAGTGTGTTTAGCAGATT
Organism: Blautia sp. AM28-27; assembly: GCF_003480905.1. Taxonomy (NCBI): domain Bacteria; kingdom Bacillati; phylum Bacillota; class Clostridia; order Lachnospirales; family Lachnospiraceae; genus Blautia; species Blautia sp. AM28-27. The sequence continues at coordinate 264,493 of NZ_QUJK01000003.1, forward strand.
GATAATGCCAAAAACCCCGATAAACATAACAAAAATGTAGACTGGCATACGATAGTTCAATAGTTTTTCGTTGTATGCCTCTACCCAATCATTCAAGGTACTAACATAGAGGCTGGAAGTCGGTGGAATTATCTTTTGGATTTCATCTTTTGCGGCTGCCCATTTACTGTCATCTGTATCTACAATAAATTGATAATTGAGGTTTTCAATAGGAACGATCTTTGACAGCATTTCTAAAGGAATAAATAGCGTATCATATCCGCCATACGGGATATTAGCGTCCACAATTCCCATTACTTTTACTTCCAATGTTTGTCCGCCAACTTCAATCAGAAGTTCGTCCCCAATCGCTGCATCCCACCCAAAAGTTTCTTTCCACTGTGGGCCATTTTCAATAATAATGCCATTATTATTAAGTAGTTCCTGCAAATCTGCTGTACCATTAATCAAATATTCTTCAAGCAATTTTTGAGAGCTTGGCGTATATGCGTCTGAAACAATCGGTTCAATATCCCCCGTTGGCATACGAACATTCAAAACGGTGCCTTGGTATTCTTTTATTTCTTCCACACCATCTATGTCCAAAATGGATTCTCTAAAATCTTCTGTAAGCAGATTCAATTTTTGGAGTTCTGAATATTGTTCGCTGTTATGTGCCTGCGGCCCGTAATCGCCTAATTCAAGGCGAATTTCTCCATAAGGAAAACTCCTACGCGCCATCGCTAAAGGATCAATGGAATTAAAATATGCAGAGCTTGCCATCAGCAAAATTCCACATACCCCTAACGACAGGATCGTTAAAGCGGTTTTCTTTCTGTTCCTTGCAAAATTAAGGAAAGCTAAATTTTTCGCGGATAGAGAACGATGTAACACTTTTGTACTGTTGGACATTACATCATTATTGCCCGCCATATAACGGACTGCTTCAATAGGCGTAACATGAGCAGCAATTTTGGCTGGCTTAATTACAGCAATCATAACGCATAGATACACAAACAGAGCTGTGACAGCGGCAATTACAAATACCATTAAAGTGTTCCAGCCTTGCGGGACAAGGACATATCCCGCTATTGCACCGGCTAATATTCCAATCGGAATACCAATTCTGGAAAGATGAAATCCCTCTCTAAAAACGATTCTTTTCATCTGTTTTCCAGTTGCCCCTATTGTCCGCAGTTTTCCATATTCTTTTGTTTTTCTGGCTATGGACACATAAAACAGGCTGTAAATAACAAGGGTACAAGCCAAAGCGATAATAAGACTGATAAATGCTATTACAGTGATATATTGACTGCTTCTCTGTTCAATGAGAGAAAAATAATATGTTGAAAACTGCATTTGCTCCGGCTGTATTTCCAATTCTCTGCACAATGTTGATAATTCAGCTTGTATAGCAGCCTTAGACCAACCATCAGATTCATTCAAACGGATATAAGCGGAGTATGCCGGTTCGCTGATCTTGTTTTCAATATAGGACTGCGACACGAATACGGAATAATTTGAATTTTCGACAGGCAAAATACCACATAAGGTATAATCTTTTTCTCCATCTCCCAGATTTAACGATATAGTATCGCCTATGGATTTGGACAATCCAGCTCTATCAAGAAACGCCTTTGTGATAGCAATTTCATTTGTAGATTTGGGCAATTCTCCCTCTAAATCAGGATATTTTGCTAATTTCATTAGTGTTTCATCCATTGAACGAACGGTTAATTTGTAGTCCCCATAAGATACTAAACCCAATAAATGACTTACACCCACTTGAACCCTATCGTCATTTACTAATTTCGTAATGGTATCACTATCGACTTCATTGATAATTGCTTGATAACGCCCAGCCGCATCATTTAATGATTTTCGCTGCGAAGCAAAAAAATACAAGGTCGTTGTCATTATCAAGCAGGTAGCTAAGGCAATCGTAATGATAATGAGGATGTTTCTACTTTTATCTGCTTTTAAGTTTCGTTTTGCCAACTTTTTTGTAATGGCACTTGTATCATTCTCAAAAGGCCATGTCATAGTTGTATCACCTCCATATTTGATAAGGTCATTGTAAAACCCAAATGTCCGCGAAATGTTACAGCGGCCAAAAAATTTCATTGAAAATCGGGGTGAAATGTTACAACGCTCGGACATTTCAAAAAAATTTACGGCGGGCAGCCGGAAATGGCCGTCCGCCGCGTTCTATTTTGTAGGCAGCATAATAGAAAATTCAGAACCCTTGCCCGGCTCCGAAACCACTTTGATATAGCCACCCTGCCGCGTTATGATCTCGCGGGCCAGATACAGGCCAATGCCAACGCCCTGCTGTTCGTGTACTTCTTCCTCACGATAGAAGCGCCGGAAGATGGCGGCCTGATTGCTTTCGGAAATGCCCTTGCCGGTGTCGGTCACTTTGATCTCCACATACATTTCCCACAGCACCACCGACACCGTGATTTTCCCGCCCGCCGGGGTGTACTTCACCGCATTGTCCAGCAGGTTAAAGAGGGCTTCGGATGTCCACTTGCTGTCATGGAAAACGGTCAAATCCTCCGGGCAGTCCACGGACACGACGATTTCCTTTTTCTCTGCTGCATACACAATTCCACTCATGGCCTGTGCCACGGTATCAAAGAGGCGTCCCGGTTTCTTATCCAACTGGATCACGCCCGTTTCCAGCCGGGAAGTTTTCACAAGGGCCTGAAAGAGAAAGTCCAGCTTATCCGTCTGGCTGCGGATTCCCCGGATAAAATCGGTGCGCTCTGCCTCGGTCATAGGCTTTTCCAGCAGGGTGTCCGTCGCCATTTTCAGATTGCTCACCGGCGTTTTCACCTGATGGGAAATATCTGATACAAGGGTCTGTAACTCCTGCCGTTCCTCGTCCACCCGGCGGCGGTTCTCCTGCATGATCTGGTAAAGCCTTGCCAGCCGGTGTCCGATTCTGGCAAGCTGGGTTTCGCTGTCCTCCGGGCGCTGGGGCGCTTCATTCCCGGCGATCATGTGGTCTAAGGTCTGGCACAGGTCGGCGGTAAACTGCGACAGCCGCTTTCCAAACGCCTGCGTCAGTACAAAAATCCCCACAAGGGCGCACAGCAGCAGCACCCCGCCCGTCAGCAGCACCGCCGTCTGTTTTGTCACAAAAAACAGGGCTATGGTGCTCCCGGACATGGAGAGGACAAGCCCCAGTGCCACCCGGCCAAACAGCCGCTTTACCGAGAGGTTCTTAATCTTCATTTTGCCTCGCCTCCCGTCCATTGATAGCCCATGCCGTAAACGGTCTTGATGTAGGGCGCGCCGCCGTCGGATTCGATCTTGCTGCGAATCCGGCTGATGGAGGTTGTCAGGGTGTGTTCGTCCACAAACCTTTCGTCTATATCCCACAGCCTTTCCAAAAGCTGCCCACGGGTCAGCACTTGCCGGGGATTTTTGCGGAACAGGTTCAGCATTTTGTACTCCATCGGGGATAAGGTCAGGGGCTTGCCATTTAGGGAAGCCGTCTGCTCCGAGAAGTCCAGAAACAGCCGCCCGTCGTCGTAAATGTCCTTGGCCGGTTTGTGGTGTTCCAGCATGGCAAACATGGCTTTGATTTTCCGCTGCAAGGCCCCGATCACAAAGGGCTTTGTGATGTAGTCCACCGCGCCCACCTCATAGCCCCGTATCTGGTCGCTCTCCTGATCGTTGGCGGTTAGGAAAATCACGATGGTGTCCGGGTGTTGGGGCTTTATCAGCTTGCACAGCTCAAAACCATTTCCATCCGGCAGGTTGATGTCCAGCAGCACTAAATCAAATTCCCGCTGGCGGATGGCGGCGGCTGCGGTTCTGGCATTTAGGGCAGAAGTCACGCCGTAGCCGTCTGCGGTCATGTTATAGGCCAACATCTTATTCAAAAAACTGTCGTCCTCGACAATTAAAATCTGCTTCATATCCTCACTTCCTTTTCTTTTTGCCAATAGTATAACAGGCAAATGTCCGCGAAATGTTACAACAGACAAAAAATTTTATTTTTTTGCATTTCTCTGTTATAGCAGTTCAAAATAATAACTCTATTATAGGCAGTTATCAAAGGTTTATCAATGCGGCAACTGTAAACAGATCCTCTGCCAAAGACTCTTAAAACTACTGGCAAGCAATGCAATCTTCCGTAAGATTGCGTATTTTGGCAGGAATCCGTTTCCGGTATTCCTGCCAAAATGCTTGTTGGTGACATATCCCCAAACCCCTGAGATCATCACCTGCGGTGATGGCTGCGCATTCCGTTGGAACGCTGAAAACCGAAAGCAGAAGGAAAACTATTGCCGCGACTTCTGCGATTCCTTCTGCGGTTCCCGTCCGGTAGGAATGTCCAGCAAATGCTCCACATTTGCCCGGATATTATAAAGCTCCTTCATATCGGCTCTGGCCTGTTTGTAAGAAGAATAGGCTTTCCGTTTCTGTTCCAGAAGTCCGGCATATTCCTCACGCAGAGATTTGACGGAGGGCAGCTTTGTAATCCCAACCTCGTCAAAGTGTTTCTTCGCCGCCTGGTGCAGAAGGATTTCCGTCTCATGCACCGCACGGAATTTTTTGCTGTACCCGGCTTTCCGGTACTCCACATAGGCCGCCCGCGTCTTGGCATAATTTACGATCTGTTTCTGCAGCTCCCCGTTGGCGGCCATCTGTGATTCCAGTTCCTTGATCTGTACCGACAGCGCATTGAAGCTGGCGGTAGCGGCATCTGATTTTTTCTGCAAATCCTCATAGCTCATATCGCCATGCTCTTTGAGATAGATTACCGCCTGGGAAAGCTGCTTTAAGTTGAACACCTTCGCCCAGCGTTCATACCCCGGCCCTTTGCCGGAACGGACCGCCGCCTCAATGTCCACCAGCAGTCCGACTTTGGAAACTGGCTTTTGGGGAGAGATACGGCGCGGTTTCACCGTCCGGATGCCGGCGATCCGTTCTCTGATGGCCTGCTCGGTATAGTCGCCCTTTAGCGTATCACACCGGGTATATCTATCTTCCGGTGACAGGCGAAAACGGAGGTACTTCCGCTCTTGGTTGACTTCGATCCCGGCCGCCTCCAGCTTCTTCAAAAGTTCTTCAAAGTCCTTCGGCTTTTCCTCCAGGGCAGCATCGATGGCCCAGCGTAGCTGCTCCTGATGGGAAGGCTGTTTCTGACTTCCCATCCATGTGCCGTAGTGGTTGCGGCTGGGCTTCGGATTCTCTACAATGGAAAGCCCATGCTCCAGGCACAGCTTGTCATTCATGCGCCGGATCGCCCAGGTGGAACCCCAGAAGTTGCGGAATTTTTTCTGACAGTCCAGCGTGGTAGAATTTATGATGATGTGGTTATGGACATGGTGTTTATCCACATGGGTGCAGACAACAAAAGCATGGTTTTCCTTCGTCAGTTTTAGTGCCAGCTCCCGCCCGATCTGGTTCGCTTCTTCTGGCGTGACCTCGCCGGGCTTGAACGCCTGCCGGAGATGGTAGGCAATCACATCATCCGCGCCCCGGTTACGTCCGGTCAGGTTCGCATACTGCCGTTTGGATAAAAGAAACTCCGCATCGGCGGTTCGGGTGTCACACTCATAACCATAAATGAATTTTCCAAAATCGGTTTTCTGCGGATTCTCTACGTAGTCAATGATGTCTGCAATCGCCGTGGAAACATCCCGGCCTTTACCGACATGCAGCGGCATGAGCCGTGTGGTCGCCATCCCATCACCCCCTTACTGTAAAACCGGCTCTGTTATCGTGTCTGTTCTTTTTTCATTTTCGGTTTGTCGCTGTGAGCCGCCTGCTGCCCGGCATGTTTGCCCAGACTGTCATGTATGGAAGGCTTTTCACCTTGTTCCTGAGTAAGCTCCTGTTGGGTCAGTTTCCGATATGTGTCCATACCGGGAATCAGTGAAAGGCTGCGTCCATTGTCCCAGGCAACCCCAATCTGGCCTATGTCATCCACATACTTGACAGTTCCACGGGTGCCAGCGGGCACCGGGGCATAGGGATCATCCATATGCTGCAACAAAATCCGGGTATTCGGTGGGTAGGTCTGACGTATAAACTCCACTTGGTTACGGCTCGTAAACTCTTGATTCATCTTGAAATCCTCCTTTGCAATGTCTCTGGCTTGGGTAAGAAATAAATCCATTAGTCCTGGATGGCTACGGTCTACCACAAAGGAAACATTCCTGTCATATCCGAAACCGTCCTTATCTTCACAGACCGGGATTGTCTGCGCCCAGGCTTTGTTATCACGGGAAATTCGCCCGTCATGTTCTTTCTGCCGGACCGTGTTGGCAAGGACATAGAAAATCCGGCCAGGATCAAATTGTTGTAAGACCTGCTGCACACATGCGGGGCCTAAACGGTTATCCCGGTAGTTGTCCGCAATGGCCTGTTCGATTGCCTCTTTACACGCAATGTTTGCCTTGTGGGAAGCACGGTACTGATCCAGCTCCCCATGCTCATGCGCATAGGTGGCAGAATGAAAATAAATTGGCGTTGTATCTTTCAATCAAATCCCTCCAATCAAAAAGCTGCCATAGCAGACAGCCATAATTATAGAAAAAGGGCGGGGCTGCCAATGAGCCCCGCCGAAACTGTTTAACCAAATACGAAATCCTTTAACGCGCTGTTTGCGCCTCCGATGATCCCCACCAGCCAGGCCGCCGCCATTGGCAGACCGTAGGGGCTGATCAGGAACGCGATCACCAGCCATGAAAGCCCCGGCCAGAACCCGGCTGCAAAGAACAGCGCCAGCGCCGCCAGAAATACGATCCCCGATAGAATCCCCAGCACAGCGCCGGAAACGACCACCAGGAATTTACACACCAGATAGAGAATCCCCGTAACCAGTACAAAGGGAAGTGCCAGTAATTTACCAATCAGACGCATACGCCCGCCTCCTTTCAAAGAGAAACATATTGTCCCTCTATCAAAATTCTACCGTGCCGGTTGCCGGAAAGCAACGGCGTTTTTTTCCTGTTTACGAAATGTTCGCAAATCCCCGCAGCAGCTTATCCATGCCATCCCATAAACTGTCCAGGCGTGTGCGCAGATCGTCCACGTCGGCAGCGTAAATACTGCCGGTCTCATTGGCACGCCGGGTGTACTGGTTCAGGTTATTGGAGCAAATGCGAAGGAGCCGTATCATTTCCTGAATGTCGCTCATATCCAGATGGATGATATAACCGTCCACCGCCATCTTGCGCAGATATGCGGAGAGGTTGGTAATGCCAAGTTCCGCCATGCGTTCTTTTACCAGTTCGGCCTCCGGTTCGGACATGACAAATTCGACACGGACGGATTTTTTGTTATGCCCGGCCTTCATCGTTCAGGCTCCTTTTTATGGGAAGGCGGTTTCCGGGTGAAAGCGGCTACCGCCTGCACCTCTTTCAGTTTCCCCCGCAGTGTGCTCTTTTTCAGGCTATCCATATATTCCTGAATATCACCGGGCTTTGCATGGTAATCCCGCTTAACGTGCTCCCGCCGCAGGATTGTTTGTAATTCCCGCTCACTTTCCGGCAGCCAGGTCACACATTTGGAAGTTCCATGCTCGGCCTTAAACATGTTAATCTGCTGTATATAGGAATCATAGGGGAATACCGCCTGTGTACCATCCTGGAACAATACCGATACTTTTTCAATCGCACAGGACAGCAGCTTGACCCGTTCCACATGGGCGTGATAATCGAGAGGCCAGATACAGCCGGTGACTTTCCCGTCCTGTATGCCGTCCAGTTGGATTGCATACGCCAGGATAGAATCTTTCGTCTGCTCATGGTAAAACCGCCACACCTTATTTTCGTGGCTGTCCTGCAGGTAAACATCCCTTTCCCATAAACAGTACGTGCCGCAGGTTCTGGACATCCATAAGAGCTGTTCATTCTCCTCATTTCTGCAAGCCGCAAGATTTTGTATCAGCTCTTTGTCAATATCAAAATCGTCCTTATAATGCTGCGTGTGCAGCTCTACAACCTTCCCTAAAAAGTCCAGCACATCCACGCCATCGAATTTTACCGCCGCCATCAGCGTTCCCTTTCCGGCGCAGGAGGCGCAACCTGCCTGGCCTCATGTTCCGGGCGGTCTGCTTTCAGCTTTTCCATGAGAGAGGTTTTTTCCTCCGGCAACGTCTCCGGGGCAAGCTCCTGGATTTCCTCATAGGTCTGGCCGTCCGTTAAGTCAGGGCGTTCCGGCGGCTCATTATTCAGCCGGCCATCCAGCATATTGTAATTTCCGGTCTGTCCTTCCTCGTAGAGTTCCGCATTGCGCAGATAACTTTCCGGCGGCTGGAAAGGCTGCCCGGCGAACAGGATTTCCCGGCTCGGTGTGAACTGTGAGAGCACGCCGTCCCGAAGCCTTGCAAATTCCTCATACTGGCGCAGGGTAAGGCCGCGCTCCAGCATTTCCGCCTGGGTATGCGCCCAGCCCTCCCCATAGAGAAAATAGTACATATCCTGCTGGTCGCAGACAAAGCACAGGGAGCCGTCCTGATTGTCATAATAAGATGCCTGCATATCCTGGTAGTGGCAGCGTTCCTCACGCCCCAGGTACACCCGGTTATCCGCACCCAGCATGGCAACCATGCCCGCATAGTTGCTGTGGACCGCAGAGCGGATTTCCACCAATGGGTCCGCCTCCGGCATGGTCTGTCTGCCGGGAATCTCGTTCCGTTTTTCTGCCGCGTCATCTCTCGGCGTCACTTCCACGTGGGCGCGGGCATCCAAATCCGGCTGCGCCTGTGCGGAAGTCTTTCTGACGGCGCCCGGCTCCGCTTCTTTCTCCTGTGCGTAATAATGGACATTGGCGGTGGTCTTGCTGTTCATTTCCCTGGCGTATGCCTCCGCAGCCTCGCGGGAGTCAAATTCCAAAGGCTTTCCGTCCTCCTTGCACCACGCCTCGGCATGGCCGAAGATGGAAGCGCCACTGCGCACCGCCCATACGCCGTAGGTTGTTTCTTTTCCCATTCTGATCCTCCTTATCGTTCCTGCTGTTTTGATGGTTTCTGTTTTTGGGGCGTCTCCGTGTGCTTTGCGTCTTTTATCTGCTGCCGGAGGGAGGGTCTGTGCGCCGGCTCCGCTTCGGAATCCGTGATATTGACATACTCGCCAATGATACAAAGCGCCTCCCCGTAACTGCCGCAAGCAAACACCCGGTCCTTCATTTCCTTTGCCTGGTCCTTCAGGTCATGCTCCCGCAGGGTACGGGCCGCAATCCCTATCAGATTGAAAATATTGCCGTCCTGGCCGATCAGCGCACAATCCGGTTTTTCCGGCTCCGGCGAAGGCTCCCCGATAAAACCGCCTAAACGGTTCGGCACAAAATCGGACAGCCATGTGCCGCCGAAAGTATCATGGGTCTGCAATCGCCACATGGCAAGTTTCCCAATGTCCAGCTTTACATCCTCGAAAGGATAGAGCAGACAGGTAAGCTCCCCATACTGGAAAGTGGAAACATCCTCAAATTTACTGCCATCCTTCAAAATGCCCGCCTCGGTGAACATCTCATTGATCCCGTCCACCCATTCCTTCAAATCCCCGCCGCAGCCCTGCAGGATCAGGCCGTCTTTGCCTTCCATGTGCCGCAGGTTATCGGTTGTGATCGTATTGATATTCAAATAAACCGCCTCCTATCGTTCCTGTTGATGATTGGTTTTCTGCCGGCTGGCTTTTGCCTCCGGCTGTTTCTTTAGCTGCTTACGGACAGAGGGTTTCTGCCCAGGTTCCCGCATATCCGTGAAAATATCGGATAACGGCTGCTCCCAGCGTTCCCCGAAGCCACGGATCATCGTGCCCGCCAGCGCGCCGCTTTCCTGAAACATTTTCAGTGTGTCAAAAGCCCGGTCAAACAGCGTGATATTTCTCTTATCCACACAGGGAGCAAAGTGGATCACCCCTTTGGGGTAGTCCCCGCCAGTGCCAATCCAGCCCCGGACAAAATCATCATAGCCTTTTGTGATCCCGGCGTCGGCCAGTTCGTTGGCATGGCTGGAAACCATTGTACTTGTAGCTGCATACTGATAGCCTAAGACCAATATGCCGGTTTTCGGGTTATACATAAAGCGCCGGTTATCAATCTGCTGTATATCAATTATCTGTCTCCTGGTATCAATCCGCATAAGCTCCTTTGTAATCGATGTCTTTTCTATCTGCATCCCTCCCGTCCATTGATTTGTCCGCAACTTACACCCGTTTCGGGGCGTCAGAGTATTCTTATACAGCCGCCCCTCAAACCGGGTCCCGAAAGCCTTGAAAAGCAAGCCTCTTTTTGGTTAAGTTGCGGACATATTACCCCTGATTTTGCCTGATTCGGCGCTTGCGTTCCCGCTCGGATTTCCGTCTGGCAAAGGCGCGGCAGGAATCCGAACAATAGGCCTGGCTGGTAATAGGCAGATAGGCTTTCCCACAGACCGGGCATGTTTTCTGTTTCAGGGAAGTGTCCTCGCCAGTAATGGCAGATTCCAGCGCCGGGTCCACCGGCAGCACCGCCTCCTGAAAGTACCGGCAGAAAGAGCCGGTCCACCATTTATGCAGCATATAACAGGGGCAGTCTAAGGGGAGGCAGAGCCTATCCTGATTGTCATGGTTGGCGCACAGGTCTGTTACCAGCTTTCGGATCGCCGCCCGTTCCTGCCTGGTTAATTCCCGTGAGGGCGGCCCGTTCATTTCTTCCTGCCTTTCTTAGCCGGAAATTCCAGCTTGAAATTCACATATTTTCCGCCTGTATCATCCAGCAGCACCACGGCGTCATAGGTCTTTCCCGTCTTTTCGCTGTAAAGCCCGGACATGGAAACGCGGCCCTCTTTCAGAAGGGCCGCCGCCACGGATTTTGTTATGGATTTCTTCTTTCCGGAAAAGAATTTATTGTCTTTCCACAGCGCAAAGGCACAGTCCCGGTTATCACAAAAGAATCCTTTTTTGCCTTCATATACGGTTCCGCCGCAGCGGGGGCAGGTGCCGACAGCCTCACCTCCGTTTCTTTTTGCATCCGGGAACAGGCCGGAAAAGCGTTTCTCCGGGGCAGTATGTTCCTTTACCAGCGTCCGGCTCAAATCCGCAATCTGTTCCATAAAGGACTCTGCGGCCAGCTCGCCGCGTTCTACCTGCTTTAACATGGATTCCCATTCCGCGGTGAGTGTAGGCGATTTGATGTTATTCGGCAGCACCAGGATCAGGTTCGTACCTTTTTCCGTTGGAATAAGCTGCTTTTTCTTCCGCTGCACAAATCCGGCAGAGACCAGTTTTTCCAGCGTAGCCGCACGGGTGGCCGGGGTGCCTAATCCCTTGCGTTCTGCGTCCTCCGGCATGTCCCCGGCACCGGCGGTTTCCATAGCCGCCAGAAGGGAATCCTCCGTATAATGCTTCGGCGGGGAGGTTTTGCCCTCCCGGACGCTGGCAGAGACCGTTTCAAATATCTGCCCCTCCTGCAGCACGGGGAGGGAGGCATCCATATTCTCGTCATCCTCCGGTTTGGATTCTTTCAATCCCATGCGGTAGAGGCGTTCCACTTCCTTCCATCCAGCCTGCAATACCGTCTTTCCCTTTGCTGTAAAGGAATTGCCCTGGCAGTCCAGAACCGCCGTCACCGCCTCGAACCGGTGCGCCTGGACCGTGGCAGAAAGCAGCCTTGCAGCAATCAGCGTCAGTACATCCCGCTCCCCGGAAGGCAGCTCCGATAAATCCGTCCGGGCAATCTCCACCGTAGGGATAATCGCGTGATGGTCGGTGACTTTGCTGCCATCCATTACGCGGTCAATATCCGGTTCCCCGGTACAGCCTTTTCCAAAGGGCATATGTTCCCGCAGCCAGAGAACCAGGGAAGCGGCGGTTGCCTGCATGTCCTCGGTCAGATACTGGCTGTCCGTCCGGGGATAGGTCGCCAGCTTTTTCTCATAGAGGGATTGCACATAGTCAAGGGTCTGCTGCGCCGTATAGCCATAGATACGGTTACATTCCCGCTGCAAAGTCGTCAGGTCATACAGGCGGGGCGGCTGCACCGTCTTAACCTGCTTCTCCACGGACAGCACTAAAGCACCCTGCCCGTCACAGTCCATACGGATTTTTTCAGCTTCATCTTTCCCGGACAGTTTTTCGCCGGAGGCAGTAAAACCGCCGCATGTGATCTCCGGCACATAGAAGGGCTTGCTCGTAAATGCCTGAATATCCGCCTCCCGCTGTACCAGAAGGGCCAGTGTGGGTGACATGACGCGCCCCACATTCAGCGTGACACCATACAGGACGGAGAAAAGCCGGGTGGCGTTAATACCGATCAGCCAGTCAGCCCCGGCCCGGCAGACCGCCGCGTCATAGAGCTTATCGTAGTCGCTGCCAGGACGCAGGTGTTCAACCCCGTCACGGATCGCCGCGTCCTCCATACTGGAAATCCAGAGGCGTTCTATCGGTTTCTTACATCCGGCGTGTTCATAGACCAGACGGAAGATCAGTTCGCCCTCCCGTCCGGCGTCCGTAGCGCATACCACGGAATTCACCCGTTTGTCTTTCATCAGCCGGCAAAGAAGGTCAAGCTGCTTTTTCTTATCCTTCGGCACTTCATATTTCCATTCTTCCGGCAGGATCGGCAGATCACCATAACACCATCTGGCATACTGTTCCCCATAAGCCTCTGGCTGCGCCAGTTCCAGAAGGTGCCCCACGCACCAGCTCACCAGATACCCGCCGCCCTCCATGTAGCCGTCTTTTTTCTCATTTGCACCCAGAACCGCCGCCAGCGACATGGCAACAGAGGGCTTTTCCGCAATTACTAACTTCATTCCTGTAACCTCCATTTCTTTGAATTAGAAAAGGCAGCATAGCCGCTGCCCCTTATAAGCTCGGTTCCTGTTTGGTTTTCTGTCTTTCTTTTGGTGCTTTTGCCTCTCTTTCCTGTACCTGTGCTTTATTTTCGGAAAGACGTTCCAATAGTCCTTTTTCCTGTTTCCGCCCCAGGGTTTTTGCTGCCCGGTCATAATACTGTACTTTATCGGAAAGTAAATCCTCTGGCGCAACCTGAGTAGCGTTGACTTCCTTTACCATATCCTCCAGTTCTTTTGTCTGCATATTCCCGTTATCCGGTACAAGGATAACTTCATGGGTCGATGATGGGAGGACATAAAAATCAGAACCAAGCAGCTCGCCGATTTTATCCAGTACGCCGTCTCTTGCCAGAACCCCGGCGCCATTTACTTTATTCTGGTTTGTCAGGATATACATAGGTATCATTTCAGATTCTAATGGTTCCGTCTGTTCAAAAAGATTCTCAGGCTTTACGGACAGCATTATTTCTGACATTACATCATCCATTGTGTATAAACAGACAGGATTCCGGGCGTTTTCTGCTGACACCGTATCGTGGTGAAGCTGCTCTGGTGTAATTCCCCAAAGATTCAACATATCATTTGTAACAACAGCGGAAGCCGTTCCGCTGCTGTCCTCCATGATCTGAATACGGTAGGTTGCCGCCAGTTCCCCACATGCGGTATGGGGTTTATCTTTCAAATATTCCTGATTCTTTTCCGGGTCGCACAGACGGATCGCAAGCAGCGGCCTGGCTGTTTCATAATCCTGAAGTCCCTTCACATCAATAGGAAGCTCCAGGCTGTTTTCCATTTTTATCTGTGCAATTTCCTTCATAATGTCGTCCATCGGGCGGCCTTTGCCAAACTGTTCCTCATAGTGTTCCAGATAAATGGACGGTACAGCCGTTTCATCATCCTTTCGGATGATAAGCCCTGTAAGAATCCGGTCATTTCCTTTGGTGACTTTTTCAAGGGTTATCTTTGCATCCTGATAGTCCACCGGCAGATATTCCCGGATATGGTTTTTGATATTTTCTGCAAATTCCTGGTTCATTCGTTTTCCTCCCGTTTCCTGTTTTCTAACCATTCATCTTCCTGCTTTCCCGTCTGCAAAAGACACATCAGCACAACGCCGGCAGACATTCCCCCGGTGAATGTAAGAAAGTGTGTAATCATGTTCCACATAAAAAATCCTCCTAAAAAATAGGTAAAGAAAAACGCCCACCGAAAAGTGAGCGCATCATCAAGTATCAGTTATCCATTTTTTCATTTTCTTTTCGCAATGGGTTGGCCTGGCAGAACAATCTCCCCGACAGGGATTTCCCGCAGTACCTTTTTCATCTGGTGGGCAAACCGGATTGTCCTCACCGTGCCGCCTTTTTCCCTCCCGTCATACACAGCGATCACCCGGTCTGAGTGTTCCACCATGTAGCGGTTCCGGTGGGAATAGACGCTGGGGTGGTATTCCTCCTGCATGACAACAACATCCGCGCAAGCCTCCAGCATTTCATAAGTCCGGCCCTTTGCCATCAGGCTGTCCAGACGCTTTTGATAGGGAATGACAGCAATCAGCTCCAGCGCCGGATTTGTCTTTTTTTTCTCCAGCACAATCTCGGCAAAATACTGGTCCACGCCGTCCGCGAAACCGCTCATAAAGCGGGTAAACCCGTCTGCAACCGCTGAATCAATTTCACGCCGCAGGGCGGTCTTTACATGGTTAATCTCTTTCTGGGGTAAATCCCTGTGTCCGGTGACACAGCAGGTCTTTCCTTCCATTTTTATTCCTCCGTCCGATAGGTATTATTCTTCACTTTCCATATTGTAATAGATTCAATTTAGCAAGTCAACGAAAACACCCTTTTTCCCTTTGCGAATAATACAAGGGCGTGAGGTACAATCTATTACAGAATGGGAGGTGAAGGCGATGTATGAAGATTTTGTCCCGGAACGGCTGGCAAAGCTGCGGACACAGAAAGGCGTATCTGCGCGCGATATGTCTCTATCGTTAGGACAGGCAAACAACTACATCAACAACATTGAAAACAAAAAGTCACTTCCCGCCATGCAGTCTTTTTTCTATATCTGTGAATACCTGGGTGTAACACCGCAGGAATTCTTTGATGAGGGTAACACCTGCCCCGAAGCCTTGCGGGAATTTATCGCAGAGGCGAAACAGCTCGACTCCAAATCCATGCAGTATATCCTCGGTATTATGAAAGAACTCAATAGCAGAAAGTAAGCGGTGACGGTGCTGGCCGCTTTATTTGTAAATTTTTTTCGTACCCCTTGCATAAATCCCTCAAAGTGGATATACTATAAGTAAGAAAGTGAGAATTTCTTACTTTCAAACTTAAAGCAAAGGAGATGATCGTATGCTGGCCGAATTGCGTCAAAAAGCCCAGGTCACAATTCCAAGAGAAATCATTGTCAAACTCGGTCTGTCCGAAGGCGATAAACTGGACATCTTCGAGAAGGACGGTTCCATCTGCATCATGCCGGTGGTTGTCTACCCCAAAAAATATTTAAGCGAGCTTAAAGAAGAAATCGGGGATGTAAAAGCAAAAATCGCATCCGGGGAGCAGCCTGTCTTTGACAGCGTGGACGCCCTGTTTGACAAATTGGAGGCGGAATGATGGCGTATGAGTTTACCTTTACGCCCCGTTTCCAAAAGCATTTTAAGGGTCTGACCGTACAGGAGAAGAAGCAGCTTAAAAACAAGCTGGAACTTCTGGCCGAAAATCCTTCCCATCCGTCGCTGCGCACTAAACGCATCCAGGGAACCACGGATCTTTTTGAGTGCAGCGTCAACATGGACATCCGCATTATCTGGTATTACGAAGGCGACAAAATGATTATCCTGGTGGACGTAGGGCACCACGACATATTAAAGCAGTTTTAAGCAGCAGGGCGGTACGCTATGACAGTGTACCGCCTTTTGCTGCCTTTCTTTTATTGTACCCTGCAATTCTCCTGATATGCCCAATCCCACTACCGGCGATAATTCCCGAATTACTCTCTAAAAGGCACTTTTTTATTTTCCTGTACTTCCAAATCCGCCTGTGCCGCGCTGCCCACCAAGCTCCGAAACAAAATCTGCGATCACAACCGGTGTAATCACAAGCTGGCCCACGCGGGAACCTTTGGAAAGCTCCTGTGTCTGATTGCTTACATTACTGATGATCGCATGAATCTCCCCACGGTAGCCGGAATCCACAGGAGGCAGTTCACAGACCAGCCCTTTTACCGCCATGCTGGTGCGTGGAAATACATAACCTGCATATCCGTCCGGCACTTCAATTCCAAATCCAAGAGGAACCTTTGCAATCTCGCCAGGCTGTAAAGTACAGTCATAGGGCATATACACATCCGCGCCGGCATCATTCCCGTGTGGACGGAAAGGGCGGCGGCTCTCCGGCACGCCAAAGTCAATCAATTTGATCTTCATGCTCCGCCTCCTTCCGAAAGTGCCGGATAGTCCGCTTTCAGAAGATCCTCCGGCGTCATATCCGCGTCTATTTTTCTGCCGCAGGTCATTTTCCCTTCCAGGCATTTGTCCCGCTGGCAGAACGGCCCTGTAAGACCGGGGGCAAACAGCGCTGGGCTTAAAGCATAAAGCTCCTGCCAGATTTTCAGGAGCACGATCCGGGTCTCGTCCGTATTGCGCCGGCATACCCGCTGGCCGATGATGTGTTTCCACTGATAGGGGGTGGCGCTGATCATCAGCACATTCCGAAGCCCCTGGGGCGTGGCATATCCCGCCGCGTCATGGTCGATTCCTTCGGCGCACAGTTTTTCGTAACAGTCCATGCCTTCGTGGCAGCTTTTTAAGTACAGTTCCCGGACCGCAACCGGGGCGGCCAGAATCTCATAGGGCACGGCAAAATCTGCCTGCCCCGTATAATTGCTGTACTGTAAGGACGCGCTCATAAACTTTACTTCGTTCTGGTGCCTGGTGATCTGTGCCAGAAAACGCCGGCTGGCTCCCACGACAGCAACGGTAATTACCGCAAACTTCTGGACCGTGGGGTGTGGAAGGCCGCTGATTGCCGCCACGGTATTTTCGCTGAATGATTTTTCATAAAGAGCCATCAGATCATCCATTGTGGCAATCCGGTGGCCCCTTTGGGTAAGCCTGGCTGCAAAGACCATGTTTTTCTCTGCCTCGGCAACCGCTTGACAGTTCAAAATCTTTACTTCAATTTGGTTGATTGGTATGTCCCTCCTTTACAATGGCTTTCAGTAAGAACAGATAGTTGAGACTGTCTGTGATCTTTTCATTCCATGTACTTAAATCGTAATCCGTATCATCGTCAAAGCACATGTCATACAGGGAAACGATATGCTTCGCCAGCATCCCGGCAAGGGCACGCTCCGGCGTGGTGTGCTGTAAAGCTGCCGCCGCCTTAAAAGCCCCCAGCCGGTCCGTATCGTCCCCGGTGTATTCTTTGGTTTTCTTTTGCAGAGTGTCAGCGCAGAGCTGCACCTGCTCGTCAAATACGGCATTGACTTCCTTTTGTGTGATATGGCATCCCTCCTTTGAAAATGAACTGTCCCGAATTTTGTCTATTATTCGGGACAAATTTATATAAAGTTCCCGGCATTATGCGCTGGGAAGGTAGATCCAGTCGTGCATCAGGCACACGCTGGGTTCGTCCTCCCTGGGAACCAGGCGGTAGGTACATTCCCCGTACACGGTCCGTTTGTCCTCAATCTCCATGCCATACGCCTTATAGAAGCGGTATTCCAGGTTGGAAATGATACAGCGGAGCGTCTGCAGCGCCTCCCGCTGTGAGGTCACGATCAAATCCCGGTCAATGCTGCGCTTTAAGAACAGCAGGGATTTATAAAGCTGTACCTCTGTCCGGTAAGGGCGGCAGTCCATATGTTCCAGCCAGTTGCTAAAGGCTACCGGCCCGCTCTGGATCACATCACGCTCCGGGTGGTAATACTCGTAGCAGTCCAGGTTTGCCGTGTTCAAAAGATAGAGCATTTCCCGGACCTCATTTTCCGGCATATCATAGAACCGCAAAAGGGAGCGGTACAGATGGACGTAGCCGGGTATTGAAATAATGGCATTCACCATAGAAAAATCCTCCTAAATAGCAGGTGCGGGAGCAGACAGCCCCCGCACCGATTTCCCATATTCTTGTTAATCGTTTACAGCCGCCAGTTTTCCCATGACAATGAAGCGGCTCGCGCCTCCGGGCGTACAGGTGGAAAGGGTCAGCACCTTGTCACTGGAAGTCACCGTAACATCGGTTTCAATGACAGAACGGCCCGCCATTTCAGAAAGCCATGTGGTGTAGGCCCCGTCATCCTTGAAGCTAAGCCTCCAGGGGGAAGTGTCGCTGCCGGACTCGCTGGGTTTTGCTACAAACGCCGTGAAAATTTCCACGACATAGCCGCCGTCAGGGGTGACAAGATACATCTGCGGGTGTCCGTCATAATAGCTCTGTTCGTCATACTCATTCAGCGTGGCGAACATGGAGCCGTCCCGCATATTGTGGCCGTAGATAATGGTATTGCGGTCCGAAAAATCCTCCTGATTTTCATAATCCGCAAACAGGCAGCCCGTCTTATTATAGGTACCGTCATACAGGTGGTGCAGGTAATACTCGTTGTCGTCTGTCTGCGTGACCGGGTAGTTAATGGCCGTATCAGGAAGGGTAAGCCACCCGATGATGTCCGGCCCGGTTTCCCGGAGCGCATCAAAATCCACTGTGGGGAGGACCACAGAAGGGTCCTCCCCGGCAGGTTCCGTTTCCGTATTATCGTCCTCCGGCGCTTCGGTCTGCTCCGGCAGCTCTACATGGGAAGCAATGTCCTCATAGGCCCCGGCGCTCTCGGAATACTGGTTAAGGTCGCGTACCATCAGAAACCCGCTGCCAAGTGCCAACAACCCGCAGAGGGAAACCACCGCAATACCAACAACTTTTCTCTTTGGGGTATTTCTGCTGTACTTGCCCTTTTTGAAATAGGCTGCGGCAAACAGCCCGCCGCCGATCACAGCCAGCGCCAGGAGCCCGCCATACAGGAAAATGAAATTGTCATCCCCAGTCTGCGGTACCGCTTTATCAGGGTTAGATGGTGTGGACGGATTGGACGGTGTTTTCGGATTATCCGGGTTATCCGGGGTGGTCGGTTTCTCCGGCTTTTCATTGAAGAACTGGACCGTTGCGGTTTCGTCTGCCTTGATCTCCACGGTGGCAGCGTCAGGAATGATATAGTCCTTGCTTGCCCGGTTGGAGATTTCTGTTACGGTATAAATGCCAATGCGCAGCCCCTTGACCTCGATCACGCCGGATTTTGGGCTGGTAAAGGTCTCACAGTAGGAGCCGTCTGCGCTCTTGACCTCAAAAGCGAACCCATCCTTGCGCCCGTCACTGGAATCCTTTGTAATCTTCAGGTTCCCGCGGTACGCCTCATTGGTAAAGCCCCGTCCGGCCTCACCATTTTCCACAACCGCAACCTGGCCGTCCTCTGTGATGGCAAAGTAGTAGGCGTTCTCGTCAAGCTGGTAGCCCTCCGGTGCCTTGCTTTCCTTCACAAAGTAGCCCTTTGCCAGAAGGCCCTCCGCGGTGTGGTAGCCTGCATCCGATTCTTTCAGTGTGCCGATCTTCGTATCTTCGGAATCCAATTCCTTATTGCCGTTGGCGTCCTCATACAGATCGAATACCGCGCCGGAGAGGAAACGCAGGAAGGTGTTGTTATCTTTGTCCTCTTTCTTCACAGAAGAAGGCTCGTCTACTGCCTCGGTTTTCATCACCTGCACGCTGCCGCGGATCAGGGTATTTTCCACTTTGATTTCAATGCGCTGGCCGTCCACACCGATATAGATATGGTGCTGCTGCGGGCTTACCGTATAAAGTGCCGGAGAGGAAATTTCCTTTACGATCCAGTGGCCGTAAGGGATATTCTCAAAGGCAAAGCTGCCATCCTCGGCAGTGGTGACAGTAAGCAGCGCATTTTCCTCGGTAAATTCTTCCGTGTCTGGCCTGAATAATCCCATCAGTGCCCCGGACAGCTTCACATCTTCGCCGCCCTCCGGGTTTTCACCGACTTTCACGCCGTCCACACGCCCGCGCAACAGGTCGTTGGAAACAACCTCGCCTTCATTTACAAGAATCTGCACCAGCGCCGCCTCCTGGCCTGCGTATTCAAAGACAACCGGATATTCCGTATCAGAGAGGATATAGGCGTTGTTTGTGGTGCATTCCTTCACATAGTAGCTGCCAAAAGGCAGATCAGAGGCAAAGGAAGCGTCATAGCCGCCCGCGTCATTCGGGTCAATGGAAACCACTTCCAGGAGCCCGCCCGCCGGGATCACGCTGCCGTCAAGAGCCATCAGGTCAGCGGAAGCATACAGACCGAAAGAAATATCTTTGTATTCCTCATTCATGCCAAGCCCAAAAAGATCGTCCGTTTCCAGTGCTTTGAACAGGCTCATATCCACCTTCTGGCGCTCGTCATAAAGGCCAACTGCGGCCTGTGTCACTTCCACGGTTTCCCCAGCGTAGGTAAGCTCGGTATATTCCGGCTGAGTATTTAAGACCATCCCCTCCGGCGCCTGGCGTTCCTCCAGACGGTAGCGGCCCAGATAGAGAAGCCCACTCTGGGCTGTGCCGTCCTCCCCGGTGGTAAGGGTCTCCACAACGGTATCTTTTGCCGCCCTGAGCGTACCGTCACCAGTATAAATATCTTCATCCGCAATCACGTCATAGACCGCACCAGGAAGCCCGGCTACTTCATACACCGGCTGGTACAGGCCATCGTTCTCCTGGACGGAAGCGAATACCTCGCCGGTCTTGGTGATGGTAAGCTGCCCCTTCTGCGGCATATTGTACTGCGTAACCGTGACAACGGCCTCGCTGCCGTCAATGGTAAACGGCACCGGCTCGCTGGAAAGTACATACCCGTAAGGTGCCGCCACCTCGTAAAGCTCATAATCCCCGGTGTGCAGAGGCTCCGGCAGCATCAGCCAGCCTTCATCCGATACATAGAAGGTATCAAGGGTTTCCGGGTTCGGATAGTAAATATCCTGGGTGACAAATTTCCCGGTAGACAGGTCCTTGATCTGGAAGCCGGTACCCGTCATCGGGATAATATTGCCGGTCTCCGCGTCGCATTTCTCCACACGCAGCCTTGCGGTAATGGTGCGGTTATTCAGGATATAACTGTAAGTCTGTCCGTTGGAGGAAATAAAGACCGTAAAATCCGGGATAAACGCTTTTCCTTCCTCGCCGGAAACCTGGTGGATCGTATAATGGCCGTAAGGGAGCATTTTGGAGGAAGCGAAGCCGTCTCCATCGGTGGTGAGCAGATCACGCTCGCTTTCCTTTGCCGCATCATAGCTGCCTGCCGCCTTCAGGTAAACCTCAAAGACCGCACCGGCCTCCGGGCGTTCAATGACGCCCTCATTGGGTTCGTCCGTATTTTCATCCCCGGACACATCCGGGTCCAGGTCGTCCGTATGCTTCACAAGCTGGATATTTCCATAAATGACCGTTTCCGTAACCTGGTTTTCTGTGGTATTCAGTTCCACTTCATACAGGGTCGGGGAAGCGCCCACCTCATAGACCGTATCGTTTAAGAGGTAGCCGGTGCTGGGATCAATCTCCCTCACCGTCCAGTTATCACCGCAGACATAGTAGCGGGTCATAAAGCTGCCGTCCGGCCCGGTGGTGTAGGTGTCTACCAGCTCGCCATTGTTATAAATGCCATAAGTCGCCCCGGCAAGGGTGGCGTCGCCCTGGGCGGTGCCGGTATCAGCGTCGCTCTTTACCGCATGGACGCGGAACTTTTTCAGGATATTGCTGAAATGCACCGTGGAGGTCTGGCCGCTTTCAATGGTGACATACTGCGCGGAAGGGGTCACATAACGGTCCACCGGCAGCTCTTTCACCAGATAGGTGCCGGGCAGCAGCTTTTCTTTAATCTGCCCGTTTTCTCCGGTAGTGACAGTTTCATCCACTTTATTTCCCAGAATGTCCGTACCGGAGATTTGGAAAGGAATCCCGGACACAATGCCGTCCTCACTGGTCTTGACAATCTTTGCGGTGCCGTAGGTTTCGGTCTTGATCTTTACAAAGAAGGAAACCGGGTCGCTGGCGCCGGTCATCATAGTCTGGTAGCCGGGTCTGCCCCAGATCAGCATGTCATTGGCAACCGGGATGTCCTTTCGGAATTCAAAGGTGACGGGGTCCATAATCATGTTCTTACTGGTGAACGTGTACTTGTTCCCGCTTCTTGTGACGGAAACGCCGCTGCCTTTCAAAGTCTCCAGGTCGATTTTCAGGTTATTGGTGTCCGTGACAGTCAGGGTATAAATCTTCTTTTCCGTGTCCCATTTCAGTTCCAGCTCTGGTGCCTCGCTTTTCTTCGTGGAAGTAAAAGAGGGGACCGTGGAATGGGAGGCAACCTGTGACAAAATCCAGTTGTAGGCTTTTTCCGCAGGACGTCCGGCAATCACGCTGAAATACTGGTTGGCGTCTGCATGGCCGTTCCCATGCCGGCTGTATGGGTCGCTGCGAAGCTGCTGCTGGTATTCCCAAAGGATGATCTGCGTCGCCATTTTGTAATCGTCCTCGTTAATGCCGGACACAGGGAGGGAGGCGCCGGGTTTCCAGCCGTAGATTGCCGTGAGGGTGATCCCCCGTCTTGCCTCGGAAGGGAGCAGGTTTAAGTAATTGCTGTTGGTGCCGCTTTCCGATGTATAGGTATTGTCGGAAGTGTTATAGGCAATGCCGCTTTCCACACAATATACCTGCTGGCTGCTCCCGTCCGAAGCTGTCAGCATATAGTGCCGGTAAGCGTTGCCCCCAGAACTGCTGCGAACATCCATCGTTCCATCAGAATTGTAAACAAGGTAGGTGTAAGGCGCCGGCGCATAATAATGCTGTCCGTCAGACCCTACATATTGATCGCCCAGCCAAGAGCTTGCTTTCTGTCCCGGCGAAAATGCGAACGCCTGGGTAGGGATCATCCCAAAGACGCATACTGCGCAAAGCAGAAATGCCAACAGCCTCTTTACGCCGCTGCGGTAATGGGTATTTATTTTTTCCATGAAATATCCTCGCTTTCTTAAAATAGTAAAGGACAGCTTTACTCGCTGTCCTCCTGTTCCTTATTGATTCTGTCATCAAAATCATCTTCGGAGAGATATTCCGGCTCTCCATAGGCTTCATCCGGGTCAAAGCCTTCGCCATAGCCGTCATCCTCGAAATCTTCGTCATCCTCTGCCTGCTGCTTCGGACGGACGATCTTTACATAATAGCCAACGCCGCCTACCGCAAGCAAGGCAACGATAATAAAGATAATCGTGCCGGCGCTGCCGTTGTCCTTTTTCGGCGGTTCGGTCTGTGCGGGTTCCTCTGTTTCCGCAGGTCTTTCCTTTCCGGTGCAGCCTTTGAGGTCATTCTTGCAGACCGAGCAGGCGGTATTGACTTCGCCGGCTTCGCATTTATCCGTACAGGTGCAGACGTCCTCTGCCGGGATCACGCTCATGGTGCCCTCGTTCTTTTCCGCCAGAGCCATCAGGTCAGCTTCGGTAACACCATTCAGGAAGTAGAC
Source organism: Blautia sp. AM28-27 (assembly GCF_003480905.1). NCBI lineage: Bacteria > Bacillati > Bacillota > Clostridia > Lachnospirales > Lachnospiraceae > Blautia > Blautia sp. AM28-27. The sequence continues at coordinate 287,825 of NZ_QUJK01000003.1, forward strand.
GTTGTTGTCGTCACGCTTGCCGTCAATGATAAGATAGAACACATTTCCGGCCTCGGTGGTGATCGTGTAAAACTGCTTATCGTCACCCTCGCCAGTAGCTTCATCCAGCACTGTGCCGGTTCCCTCCGGGGTAAACGCGCCATCCGGGATAGAGGAAGTGGTTTCCGTTTCTTCCTGGGAATTGGAGCTGCCGCCATTTGTGCCGGAGGCTGTATTCGTACCCGCATTAGAACTATTCCCGGAAGCATTACTGCCTGAATTGCTGCTTTGGGCATTATGATTGGTACTGCCGGAAGAAGCAGCCTGGACCTGTGCCGGTTTTACCGGCTTGCTGCTCTGGTTCTGCTGCACCGTTTCCGCAGGTTTTTCCGTGGGCGTTGGTTCCTCATAATAGGGATTTTCAAACTTCACGGTCTTTGAGCGGTTCCCGGCATAATCCTGGGCATACACGCTTACCTGTTTTCCTGTGCCGGCATAATCCTTTAAGGTGACGGTAGCCGCCCCATTGGTCAGGGAGTTGATACGGTTCCCGTCCACAAAGACCGCTTCTACGCCGGAATTGTCGTCGCTGCTTTCTACTTTCAGCGTACCGCCGTCCAGAGAAGCCGCAAGCTCCGGCGGTGTGGTATCTTTGTCCCCGGCAGCATAAGCCGTCAGGGGCAAAGCGATGGCGCTTATGACAAGCACAAGCGCCAGTAGCAGAGAGATTTTTTTAGTCCTCATTCCTATCCTCCTGTTTCTGCAGCGGGGCGGCTCCAGACGGAGCGGACTGCTGCGATTTCAGAAATTCGGCCAACTGCTGGGGCGTCAGATGGAAGCTGCGGGCAATCGCCACATAGTCGGTGTTCTCCAGCTCCGTTTTCTGTTTTTCCAGGTCGCGGAGCCTGGCCTGCATCTCCGCAATCTTGTTTTTCGTCTTGTCGATCTCTTTCTCCAGTTTTTCAATCTTAGGGTTCAATTTATTACCTCCAATCTGTCAGGGCAGACGCCCTTATCAGAAAAAAAGAGTTATCAGAAAAACAATGAGTGAAGCCACTGTTTCAAGAAAACAGCGTAATAAAAATTTCTGATAACTCTATCTGATTATTTTAGGCCGCAAAGCCTTTTTAATAGTTCTTCATCGCTGACCTTATAACGTGCAGCATTAAGGTGTTCCTTAAGCGGACTGTCATCCGGTACAGCCTGTTCGAGTGCTTTTCGCTTCAACTCCGTATCCGCATGGGCATAGATAAGCGTAGTTTCAAGATTAGAATGGCCCAGCCATTGAGAAATTAAGGTTAAATCTACTCCATTCTGATACAAGATCATCGCCCAGGAATGACGGAATAAATGCGGATGCACATTTTCAGGCACTTCTTTACAGATTTCACGTGCCTGTTTGCCATATTTTCTAACCAGTTGCCTTACGTTATCTTCGGTCATGCGTTTTTTCATTCGGCCCCGTGTAACGTAGAACAGATGCTGCTCAGAAAATAAATGTTCCTCTGGATGAAACAGTGCAAGATATTGTTTCAGGTGCTGCACCACATCATCCCGCAATGGTATTGACCGAGTTTTCGCCCCCTTTCCGTGGATGGTCACTTTAGGATGTCTGCCTAATTGTATATCACAAAGGCGGATGTCAACGAGTTCCTGAACACGTGCCCCGGTTTTATAGAGAAACAGAAGCAGAAATGCGTCTCTTTTTCCTTTTTCCGTGAAAGTGTCGGGCTGCTTCAGGATTGCATTAACAGCGTCTTCACTCATGTGCTCAACAATGGTTTCAGGCTCTTTTGCCTTTTTTACTTTTTGTATTTCCTCTAAATAGGAAATTACAGTGATGTCCTCTTGTGCTGCATATTTATAGAAAGCACGGATGCAATGCAGACGGTGGTTCCTTGTAGATATACTGCAATTACGTTCTGTTTCGAGATAATCCAAAAATTCCGAGACAGCATTACGGTCAATCATCTCAAAAGTGATTTCACTTAAAGAGATATTCCGCTTTGTCTTGATGAAATCGAAAAGTAATTCCAAAGACTTACGGTAAGAACGTATTGTATTTGGGCTGCATTTTTGTTCATCCGGCAACGAAACCAGCAGGAAATCGTGGACAAGGGAGAATAACGGGGTTAACGTGCCCATATGTCCACCTCCATTCCAATGCGGTCAATGTTTTCCCACTGTACTCCCGGAGATACCATAAGGCGTTCCGGCAGGATGTGGATGTAATAAGCGGTGTCCGAAAACTTTTCATGTCCCATATAAGCACGAAGGTAAGGGAGCATCGCATAAAGATTCCTGCCTTCATCCATCCAGCGTTGCAGAACTGTCGATGCAAATCGGTGGCGGAGATCATATGGCCTTAAACGTGGCAATAGTTTTGGGTCAACTTCTGGATGTGCCGCTGCCCAGCATGATTTTACAAGTGCGGTCAACTGCCATGATTTCAGGGCAGAGGAGTCTGTATGGATAAAAAAATATTCATTCCCTTTGTCGAAAATAGCTCTTTGGGAACGGTACTTTTTCAGCAGCAGCAACATATCATCAGAAGCTACGACGATCCGTTCTTTCCTGCGTTTGGTTTTTGTGATGAAAAGCTCGCCGGTTTTGAAATTGACATGCTCCAGCTTTATGTTTCTGCCCTCGTTTGGTCTTAACCCGCATGAATAGAGCAGCCGCAAAAGGACGGATGCTGTTTCGCGAAAGAATGGGTCATTTTTATATTCCATCGTATCGGCGGCATGAAACAATGCAGCAAGTTCACTGTCTGTCAGGATGTATGGCAGATAGTCCGGCGTTTTGGGTACACAACTCATCGGCAGTATATAAGCCGATACGCCGAGATATTTTGCAAATAAGCGTATGGCGGTTGCCTTGCTGCTCAGACAGGAACGGCCTCTTGCGATTTCGTCGTAGAACCAGCCACGGACAACTTCTTTTGTCAGCTCGGTTTGTTCCGGGCAGTGTTCATAACAATACCTGTCGAAATGCTGCAGTTGCTGTTCATGCTCATTGGAGTAGCCCATAGCGGAACGAAACTCAAGATATTCCATGATAGAGGGCCTAAAAGCACTTTTAAATTCTTTCATAAATGACCGCCCCCTTTTTCCGGCATGAAGCCTTCTAAATTGAGGGCACATTCTTTCAGATGCGTGCTGTCTAAGGAGATATATTGTTTTGTCGGCTCAATGCCGGAATGACCTAAAACCTGCGAAACCGTAGTGACCGGCACACCAGATATTACCATGTTGGTGCCCACAGCACGCCGCAGCCCATGAAATGTACATTTCGGAAGTCCGAGCTTTTCCCGGTAAACATTAAATGTCTGATAAGGCAGAGTACGTCCTAACTGTACGGCCGGGGATTTTGCACGTAAAAAAACAAACGGAAGGTCACTTTTCGGACGGCCATTCAATATATAGTCCTGAATGGCTTCTCCAACGTCTGTCGTCAAAGGAAGCGCAAGCGTTTTCCCCGTTTTATGTTGTGTGATCCGGATTTCCCCGTTAATCCAGTCAATCGCATCAAAAGTCAGGTTTATGATGTCAACAGACCTTATCCCAGTGACAGCCGCTGTCATAATCATTGCATAATCACGCCTGCCCATAGCGGTGCTACGGTCAATCACATCCAGAACAGCGGCGATTTCATCCAGAGGGACAGGTTTTTTCACCTTATGTTCTGTAGGGGTTACAAAAGACAGCGTATCTGCAAAGCTGTTGCCCGTAATTCCTATTTCATATAGATACAAATGCAGCTTTTTAAGAGAACGCTTGATGGTATCAATACTATTGAGTGTCATGCGCCTGGAACAATCCATGAGATATTTTCTGATAATACTGTCATCCACCCGCGCAAATGAACCAATCCCATTAGCCAAAAGCCATTTGAAATAAGGGTTTGCAACCTGTCTGATACTGCATTTGGTTTTGTCGTTCCATTCCCCGTAAGCCCTGATACCGGTTAAAAGGTCTTCGTAGTATGGGGAAAGAGCAGACGGAACCCTCCGGGCATATAAAGTTATAGAGCCTTTTTCATGGTATTCGGTCAGGTAATCAGCAGTTTTTGTAAGGAACATAAATCGTATTTTCCCGATTTCCTTTTGCTGATAGCGGTTCTCTGCGTCCCGGATAAACAGGGATATAATTTCAGGGCTGTAACAATCATATCCGTTCTCATGGTGCAGTTGGACAATCTTTTGCAGGGCAAATTCTTTTTCCCGGATACTTCGGTGGTTATATCCATTTTGCAAAAAGATGTCGGCTGTTTGAGCTGCAAGATTTTCAATCGTTGATTGAATCAAAATAATCACCATCCTTAATGATAGTCAGGCACAAGCCTGCCAATATCATTATGACAGTAACTATTAACAAATGGCAGATACCTTATCAGAGTTATCAGGAATCATGAAGCCAACACATATCTAAAAGCAAGGATTCCGTTCAGTAATTCCTGATAACTCTTTTTTTCTGATAAGGGCGTTTATCATGAATTCATGATAAACGCCCAAATGTATAAAAGTGCTGCTGCCAGTAGCTTGTGTTGATGTTCGCGTAGGAGATCGGGTCCCCGCAATGGATCATCATCCCGTTACCCACATAGATTCCCACATGGCTTGCGCCGCTGGTATTGTAGGTCCCCTGGAAGAAGATCAGGTCGCCGGGCCTTGCATCGGCGCTTGATACAGGCGTACACACGCCTAAAAGCCCGTCTGCGGTCAGGCGTCCGAAATTCCAGCCCACGCCGCAATGATTGACTACCCAGGAAACATAGCCGGAACAGTCAAAGGAAGTGGAAGGGCTTGCGCCGCCCCATACATACGGATAGCCTAAATACTTTTCAGCCTCCGCAAGCATAGCCGCAAATTTTTCATCCGCAAGGGCCTCCGGTGGAACATCATAGTCAAAATAATTCCCTCCGCCTCCTGCGCCTGCTGCCGGCAGATGCCGCTCGCTGGTATCGCCGGTATCGGCAAAATACAACGGGTTCCTATACTGTCCGTCAACCAATACCTCCAGGTGCAGGTGCGGCCCGGTGGAGTTTCCGGTGCTGCCGACCTTTGCGATCACATCCCCGGCCTTTACCTCCTGTCCGGCAGATACTAAGATTTGTGAACAGTGGCCGTATTTGGTGGTAAGGGAGTACCCCTCGTAAGCCTCGCCCTCAATGGCGACGCACAGGCCATAGCCGCCCGCGTTTCCTGCCAGCGTGACCGTGCCGTCATGCCCGGCTAAAATCTCCGTGCCCTGGGGCATCCCGATGTCAACGCCGGTATGGTAGTTCTTTTCCCCGCTGATCGGGTGTACCCGGTAGCCGTAGTAGCTGGTGACATAGGGCAGCCAGTTGGTGCCAAACACATTTTTCACATACTGCCGGTTTCCTTTGGTCTGCAATAGAATCTCGCAGATTTCTTTCTGGTCTGCGTCCATGCGTGAAACCACCAGGTTTTCAAGCGGCATGGAAGTAAGCGTTACATTTAAGATGTGCCACTCATAAGGCACTTTTTCTTCGGTTTCCTCGCCGGTCTCCGGGTCAATGCTTGTTTCTGTCCGGTAGCGGATTTCCGTTTCCTCCGTGAAGGATAGGGAATACTGCCCGTTAAAAAGCTCCCGGAGGACGCTCTCAATCTGTGCATAGGTGAAATCCTGATACGCAGAGGTGAGATACCCCATCAAAACATAAGGGTCATGCTCAATGGGGCCGATATTATAGCGGTATTCGTCATAACCGGGCCGGTCCGATTCCACACGGTTGATCTGCATCTGCAGGTCCGTTTCCCACTCGGTATATATAAGCTCCGCATTGTTGATGTCCGCATCGTCCGCCAGATAAGTAGAGGCAGCAAGGCTTCCCAGCCCTCCGGTTCCGATATTGGAAAAGGAAGAAAACAGGGATGTAATCAGGAAAAATACCAAAAGGAGCAGAACCACGATTCCGCATATAACCGGGTGGCGCTTGATGGCATGAACCACGCCGGCAGCGATCTTCTCCGTGGTAACGGCGGTGTCCTTTGCACGCTTTCCCGCTTTTTTCGCTTCCCTGGCTGCTTTGGCATACTGGCGTTTTATTTTCTGTTTCTGCCACATCCGGGCAAGAAGATTTTTCTTCAGCTCTGGGTTATCTTGTAATGTCTGCCGGTAGGCAAGCCGGGCATTGGTCCTGGCTGATTTCTGCTGTAATTTTGCCACCCTGCGGTATGGCGCGGTCTTATGCCTGTGGTATGCCATGCGCAGCCCCGACTCGCTTACAAGCTCGGTGCGGTGGGCTGCTTTAATGCCGACATTTTCATTCTCCGCCTGGTAGATTTTTTTGTGGGCGTAGCCAACCGCCATGTTTGTGCCGGCCTTTACCGGGCGCATCGGAGCAGGACCCTTTACATGGGTCCTTTGGGATTTCACCTCCTTTTCAAATTTCAGGCGTTTTTTGACCTTGCCCGTATCAGGATCAGAAGATGTTTCCATCCGCAGCTTGCGGCGGGCAGGCAGGCGGTTTTCCGCCTGTTCCAGCTTTTCCGCTGTCCGTTCCGCTTTCCGTCTGGCTTGGGTGAGCTTTTTATCCGCTGTTTCCGGTGGGAGTTCGTCAGCGGCAAATTCCAGCTTGGAAGGCCGTTTTGGTTCTCCTTCGGCTGCCTCCGGTGGTTTCTCCTTTGGTTCCTCGGCTTTTGCCGCCTCCTGGAAACGCTGCTGGTATTTGTTGCCGTGCTGGTGCATCCGGGAACGGCGATCTGTCTGGCTGGATTCTCCCTGCGTGGAGTGCACTATATCAGAATTGCCGCTGTCAGAATCCTCACGCCAGGAATCCACATATCTGAAATCCCTCCGGCGCGGTTCCGGTGCAGAAGTTCCCGGTTCCAGAGGGTTCCGTGTTTCAGGTGCCCGTGCCGGCTCATGATCCATATCCCTGCTTTCCAAATGTTCCGGTATGGAAATATCCGCCTGCTGCGGTACATCCGCTTTGAAAGGCTGTGTATCATCCGCTGCCTGCTGTGCTGCGGTTTCATACCTCCGGCTCCGGGCCGTTCCCGAAGAAGAAGGGGCGTCCCTGACCCGCAGCAGGTTAAAATCCTGTTCGTTCTGCCGGGTGTCCATACGTTCCTCCGCATGGGAATCACGGACCGGCATCCGGGTATCTTTCTTTTTCCTCTGAAATTCTTTTTCCCGCGGCACTGTTATCACCTCCAGTCATTTTTATTTTCGGGAATTTATGCACCTGCCACTTCATCAGGCCGTGTTGTGAGTACGCTGTATAACAGGGTGTCTTTCGGAAAATGATCGACAAAGGGGATAATCACATTCCCGAAAAACAGAAGCCCTTCGCCGGGGCCGGAATGGGTCACATAGGAAAGCTGGTGCGGGGAAATCCCAAGCTGCTTTGCCAAAATCTGCCGGTCTCCCTGGGCCTGGTTCAGCATGTAGATAAAATCCGAGTTCTCAAAGATATTCTCGATCTCACGGGAGGCCAGCAGGTCCTTCACATTCTGCGTCAAGCCGCTCGGTATGCCGCCCCATTTACGGAATCTTTTCCAGATTTCCACGCTGAAACTTCCAGTCTGGCCTTTCAAAAGGAGATGGAATTCGTCGATATAGAACCAGGTCGTCTTGTGCTTCGAGCGATTGGCGGTGACACGGTTCCACACGGCATCCTGCATAATGAGAAGCCCGATCTCTTTCAGGGCCTTGCCCAGAGACTTCAACTGGAAGCAGAGTACCCGGTGGTTGTTCATGTCAATGTTGGACCGGTGGTTAAATACATTCAGGGAGCCATTGACGTAGATTTCCAGCGCCGTAGCGATATTCTGTGCCTCCGGCTCCGCCTGTTTCAAAAGCAGCTCATACAAGTCGCCCAGGACCGGCATATTTTCCGGGCGCGGGTCCTGCAAATAATCCCGGTACACAAGCCTCGTGCAGCGGTCAATGATGGTCCTCTCAATCGGAGAAAGCCCTTCCTTGCCGCCGATAATCAGGTCACACAGCGACAGGATAAAATCGCTTTTCAGTGTGATGGGGTTTTCATCATCCGAATAGTCCAGGTTAATGTCCATCGGATTGATATAGTTGGTGGAAGTCGGGGAAATGTCAATGACCTGCCCCTGGGCTCCAAACTGCTGTACCAGAGGTCCGTACTCATTTTCCGGGTCTGCAATAATGATGTCATCCTCCGTCAAAAGGAACACGTTGACGATCTCACGCTTGGCAGAGAAGGACTTGCCGCTGCCGGGCGTTCCCAGGAACAGGCCGTTTGGATTCTTTAAGTTCTTGCGGTTCGCCATAATCAGGTTGTTGCTTAAAGCGTTCAGGCCATAATAAAGCGCCTCGCCCTCCTGGAACAGCTCGCAGGTCGTAAACGGCACGAAAATGGCGGTGCTGCTTGTCGTAAGCCCACGCTCAATTTCAATCTGGTTCAACCCTAAGGCAAGAGAGGACATAAGCCCCTGTTCCTGCTGGTAGTCCAGACGTTTCAGGGCACAGTTATACTTCTGCGCAATACCGGAGGCAGACAGAATATCATTAAACAGCTTTTGCCGTTTGGAAGCGATATTCTCCACCAGCACCGTCACAAGAAACATGCGCTCATTCCGGCTCTGCAAATCCTGTAAGAGATTCTTTGCTTCTTCGCCGTAAGTGGCAAGGTCGGTAGGTATGATGTCCATGTCATAACCGGCACGGACCGCTTTCTTCTGTTCCTCAATGGTCATTTTCTGCAGATCGGACATCTTGCGTTTGATGTTCTTGATCGCCTGGGCCTGGTCAATAGACTGGATATGCAGGTTCACAGTCACGGCGTCATCCAGGTCTAAAAGCTCCGCCAGCAGCCGGTCCGTCAGTTCCGGCGCTAAAATCTGCAAAAAGGACACCGCCCCGGAATGGTCGGCCACCCGGAAGGTCTTTCCGTCATTTGAGAACGACAGGCCGGAGGGCGCAATATAATCCTTTGTGGAGAGCCCGGTTTTCGGCAGGTCCGCCCAGGTAAAATGAAACTTTTCCTGCCCGTCCGGGTGTAGCTGGCTGTGAAGGAGCTCCAGGCGATCCAGCCCGTCTAACGGCTTTGCCTGTGCTCCCAGGGCTTTGAAATTTGCCAGCACATCAGCCTCGATCCGCTCCAGGCGCATCTTCGCAGTGCGGAGGTCGTCAGCCTCAATCCCAAAGGTGATATATTTCCGCTTTGTAAGGCCGTTGTTGCCTTTTTGGAGCTGGCTCTTTAACATATCCCCATACTCTCTGCGGATTCCGTCATATTCGTCGCCGCGGATGGGAATGTCGATACTGCGGGCAAAATCCTGCATATTGGCCCGCTGGTTGATGAAAGTAAGCTGCACATGGATCGAAGCGTCAAAATAATTGAGGAAATCACAGTAGCCCTCAAAAATCTGCGCTTTGTCATCCGCCTGTGCAAGCTGGTAGTTAATATCAAAAAACTGCACCGTCTTGGTGTAGAGCTTATCCGTCAGCCGGCAGATTCCATCCCGGTACATTTCCTTATAGGGAATACTCTGCTGGACCGTCTGCGGGGCGTCCGTTTTCAGCCCGGCAAAAAAGCCGCCCTTTTTAGGCGGCCTGGTGCGGACAGTCTTATTTCCGCTTGTCTTTGCGTCGGCCCTGGTCTTTTTTGCCTGCCTGATGTTTCTTTGCAGACGTTTTTCCTGGGCCTCCTGCTGTTTGGTTTTTGGCAATCCTCGTAACCTCCTTCTTTGACATGGATTTATACAGGTTTTCCGTCCGGTATGGCCGTTTCTTCGGCCAGAGCTTATGGCGGAGCCTGTTTTTCAGAAGTTTCTCCGCCGGCTGTCCGTCCCGCTCATACATGGCGAAAAAGAAAAAGGGCATCATAAGCCCGATCATCAACAGCACTGCCGCCGAGTTGCCGATAGCGCCGCGGGTAAGGAAATATACCGGCAGCCCCACCAGCGCGGCCAGGCTGAAACAAATGAGCTGGCGCTTCGTCAGGTTAAACGCCAGCTTGGTCTTGACTTTTGTTAAGTCTTTGGGTACGGGTACATAGGGCATGTAAATTCACCTCCATTCATGCTGTATCTTACTGATTCCGTTCCTGCATCGTGACCGTGGATTCCACTTCATTGCCCCACACATCCCAGCCGGGGGTCTGCTGTCTTGCAAAAAGCTCTACCCTGGGCTGGTCGCCCATGAGCTTCACAATCTTATCCCGTACCTCGTCCGGCTTTTTGCTGTGCTGCTCGATATGGGAGATCACAAACTGGTGGATTCCCGCGCACTGGCGTTTCGGGTGCCCCCTGGTCGCCAGTAAGCACACCTCCGCATTAGAGCGGGTCCAGAATCCCATCCCATAAAACCAGGAATCCGCTTTCCGGTTCTGTTTCAGCCAGAGGAAGGCCAGCGTCTTATATTTGAATCCCCATGCTTCGATCACCCGGAAGGCTTCATTGAGCTGTGGGAAGGTGGCCCATAGAAAAAGCGCACTGTCTCTGGCCGCAAGGTCTGTAACCGGCAGTGCGCATATTTCTTCTATGCTCATGGTGGGGTAATGGTTTTCCGCCACCCCATTGCCGCGTTTCATATCGTAACGCCAGGGCGGGTCTGCGTACACGATGCCATATTTTCCAGCCTCCGGCATTATCGGGCCTGCTCATTCTTGGCGGGAGCAGATTTTGCCGGCTGCGTCTTGACCTTGCCGGCATTATCCTTCAGGGCACCGGTCAGGGAAGGTTTCTCCGCCGCTCCCTTTGTCGCTTCAAGGGTGGCCTGCAAATTTTCAATCGCCTGGCCGTACCCTTCGATCAGGGCGTCGTTAAGCTGCCTGCGGAAATCCGCCGTCACCGGCCAGCAGACATCCCTCCATTTTCCCTGCTTATCCTGGGTGGAAGGCATGTTGACATACAGGCCGTTTTCACCGGAGCAGATGCGGAAGCCGTCAATCTTGAAACAGTCCCCAATCGTCACATTGGCGTAAGCCAGCAGGTTCCCCATCGGGGCAATCGGGCGCACAGTTACATCCAGCTTCAAGCTTTCACCCGTCTGTGCCTCCGGCTGCATGGGTTCGTTGTTTGTCTTACTCATATAGAAAAGTCCTCCTTCTTGTTAAAATATAGGTTGGTTACACGCTAATGCGAGTTAAAAATACTTTTGGATAGCGAGCCTGTCTTAAACAGGGCAAAGGCCAGCAGGACCGTATAGCCTGCCGTGCCCCAGATTGCGCCGTGAATGTCGCCGGAAGAAGGGATTGACTGGACCAGCACCGCATAAATTGCAACGCAGACCAGGATCAAAAACCCCTGGAAACCTAAAGCAAACAGGGAGCGCAGGTAATTTGTCCCCATCTGCCCCCATTCACGGTTTGCCATTGTGGAAAAGGGTATGGGTGCCAGGCTGACCGTAAGATATATTTCAATCATACGGCCATACACAATGACAAAGATCACGATGGACAACACCCACATGCACAGGTTGATAATGTTGGTCTCCAGCCACAGGCCGATCAGCTCCCACATCCCCATTGCTTCAAGCTGCGTTTCCAGGTCGGCCAGCGCAGCGGTGACGTCCATGTTCCCGTTTATCACGCCGGCGCTCTGGCTCACCACATTCTGGGCGACGTCAAACACCGCCATGACGATAGTAAAGCAGTTGGTGAGCAGGTATGTGGCAACAAAGGTTTTGAAAATCCACTTGAAGATGTTGAACGTATCAAAATCGTGCATGTTGTTCTTTTCCAGGATCATCTGGATTAGTTCATAGACAAGGACAAAAGTCAGGATAATTCCCGCAATGGGAATGACGACGGTTTCAGAAAGATTCTGGATCATGCTGAACACGTCGCCATTCCAGCCCTGCGGTGTCTGTCCTACCTGTGAGGCCACATCCGAGACCTGGCTGTTGACGGACTCAAAGATACCGGTGTATTGTCCTGTGATCGCTTCAATTAAGCCCTCTTTAATCCAGTCTGTTATCCGTTCAAACAGACTGCCCATCGGCTATTAACCGAACAGGCCGGAAAGCAGCGGGATCAGCGTGGCACCCACCAGCGCAATGCCGCCGCCAGCCATAAGCTGTTTCATGCCCTGGGATTTTGCTTATGTGTGATAAAGAAGTAATAGAAGTGTAAAAAATTTTGCCGTTCC
>NZ_QUJK01000030.1:0-9394 GCF_003480905.1 Blautia sp. AM28-27
ACATAGACTTGGATTGGTCACTTAGATAGTCCAAGAAAATGTCCGCACCCTCCCCTCGTCGCCTTCGGTATTTTTGCTTACAGATCAATTTTGTATTTGCCTTTTTGATCTGTAGATATAAACGTTTCCGTTTCTTGCGTTTCTTGCGTCTCTTTATCATCCTGTTGCTCGCATAACTTCTTAATATAGTTATAATTATCTTTATTCATATTTCTTACTGTATTAAATTTAGATAATATAAATTCGGGAGTCATGGTCGGAAATATGTTAAAACTATAGCTGCTAACTATGTTTCCGGATTCATAATCATATCTAAGGGTTGCATATCTCTTGGTGTAATTACAATTTGCAATGTAGCAGCTTAAGGTGACTTCTTTATTAAGCGATTCATCCCCAGGACACTTAAAAGGGAAAAAAGCGTTCATATCACATATTCCATTATCAGATACAGTTACATTGCATTTTGCATAACATTCTCCGTTTTCTAAAAAATTAATAATAAAAAGTGATTTATTTCCATTATCATTTCTTGCATAATTCCAATTATGAATTTTAAAAGCATTTTCAATCAAATTACAGTATTCTTCCAATGTCATAAGTTCACCTCCTTATACTTTAGGTATATCCCTTTTATAAGTGCTATAACAAGTTTTTCCACATTTTTTACAAACCTTGTTAACACGGTATGTAATGCGCTCCCCTGGAACATATTGTTCTTGTGATCCTACGATTTCGCCTTTTTTATTTCGCGTATTAGTATTTATAAGTACGGAAACATTCTCTTTACTTACAATTTCTTCACCTGTCTTTTTCAAACAAAATGGTTTATGACAAGATGGGCATCGAGTATCTTTACCATACCAATAGTAAATGATGATATACAGAATTCCGATACCTATCAATGCAAAAATAAAAGACAGTATCCGCTCCCAAACGCTGAAGAATCTAAATGATTCGCCAATTCCTAATGCGCCACTAAAAAATGAAACAGTGAATGCAGCCACAAAAATGGTTATTCCTAAACGTAACTTATTTTTAAATCCATGAAACATAGTTTATCCCTTTCTTTTGTCTGATTTTAAATTTTTATGAATTCAGTTTGTGCTAACTGTACATCAGATACCATTTTAATTAACACGTTTTCCAGCTTTCCCTGAGATAGCAAATGTGATTTAACAGTAAGCATATTTTCATCGACTAAAAATGTTACATCAGTATACTCACAATTAAGAGAGTTCAATTTTCTTAATAATGTCAATTCATCGAAATCTTTTATCGGTTTTCTGACATAAATTTCTACATCATTATCGTTTTCGTAAAAAACAATTGCAATGTTATATATGCAATCTTTTTCTCCTCTTTCCGGGAAAGAAACGACTGCAAACCCTTCGCCCGTTTCTTCATAAATAGCATTCTTATCTATCCCTTGTGATGTCACATAATCATAAAAGTCATTCAAAGTTTTCAATAATCTATCTTCCTTTCTAGTAAACATCAACAGCCCTCTTTAAGTTTTTAAATACGTCTTTTGCTGTGATGAATGGCGGTGCTTTTGGCTTTTTTGACGCTAATAATTTTTTTTCATTATCTATTTTGTACGCCATCACTTTTTTGTCATATTCAATTAGTTCGTCACCCAAACTATGAAGGATGTTATTCACAGCTTTTGGGACTGTTAGGTTATTTTTAGCCACATACTTAGCTGTTTTTTCAACCAAATCCAGAAAATTCGTACCGAAATCTGAAATTTCCTGAATGATTTCATAAGGCGTTTTATCAGCCGCTATCCCAAAAACTATCTTCGAAAAATTCCCTGTTGCTTTAACAGCTGCCAGAACAATATCGAGCTGTCCGGATTCTTTCCATGCTTCAAGTTCTTTTGATCCTTTCAGCGTAACAAGAGCAGCTACTGCTAATTTTTCAAATGTGGGAATTTCAAAATCAGCCCCTTCATTTTTTGTTAGTGTTTTTACTGTTCCTACGACATTTTCTCCTATTTTATTAATTCCACCAACCAACTCCATGGCATCATTATACACTGCAATTTTTTTGATTGCTTTTCTGGCAAATGATTTTTTGGGTTTTGCAAATTTTAATTCATCTAATTCCTCTAAGTTTTTATTTATTTTAGCAATTAGACCAATTCCAGATTCAAAAACATCACTTTTTTTCTTAATACCTAACCTTGCAAAAGCTGCAGTCTTGGCAAAGTCAAAAGTTGCTTTCGCAATATCTTGACTTATTTCCCGTTTTTTAATCGTTGTTAATATAGCGAGTCTTTCTTTCTTATTCTCAACGTCAACACCAAAATCCTGAAGTAAAGTGTCGTACTCTTGAAATAATTTTTCAAACAACGAATTCACAGTACAATAAAACGAATACATTAAAGTACATATAGGATCATTTTCGTCCGGTACATTTACCTGATATTGGTTTAGCAAAGTATTATATCCAGAAAATGCTCTATACACTTCATCCGAGGCATTCGGGACATATGGATTCGAAGTGTCTGAGTTAATCTCCCGTATATTATGACTGTGAATTACTAATCGAGAGAATACATTCTCCGTTTCAGATAATTGTGTTCTTAAATGATCTACGGAGCTGTCCGAGGCTCTTATTTGTAATGCTGATTTTTCAATAGCTTCTTTAATGCACAGAAACTCATCTTTTATTTCTTGTGATACAGAAATTTCCATATCCCTGATTTCATTTGAAAATTTATTAAAAGCTTCATAATGATAAGATTCCAGATAGCTTCCTGCATTTTCTATAAATACAATTAAAGCACAAGTCAATCCTTCTATTTGATCTACAACTCGACGAATATAGAAATAAGTATCTTCGTTTAAATTCATAGTTGTGCTCCATTTATCAATCTAAAATTGAGTCAAAATCAATTTCCGGGACAACAACTTCTTGTAGTTCGTATCTGAATTTTTTGAAAGATCTTTGTGTTGCACTACTGCTAATAGCAAAATCAACAGCGATTGAGTTCTCTGATTTATGGGTAAATGGAAGTCTAAGCTTATTATAATAACTCTCATTGTTACCTGTGACAAATAAATAATCACAAGTCTTATGGCACATATAAAAATCATTAAAGTCATTATTTGATGCAACCAACACAAAAAGTATATTATAATTCATTGCATCGGTAAGTACCGTCTCCATTTCTTTTGGAAATTTTCCAACCATTTCTGCGCCAATAATCCAAAAAATACTTGGAACAAAAAGATCTATCATAGGTTTTTTATTTATTTCTTTTTCATAAAGTAGATTAATTACCATAAAATAGGATTCATCAAAATCATAATCTTCCAAAATCGCCTTTTGTATGTCAGGAATATCCGCAATAGATTTGTGCTCATAATACATGCTCAACTCTTGAAGCACAGATTTTTCTTCTTCAGACAGTTTCGAAATAAAATGCTCAGCTCTTAAACAAAATGCATCATAAGCAAATTCTTTTAATGATGGATACTGTGAATAACTGCTAATCAGGGTGGCTTCTCCACTACGTCTTTTAAATAACTCGATAATTTCATCAAGAAATCCTGTTGAATTATATACTCTACTGTCAGGAACATTCAGTTCTTGCCTAAGATCCATTTTTTTCATAAATAAATTATTTCTTACAAGAATAAAATGTTGGTAACTTTCTGCTTTTGGTGAACTTTTAAAATTCTCTGCCAGCAATTTGCATACATATACGGTATCGTCAACGATAGGACTAAATACACCTATATTTTTTCTGACACCTCTCTCCAAAAACACAGTTTCATAATCATATTTCTTGTAATTAAATACGACAGCTTCGCCTAAGGTAATTATATCGAATAAACTGCTATTTTTTTTCAAATACTCAGTTCGCACATTCTTAATTGCATCAAGTACATTGTTCAGCTCATCCATTCCTTTTATGCTGTCTTCCTGATAAAATTTATGTACAGAATTGTAATTGGATTTTAATCCCAAATCTGTAATGTATTGCAAATATTCATAGAAATATTCTTCTGAAACAAATGGAACTTTAAATAATTGATTTGTTTCTCCTTTACCAGCACCGACATTAGCTAAAACTAATCCTTTTTTGTCTAAATTAGCAGCTCCCGAGTTTCCCAATACTCTGTTTGATACCTCTGCATCACAAGCCAAAGCAAATCTTGACTTAAAATTTGAAAAAACACTCTGACTCATTGTACCTGACATTTCCTGACTGGCAAACATTAGATGAAATCCAGTTGCCCGACCAAGTTTAGTAATTGATGTAAGAACATCTGTAATCTGCATTTCTTCTTTACCGGTCGCTTCCAAAAATAACTGTTGAAATTCATCAACAATTAACAACACTCTCGGGAGGACTATCTGGTACTTTTCTCGTACGTCACTTAGTTTTTGCTGTCCGATCAATGCAAAAAAGTTCTGTCTTGCGACCATGCAGGCTGCTAAATAATTCAGCAAACTAAGAACATACCTTATCTCACTTGTTGCTGCTACTGTTTTAATATGAGGAACATTATATTTTGATAAATACCTGCTAAATTCAACCTTTTTAAAATCAGCCAAATATAAATTCAACTCCCAGGGAGAGTACTCAGCAAGTAATGAAAAAATTATACTGTTCAAAAATACTGATTTACCAGATCCTGTTCGTCCAGCAACCAACGAATGAACTGCATCATCACCCAATGTTATTGTTGTTGGACTGGACCATTCTCCATTTCTTAATCCTGGTCGTAGATTAATTCCATTTTGAGTCGTATTAAACCATAATCCATTTGTATCTGCACATTTATCTATGATCTGAGCAATTACTCTGGGATTTTTTTCAGCTAATAATTTTCGAAATAAATTTGTACATTCGTCCTGACCGTTGCAACCGTTAAAAAGTTCTATAAATTCTAAGGGTTCCTTAATACATACATATTGATTATTGTATGATTTTGCTTCTGTAATAGAAGGGTATATCTTAGGATTTTTTTCAGCAACTAATGTCTTTAAATTATCCAAATAAGCGTTATATGGAAGTTTACTTTTTTCTTCTTCTCTTTGCTTTTTTAATTTTGCAAGGTCATCTAAAGTTAAAAGTTCTTTTGACATAATCATCTCCCAAATTAATCTAAAATTTGTTTTACTTTTGCCTTGAGCGCTGAAGCTCCGCTGCTCACAAATGATTGCGATTTTGTTGCTGCTGTTTGAGCTGCATTAGCCCCCAATCCTCTTACCATATTAGATTTATCTTCAAATTTTCTTGATAAAGCAAGGAAACTCTCACTTATTCCTGTTTTAAATCCTTCAATGATAATCGATATTGACTGCAATACGACTGGTTCAATCGAAATGTAAATTTCATTTTCAGCTTTCTGATTTTCCAGATTGTTTTCATACTGATTTTGTTTCGCCTCCATGCTTTCGATATAGGAAGCAATATCTTGTTTAATGTTTTCAAAATCTTCCGTATCACATCTCCAATTTTTGGTATCAATCCCAGTCAAATTATCATCAATTTTCTTCCATGACTGTATTTGTTGTTCAATCTGATTTTCTAACTGTTTGCTTCTATCCTTTGCACTTTCTCCTGCTCTCATTTGTTCCATCACTTGAGTAAAGCTTAATTCGCTGTTTTTCCAATCTTCCATGGATTTAAGCTCACTTTGTTTTAAGCCATCGTTATAAAAGCTAATCGCTTCACGAGACAATTTAACAACTGGCTCATATTTAAGTTCTCTTGCATAATTAATTAATTTGTCAGAAATCCCTTTGGTTTCTTCATGAATTTCATCCAGACATGTACCATACATATTGTACATCTGGGTAATTTCTTCTTCTGTAAAATTAAATCCCATTGTGTCTTCTCCTTAAAATTATAATCTCTTAACATCCACGGTAACAAAATCTGGTATTATACCATTTAATGTAAAGAATTCAACAAAATCATATTGTAAAAAATATTCATATAGATCTTCACTAATGTCATTCGTATCAACATATAAAAAGGTATCAATGGAAATGGTTTCGTCTGAATTCAAAATATCTTCAAATTCCTGAAACGAAAGAAGCTTTTTGATACAAAATTTTCCTTCCAGATTTTTCTTTTGATTGGATATTATTAACTCATATTCGAATTCATGAACAATACCTTCATACCCATAAATCTGTTCGGATTCTTTGATCTTTTTTATAACCTTAGAAAATGCTCGTGAGCTGTTATTTTCTAACAGGAAGTCACGTGCCATGGTCTGTTTCATAAATAAAATAGGTATAAAGCCAAAATTTTCACCTTCAATAAATAACTGAACGATTTCTCTATCCACGGAAGTAAAATCTGTCCCGGTAAAAAATACAATGTGATACTTAATTGGATTTTCTCTTTTTCTTAATTTATCAGGATTGATAGTTGCAATTTTTCCATCTGCCAATGAATTCACAAGGTCTCTGGTACTTTTTAAATCTATATATAAATTTTGCAATTCTCGCTGGGTTCTTATAACTTTCATCATTCCACGAGTTCTGCTTTCCGGAAAATGGAGTCCCTCAAAATCCACAAGAAACATATCAATAATATCCATTGAATTTTCTCCGAAAAATCCAAGCATAAATTTTTCAATTAAAATTGCAATGTTTGTTCTGAGTTTTTCACTGCTCTGTGCACTTTCTTCACCGTAACAAATAAGCATTGGTTTGTAATTATGTTGAAAAGATATCAATTCTTTTACAAAATAGAATTCTTCATTCGCAAACCCAAGAGCAACATAAGGAGAAAGGACACCATTATTATGGTTGCTGTCGCCAATCAGTCCGATTACTTCCTTTTCTTTAGAATTCAATTCCTTGATCAAATGTGATGCATCATATATGAGCCCATCTGCTTTGGCAGTACGGTCCTCTATTTGCGTTTCTTTTTTAGAAATATCAGAGTTTAATTTGTCATAATTCTTTTTAAGGGATTCAACAATATCTGAGCTTATATGTCCCACCTTTTCAGAAGCTTGATATTCTATCGGAAGACCATTTTTCTTGATATACTCTATTTCGTTTCGCCAATCACTGATAGTTCCATTTATGAACACGGAAAATTTATAATCATATAATGCTTTTTCGAGCTTGGACGGTTCTGTAACTGCCATATAAATTAATTGATTTTTCAACATATAGTTTTTGGCATAATAGTTTGTTGCATAATAAACTGCTATGTTAAGAATCAGTATGATGCCTGCTAGAAGAATTACGCGTGTTATGCACACCCATAACATAGCGTTATATTTTTCAAGCGTCAGTGGTGTGTAAAATCCATTTTTAAGTGAAAATTTTTTATAGGTACTATTAATGATTTTGGGAACTAAAATTATTCCCCATATAAGTATTGCAGCAACCACTCTCAGTATTTTGGGAAAACAAGTTAAAAAATTAAATCGGAAAATAAAACCGAAAAGCTTGTTAGCTGAAGAGAAAAGATCAAATTCCGTAATTTTTTCAGCTTTCTCCATATTGATCTCTTGGTCACAATTCAACTTATTTTGTGATATGATTTTGTCTGCTTCTTTTTGGGTAAGCCATTTTGTAACCTTTTCAAAATTTTTCGTTACTTTATCACTCGGATTTTCGAGTTCTCGCATTTGATTTTTAACTTCTTTTTGCAGGCTCTGTCTCTTTTCTTTCATTTCACGATCTACATGAGATTCCATATATTGAATTACAGTATTGGGATCTGTATAATCGTATTCCTTTTGTCGTTGACGCAGTTTCTCGATTTCTGTCTTTAACGGTTCTATTGGTGCTTTGTATTCCTCTGCACAGTCATATGTCTTTTTGAATTTAGAATATAATATCTGGTATTCTTGAACTTTACTTTCCATTACTTTCGTTTCCTTTCCATATATATTGCAAAAGCAATTACAGTTAAAATAATTTATCCCTTTCGTTTTGAGTTTTTGGTTTACCGTTTTATAGATTACTAGTAAAATTTTCGTAGAGTATCACACTACACGAAAAAATACCATCCAATAGATAAAATCACTATTGGATGGTATCTTGACAATTTATTTGACGGCTAATAATCCAGATAATTTTTGCATATTTTTCTTTTTCATCTCATAAGTAGGATGAACATAACGATTCATGGTAATATTGACAGTAGCATGACCGAGAATTTCACTAAGAGTTTTGACATCAAAGCCCAGTTCAACACATCTTGTGGCAAAAGTATGTCGCAAAGCATGAAAATTAGCATTTTCTATCCCTGCGGCTTTTAGAATTTTTTTGAATTTATTTTGCATTGTTCTCGGCTCTATAAATTTATAATCATCGTTAGTCAGCACATAACCTGACGATGATTTTTGATTTAAAATAAGAATTTTTGCTATTTCATCAGGTAATGGGATTTTTCTTATAGAGCAAGGACTTTTGGGTGTGGTCATAACAACTTCGGTTTTTGCCTTGTTTCCCTGATGAATTTGAATTCTTTGCAGTGTATGATGAATATATATTGATTGTTCGGAGAATGAGATATCCTCCCAACGCAAAGCACAAATTTCTCCAATACGCAGTCCTGTAAACAAACACACAAGAATTCCTATGCTGCAGGCTTCAGGATTCTTTAATATATGCTCACATAATTGACTTTGTTCAGCATTGCTTAAAATACGCATAGGTTTAATGTTTTGCCTGATCTGAACAGAGGCAGCATCACATGCAACATAAATTCCTTTTCTGATTGCAAACTTTGAAATATTTCGAATGATAGCCAACACATCATTTACTGTTTTTGGTGATAAACCATTGCCTTTTCTACCGCCTGATTCCAGTAGAAATTTACAATGTGTTTCTATAAAATCATAGGTTATTGCATTAAATGGTTGGTTTCCATATTCGGGAAGAATATAATTTGTGAGCATATTATAATATTTATTTTGTGTAGATATCTTAGTATGTAATTTGATACTTTCAAACCATTCTGACGCAAGGCAAGAAAATGCAAGATCATTTTTGTTAGTTACTTGAGAACTACATAATATACTTTTAGTTTTTAGCTTTTCTTTTGTCTCACGATAACTTCTTGCATATACATAACCATATATTATTTTCCCAGATACTGTCCGGGATTTTATATATCGACCTTCCCACCTGCCATCTTTTCTTTTGTATATATTTTCTCCTTTTTTGGGCATAAGATGTTATCTCCTTTACATTGACTACTATTTTGACGGCTTATGGCAAAGAACCAACCGATAGATTTCCCGAAAAAATTAGTTATTTGTCATTTTAACCTGTTTTGCAGGGATTATTGAATTGACGAATACCGTTTGAAGAGTTAATATGGATGTATATAATGTCGTAGAATAGTATTTTAAATAATTCGTGGAGTGTGATACTCTACGAAAATATTTCCGCA
>NZ_QUJK01000030.1:9404-9923 GCF_003480905.1 Blautia sp. AM28-27
AGTGTGATACTCTACGAAAATATTTCCGCAAGGAGTTATTTTTTATTATTATATAGGCAATATTGCCTATCACGTTTATGTTCCATTATAGGCAATAATGAATATATGTCAATATCAAAAGGAGGCGTATATTCATTGATTTCCTATGATCCATTGTGGAACACAATGAAAAAAGTCGGCGCATCAACATATACACTTCAAGTTAAAGCAGGAATCAGCAGCTCGACAATTCGAAGATTAAAAGCTGGAGAATCAGTATCCACAAACACTATTGATGCCCTCTGTAAAATATTTCACTGTTCAGTTCAGGATATTATTGAATTTCTTCCTGAATAAGAACTGCCATAATTAAAAATGTAGTTTTAAAAGTTTTGGATTATTGTATTTTTTATGTTTTCTTTGCACAGAGGTTCCTTCCATCTGATATAATGGACGCAATGCATTATTCAGATGGAGGAATTTTCTCTATGTCACAGACACAAACCCGGCGGAGTTCTCAGGTCGATCTGCTTCACGGCC
>NZ_QUJK01000031.1:0-8318 GCF_003480905.1 Blautia sp. AM28-27
TTGTGGACACTGTGTAAGACATTGCAGTACCGTAAGGTATTCGTCAATGCAGTAGTGGAAGAAACAAGAATCCCCCTGCTTTAGCTGTGGGGAGTGTCAAGCCGGAAATGCGGGAGAAAGCGGCGGCAGAGAGATTTTTCGAAAGACTTTTTCATAACATCAGCCAGATTACGATTGCGGAAATGAAGGGGAAGCAGATAGAAATCAGCCTGGGTGCCTGTTTCTGCGAGGTATCGGAAGAAGTTTCTTTTGACCAGCTATACAGAAAGGCGGACCGGGCAATGTATCAGAGTAAAAAGAAACAGGGATACAGTGCCTCCATTTATGAAGAATGGATGAAAAGCAATTAGAACAGGACAAGGCAGGAGAGATACCAGATGAACATCATTTGTGTAGACGACGAACAAATACAGAGGGACTGGAAGGGATGGAAGCCTTAAAGCTCTTCGGGAGCAGTGTGGAAGCCTAGGAATGGGCAAAGGAGCATCCGGTGCCGGGAAATTTGCGAGAAACATCAAAACGGAAGCAGAGTTTCCGAACTCTCAGAGGAATATGCTTTATCGGAAAAGAGCATTCAGCGGATCCTGCGCTGCACAGCAGCAGACGGAAAAAATACGGACTGAATACAAAAACGGAAAGACAGCCATGGAAGAACCCCCGGGCTGTCTTTTGTATTTCTGTTGCTTTTTTTCCGTTTTTCCTTGCATTTCAGAAAGATGCTGTTATAATAAGGGAAAGTGAATAAATATACATTACATGAGGAGAGAAGGAGATTATTATGAAAATGAATTTTGCAAAAAAAGCAACAGCACTTGCAATGTCCGTTTTGTTTGCTGTTTCGATGGCAGGCTGCGGAAGTTCTGCATCTACCGCAAAGAAAGTAGAAGTAACATCCGTAGAGGATCTGGCAGATCTGAAGATTGGTGTACAGACCGGAACAACAGGTGATTCTCAGGCGAGCGATGCCGTTAATGCAGATTCCCAGATGCAGCGTTACAACAAAGGCGCCGATGCTATTCAGGCACTGAAAAACGGAAAGATTGACTGTGTTGTCATCGATTCCCTGCCGGCAGAAAAATTCGTTGCAGCAAACGATGATCTGAAAATTGTAGAAGGCATTTTTGATACCGAAGAGTACGCGATGTGCTTCAAAAAAGGAAATGAGTTAAGAGACGAGTTCAACACTGCATTGGCAGAGCTGAAAGAGGACGGAACTCTTGATGAGATCATGAGCAACTACATTGGTGATGAAGTCGGCCAGCATCCGTATGAGTCCCCGGCAGACGTGGACCGTTCCAACGGAACGCTTACCATGGCAACCAACGCTGAGTTCGAGCCGTGGGAGTACAAAGAGGGAAATGATATCGTTGGTATCGATGCCGACATTTCCAAGGCAATCTGCGACAAGCTTGGTTATGAGCTGAAAATCGAGGATATGTCATTTGAAACCATCCTTGCATCTGTCAACAGTGGAAAAGCAGACTTCGGCGCAGCCGGAATGACCGTTACTCCAGAACGGGAAGAAAGCGTTGATTTCACGGATACTTATGCAGATGCAACACAGGTTGTCATTGTCAGAAAGTAATAACATAGTGATAAGGACTGCGAGAGTACGAAGTACGGGGCAATCTGGAATCAGGGGATAGAAACGAGCGGCTGTCCGCCAGACAAAAGGCGCGGCCGTTCGTTTTTCGATTGCGCTGTAAGGAAACTGCCGGTTGCAGATCCCGCAGTTAAAAACACAAAGGAGAGATGTGTCATATGGAAAATTTACATCATCAGTTCAACCGCTACTTTGTAGACAATGGTGCTACAGAATGGTGGCTGACCGGTCTGAAGACGACACTGCTTGTCACGGTGCTTGCGCTGTGCATCGGTGTTGTGCTCGGACTTCTTATCGCACTGATCCGCTCGACACACGAGCAGACCGGTAAATTAAAACTTCTGAACATCGTTGCGCGCGTCTATCTGACGATCATCCGCGGAACGCCGTCCATGATTCAGATTCTGTTTTTTTATTCCGTTATTTTTGCAACCGTAAACCTGAACAATATCGTGATCGGCGGAATTGCATTCGGTATTAACTCCGGTGCGTACGTTGCCGAGATCTTCCGTTCCGGAATCATGTCTGTGGATAAAGGACAGACGGAAGCGGGACGAAGCCTTGGTTTAAATTCGGCACAGACCATGCGTCTGATTATCATTCCGCAGGCGTTTAAAAATGTTCTTCCGGCGCTGATCAACGAGATGATCGTGCTGTTGAAAGAGACCGCCATCATCGGCTATATTGGAACCATCGATATTACAAAAGCAGCAACTCTGGTACAGAGCCGTACGTACGATGCGCTGGTTCCGCTTCTCTCCGCAGCGATCTTTTATCTGATTCTTGTTATGATTCTGACCTATTTCATGGGCAAACTGGAAAGGAGACTGCGTAAGAGTGACCACTAACGAAAAAGTATTAATTAAAGTTGAAAATCTGCAGAAGAGCTTCGAGGATAATAAAGTTTTAGACGGAATCAGCACAGAGATCCGTCAGGGAGAAGTTGTCGCCGTTATCGGTCCTTCCGGTTCCGGAAAATCGACGTTTCTGCGCTCCTTAAACCGTCTGGAAATTCCAACCGGCGGAAAAATTTACTTCGAGGGCGTTGACATCACGGCGCCGGAAACTGACATTGACCATGTGCGTCAGAAGATCGGAATGGTATTCCAGCAGTTCAATCTGTTTCCGCACAAAACCGTTAAGGAAAATATCTTGCTCGCTCCGGTGACATTAAAACTAATGACACCGGAAGAAGCAGAGAAAAAAGCGATGGAGCTTCTGACCCGTGTCGGACTGCCGGACAAAGCAGATGCCTATCCGGGAAGCCTTTCCGGCGGACAGAAGCAGCGAATCGCCATCGCGCGCGCCCTTGCGATGAATCCGGATGTCATGCTGTTTGACGAACCGACTTCTGCACTCGATCCGGAGATGGTAGGAGAGGTTCTTGAAATTATGAAGGAACTTGCTGAATCAGGCATGACGATGGTTGTCGTAACGCATGAAATGGGTTTTGCAAGAGAAGTGGCAACCCGCGTGGTCTTTATCAACGAGGGAAATATTCAGGAGGAGAATACGCCGCAGGAGTTCTTCGCAAATCCGCAGCATCCCCGGCTCAAAGAGTTTTTATCGAAAGTATTATAATAAAATGGTTGATTATCTCAAAAAAGCCTTGATTTACGGGCATACAAGCAGGATTTCAAGCTGAATTTACTACCAATTTACTACTTTTGAGGGAAAGAGCCTTGATATGCCACCCGGAACCCTGCAAGCCCAAACACCAGCACACAGCATTGAGAAAGAATAAATGAAAACTGAATACGACGCAAATGCGGCGTTTCTCTATCCCATAACAGGGAGAACAGGAACGCCGCTTTTTTTATGCCCTCATGTTACGCAGTAGGGGCGAAAAGAGCCTTGCTATATGCGGCTTTGCGGGCGCGTTTTTAACGGGGACAGGGATTTATACCTAACCCCGGCAAAACGGCGTTCTATCGCGTAACAAATCCACAACCAAAGGAGTGATGAAGCTATGGCAGTTTTCCGAGTGGAGCGCAACAAGGGCTATACCGTTATGAGCAACCACCATTTACGCAACAAGGAGCTGACCTTAAAGGCAAAGGGGCTTTTATCGCAAATGCTGTCACTTCCCGAAGATTGGGACTACACCCTTGCAGGGCTGTCACAGATTAACCGGGAAAAGATAGACGCTATCCGGGAAGCAATAAAGGAACTGGAACGCGCCGGGTATATCGTCCGTTCACGGGAACGCGACGAAAAGGGACGCTTGCGCGGAGCTGATTATGTGATCTATGAGCAGCCGCATACAGAACCTACGCCGGATTTACCTACATTGGAAAATCCAACATTGGATAATCCAACGCAGGAAAAACCAATGTTGGAAAAACCTACGTTGGAAAATCCAATGCAATTAAATAAAGATATACAAAAGACTGACTTACCAACAAAAGAAAAAATAAATACAGATTTACAAAGTACCCATTCCATTCCTATCCTTTCCCCTACCCCCTCTCCCTCTGACGGAGAAGCGGCTGCGCCGCCGGAACGGAAGCGAAAGGAAACGGAAACACAGAGCGCATATGAGATTTACCGGGAGATCATCAAGGACAATATCTCCTATGACATTCTCATGCAGGATATGAAGTTTGACGGGGACAGGCTGGACGAAATTGTTGACATTATGCTTGAAACTGTCTGCACCCGGAGAAAGACGATCCGTATTGCCGGGGACGACTACCCCGCCGAGCTGGTGAAAGCAAAGTTTATGAAGCTGGACAGTGAACATATCCGCTTTGTGCTGGACTGTATGCGGGAGAACACAACGAAAATCCGCAACATCAAGCAGTATCTACGGGCGGTGCTTTTCAATGCCCCGTCCACAATCGGCAACTATTATACGTCCCTTGTGGCTCACGATATGGCAAGCGGCGCACTTGCGCCACAGGAGCCGCACGACCCCTATTCATTCAAACCGGGCGAAAGCCTGTAACCACCCACAACCACAAAAGGAGGATTTTATTATGGCACAGAAAACGACGGGAGCATTGGTATTTGACGAGCGCACAGACCGCTATGACATTCGCTTTGACCTTGCCAGCTATTACGGCGGGCTGCATTGCGGGGACTGTTTCGACGTGTTCACCCGCGGCAAGTGGAAGCCGACCCGCATTGAAATGAACATGAAACAGGAATGGTACTTAGTTGGTATCAGAGCCGACGATCTTAACGGGCTGCGGGTGCGTATCTGACCGCCGCCCCATAGACCACCCCGAAAGGAGGGAAAGACCCCATGCAGGACGAGATCAACGAGAAAACCGTTGCCCTGTATATCAAGACCGGGAAGCTGACCGCCGAAGTGCTGCAAAAGGCAATGAAAGCCGCGCTTGCACAGGCAAAGAAGCAGATCGGCAAACAGCCCCACGGGAAACAGACCCTAAAGCAGCTTATGAAGCAGAACACGGGCGTTTCCAACATAGAGATCACAAAAGACAATATCAAGGCGTTTGAGAGTATCGCCAAAAAGTACGGTATCGACTTTGCGCTGAAAAAGGACGCGACGGAAACCCCGCCCCGCTACCTTGTATTCTTCAAGGGCAGGGACGCGGACGCACTGACCGCCGCTTTCAAGGAGTTTTCCGCAAAGAAGCTGACGCAGGATAAGAAGCCCTCAATCCGAAAGGCATTAGCCGCTTTCCGGGAAAAGGCAAAGGAGCTGAACGCCAGCCGCCAGCAGACCAAACACAAGGACAGGGAGGTATCGCTATGAAGCCGGAAATCAAGAAGCTGCTTATCCTCAATCTCCCGTATCTGCTCTTTGTGTACCTGTTTGACAAGGCAGGCGCGGCTGTCCGGCTTTCCCCCGGCATGGACGCAAGCCAAAAAATCTTGAACTTGGGGGAGGGCTTCACCGCCGCCTTTGCCAGCGCAGCCCCCAGCTTCCACCCCGCCGATTTACTGATCGGTATTGCCGGGGCGGTGATTATCCGGCTTGCCGTTTACCTAAAGGGCAAGAACGCGAAAAAATACCGCAAGGGCATTGAGTACGGTTCCGCACGCTGGGGGACAGCCGAGGACATAAAGCCGTACATAGACCCGGTATTTGAGAACAATATCCCGCTTACGCAGACGGAACGGCTTACCATGAACAGCCGCCCGAAGCAGCCGAAGTATGCAAGAAACAAAAATATCCTTGTGATCGGCGGTTCCGCAGCGGCAAGACCCGCTTTTTCGTCAAACCGTCGCTTATGCAAATGCACAGCAGCTATGTTGTCACAGACCCGAAAGGCACGGTTTTAATCGAGTGCGGGAAGCTCTTACAGCGTGGCGGGTACAGAATAAAAGTGCTGAACACAATCAATTTCAAGAAGTCCATGCGTTACAACCCCTTTGCGTATATCCGCAGCGAGAAAGACATTTTGAAGCTGGTAAATACCATAATCGCCAACACCAAAGGCGACGGGGAGAAATCCGGCGAGGATTTTTGGGTGAAGTCGGAACGGCTTTTCTACTGCGCCCTTATCGGCTATATCCACTATGAAGCCCCGGAGGAAGAAAAGAACTTCACGACGCTGCTTGAAATGATAAACGCCAGCGAAGCCCGCGAGGACGACCCGGAATTTCAAAGCCCGGTTGACCTCATGTTTGAACGGCTGGAAGAAAAAGACCCGGAGCATTTCGCTGTCCGGCAGTACAAAAAATTCCTGCTGTCGGCGGGCAAGACGCGAAGCTCTATCCTCATTTCCTGCGGCGCAAGGTTAGCCCCCTTTGACATTAAGGAGCTGCGGGAGCTTATGGAAACGGACGAAATGGAGCTTGACACGCTGGGGGACAGAAAGACCGCCCTTTTCGTCATTATCAGCGACACCGACGACACTTTTAACTTTGTCGTGAGCATACTCTACACCCAGCTATTCAACCTCTTGTGTGACAAGGCTGATGATGAATACGGCGGGCGGCTTCCCGTCCATGTAAGGTGCTTACTTGATGAATTTGCGAATATCGGGCAGATACCGAAGTTTGAAAAGCTCATTGCTACCATAAGAAGCCGGGAAATCTCCGCGTCAATTATCTTGCAGTCACAAAGCCAGCTAAAGGCAATCTACAAAGACAACGCTGACACGATTGTAGGGAATTGCGACACCACCCTTTTCTTGGGCGGCAAGGAAAAAAGCACCCTCAAAGAAATATCGGAAATTTTAGGCAAGGAAACCATAGACAGCTTCAACACGTCCGAAACGCGGGGGCGGGAGCTTTCCCACGGCATGAACTACCAAAAGCTGGGAAAGGAACTTATGACGCAGGACGAGATCGCCGTTATGGACGGCGGCAAGTGCATTTTACAGGTGCGCGGTGTGCGCCCGTTCTTTTCAGATAAGTTTGATATAACGCGACACCCGAAATACAAGTACCTCTCCGACGCAGACCCGAAGAACGCCTTTGACATGGAGAAGCACATCAAACGCCGCCCCGCCATAGTGAAGCCGGACGAGGAATTTGACGTTTACGAGATCGACGGGGCAGATTTACAGGAGGACGCAGACAGTGAATAAAAGCCCCGGAAATGATAAGCGGCGGTTTACGGTGCTTGTCAACCCAAAAATCCGGGAAGAACAGCGGCGGCAAGCTGCCCTGCGGAAATTTATCAAAGATTGTGAACGGCTTTACGAAAAGAACCGGGCGCATTTACAGGAGGACGCAGACCATGAATAAGCGTATCAGAAAGAAACAGCAGAAGCAGCGGGAGCAACTAAAGCAGCTTGAAATGAAGTGGCTGCTGGATATGGCAAACACCATTGACGCGGGAATACGGGAGTGGCGGGAAGAAATGGAACGCCGCTATGTGGAGCTTTACGCGGAGGAATTAGCCCGCCGCATGGGGCTTGTCCCGAAACAGTGACAGGGCTTAAAAGATTTACGGCATGGAAATGTGGATAACAGGCTATGGGATCATGGATAACTCCATTCACAGCACATGGAAAAGCCAAAGTGCGGCTTTCCCACGTCCTGCAAACAGAGTTACCCACAATCCCAAAAGAGCAGCCAGTTACCCACATTCCCACACCGCCGACGGCTACGGAAACAGACCCTTTCCTGCCTGTCATTCATAAAAAGATTTTTTAAGGAGCTGATCGGAAATGAAGAACGTAAACACGGGCTACATGATACGCGCCCCTACCGGGGGACGTACCGCCCAAACCCTTACAACTGAATACCGCCGCGCCGCAGAACTTACGCAGCGTGGGGACACCGCCTTTTATACAGGGCGGTTTTTTTATGCGGCGGCGACTGATCGCTGACCGCCTTTTGTCCGCTTGACGGACAGCCGCACACGCGGCAGAAAGGATTTTATCATGGCATTTTTTACTTCCGCAGTAGGCGTTTTGAAAACACTTGTTATCGCTCTTGGGGCTGGTCTTGGCATTTGGGGCGTTGTCAATCTCATGGAGGGCTACGGCAACGACAACCCCGGCGCGAATGCTCATGTGCGGTAAAGTAATAAAAAGATTTAGGTAGCCGCCTTAACTATTCCTAAATAAGATAATATGCACAGTATTTTCTCGTAAATAGAAAATAAATTATTGCATTTTACCAATTATTATGTTAAAATGACAATGTAACAAAGAGCTATGTATTTTTAAGGAAAGGGAGGAACTTATGAATTTAAGAAAATCTATTTTAGCACTTTCAGTAGTAGCTGGAATTGTAGCTGCTCCAATGACTGTATTTGCCGCTCATACTCATAGTTGGGGTTCTCCCC
>NZ_QUJK01000032.1:0-4410 GCF_003480905.1 Blautia sp. AM28-27
TCTAATCCATTTCGGAATAAATATCTTCTGCTTTTAAGTTAATGACATTGTGATTTTTCAAGGGTTTCATAAGGATGTTTTTTAGAATTAGGATATTGCGGTATGGCATTGTGGGTGCTATACCGCATTTCCTTTCCAAAGAGTGACCTTTGAACGGTCAAATTCTCCGATATGGTTATAGATGATCTCGATTTCCTGTAACCGTCTGCCGCTGCTCTTATCGGGAGCATGAACAATAATCTTGTCAATAAACTCCCTGAGAATTTCAGGCGTCAGTTCGGTCAGGTCCGTGTACTTCTTCACAATGGCAAGGAAGCGTTTTACATCCACGCTTTTCTTTTCTTCCTGTTGGAGCTCGCTCTGGATTTCATTCGCCTCGGTCTGCAAGGTATGCTGTTCATCCTCGTAACCCTTCGACATTTTCATAAAACGCTCGTCAGAAAGTTTGCCAATGATATTGTCCTCATAGATACGCTGGAAAATGGTATCCAATTCCCCGATCCGTTTTTGTATCTCCGCCAGACGCTTTTTCTTCTGCGCCAACTCACGGTTTCTCTGCCGCATATCGGAATCCATTATCATCTGCACAAATTCATCCTCATAGTTGGAAACATACTGGATCACCTCTTTCAGATTTTCAAGGACGATCCGCTCCACAACTACATTTCGGATGTAGTGCATAGTACAGTTGGCCGTATTGCTACGGTAATTCTCGCAGAGATAATGGTGCTTTTCGGCAGGTTCGTCAGCCTTGCGGTGGAAGGACAGCTTACGTCCACAGTCCGCACAATAGAGCAAACCAGAGAACATCGGCATTTCCCCCATCCTGGTAGGACGCCGTTTTCCTGCCCGGATTTTCTGGACGATCTCAAAAGTTTCTTTGTCTATAATCGCCTCATGGGTGCCTTCAAAGACTTTCCACTGGTCAGGGCTGTTATAGATGGTCTTGTGGACTTTATAGGATTTTACATGGGTCTTGAAATTCACTGTATGCCCCAGATAATCCATCCGGTCCAGTATCTTTGCGACCACCGGCCCATTCCAGGTGTATTTGTCAGCAGGAAGCGCAGTCCGTGGCTTTCCGCCTTTCTCCAATGCGTAATACGTAGGGCAGAGGATTTTCCTCTCTGTCAGGATATGAGCAATCCTTGTAGGACCGTAGCCCCCGACACAGAGCCGGAAGATTTCCCGCACGACCTCGGCGGCTTCTTCGTCTATGATCCATTCCTTCTTGTTTTCAGGATTTTTCATATAGCCGTAGGGAGGATGGGAACCGATATGCTCGCCAGCCATTCCCTTTGACCGCTTCACGGCGCGGATTTTCTTGCTTGTGTCCTTTGCGTACCACTCATTGATGATATTGCGGAAGGGAGTAAACTCATTATCCTCCTGGTTGCTGTCCACTCCATCATTGACTGCGATAAAATGAACATCATGCTCCGGAAAGAAAATTTCCGTGTACATCCCAACCTGCAGGTAATCACGGCCCAGACGGGACATATCTTTTACAATGACCCGCTTGACCTTCCCGGCCTCCACATCAGCGATCATGCTCTGGAAACCGGCCCGGTTAAACGTCGTCCCTGAGACGCCATCATCAATATAGAACTGGATATTCGTGTATCCTCTGTCCAGCGCATACTTTTTGAGGATTTTTTTCTGATTGATAATACTGTTGCTATCGCCCTCCTGTTTATCATCCTGGGATAACCTGCAGTACAGAGCGGTTATTTCTTCCTGGTTCAAAACTGCAAAAGGAAAACTGTTTGCGGCAGGGCGGGTGTTTGACTGTAACATTGCAACCTCCTTATCCGACAGTCAAACAGGCAATGCGTTTTCCCAATTCTATTATACCGCGCTGCCTGGGAACTGTCTGCTGTCTTTCAGGAATTTACAGGCTTTTTTCGGAGGTCGTTTCGGATCAGACGTCTCACTTTGGAAACTGCGTCCTCCGTGGCGTCGGGTCTGGAATGGGATTTTACAACATAAGTTGTATTCCCGATTTTATATTCACGCACCATTGATGGCGCGGTTGATTTCTCGTTCTGCATAATTTCACCCTTTCATATACAAAACCATTCGTTAAGTTATAAAAGAGGCAAAAAACGGACGGCTGCTGGCACAGCTCCACGGGAGTCTCACCCCGGCCCATGCTTGTGGGTGCGGCGCGCAATGCTTTGTGGGCGTTCAACGCGCGAGTATCTTTAACCTGCCCTGTATGTCATCGCCCGCAGGACGCCACGCCTGCTTTGCGGCCAGTGTTTATCGCTCGCTCCCAGGGGGAGGTCATGGCGCACCGGACGCATGGCTCGATACAGGACAGAACGTATCCGTCTGCCTTATACTGCACCGGCGGCCTCCCGCCGGGCTTTCTTTGTCAAGGTCCGTCAGGCTTCATGCCGGACCATCGGGACAGTGAAAGGGAGAATAAGTCTGTCCCAAAGGTTTTAGACCGGCAATACCTTGAAGCCTGTTACAATGCTATGGATCAGCTTTGCTTCAAGCCTGAGCCGCATATCTTCATCGACGCACAGATATGTATTACCGTAATCGTCTTTCAGCGGCCTGGTTGCAAGCGCCCGGATGTAACTCTGATAGTGGGCGACTACGGCGGCAAGGGCGTCCTCATCGCCATTCACAGCCGCCAGGATCACAGGAACCGGGATTGGCTTCACTCGTCCGGCCATTCAAATCCCTCCTTCACCAGATACTCGCGCAATTCTTTCAGTGTAGCGCGCCGCCGCTTCGATACGGTCTGATGGACGATGTTCAGCTTTTCGCTGATCTCACGGTCCGTCATTCCCAGGAAGTAGGACAGCAGGATCACATCCCGCTTGCCTTCCGGCAGCTGCGCTAAGGCGTCGGCCAGAATGTTGCCGTTCACAACAACCGGGAGCCCCTGCACGTCAAAGACATATTCGTCCATAAAGTGCTTGTCCCATACGGCGGTCTGTTCCAGCTCGGAGGCGGTCAGCTCGCCCAGGGATTTTTCCTGGTCCCGGAGGCGGGCATATTCACGCTGGATATGCCGGGCCTCATTCTTCAAAACCTTGACACAGAAAGCGCCAAACTGATTCTGAATACGCTGCTCATAGGAGTCTTTCATTTTCTCACCTCCCTTCGCAGCCCGCAGGTGCGGGGGTGGTGATTTCCTCCCTTTCGCCTCAGTAATCCAGGGATGGCAATTTTGGCAACCGCGAGAGGAAGAAAATTTTTATGAAAGGCTCCGCTGTATAACGGAGGCTCACATAAACAAAAAAAGGCGCCCGTCTGCAAAACGCAGAAAGGCGCAAATGAATTATTTAAGCTATTTACATGATTATATAATTCATAGCAATAAGCAAAACTGGTTCCGGTGGTGGCCGGACTTTTTTTGACAGGTAGATTTCTGTCCTAATTTGTCGAAACGCTCTTTGCTTCATGGCGGCTCCCTCCGTAAGCCGCCGATCTCGCCAGCGTCAGGGCGTCGTTTCTTATGAGGGCATAAAAGAACGGCGGCCTTGATTTCTCAAAACCGCCGATGGGTATAAATGCAAAATGAGCGCACGAAACTGCCTGCCCCAGCAACGGTTTTTTTCTTTCCCCGTCAGGCGGGGCAGGATAATTTGAAATATTCGATTTAATCTTATTCTTGTACGGCTGCCTCTTTCAGTCGTGAAAAGCTCTCATCGCTAATGATGTGTTCAATCCGGCAGGCATCGGCCTCCGCAATCCTAGGGTCAACGCCTGCTGCGATAAGCTGTTCGGTAAAAAAGCAATGGCGCTCGTAAATTTTTTCGGCAACCTCGCGGCCTACATCGGTCAGATGGAGAAAGTGATCTTCGTCCATTGTAAGAAAGCCGCCGTCCCGCAAGGTAGCCACCGCATGGCACACGCTGGGCTTTGACACCTCCATGTGTCGGGCCACATCTACGGAGCGTACCATACCGAATTTCTTTTGGAGAACAAGTATGGCTTCCAGGTAATCCTCCCCGGACGAATGAAGTATCAGTTACTCTCACCTCCTGTCTGCTATAAATAGTGCAGTTATAAATCATAAATTTGGTTATTTTCCAGTCTAAGACAACGGTCGCAAGCTGATTCAATCAATTCAAAATCATGGGTAATAACTAAAACAAAATAGTCCTTTTCCGCCAGCGCTTTAAGCGTTTTACTGACTCGAAGCATATTGTCATAATCTAATCCACTTGTAGGTTCATCAAAAATCAGAACCCTCTTATTGGATAAAAGGGCAGTAACAACTGCCAGTCTTTGCTTTTGTCCACCTGATAAAGTCTGCGGATGTTTTTCCCTGAATTGATAAAGGTCAAATTCTTTCAGCAACTCATTAACATCTGCTTGTGAAGCCATACTACCTAACTATAAATGAGCAAATCCAAAATATTGCACAAAAGAAAGACACCCTCTGTA
>NZ_QUJK01000033.1:0-4128 GCF_003480905.1 Blautia sp. AM28-27
TCCAACGCCCTGACGCACCCGCATGATAAGTCCGGCGGTTTCCAGTTCATTCAGAGAACGCTTGACCGTCATGGGACTGCGGGACAGGACTACGGCAAGGGCTGTGACAGGGAAGCAGACAAACAGGATTCCGTTCTCGTCCTCCTGCCCTTTGGATAGCATAGCGTCCAGCATCCGGCAGTACATGACCTTTGCGGTGCTGCTGACTGGAAATCCTGTCAACGCTATGGGAAATGGCATACATGGCGGCAATGGTGTGTCTATCGTCATAAATTCAAAATTCATTCGGTGTGTTCCTCCTTTTTCTTGGCTCGTTTGGATAAATAACGGGGGCAGTCAATCACAACCGCCCGGAAGCTCTGCTTGCACCCATGCTGGCATCTCCGGCATAATTCGTTGTAAGTGACACGCCCCCGGTCATTGAGGTAAAAAGAAAGCTCATGCTTCCTCTTTTTGCTCATTCTCGGCATATTGCGCTTCCTCCCGTTTTCGTGTATGGTTTCGGGGCGATTTTCGGCAAAATTACAGCCATAGAGCCGCCTAAAATCTCCCGAAGTATCAGCGATAGGGTAGACTATCCCCCTATCAGATTGTCGTGTTTCGGTATCATTTCGGTGTCAGTTCGCCAGTTCTCCCCGGTGTCGTTCCTCCCCTGAATCTCACAGCGGCGTATCGCTCCCTTTGGTACGCTCGTTTTGGTCAGGGTTCCTCCATATCCCTGCCAAAAGTCATGGCACTACATCGCCGGGGAAGCATATCCCACACAGGCTGGTCATTCGATTGGAATAATCCATCGATGAACTACCCGTATCATAGAACATTTTTGTGCCCTGTGCCGTATGTCCACAAAGTAGGAATTAGGGGTAAAAATCAGAAATTTCCACGATTGCGGAAAGTGTGATATAATCCAGATAAGCGGCAGCAATCAAACCACCGGAAAGGAGCGTGCGCCCATGAAAGGAGCGACAAGCATACAGGAACGCCTTTGGGAACTCCGCAAGGACAAAGGCTTAAATCTGGAAGAGTTGTCAGAGTTGACGGGTATTTCCAAATCAGCTCTTGGAAGTTATGAGAAAGAGGATTATAAAGAAATCAATCATGGCAACCTTATCACACTGGCAGACTTCTATGGGGTTTCCGTTGATTATCTGCTGTGCCGGACAGAGAACAGGGAGCAGATCAACACGCCATTGACGGAGTTGCATTTGAATGATGAGATGGTTGCTCTCCTGAAAAGCGGTCGGATTAACAACCGTCTGCTCTGTGAGCTTGCCACACATAAAGATTTTATCAAGTTTCTTGCGGACATTGAGATTTATGTGGACGGGATTGCCACCATGCAGATTCAAAACCTCAATGCCCTTGTTGATACTGTCCGACATGAAATCATTGAACGGTATCGCCCTGGCGAAGACGACCCCCATTTGAAAGTGCTACAAGCCGCCCATATCAGTGATGATGAATATTTCAGTCAGATGGTACGGGATGACCTCAACCTCATTATCCGGGATATTCGAGAAGCCCATAAAAAGGACAGTGAGAGTGCACCCCAGACCACTGTTGCCAATGAACTGAAAGAAAATCTGGAAGCGGTCGAAAATTTCAAGGGCAGCCGGGATGAAAAGCTGGTTGTCCTTTACTGTAAACAGCTCGGTATCAACTATAAAAATCTGTCAGACGAAGAATTTCGCTGGCTGATTCGGATTCTCAAAAAATCAAAGAAAATGGGAACGCCTATCAGCCAAAGGAAAAAACGGTAAAGAAAAACCGCTGTTGCATGGTTTGTTGGCTTCCATGTAGCAGCGGTTTGTGCTGTGGTTATTCAGTTGATATTGTATAACTCCCTTTTCGGAAAAGTGTTCCCGCTGTTCATTTCCCAAATTTTAGTGTATATTCATACATTTTTTAATTTTTCGAGCAATTTGAGCAACTGTATCTTGGATTTTGCCTACTGAATATTGAGAAAATTTAGGCTGAGAATTGAAAAAGGCTATCCCTTTATTGAGACAGCCTTTTGAATTTAATTAACTTATCTATCGTTTATTCTCTCATTCAGATTCTTCTCTGTATTCAAAGACGAACCACTTTTCATTCAT
This sequence comes from Blautia sp. AM28-27, assembly GCF_003480905.1. NCBI lineage: Bacteria > Bacillati > Bacillota > Clostridia > Lachnospirales > Lachnospiraceae > Blautia > Blautia sp. AM28-27. The sequence goes on from NZ_QUJK01000033.1 coordinate 2,097, forward strand.
ATAAATTTCTATTGTATCGTCTGCTCCATACTGATAACCAAATCCACTTCCAAAATTAGACTGATTATCTTCTGTTGGTATTTCAGTTCCATCGACAGTTGATGTTATTTCTCCATCCATAGTGCCACAACGTGCATCCATGATGCTTTCTCTCCCTGTATCGTAGTATAATTTACCATCTATTCTTACCATAGGTATTCTATCCCACATGGCATTTGCTTCTGTCTGTTCTATCACGGTAATTTTATAAACCTCTCCTAATTGTGCAGGATATGATTCCATTATTTCTCCGTTATAGCTAATTTCTACGAAATCTCCAATTTGCAATTCAAGGTTCTCTTCGTTTGATATATAAAACTTATCTGCTGAATCAAGTTCCAAAGAACCATCTACCGGTTTTACTATTATTGAATCATGATTCGTTTCAATTACCGATGCCTGAAATGTTACCATTAGCGGTCTATTATCTGCCGAAGCAAGCATTTCAGTTATACAATTACCTAAAGCAGGCGTTGGTTTATAAATTCCTTGATATGGCTGTTCTACATATTCGATTCCTTTATCTACATAGTAAAAAAGAGTAGTTCCTGCCGCCCCATCACAATTTATATTGATCGTAATAGAATCTTTGTTGACCGGTGCATCATTGATTGATTGCTGACTGGTTGTTTCCATATCCATTAGCATAGATAAAAATTCATCAATAAACTCCGTAGCTTCACCTTCTGTGTTAGGTGATATAGCATATTTGTCACCGTCAGAGACACCAATCGATACAATATCCTCTCTGGCTGGCAATCTAATAGGATTCCCCTGTTCTTTTCTTCCACATGCACATAACATAATTGAAACAAAGTAGCAAAGACAAACCATACTGCATAATTTCTTTTTCATGGTCATAATCCTCCCCAAAATATATTTCGTATTATACGTTATCTAAGTGTATATTTCAATGTGTGGGAAATAGCCAGAACGTGTTTGTATGCATTTTGAATGCATGTTTATAGGCTCGTTTTCAGTGGGTACACAATTCCGAAAAGGGAGTTGTATAAAGCGATAAACTGTAAGCTATCAATCGCCACTTAGGCGTGTTTTCCCAATAACAATGTAAAACAACGGTATCATTATAATCATTGCTGCTATGATATGTACATATATGAAACTTTGTGTTCCTGTAACAAGAAACAAACTTGTTATTGTATAATTCCATAACCAATGAAATCCTGTGGGCATCCAAATACTCTTTGTAGTGTAAAACATTTCATTGGCAAATATTCCATATAGAAAAGGAAAAATAAACATTACCAGAACAGAAATATTATCAGTATTAAAAATATGTGGTAGTGTAAAAATAAGTGCAGCTATTACGCAACTCAAATACTTATTTTTACATTTTTGCAGCAACAGCCCAAAAATAATTCCTCTAAAAATAACTTCTTCAATAAAGGACACGAAAAAGTAAAATATGAATTTCCCTTTATGATTCATCAACAGTGATAAAAAATCAGTATCTTGAAGAATTATATTTGATTTGACTGATGAATAAACTATAAACAATACAATGATTGGCATTATAGCTCCAACTGCAAAATTCAGAAAATCTATTTTTCTAAAATATAACCCTATGCTTTTTAACATAACGCACCTTTTAACCTCTGATTTGTCATAATCCTGACACCATACTATTATGAATAAATTATCTCATGCAAAACAATTTCTTCTGCCCGATTGTGGATATTATTGCACCGCTGCACCCATTCCATTTGAGAAGTGCGCTTTAATTCCTCGGTCACGCCCTCGGCAGCTTTCATTTGCTCCACGATAGTGTCTAACCGTTCCTGTGCCTGTTCGTTCAGGTCTGCAAGGTATGTCCATAACTCCCCTGTCAGTGTCAATGTGTTCAATCTGGCTGGGTGGACTTCCCTTAAATATTCCCGGTGCATCCGTCCGTACTTTCCGATGGGGCGGCGTTCTTCCGACAGTTTCAAGTCCGGGATGTAGTAATCTCCGACAAGGATATAATCAATTCCGT
>NZ_QUJK01000034.1:0-3530 GCF_003480905.1 Blautia sp. AM28-27
TCATTTTGGTGCAAGCGTAATTCATGAGTAACGTAGCAATATTTTGCGCTTACGCTAGGTGTGATTTAATGACCTCTTTTGAAAAATTTTTTAAATTTTTTCGGGTATGAAAAAAGCCCGCACAAAACATATAGTCTGTACGAGCCTTTAAAGCTAAAACATAGTAATATTGTATCATTAAGAATCACAAATCACAAGTGATTTGTGATTAATCACTTGTGATTTGTGATAAGTGATTTGTGATTAATATATAAAAGCCCTCTTTAAAGGGCTTTTATGTTTATTTTGAAAAAGAGATAAAATCAATATATCCCTTTTCCCCAATTTTTACAACGGCATTGTAGGGCTTTTTCTCTTTGTTTTTGATTCCTTTTACCAGGGTTTCTTTTCCCTCCAGTAATTCTTTTACATTCGTTTTGGTTAGTTTTTTCTTTCTAAAATGTTCAGCTAAAGTAAACTTACATTCAGGATAATTTGAACAACCATAAAACGATTTTTTTAATACAATATTGTTGCCACACTTAGGACATTTTCCTACAAGGGGTCCCGAGCGCTTAGTGGGAATTTGTACCCCTTATCGATACAAATTCCCCGTAGGCGCTAGGGACCTCTTTAGCTTCTTGGAAGCTGTCAGTAGTATATCTAATAATTTATCTCCATTCCCTTTAGTAACGTGTAACTTTCCAAATTTAAAAAAGCGACTCATAGAATTATTTCCTCCCGTTAAATAATAGATAACTATTAAAAATAGACAATACTTGCTCATAAGTAATGGTACTTAAATTGTTTACTTTGGCGTGTTCCATTGCTTGATGAAACTGATTTTTAGTAAACAGTTGACGATATTCTCGATTGACCCATTTTGAAACAAAGTACGTATATAGCTTCCAATATTTATCTGGAACATCTGTGGTATGGCGGGTAAGTTTTATTAAGACACTGTTTACTTTTGGTTTAGGATGAAAGCATTCCGCTGGCAGCTTAAGCAATTGCTGAATCGAGACTTGAGTGTGCAAGAGCAACCCTAGTGTTCGGTGAATATCCAAGGTACGCTTGTAGAATCCTTCTTCAACAATCAGATAGATGTCAGACGCACGGCTTTCAAAAACCACTTTTTTAATAATTTGTGTGCTTAAATGGTAAGGAATATTCCCAACAATTTTATACCTCTGTTTGTTAGGGAATTGAAACTGTAGAATATCTTGGTGAATTAAAGTGACACGAGTATTCAGTTTTAATTTTTCTGACGATAAGTTGAATAGATGACTGTCTAATTCAATAGACGTTACCTGTTTACTTATTTTAGCCAGTTTCGTCGTTAAATGCCCTTTACCTGTTCCAATTTCGTAAACGGTATCGGTTTCTTTTAAATTCAATTGTTTTATTATTTGGTTGAGTACTTTTTCACTCGTTAAAAAGTTTTGAGAATATTTTATATTTTTGTTCATGTAATCACTCCTGAAGTGATTACATCTGTAAATAAATACAGAAGTTAAACGATTTGTTTGTAATTTTAGTTATCTGTTTAAAAAGTCATAAGATTAGTCACTGGTAGGAATTAATCTAACGTATTTATTTATCTGCGTAATCACTGTTTTTAGTCTGTTTCAAAACAGTAGATGTTTTATCTACATTACGCATTTGGAATACCAACATGACGAATCCCTCCTTCTTAATTACAAATTTTTAGCATCTAATTTAACTTCAATTCCTATTATACAAAATTTTAAGATAACAGTCAAGAACATATCTGCACAAGTTGTAGATATACCATAAATGCTGATAATCAACATGATTACGCTTACCATCAAATAAGTAAGTGTTTCTTGCTTATTAAAATTATCCATAGTACAACGTGAATTCCAGAGAAAAAGAGAAATCGCACCAAGAATAATACTTAAAACAAAAATGACATTTCTTTTTTTACTGTCACGGAACATTTTCTTTTCATTTTGTTTGTCAAAATAAAGAAAATCACGTATCGTCATTTTACTTATTCTTCTTAATAGATTAAGCAAAACCAAAACATAAATAGTTAAAAAATAAATTATCAATAGTCCAATAGAAACGAAATTCAAAGAAATAAAGAGAGTTTTTGGAATACCCAGTAAGTTTACAATTACTAACGACACAAACTGGCTGAATAAAAAGCCAATAGGAATAGCTAATACAAATGCTAAAATTCCCAACAGTATATTTTCAATTACAACTAAGTGGGCAATTTCTTTTTTCTTAATGCCAAGAAGCATATATGTTCCTAATTCTTTACTTCTTTTTTCAAACATAAATTTCGTTGTATAGTTGATCAAAAAGCATATCACAAAAATAATAAGAATATTTACAGCGAACAATGAATTCTTAAATGCATCCATACTGGAACATAACTTTACAATTTCATCAGAATTTGCCACCAAATTAAAAGCAAATATAAGAGAAAAGGATGCAGTAACGGTTATCAGATAAATCAAATAATCTTTAATATTTCTTTTTGTATTTCTATACGCTAACTTACCTAACATTTCCCACTTCACCTCCGAGCAAGGTTAATATATCCAGTATTTCATTGAAGAAATCTTTTCTGCTTTTTTCCCCTCTGAAAATTTCATTGAATATTTTACCGTCTTTCAAGAACAAAATACGTTCACAGAAAGACGCACTAAACGGGTCATGTGTTACCATTAAAATAGTAGCCTGCATTTTCTTGTTGATTTCAGACATTGTTTCCAGTAATAATCTGGAAGCTTTTGAGTCCAAAGCTCCCGTCGGTTCATCAGCTAAAATCAGTTTCGGTTCATTGATTAAGGCTCTAGCACAAGCACAACGCTGTTTTTGTCCGCCAGAAACTTCATAAGGAAATTTCGATAAAATATCACGAATACCCAATTTATCGGCGATAGCATGAACTCTTTTCTCAATATCAGTAGGGTTCTGTTTGTTGATAACCAATGATAAAGAAATGTTTTCTCCAATCGTTAAAGTATCTAAAAGGTTGAAATCTTGAAAAATGAACCCTAAATTTTCACGTCTGAAATCAGCAAAATCTTTATCCTTGATTTTGGTAATATCTTGATTATTGACTGTAATGTGTCCGCTGGTTACAGTATCAATCGTAGAGATACAGTTTAATAGGGTAGTCTTTCCAGAACCACTAGCTCCCATGATTGCGACAAATTCGCCCTTATCTACATACATAGAAATACCGTCTACTGCCTTTGTGATATTTCCAGAGTTACCCCCGTAGTATTTTTTTACTTGCTCTAAATTTAAAATGTGTTCCATTAAAAATCGCTCCTTTCTTCCTGCCACATTTATTTGTTTTGGAATACAATTAAATTATAGCAAGGGCAGTATTCAATTACACTTACAGTTTTGAAAGTAAACAGAGAGTAAAAGAGCCGTGATAATGCAGATCACAATTTTGTGAAGCATTTCCACGACCCTTTTATTATAATTTTGCCTTTGTCTTTTTCGTAATGATATAAATATATTCTTCTGGTGTAGGGCGTTTATTCCCAAAATACTTTTTGAAA
>NZ_QUJK01000035.1:0-242 GCF_003480905.1 Blautia sp. AM28-27
CTGCCCTTGCCTGATACCTCAAAGCTGGAAAAGCTAAACCGGGAGCTGGAGAAAAGCGAAAAGAAACTGCGGAAAGCCATCAATGATGAAAAGGCATTGCAGCACCAGTTGAAGCAGCTTACCCGAAAGGAACGGACGCACCGGCTCTGTACCCGTGGCGGTATGCTGGAAAGTTTTCTGCAAGAGCCGGAACGCCTGACAGATGATGATGTCATGCTGTTGTTGAAACTCATTTTTCACAG
>NZ_QUJK01000035.1:300-3408 GCF_003480905.1 Blautia sp. AM28-27
AACGGGAGAAGCCGGAAACCCCTTAGTTTACTAAGGGCGCAATTATACACCACCCAGAGGTTGGTGCATTGCGTTCTCCGAAGGCTCCTCGCCGGAGGGCTGTGATTTTCCGCAGTCATGGTCTGCTCCAAATCAAACAGGGGACGCTACGCTTCCCCTGCGCTGGCTGCCGCCAGCTACCCTTTTGTGGACTTGCCATCTGGGGACACCTTGCGCTGTAAGCTGTTCCCAGCCGACAAGTTTCATAAAATATGCTATCTTTTCGATAGCCAATGAAGTATAATGAAGATGACAACAAATCGGTATTTACAGGAGGATACTATAATGAATTTTACAATCAGACCATATAGGCAAGGTGAAGAACAATATGTTGCGAACCTTCAAAAATCCCTCTATTCAACTGAATACTTATGGGGACCGAGCTTCACCGATTACGCCATGAAGATTGCAATAGATTTTGCAAAAGGCAAGAAGAATGAGCGAGAGGAATTGTTTGTTGCCGATTGCGATGGTGTTTTAGCCGGATGCGTCATGCTTTGCCAAACGGATGATCCTTCCATTGGGCAGCTACGGCTTTTCGCTGTTGAGAAGGATTACCGACGCTATGGTATCGGTTCGGCATTGATTGCCACTTTTATGCAAAAAGCCAAGGATTCCGGGTACCAGAAAATCATTCTCTGGACAGCCAGTCCGCTTACTGACGCCATTCGGCACTACGAAAAGTTAGGCTTTAAGGCAACTGAGTCGGTAGAAAATACTACATGGAATACGGATGGTACTCCTTTAGATGAAATTAAAATGGAATTGTCTTTCTGACAGCTTCCAGTTTGCCACCCACACATCGGGTCAACTTGTCCTGAACTTTTACAACTAAATACCCGCCGCCCACACAGCGGCACACCAAGCAGGAAATCTGAAAAAGGTTGCCTGCTTTTTTTCTGCCCAAAATGAGGTGCTAAAACGCCACCTCATCCACCAATCACAGAAAGGAGGGACACGAAATGCCCTGTCCACATAACGAAATCACGATTGTTCAGCGCAGCCAACGGCAGTCTGCGGTTGCCGCCGCTGCTTACCAGAGCGGCGAAAAGCTGTTCTGTGAATATGACCAGCAAGTGAAGCACTACCCGGAAAAGCGTGGTATCGTCCACAATGAAATCCTGCTCCCGGCAAATGCCCCACAGGAATATGCAGACCGCAATACTTTGTGGAACGCCGCCGAAGCGGTGGAAAAACAATGGAACTCCCAGCTTGCAAGGCGGTGGGTGCTTACCATCCCCAGAGAGATACCGCCCGACCAGTATGCTGTCCTTGTCCGGGAGTTTTGTGAACAGCAGTTTGTTTCCAAAGGCATGATTGCTGACTTTGCCATCCATGACCCCCATCCGCCGGGACACAATCCCCACGCCCATGTCCTGCTCACTATGAGGGCAATGGACGAACATGGGAAATGGCTTCCCAAGAGCCGCAAGGTTTATGACCTTGACGAGAATGGGGAACGGATAAAGCTGCCATCTGGCAGGTGGAAAAGCCACAAGGAGGATACGGTGGACTGGAACGACCAGAAATATTGTGAAATCTGGCGGCATGAATGGGAGGTCATCCAGAACCGCTATCTGGAAGCCAATGACCGCCCGGAGCGTGTGGACTTGCGTTCCTATGCCAGACAGGGGTTTGATATAGTCCCCACTGTCCATGAGGGAGCGGCTGTCCGGCAGATGGAAAAGCGTGGCATCCAGACGAATATCGGAAACCTGAACCGGGAAATCAGAGCCGCCAACCGCCTGATGAAGTCCATCCGGCAGCTTATCCACAACCTCAAAGGCTGGATTGCCGAGCTGGGAGAAAAACGGAAGGAGTTGCTTGCACAAAAAGCGGCGGAGGAAGCGACACTTCTTCCCAATCTGCTGATGAAATATATGGAGATACGAAAGGAAGAACGGAAGGACTGGACGAGGGCTGGACAGAACCGGGGGACTTCACAGGACTTAAAGGCAGTCAGCGAAGCCCTGTCCTATCTCCGGCAAAAGGGGCTTTCCACTGTGGAGGACTTAGAAGCGTTTCTGGAATCTTCCGGGAAATCAGCCGCAGATTACCGCAATCAGATGAAGCCAAAGGAAGCCCGCAGCAAAGCGATTGACGGGATTCTTGCCAGCCGGACAGACTGCAAGGAATGTAAGGCTGTCTATGAGAAGTACCAGAAGATATTTTTCAAGAAAACAAAGGAGAAATTCAAACAGGAACACCCGGAGGTTGCCCGGTATGAGAAAGCCGCTGACTACCTTGCCAAGCACCCGGACGATAAGGACAGTACCCAAAAGGAGCTGCAAGAGGAGCAGGAAACGCTTCTCAGCGAAATCGCAGAACTGAAAGTACCGCTGACCGAGGTACAGGGGGATTTGAAGAAGTTGCGGGACATCCGCTACTGGGTACGGAAAGCCACACCCGGCACAGAGGAAAGCAAAGAGCCGCCCAAGAAGCAGCCCATCAAAGAAGTCTTGCAGGATAAGGCTGACGAGAAAAAAGCACAAAGAACCGCCCCGGCACAGACGAAACACAGACAACAGGATATGGAACTTTAACAGGCACCTGCCATTTTCAATCAGAGAATGTCAGGTGCTTTTCTTATTTTCAAGGAGGGATAGATTTGAATGTATTTGAAGCTGTGAAGCAGTCCATTACAACAAGACAGGCTGCGGAGCATTATGGAATCCATGTAGGTCGGAACGGGATGGCTTGCTGCCCGTTCCATAACGATAAAACCCCAAGCATGAAGCTGGATCGGCGTTACCACTGCTTCGGCTGCGGTGCGGATGGTGATGTGATTGATTTTGCCGCCACCCTGTATGGGCTGGGAAAGAAAGAAGCCGCCGTACAACTGGCAAATGACTTTGGCCTTTCCTATGAGGACTGGAAGCCGCCGGGAAAGGCAAAAAAAACCAAGCCCCGGCAGAAATCCCCGGAGGAGCAGTTTCAGGAAGCAAAGAGCCGCTGCTTCCGTATTCTTACCGACTATCTCCACCTGCTCCGGGCATGGAGAAAGGAATATGCCCCGCACTCCCCGGAGGAAGCCTTTCATCCCCGGTTTATAGAAGCCTTACAGAAGCA
>NZ_QUJK01000036.1:0-2455 GCF_003480905.1 Blautia sp. AM28-27
GTAAGCGCAAAATATTGCTACGTTACTCATGAATTACGCTTGCACCAAAATGATAGATGCAAGCGTTTTACTCTATTTTAGTTTTGACAGTTCGTTTTCGCAGTCTCGCTCCATGGGGCAAGCTGTTCCAACTGTTCATCTGACATTTTATCGTCTGGCCGCTGTGATAAGAGATATGTCAGATATTTATAGGTATTCAGATCATTCGCTTTTGCCATCTCGACCATTGTATACACAATAGCACTGGAGGCAGCTCCTTTCGGACTGGCACTGAACAGCCAGTTCTTCCGGCCGACAGTGAATGGCCTGATTGCATTCTCGCTAAGATTATTGGACAAACTGCAATGACCGTCTTCCAGATAAGTCATCAGGGTGTCTTTCCGATTTTGGGCATAGTTTACCGCTTTCGCCAAACGGGTTCCTTTGTTTGGGCGCTGTTGATCCAGCCAATTCCAGAATGCCTCCAGTATTGGCTTCTCCTTTTCAAGACGAAATTGTTTTCTCTGCTCCGCAGTGTGATTTTTTGCTTTTGAGTACCGCTCACAATCAAACAGCTTGGAACAGAACTGTACTCCCTGCACTGCCGGAAGGCTGTAATCATACTCTTTCCCTTTCGGTATGGCATCTGTGAAGTAACGTCTCACATGTGCCCAGCAAGAGCAGCGTTTGATGTCCGGCAGATTATTATAACCCTGGTATCCATCCGTCTCCAGATATCCGCTGAACCCCTGTAGGAAAGATGCTGCATGGAACTTTGCCCTTGTCTCTGTGTAATGGTAGAGCAGGATCGGCGGAAGTCCGTCTTCTCCACTGCGGAAGAGCCACATCCAGGAATCCGTTTCAGGATTACGCTCCGGCTCATTCAGTACCTGAACCCGGGTTTCATCTGCCATCAGATATTTACGCATCCGTAACTGACGGTGAAAATAATCATAAACATGACGGAGATAATTCTCGGCACAGTAAATGATCCAGTTAGCAAGCGTAGCCCGGCTTAATGGGACACCCAGTTGCTTCCAGTCCTCTTCCTGCCTGTTTAACGGCAGACCATTCTGGTACTTCTGGTGCATTGCCCATCCGACAACGGATTCCGATGCATAACTTTCCGGGATCAATGCTTCCTGAACAGGGGCTTTGACAAATGTCTGATCATCCGGATGTTCCTCTGATATGGCACACTCCGGGCATTTATAGGTTTCACGATAGATATTTACTACTTTTCCCTTGGCAGGGGTAAAACGAAATTCATGGCGGACGAATTCTTTCCCAATACATTCCATCTGCGTTCCGCAGGTTGGACAGTTTCGCTCCTCCTCCGGAAGAGAAATGATCTCGTCGCAGGAAGGAACATTTTTAAAGAGATCAGCATGTGTCCGTCTTGCTTTTCTCTTATGTTCCGGAACAGTGATGTCATCAGGAAGTTCCTGTTCCCATGTCGGATCTGCTTCCTGCTCGGCTTCATCAAAAAGATTCAACTGGCCATCGATATCTTTCCGTTTTTCACTGGAAGTACCAAAAAGTTTCTTCGTGAGATATTCAATCTGCTGACGAAAGTTTTCTTTTTCCAGCCGGTCTGTTTCCAATGTTTTTTGTAAAGACTGGATCAGTTCTGTCTGTGTGGAAATCGTCTTATTCAGTTGGTTGATCATGTCCTTGTACGCAAGGATTTTTGAATCTTTTGAATTGCCAGCCATATGTTTTCTGCTCCTTTTTCACTGCTCTTATTATACTATAAAAAGCAATGAAAAAGAAGCAGAAAACCCAGCATTTACAAGGGATTTCAGACATGATACAGGGTGAGAAGTCCCTCCGTTTCTGTTGGTTGGCATAGATGTTTTACGCGATCATTCCGTAGGTTTGAATGCCTTGGGTTGTTCGATTTCAAGCCCGGACATGAGCCAGTCGAATTGCTGCCAGGTCAATTGTTTTACTTCCAGCTGATTTCTGGGCCAGCGAAACCTGCCCTGAACTTCCATACGTTTATACAGCAGCACAAATCCGTCAGATTCCCAGAGCAAAGCTTTGATCCTGTCACAACGTTTTCCACAGAAAAGATACAGGGCACTTCGCCTTGGATCCATATGGAGTTGATCCTCTACAATAGCACACAGCCCGTCAATGGATTTCCGCATATCCGTTCTGCCTGTTACGATATAGATTTCATCGGCGGCTGTGATATCCCCTAACATTCCAGCTCCTTCACAATTCGAAGCGTTTGAGCCAGAAGCTGAGGATCTGTTCCATTTGGTATTGTTAGATGAAAGCTGCCTACAGACAGCTTCATTGACTCTGCTACAGAAAAGTTATTCCTTTCCGTAGCTGCCGGAATTACATTTAATGGCTGTTCATAAGGAATCGGGTCAGTATCATGAAACTCCACTCTGACAACTTCCTGGCTTTCTGGTGCGCGATAGGTGCGTCCAGTTGACGCCGGCAAATCCACACAACCTTTCTG
>NZ_QUJK01000037.1:0-1631 GCF_003480905.1 Blautia sp. AM28-27
AGCCTGCAAATAAAAAGTCAATACTAAAATTGAAGAAAGTTAAAAAACTTTACAGGTTAAAAATTAGGCATTAAAATAAGGCCACCACAACCAGTGCTGGTCTGAAAGTAAAAGTTTTGAATTAGCTTGGATCAGGAAGAACAGAAAGATATTCTTTCACTCGTCCATAGTATATTCTGAGAAATTTATTAGCACCTGCAGTCATATAAACATAGTAAGGCTTACCCTGGGTGCGTTTTCTGTCCATGAATTGATATACAGGATCATCCTGAGGCATGGTTTTGATAAGAACATCCATTACTTGAAAAAGAGTCTTTCTTAAATTTGAAGATCCACGTTTGGATGTTGGGACGCTTTTTTGGGCATAGGAACCAGATTCGTTTACCCCAGGATCAACTCCGGCGAATGCAGTAAGGGCTCCTTTATGCGTGAATCTGGTTACATCACCGATCTCAGCCATAAGCTGTGGACCGAGAGATGGACCAATCCCTTTAAACTGCATGACAATTGAGTATTCAGGAAGCTTTGAGGCAGTCTCGTTCATGAGAGTGCGTATTGTTTCGACAGTAACGGAAGTACTGTTGAGCTGATCGACAGCTTGTCTGATGATATGTTTGGTTATTTCATTCTTAGGAAATACTGGAACAAGTTCCTTTGTTTTGGTGTAAATTTCTTCCGCTTTTGATTTATTGAAGGCATATTTTTTGCGCTTGCACCAGTTCTGATAATGTTCAACAAAAGCGTTTAGAGACATTTTACGAATGCAATCTACATGCCAGTATGTAGAGACAAAATCAACCCATTTCTGGGAACCATCACTGCGGGTGGGACTATTGAAATAAGTATTTGCATTTGGATAGGTCTGGTCAATGAGGCCAATAAGATTATTTTTCATAGCCGTTTTTTGTTTCACATAGAAATGGAACTGACGATTCATGACCTTTAGCTGAGCGCGTAATTCATCTGTAATACTATACGGTTCAAGACTTTGCCATTTGTCAAGAGCGTAGCGGGCAATCTTGACAGAATCAGCTTTGTCGGACTTGATTTTGCGAAGAGAATCGTTATTAAAATCTTTGACCAACTTGGGATTAACAGCACTGACAAAGAGATCTGCTGCTGAAAGCTGGTGAGCAAGTGCTTCGTAGTAGCGGCCGGTATGTTCCATTACAACCCGGGATTCACCTTCGATAGAATGAATAAGTTTAATAAGTGAATGGATATCACTGGATGTGTGCTTAATCTCAAAAGGAGAGGATACAATCTCCCCAAATGGTCTCAGAATTGTAACCATACTTTTACCTTTTGAAACATCGATACCTACTGCGTTCATAAATTTATCACTCCTTAAAAAATATTACAATGGATAAATACCAGTTTTACTCATTACCTGTTCAAACTACTGTGTGTGACACGAATGCACCTAATGTGATTCAACCTGCATAAAACGAACACTGTGAATGAGGAGCCGGTTATCAGTCTAAAGTACGGACGCGAGGTCCAAGTGATGAAGTCGATATACCATTGCATCCTACATTCTAACAGTTTAAGTAATGAGATGGATAAATCCTTACTGGAAGTAAGGGGATTACCCATAAATATATTGTAGTAGTGATGAGTTAGACGCGCAA
>NZ_QUJK01000038.1:0-1562 GCF_003480905.1 Blautia sp. AM28-27
CAATGTCATTAACTTAAAAGCAGAAGATATTTATTCCGAAATGGATTAGATATCTTCTGCTTTTTTTGATATGCTTATATTGTAAAAAGAAGCCATGAACCTGCTCAAAAAAGGATGTGATTATGCATGAAGCATTCTCAGAAACGTATATTCATGGATATAGAAAAAATGACTTCTGATGAATTTAAGGCATTTTGCCGATCAGGTAATAAAAATTATTTTACCAGAATTCGAAAAATGCCTCTTCAGGATCTTCTTTTCACGATGATAAACAGAAAGGGGTTGACGTTGGCATTGGAACTGAGAAATTATATGAAACTTGCTCATCCTGGTGTGTCTATTTCAAAACCAGGATATCTGAAACAGCGTATGAAACTTAATCCAGATGCTTTTTTAGAATTATATAAATATCATAACCGTAACTTTTATGCAGATTCCACCTTTTCAACTTACAAAGATCATTTAATATTAGCCGCTGACGGCTCAGATATTAATATTCCTACCACTGCTGAAACACTGAAACTATATGGTTCTGCAAGCCGGAAAAACACAAAGCCCCAAGCTCAAATAGGATTAGGCTGTATTTATGATGTAATGAATCGTATGATACTGGAAAGTGACTGTAATAAGGTGAAATTTAATGAAATGCGCCTGGCCGAAAAACAGATGGAGCGAATACCGGAAACAATAGGCAGCATTCCCTATGTTATTATCATGGACAGAGGCTATCCTTCTACGCCAGCGTTTATACATATGATGGATAAGGATATTAAATTTATCGTACGTTTAAAAAGCAGTGATTACAAAAAAGAGCAAAACAGTTTAATAGAAAAGGATCAGCTAGTTAAAATAAAACTTGATAAGTCAAGAATCAGACATTACGAGGGAACGCCAGATGGAGAACGTATGAAAGAATTAGGTGAAATTTCATTGCGTATGGTAAAAATCCTATTAGAAAACGGAAGTTTAGAAGTTTTGGCTACAAATCTTTCACAAACTGAATTTCATACAGAAGAAATAAAAGAATTATATCATATGAGGTGGGGGATAGAGACTGCGTATGAAACGCTAAAGAGTCGGTTACAGTTAGAGAATTTTACAGGAACAAAACCTATTCTGTTATTACAAGATATATACAGCACTATATATCTGAGCAATTTAGTTGAAGATATCATATTAGATGCAGAGCGTGAACTGGATCAGAAAGAAGCGAACAGAAAACATAAAATGATGATCAATCAGACTGTTAGTATTGGAATCTTAAAAAATGATCTGATTTATATACTTCTTGAAACGGATGGTCAAAAGAAAAATATGTTATTTCAGCAAATATATGAAGATATCAGTAAAAATCTTGTTCCCATTCGTCCTGATCGGCATTATACCAGAACGAAAGGGCAATTAGCAGGAAAATATTCGAATACCCATAAAAGAGCGTACTGAGCTAAAAAATACGAGTACAAAGAGAAGGGGATAAGTATGCCCATATACAAACAAAAAGCAGGAATCATAGTTTTATAAATGCTTACGATTTCTGCTCTTTGCTAAAGTTAATGACATTG
>NZ_QUJK01000039.1:0-1328 GCF_003480905.1 Blautia sp. AM28-27
ACTATAAATGAGCAAATATCGAATTTTGCACAAACTTATCCCACAAACTTAAAAGCTTCTTCGAATGAGGCGCTGCTTTTTATGAGGCGGTACAGGTTTGCAAACTGTTCCTGCTTTAGCTGCTGCTTCAAGGATGCGTATCCCTCTTCGAATGTGCAGTAGTTTCCAGAATGCATACAGCACAAATAGTGGACCAACGACATGATCAGCCAATACCTTTGGATTCCCTGACGGGATCGGATTTGATAACTATCCAGCGCAAGTTTACTTTTGCTCTGCCGGAAAAATAATTCAATCGGCCACCGTTTCGTATAGGTGTCCAGGATCTCCTGCGTGGATAACTCTGCATTTGTAGAGAGAAATACACGCAATGCTTTGGGATTCCCAAATCCATCCTTCGGATAGCTGAGGATCACCGCTGCATTTGGAATGCCATTCAACTCCCCTTCATAGCGGTATACATAGAATTCACGGCTGCCAACGGTCACGAGGCTGACATCCGGGTCTGTTTTCCGCAAATGAAGGGCAAATGCACTGGCTTTTTGACGGATCCCGCATGGATAAAGGATTCGGTTGGTCTTTAATGCCCCAACCGTATAGAATCCTTTCCGAATAAAACGGTCCATCACTTTTGCAGTAGTATACCAGCTGTCACAAAGAAAGTAGGAAATGACCGGCGCAGCGGGAAGTTCTTCCGCGATCTCCTGTACAATCTGGATCTTTGATCTTGATTTATCGTACAGGATGACTGCATAATTCAGGGTAATCCCGTTGCAGGAAAGCATAACGGAGACAACCTGATGCCCATAATCCTGACAGCCTTTTAAATGTGATTGATGAAAATACGCAGCTTCGATTGGATGAACCGCCTGTGACGAAGGCCGGGTATGTGAAGCAATCGTATCATCCACAATACAGTAAATCGGTTGTCCGGAACGCTGTGCTTCCCTATAAATGGCTTGGAGGATGCTGCTTTTTAAAACATCCTGCAATGCATCGTCCTTCCATTTTCCGTGATTCAGGAAATAAGCGGTCGTTGTCCTGTGGCAATGGCTGACTTCTTGGAAATCAACTGTTTTTCCCCGGTATCCCCGGAGAAAAACAGACAGGATGATGGTCAATAAGTGGTTCAGATACACATCGGATAAAAATAATCCGAGATTTAATGCTTTCAGGTAATTGTAAATATGTTTGGAATGATGTATACTGTTTGCAACGGACACCCCCTTGTTTGAGTGAGTATGTTGTTTGTTGGTACTTCAATTATACATCCTTCTACAGAGGGTGTCTTTCTTTTGTGCAATATTTTGGATTTGCTCATTTATAGT
>NZ_QUJK01000004.1:0-250580 GCF_003480905.1 Blautia sp. AM28-27
TGTCTCTGCGATGTTTTCTGGTTTTCGATATACTGTTTTACTGCTTCCAGCGGGGCACCGCCAACGGTAGATACAAAATAGCTGTTTGTCCAGAGCGTCGGCATTTTCGTTTTGAGATAGGGAAATTCCTGTCTTAAAATTCTGGACGTATAGCCTTTGAACGATTTTACAGCTTTGTGGATTCCAAACTGAGGATCTACTTCCAGCAGCATATAAACATGGTCTGGCATGATCTCCATTTCCAGAATGTCTACAGAACGATTTGCAGCATACTCTGTGAGCAGCTCCTTCAGCCGGACATCTACACCGTTCGTTAATACTTTTCGTCTATATTTGGGGCACCATACTACATGGTATTTACAGGAATAGACGACATTATTGTTTGATTTATATGTTGTGTTCATGTTTGTATTATACAATGTTTTATCAATTAACACAATTGTTATTTTGTCCATCTTCAATTACTTGCGTAAATTCGATGGACGCGTCTTATATATCCCCATAGCTGAAGCAAGGGGTTTTACGACGCATTGGATAAGCAAAATTTCCACTCATCGAGTGGAAATTTTACAATACCTAAACTACTTCTTGAATTTATATTTTCCTTTTCCGTGACCGGATACTGGTTCAATAATATCTGCCTGCACCAAATTGGAAAGATGTTTTGAAGCACCTGATGATCATTGTTTTCATCAGATTATTATCGCTTGTAAAAGAAGATTTATAATCTACAATCTTTGCAAAAAAATTATCACTTAATCTCTGTAAACAAGCCACTCTGCATCAGAGCAAATACCGATGCAGAACCAACAAAGCCACAGCCTATCATTACTGCTTTTTTTGAATTAATCACTTTCTTCTTCGTAATAATCTCATCTCCTTAATAATTCTCTTCATGTACTTCAAAATAGCTCTGTGGATGATTACATACCGGACATACTTCAGGCGCCTTAGTTCCTACCACAATATGTCCGCAGTTACGGCATTCCCATACCTTAACTTCGCTCTTTTCAAATACCTGTGAAGTTTCAATATTCTTAAGAAGTGCACGATATCTTTCCTCATGGTGCTTCTCAATCTCACCTACTGCCCTGAATTTTGCTGCAAGCTCAGGGAATCCTTCTTCCTCAGCTGTTTTAGCAAAGCCATCATACATATCTGTCCACTCATAATTTTCGCCTTCTGCCGCTGCCACCAGGTTTTCCTTTGTATCACCAATTCCTGCTAATTCCTTGAACCACATCTTTGCATGTTCTTTCTCATTATCTGCAGTCTTTAAAAACAATGCTGACATCTGCTCGTAACCTTCCTTTTTCGCTACAGAAGCAAAATAGGTATACTTATTTCTTGCCTGTGATTCCCCTGCAAATGCCTCCTGTAAATTCTTCTCTGTCTGTGTTCCTGCATATTTGTTTGCTGCCATCTCTTTTACCTCCGTTTTCTTTACTACTTTTTCAAAATCTGATGCCGGGTGCTTGCACAAAGGACATATAAAGTCATCTGGTAATTCCTCGCCTACATATTCATATCCGCAAATTCTGCAACGCCATATTGTCTGACCGTCCTCTGTTTTTCCAACCTCCTGTGGCTTAGGCTTAATATTATTCTGATAATAATCATATGTTACTGAAGGAACATTGCTTAAAACTTCCATATCGGTTATCTCACCGATAAACATCGTATGTGAACCCAAGTCCTCTGTTTTAGTAACTGTCACAGAAATGTATGCATTTGTACCTTCTGTAATATAATAAATACCATTTGTGCCCCTGGCACACTGCTCAAAGGCTTCAAACTTATTGGTATCTCTTCCTGATTGGAAGCCAAAATGTTTGAACAATTCAAATTGTGCCTTCTGACTTAAGACTGATACAGTAAATTTTCCGGTTCTTTGAATCATATCATGCGTATAATTTGCCTTATTTACACAGATACTTAACTGGTTTGGTTCCGAAGCTGCCTGAATGGCTGTATTAATGATGCATCCGTTATCTTTTTCTGCTTCTTTAGCGGTCAATATAAACAGTCCATAACTCAACTTATACATTGCTTTCCTATCCATGCTGTTCCTCCTTTACCTTCTCCCTGCATTTCGGGCAAATGCCTTTAAATGAAATATCATAATCCACAAATTCAATTCCATGAGTGTTATGAATTCTTTCCAGTAAATCCGGTATTTGATCCATATCCACATCAAAAATTTCACCGCACTTTATACATCTTACATGGTAATGATTTTTCAATGTAAAATCAAATCGGTTCGGTCCATTCGGAACTTCAACCTTTCTTAATGCACCTTCCTCTACCAATATATCAAGATTTCTATATACAGTTCCTTTTCCAATTGTTGGATATGCTTCTTTTATAAATTCATACACTTCATTTGCCGTAACGTGTCTTCTCATTTCGTATACGGTATTTCTTACGAGATCTTTTTGAATGGTATTTCTCCTACTTGTCATTTGTCCTCCTTATTAGGATTAGTTCTTAATAAGGATTATATACCACCCTCATCCTGCTGTCAATAAAAATAGTAATAATTCTCATTATTACAAAAACTGTCAAACTGAGCATCTTTTACCTGAATAACTATTTTATTTTGCGTTCAAATACATATTCTGAATCTGAAGATAAATCAGACCTAAACGAATATCCGAGTCTGTCAAATTTCTGAATCTCCACCGGATTTTCAATATTATTTTCCGCTATGAATCTGACCATTTCACCCCGAGCCATCTTGGCATAGGTACCTTTTGTTACCAATTTATCTCCGGATAACTCACAAAATACAATCGTAATATATCTGTCCTGTGATGTCAGATACTTTTCTATACATTTTGAGTATTCTTTTGATGCAAGATTAATGATAATCCTCCTGTCATCGATTATTGAGCGGTATAACAATTCTCCCCAGTACTCATACAGATTTTTTGCATCTCCAATTCCAACCTTTGCCTGCATTTCAAGACGATAAGGAGTCACACCATCCATTGGTTTTAAAATGCCATAAAACGCAGACAAGATTCTTAAATGATTTTGCAAATACTCAAACTGCTGGATTTCAAACACAGATGGTGCCATATATTGAAATGCAATCCCTTCATATGCTAAAACAGCCGGAGTAAGCCTGTTATAAAGATCCATATTTTCCAATCTGTTAAAGTTCTGCTCTGCAATCTTGTCATTACATTTCCAGATAGCTTTCAGTTCTTCTTTTGATTTGCTTTTCATCCAGTTTAATACTTCTGCTGTCTTATCAATATAGACAGGCAGTTCAACCGGTGCTAAGTTATCGGTATCTACAATCATCTTTTTTGCAGGTGATAAAATAATCTTCATTATGCCAATTCCTTAAGCATATTTTCAGGATCATCTGCCGCCTTGACTTTATCATTTGCCTTTATAATGATTCCCTGCTCATCAATAAGATATGTAGTTCTTACTACACCCATAGATACTTTTCCATAATTTTTCTTTTCTTTCCAGACATCATATGCTTCAATAACTTTACGCTCCGGATCTGCTAATAGCGTAAATGCCAGTCCGTATTTTTCTTCAAATCTCTTGTGAGACGCTACAGAGTCCTTGCTTACTCCGAGAATAACAGCTCCCTTCTCAGTAAACTGTGGATAACGCTCAGAAAAGCCACATGCCTGCTTCGTACATCCTGGTGTATTATCCTTTGGATAAAAATATAAGATCACTTTTTTTCCTGCATAATCGCTTAATTTATGCATTTCTCCATTCTGATCCGGCAATTCAAAGTCCGGTGCTTTTTTTCCTAACTCTAACATTTACTATTCCTCCGCTTTTGTATTTTCCACCTGTTTTCTTGTTCTTTTATTACCTGAAATCATTTTATGTCCCGTATACATAGACATGATCATACATATAAGAGTGCTACACGCAAAATACCTATGACCTGATTTGGATCCTTTATATCCAGTATAAAAAGTTCCAATCATAGTAATTAACGCTCCGATTGACCAATACTTATGTGCTTTCATTTTATACCTCCAAATTGATTAAGCTGTTTCCAAAATAAATATCTCTGGATCATTAACAATATTATACATTCCATCCATTACTTTTGACAAGCAGGGAAAGAAAAATACTCAATCCAAATACAAAAGGATGTATCACGATAATTCTTGCATTACCTTGACGCATCCTTTCGTGTTGTATTTTTTTATTCTTCTTTTCATTATTTTTTAATTTACAGATACCCTGCGTCATTGTTCCCATTTGGCAGAATGTATACCAGGTTCGTGGCTTATATGCCTTAGACACTGTGCTGTTTGGCTCATAAACCTCAACCTCCTTGTGCTTAGAGTATATGAAATTTTAGCTTTATCTTGTAAGTTTGCGAATATCCGTATAAACAAAAAAGCCCTTTGAGAAAAGGATTTTTCCTCTCTCAAAGGGCAAGTTGGCAAACAGGAAGTTTTGCATACGTTATTCTTCTAATATTTTTGTAGGGTTCGCATAGAAAAAGTGTTACAGACTTTTTCTCACAGTCTCCAATCCCATGTAACCATCACCAGTGTTAAAACCTTCCATTGCCAACTCCTCCATTTCTTTGAATTTTATGATTTAATCTTCTTTGATGGTTACAGTGTATATCAATAGGTGGGGTATAAAAATCCCTGCTCTTTTATACTGCTATCCTTCTAAGACAAAAGGCCCAGAATACTTTTTCCTGAGCCTTTCCATCTTGTTGTTTTCAATTATAGATAAAGCTATTATGCAACATTCTGATTCTCATCATCTAGTTGAGGTAAATCTTCATCGCTACCAATTGCTTTTAAACCTAACATTGTTACCGTCACTCCCAAAGCTAATGTTACAACTCCCCCAATCGTCTTGAACACTCGCTCATGAAATTTCTGCTGCTGTAAATATAATTCCGTTATTTTATCAGCTTCTTCAATCATTTTTTCAGAAAAGTCCCTTCTTTCCTCCTCTGTTAAGTTTTCTTGTTCCAGCTGATTTGCGAAGGTCTCAAGAACATACTGATGTGCATGAACTGCTTGTTCATATTCTTCTTTATTTGTTTCTAAAATTGTTTTGCATAACTGTGTATAATTTTCTATTGCTGATTCCACAAACTCTACATATACTGGGAACTGCTTTATTATTTCAAGCGCCACTTCCTTTTCCATATATGGAATCATAGATGTAAACTCCATCACTTTATCCTTTGTTAAATTTCGAAATGATTCAATTTTTAACGCTTTTTTTACAGCTTCTTCTGAATGATATCTTTTTCTTATTTTCTTTTCCATGATTATGTTCCTACTTTGCTTCTTTGCGAATGGTGCCAATTTTTTTGTCACTTCTGGTATCTCTTCCATTTTTGTTTCTAATAGTCCCCGGTGGAAGACCATGCTTCTTTTCAAATGTTCCTACTCTACAATCACTTCTAGTTTTCCTCATGTTTTTTCTTCCTTTCATAATTCCGTATCAACAATGCACTTGTTGTTTACTGATGCTTCAAGTATAATAAAATCTATAAAGAAAATACACGCACAGCATGTGGACTTAACACCTGATAATTCTCATGTTCGGCGATATACGGGGAGGTTATTCTCATGGGGAAACAATCTACAAGAGAAAATAAAACAATTTATCAGATTTGCCGGGAAGAAGCCGGTCTTACCAGATTAGAAGCCAGCGAAAAAATGACTGCTGTTTCTGATTCTAAAATTGAAAAATTTGAATATGAAATGCAGGAACCTACACCTTATGATATTATCCAGATGGCAGACGCTTACGGGCGACCAGATCTCTGCAATTATTACTGCTCTCATAAATGCGAAATCGGTCACCGTTATGTCCCGGAAGTCGAAGTTTCTGACTTGTCCAATATAATCCTGGAAACCATTGCCAGTCTGAATGAGATTAATCCTCTTACCACACGTCTGATCCAGATTGCCCGTGACGGTAAGATCAGTGATGATGAGATCAAGGATTTTGCTTTTATCAGCAACAAACTGGATGAAATTTCTCTGGCAATAGATTCTCTGAATCTCTGGGTTGATAAAACAGCCGGAGAGCAGGGACTAAACATCGAATTGCTCAGAGAAGAAAAAAAGAAACAGAAATAAGTATGAAAAAACAAGGCAGCGAACCTATTTATGGTTCACTGCCTCTTTCCTTTACATATGCTGTAACTGGTTTATGATGTATTCCGTTCTGCGGATAGCTTCTTCCACCTGATGTCTGGCATTATTGATTCGATCCTGCACCATCCAATCCACAACAAATCCATCAAAAAAATAATCTGCAAAGGATAAGAAGTCTCCAGTATTGATGTTTAAATTACAAGCCACGTTCACATCATTTAATTCCCTACTGAAATTACGAAGATCATATTTCGCCTGTTCCATATTTTGTCTTGCCTGATCCATCTTGGAGTGTTTCAACATCGTAGAAAAGAATCCACCGCCAAACATATCCACCAAGCCCCAATTCTTTGCACTGTTCAGGTTCTCTTTTGCTGTCCGAAGACTACTTAACGCACGTTGTCCTGCTTCAATCGCTTCTCGTTTCTCTTTTTCTATATCATATCCCATAATTTCTTCCCTCCTCGTATTTTTATGAGTTAGATGATATAAGTGCAATGATTCCGCCGATGATCAACAATGGAAGTGCAATATAAATCAGTCCGCCAACAACCATTCCTATCAAAATCACCGGGAAAAATACAACTGTACAGAGCAGCTTTAAGATTCCCCAGGATGCTTTTACACCAAATATAAAAAATTTTCCAATAAACCAAATCATGCATATAGCAAATAATAACGATAACATATTCTACTCCTTCTGACTCCTGTTATGATTTGAATCATTCATTTTTTTGATTGTTTACTTGATATAAACTCAGATGTATTTCTCACACCGATTTTACTACTGAATTCTGGGTTCTTCTCTATTTTTTCAATCATCCGAATTATCCTTATTCTCTGTGCTGTATCCATCTGCTCACCTCATTCTAACAGTTCTGCCTTTTGATATTGTCAGTATAACCGGATAACTTTTCAAAATATATACCTAATACAAAGAATTGAACATATGTAATTCTCAATTTTCGAGGAATAGTTGTTCCTCCTGTTCTTTCATCAAAATTCTTCATCACGGAATGCTTCCAGATATTCATCAATAAGATCCAAATTAACTAACACAATTCGTTTGACATGGTATACTGCTCTGGCATCTTTCGCTAACTGTTAGAGTATATGAAGTTTTGGCTTTATCTTGTAGTTTGCGAATATCCGTATAAATGAAAAGTCTAATCCCCCAGCTATGCTGGGGGATTAGACTTTTCATTTAGCTTGTTTCCTGACTACTCAGGAAAAATATTTCTACCCTCGCCCCACCTGTATTTTCAGAATTCGAAAGTTTAATACCTCCACCATATTTTTCAGCCACAGTTTTTGCAAAAAATAGTCCCATCCCATAATGGGCTTCGCCATTTCTACTTGTGTCATCCATAAAAAACTGCTCTGTGCCATGCAATAATGCTTCTTTTGTAAATCCTGATCCGCTATCCTCCACAATGAATGTCAGCCGGCCATCCTGCTCCTTTGCGTCAATATAAATGATTCCATTTTCTTTTGTATGCTCCACTGCATTCTGAATCACATTCATTACGGCTCGGAACATTGGATCATAATCAATCGTTACCTTTTTATCACTTTGTTCCGCCTTCCAATCTATCTTCTGGTGACAGATTTCTACCAGTCCGAGTGCCTGTTCCTTTATATCTGCGAAAAAATCTTCTAACCTCACCGTTGTATAGGTAACATCACTGCAATTCCATGATTTTGTGACATCTATCAACTGTTTTACATAACTTTGTATCTGTGTTGTGCCGTTCAAAACATAAGTGATATTATTCTTCTGTTCTGTGGTCAGTTCAGTCTCTGAAAGTAGTTCTGCATTTCCCCGTACAATCGTAAGAGGTGTTTTAATATCATGCGCCAAAGCAGACATCTGTTGTTTCTTTTCCTGCTCTGTTTTCCACTGCTTTTCTAAAGATTCTCGCAATGCATCTCGCATATCATCGATTGCCGATAAACAGTCATCAAACTCTTTGATACCGGAACAGGATGTCTCATATTCCAGATTTTGATCCTTTATTTGTCTGATTGCGTCTAATACAGGCTGCATCTGCTTTTTGATTCTTTTTCCAAAACGTATGGACGGAATGATGATAATCGCTACCGCTCCAATCACAGACATAATAATCATCACATTCTGTGGTCCTATAAAATGCTCCCTCAAAAAAGCTGAATGATATTGAGGTGTCAGGCGATATTGCAATACAACATATTCATTTTCCCTTACAATTACTTTATAAAAATATTTCCCGGATGCGTTTCCGTACTTTGCAACATTCCATGCTATCTGTTCGTATTGTTCTGACAGATCTCCACCTATTTTCTCTCCATTCTCTGAAAAGATTACATAATCACAAAGTGCGGGAATCATCTCAGCAGTCACTTTATCTGCACATAGAATCGTATCATATGCTTCATTAATCTTTTGCTCTGCATAATTTGCCGGATAAATACAGCCCACACTAATCAAAAGGTACAGCAGCAGATAAGCAACAATCACCAAACCAACTAATGATCCAAGCATGACCAGTACATATCTCATAAAAATCCTGCTGAGTGCATTGCTTCTCTTTACTCTTCCCATTTATATCCAATCCCCCAGACTGTTTTTATCGGCATATAATCATAATCCGCAAATTTTGCTCTTATATTTTTGATATGCGTGATAATGGTACTGTCATTACTCTCATTGTCAAAGCCAAAGACCGCTTCCAATATCTGTTCCTTCGAGAAAACCTGTCCTCTGTTTTTAGCCAGAAATTCACAGATTTCGTACTCTGCTTTCGTAAACGGAAGTTCTTTATCATCCATCAACAGTTTCTTTTGAGACATCTGAATGCAGACTCTCCCTAAAACCATCCGGACAGAATGTTCCCTGTGCTCTCTTCTAAGATGTGCATTGATCCTTGCCCGAAGTTCCATCACTCCAAATGGCTTTGAAATATAATCATCTGCTCCTAAAGAAAGTCCGTTTACCAGACTGTTTTCCTCCGTTTTTGCCGTAAGAAACAAAATCGGACAATCCACAAGTATCCTAATTCTTTTGCATAATTCGAAGCCATCAATTCCAGGCATCATAATGTCCAGTAAAATCAGGTCATAACGATGTAATTCTTCCATATTAATTTTTAGTGGATTACTTACTTTGGTAACCAGATGTCCATCCTTATTCAAAATGCTTTCTATCATTTCCAAAATTGCCGGTTCATCATCAACTGCCAGTATTTTTGCCATAGTTTCCCTCGATTCTATTCCGATATTCTGTTTCCTTCCCAGTGGTTTACCCACCAAAAATAGTATACCATACTAATCCCTGTAAATATTAAGCAACCTGGTATGAATGACAACCATTCACCTACACTAGTTTCTCCCAATATAGATTGCAGATAAGTATATGGTACTCTACCCGTCCAGCAGACAAATACATATTTCCACACATAATCTCCAAGTCCGGTAAGCATCAATGCACTAATTAGTCCTGATATAATCCCTGCTCCAATGGATACCCCTTTTCCAAACTGAAAAGCCAGAATCAGCTGCCACAGATAAAGTGGAACACTGCTTCCCCACAGCAGCAATGCTGCAAATATACATCCTTTCATGATTTCGATATCGCTTGATGCGATTCTTCCAAATCCAATTCCGAATATGATTGCTGTCAATAGGATAGAGCACAGACACAAAACCAGTAGCATCAACAGTTTCGATAAAAATGCTGCAGGTTTATCCGGTAAAGACAACAGGTTTTGAAAATTACCTGCATTTTGTTCTTGTTCCATCACACTTGCTGTAAAAATTCCAATAAGTACCGGAAGTCCTGCTCCTATTGCCTGATAAAATGCAATCACTTTCATATTTTCATTCCATGGTGAAAAAAAGTAATATATTAAAAATATAACGCTGGTTATAATCGGAATCAGTAAGTGTGCCAGAATCACAGATGTTCCTTTCATCTTTCGCAAGTCTGCATTAAGAGATCTTCCAATCATCTTATTTCACCTCTCTTCTCTCAAACCATTTCAAAAACAGAACCGTTACAAAAACAAACCAGATGATTGAGAGACACATTCCCGGAACAATGACTCCCGTATCCAAAAGAGGATTCCCTGCTTCTGCGGCAAGTCCATTTGGTAAAACATGAAGCAACGGGCACATCATTCGCATAGGGATTGCAGAAACAAGTACATACCAGATTCTGGTTTGTGATATTACCACACCGCTGACGGTAATAAACAGGCAGACGAACAGGTTTACAATCATTCCAAATCGTTCACTTAAAAATAAAGCTACCGGAATCTCCCATAACTCAGAAACCGTCAGAAACAATACTGCAATCAACGCTCCTCCAACTGGAACATGTGTCGTTAGAAGAAAGCCTCCAAGCGTTGCTCCTGCAAACACAATCACATTAGAAAACAAAATCATGTACCCAATATAAATAATTTTCCCCAGCAACAATTTTCTTCTGTCTGTGGGAATAGTCGTTAAATGATAGTATTTTATCTTTTTCTCCTGCGCCACAGAAAGATAACAAAATAGAGCAATCATCCCCGGCAGCAAAAGTGTATACCACCAGTTCCAAACACTTTCTGCATAAGCATTTGTCATCCCAAGAGTAAATATAAATGCCATGACAAATGTAAGAAGAGGAAATCCCCAGATAAACTTTTTTCGCATGGTTCTTTTGGCTTTTTGATGTTCTGCTTTTATAATATTAACCATGGATTTCACCTGCTTTCTGGTTTTTTCTTACCACATTCATAAACAAATCTTCAAGATTATCTCCCTGCTTTAATGCTCCTTCGTATCCTAAGATTCCACCTGAAATAATCCCGACTTTATCTGCAAGTAACTGTACCTCTGAGAGAATATGACTGGAGAGAATTACAGTGATTCCCTGTTCCGGAAAAGACCGGATCAGCTCTCGTAATTCCTCGATGCCTATTGGATCTAATCCATTCGTAGGTTCATCCAATATCAAAAGTTCCGGTTCTCCAAGCAATGCCATTGCAATGCCTAGTCTTTGCTTCATTCCCAAAGAAAACTGTCCTGCTTTCTTCTTTCCGGTGTTTGTAAGTGATACAATCTGCAAGACCTCATCAATTCTGTTTTCATCTGTACCAAGCAATAATTGTCTTACCTTCAAATTCTCTCTGGCGGAAAGATTTTCATAAATAGGCGGATTCTCAATTAACGCTCCTATTTTTGATAAATCTTTCCTATCCCAAAGTTTTCCATCAAAGTAAATCTTTCCTGCAGTGGGTTTCATCATACCAGTCAACATTTTCAATGTGGTAGATTTTCCCGCACCATTCGGTCCAAGCAGTCCATAAATCTGTTTCTTTTCTATATTAAGTGAAACATTATTTACCGCTTTCTGCTTTCTAAAATATTTACACAAATTTTGTGTCTGCAACATCATTTCCATCTTTACTATCCTTCCTTCCATATTTCATTTCTTACTGAAATATAACCTAACAGAAAGAAATAAAGATTTGATGAAGATTGCTAAATAATTCGTCTACTCTATTTTTATTCTCGTATGGAATAAACCATCAATTGAATATCATTATCAGAACTCGGCTTTCCACTGAAATCAGCAAAGCTGTTACAAATACGAAGTCCTAATTTACCGAATATCTCCGTGATTTCATCCAAACTATATAACCTTATAGGATTTCCTTCTTTCATTTCAGGCTTATAAAGTGCTTCTCCATACATATAGTCTACCTGCCCATCAATTCAAGTGCTTCATCTATCTTAATGATGACGAATATGGCAGAGTAATACAATCACTTATCCGTTTAAAGAACAGCCTGATAGCACAAGGCAGATATACCGACGGGGTTGACAATGTTCTCTGCAAGGTAATGTCAGCCAAGAAAAGAAAGCTCAAAATCAAATATTTCTGAATAAGAAAAGAGACCGCCTACACGATGTAAGCGGTCTTTGATTATTGTAGAGTAAGTCCGACAAACTTGAATTTTCAAATTAGTCTTTACAAATAACCTTTGAACCTTCACCATCAATTACAATTCCCTGACGGTTGTTAATTGGGCATAGATTCAAATCCGAAAACTCAGTCATTATTTTCTCGGTAACTTTCTTAAATGGTGCTGTAAGATAATGCGGAAGAACATAGAAATCAATCAAATCAAGCCCTGCATCATCTTCTTGTGAGTAGTCCTCCGGCTTTTCATCCATTTGCTCGATATATTGGATGCTTGGAGCGCATATAATCGCACCTGCCGATTCACCAATCATCAGTTTTCCCTTTGCCAATTCTTTCTTCAACAGCTCATCCGTTCCCGTTTTACGGAGCTGGTCTATAAGGAAAAAAGAATTTCCGCCGGTAAAATATATCACATCCGCATCTTCAAAAACAGACTGTATCGTTGAATAAGCCTCCGTTGAAATATCAATTTCAGTTACGATTGCTCCCAACTTTTTGAATAATTTTCGAGCCGAGCCGACATAACCGGTGTAGCCTTCACGCAGCGAAGCTGTTGGAATAAATGCGACTTTTTTATTTTCAATTTCTTCCTTTATCAGACTTCCTACACTTGAAAAGTGCGAACATAAAAATAGGTTCATCAATATTCTCCTTTATAAATTGCGATTTGCAAGGAACAATTCCTTGTCCCCTACACCATAATTACTATGTATTTGCATCTACAAACTAGAAGTTGTTTATTAAACCTTTTTAACCTTAACCAACAACATCATAGGTCTACGCATTTCATTACACATTCCCGGCATACCCATCATATCTGCCGGAGGCATTGCTTCCTCAATAGCCTCAATTTGAAAACCACATTTTATAAGTGGATTCAATATCTGCGTTAATGTGTGGTGCTGTTTAATTACTCGTTGACCAAGAAAATTGGTTTCTCTTTCGCCTGGGTAATAGTAATTGTCGATTGGCCAATATTTAGGTTTCCCATTTTCATCATAAATCCAATCCTCATTAACACCTGCGGTGAAAGTCGGATGTTCAATATTGAATAGGAAATACCCACCTACTTTTAATGTGCAATACACCTTTTGATAAACATTAGCTAAATTTTCGATATAGTGCAGTACCAGGTTAGAAACAACTAGGTCATAAGTATTTTCAGGATAAATGTATTCTTCAACACCGCAAACTTTATACTTGATTTTGTCATCAGAGTTATCAGCTACTGCTTTTGCAATCATTTTTTGACTACTATCAATACCAAGAATTTCAGTAGCTCCCATTTGTGCGGCATATTTGCAATGCCAACCGTAACCACATCCTAAATCCAAAACTTTTTTCCCTGTAATTTAGGGAATAACGGTTGCAACTGATGCCACTCTCCAGCAGCTTTCAGACCATCTTTGCTTCTTCCCATTTCCGCATATGCGGCAAAAAATTCACTATTATCGTAAATATTTCTCATTGATAATTACCTCCACAACTTCCTATTTCTCAGTTTCAAAAACTTGAAGTTGTTAATTGCAGTCTCAGAACAGCGATCAGTTCTTCGCCGTCCATTTCACCGGTTTCTTCGAAACCGAAAGAGCGATACATCTGACGGGCAACTGCATTATCGGGTTCATATGATAGCCAACAGTATTCCGCTTCTCCACAAGGCATAGATTTTATGAACTCTAATGCAAGGCTGACCGCTTCTTTTCCGTACCCTCTGTTTTGATATGCCTTATCGATCATAAGACGCCACAGATTATAGTTTCCCTTTGCAATTTCAGGTGCATCCGTCCAATAATCATCAACATCAAAACCAATCATCAGGAAGCCTACAGGCTTATCCTCATCATATATACCAAACGGGAATGCATGACCGTTTCCCGTAATTGCAGTATACGCTTCAATGATGCTGATCTCATTGGTGGCAACGAAGTTCTTCTGCGATTTCGATACCGTCAGTTTCAGGATATCCCAGACATTATTACCATTTACTTTTTCTAAATGAAGCATATATCTTTACCTCGCTAAATATCGATTTGCATTTCCATTCATTTTAGAAAATGGGCAACTCCGATTGGAATTGCCCACCCATTGCACTAATTATGCGATTTTCCCTTGCTTGCACCGATTTCTGCATCAATTGATGTAAGTTTAATGTAAATCGCTGTTTTTTTAGTTTTTTATCAAATGAAGTACGTCCCGTCTATTTGGTAAAACGGTACATCTTTACATCATCTTAATAGAGCTTAGCACCTGCTGGGATTCTGTCATTTACCATCAGAAGGTTCAGTCCCTCGTGACCATCTTCCTCGTGTACTGCTGAAATCAGCATACCCTCGGAATCAATTCCCATCATCTTTCTCGGTGGCAGGTTCACGATAGCGATTGCTGTCTTACCAACCAGTTCTTCCGGCTCGTAATACTCGTGAATACCACTTAAAATCACGCGATCCTTGCGTTCTCCGTCATCCAGTACAAACTTCAGAAGCTTCTTGGATTTCGGAACTGCTTCACACTCAAGAATCTTAACTGCACGGAAATCAGATTTTGCAAATGTATCGAAATCAACCATTTCTTCAAAGATTGGTTCAATCTTCACATTGGAGAAATCAACCTTCTCAGCTACTTTTGTCTCTGCCGGAGCTGCTGCACCAGACTGAGCTGCGTTGTTTGCTTCGTTCTTAGCAGCGCCCTGTGATTTCATCGTCGGGAATTTTTTTGATTGCTAAGCTAACTCTTGTATATCCTTGTAAACCCTTGGAAAATGGGCTTTCCCGGATTCTATATACTTGGATACTCTTGGACGTTTTTTTGACTTTTGTGCGTCCAAAAGATGTCATTCGCCTTAAAATACGTCTTTTTATTTTATGCATGTACTGCTGTGTCAAACACAACAATACTTAGCAAGTATAACATATTTGCCACAGTATGAATAGGTATATTTTTCAATCTTCAAAGAGTTCAATCGCAGGACTCTTTTCTAAAAAATATCCATATTTTTTGATAATTTCTCAATTACTGATTTGGTAACATCTGGGTTTGCTTCTGCATATATGTTCATGGTAGTCGATACATCAGCATGTCCCATTACCTCTTGAATTACTTTGATGTTGGTTTCATTCTCGCAAAATCTTGATGCAAACGTATGTCTGAAGATATGGCAGGAGAATCTTGGAATCATAACAGGTTCTCTCTTCTCCTTTTTAGCAGCCACCTCTTCTTCTGAATTATGTGTATCCACAATTCTCTTGATTGCCCGGTTTACTGCTGCTGGGTTATGTGGCATCCCAAATCGGTTTGTAAATACAAAATTGGTCATTCCATCCACATTCTCAACACAAAAGCCTTCTTGCTTCTGTCTCTCATATTCTTCCTGAAGCACATCATATACCTGCTGCATCATAGGTATTCTACGATTACCAGCTTCCGTCTTTGGCAAAGATACTCTAAACTCACATTTATATGAATCATCCGCTCTCTGGTAATAGGTTAAGCTATGATTGATATCAATGATTCGATTCTCCAAATCGATATCATCCCAGCGTATCCCAATTGCTTCTCCTATTCTGCATCCAGTTCCTAACAAAAATACAAAGAATGGATACCAGTGATAAAAGAACGGATTCTTTGCTACATACTCCATGAATTTTCTCTGCTGATCCACAGTCAACGCTCGCCTTGTTTTTCTGGCACCACCATTACGCTTCTTTACTTCACAGTATGCTCCGTCTACCGGATTCTTCCTTATGATATCATCTCTGACAGCAAGCTGAAATGTAGGTCTTAATACTGTGTTAATTGTCTCAAGCGTATTAATCTGTAATCCCTGATTATTAATCAAGTCTGTATAAAAGAATAACACGTCTGAGTATTTCACATCTCTTACTTTCTTCTTGCCAAATGTATCACGAATAAAATGATTCCATGTATACAAATAATTACTGTAAGTAGTGCTACGCAATTCTGTTTTAGTTGATATGTACCTGTCAAACAAAAAGTTTACATCAGCTTTTCCTGCGACATAGATATCAAGTCCATCCAACTGGTCTTTTTGTAACTGTTCTTCTCTTTCTCGAAGCTTTACCAAAGACTTTGCATAAATGGTTCTTTTCTTGCCTAATGGATCAATATATACATATGAGTATCTTCCGTCGCCTTTTCTGTAACCCTCACCCTTTCTTAATACTCTGCCTTTACCATCTTTTCTACAAGCCATTATTCTCTCCTTTCCGGAGAAAAGAGCCTGTTCTACTGATTAGCCTGCTGCTTCATTTGTAATTCAACACCCATTCTAATCAATTGCGAAATGGATAGATTATGAGTCTCAGCATACTCAACCATTATCTGGTATTCCTCTTCTTTGAATTTAACAGTTACCTTATGATCAAAAGGTTTATCTGCTTTTGGTCTTCCAGTTCTAACCATCTGTATGCCTCCTTCATATCTTAGTCATATTATACTTTCGGTCTGACCGAAAGTCAATACATTTTTTCTCTCTTGGCTCATTTTTCTCCATACTTGTTTGTATTTCTTCTATATCAATGCGTCATTTCTCATAATTACTTATAAAACTCGTCATCTACAATATGGAAAGTCTCCAGATATTCATCAATAATATCCAGATTAACCAACACCAGCTGATTCACTTTATAACATGCCTTTGCATCCTTCGCTAACTGCATAAACTTTGACACACTCATTGAATACATCTCTGCTCCTTCTGAATATCTGACAAATCTTTTATTATTAGTCTTTTTAGTTCTGCTGTCCATTTGCTAACTCCTCCATTACCATTTTGCGAGCTACAGGTAACAGATCAAACTGTCGTATCAATGCTCTGTCTATTTCTTCTCTCACGCCGGAATCCTCAATGACAGTTCCACTTTTTGCTCTAATGCAGCCTTTTGAAATTGTCTGTGCATCTTCAGGCATAAAATCAGATATCTTACTTAATCCAAATCCACTCACATCCTTCGGATTTAAAATCACATGTACCGGAATATCCTTTAACTTACTGCTCAAAGGGACTACTGACACCTGTGGTGCACCATCATGATTACTGGCATCACATGAAATAATTATTCCTGGTCTGATTCCTCCCTGGATGCCATGTGGATTTTTTCCAAAATCTGCATACACGACATCAAATTTGTTATACTTACCATATCTTCTTTTTTCTGTTCGTCTGCTCATATCTATGCTCCCTTCTTGATGTGCATATCCAATCTGCCCTCATCTACAGTCACCACAATGCCGCCTGCTTCAATAACCAGTCCTACCTTAAAATAAGCATCCGCAACACTGCTGGATATAGCTGCCATATTCGCAACAACTACTCCACTGATTTGCTTTTTGCGGATCATATTCACAATCTGATTCCACTGGCGATCAACATCTCTCTGCGAAAAGCCATTGCGTCTTATCTTTCCCACGATTGAATATTCTTTTCTCTTTACAAATTCATGTATATATTTGCTCTGCTTGTCTTCAAGCATATTTACTTTTTCCAATGGAGCCTGCACTGAAAGATATTCTATGCAATCCATCTTTTTAATCTTTCTTCTCATTCTCTGCCTCCTATGCTGACTTCAAAGCCTGCTCTATCATAAAATCAAATGTCTTTTTCAAATAATCCTGCTTATCTGCAGGTAACCGCTTTAGCCTCGAATCTAATGAATCCGGTGTACAGTCTATTGCAAGTAAGCTATTTGCGTCTGTTTCATAAACTTCCATAAGCATATACAAATTTTTCATGCTCAAGTTTCTTCCTCCTTGCTCCACCTGTCCAAGTGTCGAAACACTTATTCCAGTTTTAGCAGCAACCTCTTCAATGAGAAGTCCTTTGTCCTTACGGATATCACGAATCACCGGACCAATTTTATATCCTTCATATTTCATCGTCGTACCCTCCAATGTCCTGTGCCATTTCCCTAATCATCTCTACAGCTGCATCTTCTGTCTCGTACTGACCAAGCCACTTCCCACTTGAATCATGTACAACTGTTCCGAATGCAGTCTGTGTAAATCTGCAATCCTTCACAGCCGGGACTTGTTTGTCCCGACCGGAATGATTTTCTGTTGTCGCTCTACCAAAGGACTCCGTTAGCATCCAAAGTCCTCTGCATGAGATACAATAATTGGCACCGGACCGACTTCAAGAGAATAGAGCCATATGCCCATATCTGTGATGGTCTTAACAAATTCTTCCAAATCATAAATGTCATCGGTGATCTCATTCAGGCTTCTGACTACTACAACCTCAAAATCTTCCTCTTTAAGTGTTGCAAAGAAAGCATTCAGTGCTTCTCTGTCATAGTCTCTTGTTATCGAGCGGTCACAATATGCATCGTTAATTATTACTCCGTTAGGCATTGCCTGATCACGCATATTCTCGACCATCTGGACTACATTGAGTTCTGCTCTGCGGGACTTTATAAATGCAATTCCCTTAGCAAGCTCCTGATTATCTGTACCTTCGTTTCCCACTACGTTAAAATCTCTTTTATTCATTTTGTTATCTCCTTTACGATTTCGTATTGGAGAGTTTTGGCGCCTCCACTCTCGTGGTGTGCTGTTCCTTAGCACATGTTTATGGTACTCTATTAAGAAAACCTATGCGCCCACTCTAAAGACTATCTTTTCTGATTTGTAGTCTTTAAAAGACTATTTTTAATTTCTCCCTCTATTCTTCCAGTCACCATTTTTAAATTGTTTACTAATTCCACCATCTCCGGCGAATAATTCATGTGTTCTTCTCCAAACAACAAAAAATCAGCAGAGCAATCCAAGATTTGTGCAATACAATACAATTGTGGTATTGTACAATTTGCTTTTCCACTTTCAATTCGAGACATTTGGTTCTTACCAATACCAAGATAGCTTGCCAACTCTATAGCTTTCATATGTCTTGATTCTCGTATATCTTGAATTCGTATACCAATTTTCGAACAAGTATCAGAATCATATTCTTTTATCTCTTGGATCACTCTGCTCACCTCCCTTACAAAAAAATAAGGAGCCTCTATCATTCAAATATTGAACGATATCGGCTCCCTTTTGCCCTTATCAACTGCCAATTCAGCTGATGTATTATTTAACTTGTATTTTATCTGCCCGCTGTTTTTTTACGGAATAAACCACAAAATTTCCATCTTTATCTCTGCGCACTTCTGCATCATGACCATTTTTAGTTGCTGCCTGTATCTGACGAAATAATAAAACTGTTTTATCTTCTTCCATAAGCACCTCCTATAGACTAATCCATAAATTGATTACGACCATTTATATCTTCAAACAAATCGTCTGTATAATCATCGCATTCTTCATTCATAGAAATTTTCATATTACTATCACGAACACTTCCATCAGGCGATAAAAAAGTGAATTCTTCTATAAATTGTGCTTGCTCCATATCAAATAGCATAATTGTAATCCATGGTTTTACACAAATCCCCTCCAAGGTATCTTTAAGTAATTTATAGAATTTTCTATTAAAAACCACAAACGATAATTTATCTGCTTTGACTTCATCCATATAATATAGTCCTAAAACCATCAATAATTTCTGTCTTAGTTTTATTGTCTGTTTACGAATGGCTTGCTGTTCCGTACCGAGCATTGTCCAAAACTCAAATAGCCATTGTCCCATAGTGTTATCAGAAGTAACGGCATCAGTAGCAATTTCCCAATCAGGTCTATAATGATAATTTAAAGCATTGTAAACCTGAGGTGTCATTGGGACCTGAACTTTATACCCCCTCTTCATAATCTCCGACAGTACTAAGTCAGCTGCATTTTTTTCAAATGCTCTGTATTCTTCTGTATCCACTTTTCCATTTAAATTACGCTTTTTCATGCCATGAGCAGACATAAGCATTTCAAAGGTAACTCCACTATTTGGATCTGCATTCTCCGCAATATTAAATATTAAAGCATCTGAATTTTTGCCCGTTGTTTTTTTGTTTACAATTCTTGAAAGCGTAGACGGATTAACCTCACACTTTTTTGCGAACTGTGACATACTAAGCTCTGGACCTTTTGCTCTCACAACTAATTCTGCCAATCTATCCTTATCCGGAGTACTTATTCTTACATATTCTGATAGAATTGATAAATCTCTTTTCATTAATTTGCTTCCTCCTTTCACAAAGGATACCATAGATTTTGCGTGTAGTCAAATCTTTGCACAACATTTGCATATCAAAGCAAAAACTTTCTATTTTTTGCATGAAAAGATATTTATGCAAAGTACTGTTTATTTATCAAATGCCCTCAACATTTTATCAATTGCCTCTCTCTGGGCAAATGTTATCTTATTTTCCTGTCTGCCCCTTTTGCCCGATATGATATAATCCATACTGTGCTCAAATATCTGTGACATTATATATAACTGCTGTATAGTGCAATTTGCTCTACCATTTTCAATCCGTGACATTTGGTTCCTTGTTATTCCCAATTCCGTTGCCAACTCAATGCTTTTCATATTTTTGTCTAGTCGCATTTCCTGTATTCTCTGCCCTATTTCAAATTGTACATTCTTATCATATTCTCTTATTTCCTTGTTCATATTGTCCATCCTTTAAAACTTGTTACCGTTAACTCGTTTGAGGACGGACAATAACTCCCTAGATATGTAATTTTCAGCAAATAAAAAAGGACACATGAAAAACAGTCCCAGTCCTCAAACTGGTTTCTAATTTTTCATGCGTCCTTAGGATGGCACCTTTGCGTATCATCAGCTTACGCTTATTGCAAGTGTCTCCCATATCATGATGACCACTAATTTAATTGTCTTGTCCTGTTGCGACCAAATATCTGCCGCACCATCTGATGTCTGACTGTATGTATCAGATATAATACTTATCCTGCTCTACTTTATCTAACAGTTCACCTTCCTTGAAATTCTTCAAGGTCATTACTCTGCCACAATGGTGACATTTCATCATTACTCTCGGCAGTACCGGATAATTTCTGTTACCTGTAACCATGTATGAAACTTTCATACTCTTTTTGCACTTCTTACAATAAAAATCTATAACTTTTAACTCTTTGTTCAATTCAGTTCGCTCCTTATTCATACAAAATCATCAATCTACAATTCTGTACTCGTAAAGGAAAGGGAAATCACCTTTGCAAGCCTGTTGCCGGGAGTTCCGATGAATGTCTGCACATTCCCCGGCTTTGCTGATCTAAAGCCAACTGATATGAATTGTGCTGTCAGCACACAATCACATCAGGCTCCGGCTCTTTCCATAAACCACATATTGTTATCTTCATAGAAAAGGAATATTTCCTTTCCATCTACCACACAGGTATAACGCTCTCCAACGCCGCCAGCCCTTGTACTGGCTGCTCTGCGCTTGTCTTTTACTCGTGTAATCTCATACTTTCTGCCATCTTCCCATGTTATCTCTTTGGGAATGAGCAGTCCGTCCTTTGAAAACTCTGCAAGTACATCAACATATACCTTATTGCTCAATGTAATCACCTTCCTTACAAGATTGCTATTGCTCTGGAAGCATCCATCTTCCTTGCTATATAGCCTTTTTCTTCTAATATTTTCAGATGTGCATAAACACTTGAAGTCGATGCCACCCCTACCATCTTGCATATCTCCCTGATAGTAGGAGCATAACCATTCACACGCTGATATTGCATAATGCTTTCATACACATTCTGCTGCTTCTCCGTCAATGGTGCTCTGTCTACCAGATCAATTCTTGCTGCTTCGCTCATGTTCCGCCTCCCTCTTTATCCAAAATACCCATGTGGATGTACTGTGTGTTCTTCTTTTGCATTGACTGCCGACAGAATCCTGTCCCGGTACATGAGTCCCCTCTGGATACTGTAAAATCCAAATCTTCTGCGTATCTCATCCACCGCTGAATCCATCTTCATCTGCTTTTCACGCTTCTCCACACTTGAGAACAAATCAATCTGTTCCCAATAATTATCTGTTACTAAGTCTGCACCTCGGACACCAACACTGCGGATCGGCTTGCTCCAGTTATAGTTTTCCTTAAATATCTGATAAGCATATGCAGCTATCTCTCCGGTGATATTCGTTGCATGGTCAATCTTTTTCTGACGAATAAAAGAGAATAACTCATTATCCCTGACACTTATCTCAACCACTCTGCACCGGAATCCATTCTCACGAAGTCTTGCTGCAACACTCTCAGCCAGAATATAAAGAACAATCTTTACATCCTCATCACATACTAAATCCTTTGGAGTCGTTGTGCTGTTTCCCACCGATTTGATTGGAGCGTGGGTATTCTCTAGCTTGACAGGTGAATCATCATAGCCATTCGCAAATGACCATAAGATACTGCCCATCTTTCCAAGGTGACTGTTAAGCACATCTTCATCTGCTCTTGCAAGATCACCTATGGTTTTAATACCAAATAATGCAAGCTTTCTGTTCGTACTTTTGCCAACGTATAGAAGATCTGCCACCGGAAGTGACCATGCCTTCTGCTTAAACTCACTCTTATACATAGTTGTGATTGCATCAGGTTTCTTATAGTCTGAACCAAGCTTTGCAAATATCTTATTGAAAGAAACACCAACACTTACTGTGATGCCAAGCTCTGACTTCATTCTCCTGCTGATTTCCTGTGCAATGAGCAATCCATCCCCTTTAAGGGAGCTGCTCCCTGTCACATCAAGCCAGCACTCATCAATTCCATATGGCTCCTGCCTGTCCGTATATTCTGCATATATCTCATGTGCCATTCTTGAGAATCGAAGATATAAGTCCATTCTTGGTGAAACAAACGTTATGTCAGGACAGACCTGCTTTGCCTGCCAGAGTGCCATTCCTGTTTTCACACCGTACTTCTTGGCAATATAGTCGGCTGTTAAGACAATCCCATGTCTTGCCTCCGGGTCACCGCCTACTGCCAGTGGCTTTCCTGCAAGCTCCGGATGATGCAGATGCTCAATCG
Source organism: Blautia sp. AM28-27 (assembly GCF_003480905.1). Taxonomy (NCBI): domain Bacteria; kingdom Bacillati; phylum Bacillota; class Clostridia; order Lachnospirales; family Lachnospiraceae; genus Blautia; species Blautia sp. AM28-27. The sequence continues at coordinate 23,022 of NZ_QUJK01000004.1, forward strand.
AAGCATAGCAACAGTTGATATCTGAATGAAGTATTACCCTGTCTCCCATCTGCATAACCTCCTGCTGCATTTAATCTGTCACTACCATAACCTTTAGTCCAAGTATATGAGTAATGTTCCTTACAGGGCATAGTATAACCCCAAGAATAATCGACTGTCAACGGACACATGTGTCCTTTTTCTCATTATATTGGATTTTTAACTTGAATAATTGGCACTATTGCTATATACTATGGAGTGAAAAGAGACATTTGAAATCAACAAAATGAAAGAAAAGAGGCGTATGTATGTACTCAATCGGAGAAATCATTTCAACATATAGAAAAAAGAAAGGCTTGCTCCAACAGGATCTCGCTGATGAACTGGCAAAGGAAGGCATTACCATTTCCTATAAAGCCATATCCAACTGGGAGAGAAATCTTGCTGAACCAAGCGTTACCATATTTTACAAAGTGTGTAGAATCCTTGGTATTACTAACATGTATGAGGCATATTTTGGAGTAAATCCTGCCGATCCTTTCTCATCACTAACTGATGAAGGCAGGGAAAAAGCTATGGATTATATCAATCTGCTCCACGCATCCGGAATGTATGAAAAGCAGACTGCTAAGATAATTCCATTCCGTAGCATTGATATTTTTGAAAATGCTGTATCAGCCGGAACCGGTAACTTCCTTGTAGATGGACCGAAAGAGACTGTACGCATAGATGAATCTATCCTGCCAGAAGATACTACTTTCGGTGTCCGTATTAGTGGTGACAGTATGGAACCAGAATTCCACGATGGTCAGATTGCATGGATATTACAGCAGGAATCTGTTGCTAATGGAGAAATCGGCATCTTCGCTCTAAACGGAGAAGCCTATATTAAGAAATTACAAAACGATAAAGAAGGAATTTTCCTTATCTCACTCAATGAAAAGTATGCACCTATCAAGGTTAGTGAAAATGACCGCTTAGACATATTTGGAAAAGTTCTTGGAAAATCTGATGCTTGTGCTATTACAGGACATTGCCGATAAAATTGCAAGTCATTTTTATCGGACACATTATTTTGCATAATTGACAATAAGAAAATATCTATAGAACTGAAAGAAGGGATTTTTATGGCGGTTACCAATAATATAAGAGAAATACGTGAACAGCGAGGCATTTACCAGGATGACCTTGCCGCTGCTATTGGATACAGCACCAAAACTGTCGGCAGGATAGAGCGTGGGGACAGCACCCCATCTGCCGAATTTATGCTGCGGATATCAAAGTACTTTAATATGCTGGTGGAAGATGTATTCCATGTGGAAGATTGAGTCGGAGCAGCAATCCGGTTCACCTTCTATTTTGGACAGCTTTTCATGTCCTTATCAACAACTATAGTTTTTTTGATAAATGCTTGACTGTAAACCTTGTTTATAGCTTATTATTAAGTAAAATAGAGTTGCTCGAAAGGAGGGCATAATATGACTATAAAAGACGTAGAAGAGCGAACAGGTTTATCCCGTTCTAATATCCGTTTTTATGAAAAGGAAAAACTTATTGAGCCTTCGAGAAATGAAAGTAATGGTTATAGAGATTATTCTAAAAATGATGTGGAAAATATAAAGAAGATTGCATATCTACGTACATTGGGAATTTCTATTGAAGATATACGAAATATTATATCCGAAAAAGTAACATTGCAGGAAATGCTTGAGAAGCAAAAGGAAGTATTAAAAAATCAGATTACTGATTTGAATAAGGCGAAACTCATGTGCGAAAAAATGCTGGATGAAGGAAGTATTAGTTATGAAAAATTACAGGTAGAACAGTATGTAACAGATTTTCATGACTATTGGAAAGATAATCGAACTGTTTTCAAACTGGATTCAGTCAGCTTTTTGTATATATGGGGAAGTATGCTTACCTGGACTATGATTACCGCACTATGCTTGATTATTGGGGCTTTGTCTTATTCTAAGTTGCCGACAGAAATTCCAGTACAATGGAGTAAAGGAGTGGCAACATCCCTAGTTAATAAAAACTGGATTTTTGGTAGTGTAAATTATTCTGTGTAAACCTCTCAGATTGATGATAAAATCATAGGTTTATAGAATACAAAAATATAATGTAATGGGCTGAATGGCATACTTTGCTGTTCAGCCTGTTGTTTATTTAGTAGCATGGATTCTATTGCATGTCAAGGGCGCCCGAGAAAATCGGGCGTTTATTTACCCTTGATATGCGATTGAATCTGTGCTTAATCGATATCCTCTGGCTGGATCCGATCCCCAAAATAGATGCATAACTGATCCAGTGTCAGACCCCAGTCCCAAGCCTTTCCGGTCCATTTTTTTGTAGCATCCATCATTGCCAGATAAAGCATCTTGAAAAGTGCATCATCGGTCGGAAAAATAGTCTTGGATTTCGTAACCTTGCGTAGCTGGCGGTTAAAATTTTCGATGGAATTTGTAGTGTATATTAATTTACGTATCTCAGATGGATATTTAAAATATGTGGATAATTGTGTCCAGTTATTTCTCCAGGATCCAATGGAAGCAGGGTATTTTTTGCCCCATTTTTCTTCCAGATCTTCCAAGGCTGTGAGTGCAAGATCTTCTGTATCAGCTTTGTAAACCAGCTTTAAATCCGCCATAAATGGTTTTAAATCTTTGTAAGAGATAAATTTTGTAGAATAACGAATCTGATGCACAATACACCTTTGGATCTCTGCCTGTGGGAATACTGCATGAATCGCATCCCCGAATCCGGTCAATCCATCCACAGATACGATCATGATATCCTCTACACCTCGGTTTTTTATCTCGTTGAGGACGGACAACCAGTATTTTGCACTTTCATTTCCTCCTACCCACATGCCGAGGACCTCACGTTTTCCGTTCAGTTTAACACCTATAGCAACGTAAACTGCCTTTTTTACCGTTCGATTGTCCTCCCGAACATGGAAATGTACCGCATCCATAAAAACAATGGCATATTTTCTTTCCAGCGGCCGGTTTTGCCATTCTTTTGCGATAGGAAGGATTCGATCTGTCATATGTGATATCATTTCTGCGGATGCATCCACACCATAAACATCTTTGAGATGAGCGGAGATATCTCTTGTCGTCATTCCTTTTGCATACATAGAAAGTACCTGATCTTCAATGTTTGAGATATCTGTCTGATTCTTTTTCACAATCTGCGGTTCAAACTCTCCCTTTCGATCTCGTGGTATATCCAGATCAATCGTTCCCATTGAAGAGGTGACAGTTTTAGGACTATAACCATTACGGCTATCGTCTGTCTCTTTGTTCTTGTAGTCATACTTGGAATATCCAAGGTGATCATCCATTTCAGCTTCTAACATACCTTGCAGCGTTTCGCCTAACAGGTCTTTCAACATGTCCTGGATATCCTGAGCATCCTTTGGTTGATAGTGTTCCAACAAGCTGTTGATGAACGCTTTGCGTTCTGGATCCATTTTTCTTCTTCGTGCCATAAAAAAATCCTCCTGAATTGATATTTATTTTAACATCAATCCAAGAGGGTATATAGCTCTTTTAGAGTTTACACAGAATTAATTACAGTCTCGGATTTTTATTTGTCCTGTTATATGTATCATAATCCGTTATTTATTAAAACCTTTTATCTATGCGAAATTGCAGATGAACAATTATTATGGAGAAATTATAACAGAGTATTTGACAAATTATATGTGTTTTATGAATAAAAAAGCCCCGCCGCAGCGGGGTTTTTTTATAGGAATTTATCAAGTTCAGTCTCGACACGCTTATTTATTTTAACTTTAGGATTTTCCATAATCGTTCCTCTTGCGACAACCATTTTTACATGTCGTAATGCTCTGAGGTCATCGAGTGGGTTTTCCTCGGTTACAATCATATCTGCACATTTATCTTTTTCGAGCGTACCGGTAATATCACCGATTCCCGCCATTTCGGCAGCTCTTGCGGTTGCCGTATACAGTGCAAACGCATTGGAAACGCCCGTATATTTGTGGAAATAATACAATTCTCTCCAGAAATCATACTGTGTAATCCACGGACATCCGACATCATTGCCAAGAACGACAGGTATATCATTTTCAAGTGCCGCTTTCGCACATGCAATTATTCCCTCAAACACAACATTTCCGTTAAACTGTTCAACTTCAGTTGCGTTGGTAATCGAACGATCAAACAATGCATACGGAAGTGCAGGCGAAATTGTTGTGCAAAGAAATGCTTTTCTTTCCTTGAATAACTTAATTGTATCATCATCAATTTTTGCACCGTGTTCAATTGAGTCAACACCATTTTCAAGAGCAACACGCACCCCCTGCGGAGATTCGACATGTGCAGCAACTAAATAGCCATTTTCATGTGCCTTGTCACAGACTACCTTTACCATTTCCGGAGACATTTTCAGTTCACCCGGAACACCTTTTTCTTTTGCGTCCATTACGCCGCCAGTAATCATAAGCTTTATCAAATCAACCTTTTCTTTTTCCGATTGCTCCAGATGTTTTAAGGCTGTATCTATACTGTCCGCCGCAACAGCAACAGAGCCAGCCATATGTCCGCCAGGCACGGAAATCCCTTCATTAGCGGCAAGTATTCTAGGTCCCATCTTTGTTCCTGCATTAATCTCATCTCTTAATTTTGTATCAAAACTTCCAAGTCCGCCAACCGTTCTTATTGTTGTCACACCGCTCATAAGCTCTGTTTTTGCAAATCCGGCAACCATACCGTATGCAATTGAACGCATAAGTGCATTTCCCATAAGTATTTTTACAAGTTTCTCATTATCACGCTGTTTTTTCTGCGGCTTGCCATTACCTGCAAGGTGAACATGCATATTTATAAGACCGGGCATAATATATCTGCGTTTTAAATCAACTTTTTCATATCCATTCAAATCCGTGCCTGCCTTGACAATATCCTCAATTTTATCATTGTCCGTAAGTATGACGAAGCCCTCTTTTACCTGCATATCTTTGGTTCCGTCAAGTATTTTTCCGTTAATATAAGCATATTTCATATTTTTATACCCCGTGTTTTTGAAATGTTTATTTAATACCAATTAATCAAAATCTTACGCACTGATTGACTTTCCTGTGTAAAGCTGATAGTATCTGCCTTTTTCTTCCATAAGCTGGTCATGTGTACCACGCTCAATAATTCTTCCCTGTTCCATAACCATAATACAGTCTGCATTCCGTACCGTAGAAAGACGATGAGCGATAACAAATGAAGTTCTTCCTGTCATAAGTGCATCCATACCACGCTGTACAAGTTTTTCTGTACGTGTATCAATAGAAGAAGTCGCCTCATCAAGAATAAGAACAGGAGGATCTGCAACTGCCGCCCTCGCTATTGCAAGAAGCTGACGCTGTCCCTGACTAAGGTTCGCACCACCGCCGGTAAGCACTGTGTTATAACCATCAGGAAGTCTTTTTATAAATCCATCAGCATTAGCAAGCTTTGCGGCAGCTATACATTCTTCATCAGCTGCATTGAGTCTTCCATATCTGATATTGTCCATAATCGTGCCTGTAAAAAGGTTGGTATCCTGTAAAACAATGCCCAGGCTTCGGCGTAAATCGTCTTTTTTAATATGATTAATATTAATTCCATCATAACGGATTTTACCATCCTGTATATCATAAAACCTGTTAATAAGGTTGGTAATTGTTGTCTTTCCGGCACCGGTAGAACCTACAAACGCAAGCTTCTGACCAGGTTTTGCGAACATTTTTATATCGTGAAGCACGATTTTGTCAGGATTATATCCAAAATCAACTCCATCAAATGTAACATCACCCTGAAGTCTTGTATACATTTCATCTTTGTTTGCAGCATTTGGTTTTTTCCATGCCCACATCTCTGTCAGTTCTTCAGTTTCATGGATTTCACCATTTGAATCATAACATATATTTACAAGTTCAACATCACCTTCATCTGTCTCTGGTACTTCATCACAAAGGTCAAATACCCTGCCGGCACCTGCCATAGCCATTACAATACTGCTTACCTGCTGGCTTATCTCTGTTACAGGCTGTGTGAAACTCTTGTTTAATGAAAGAAATGCTACAAGTGTACCAATTGTAAGTCCTGAAAAGCCGCTTAATGCAAGCACACCACCTACAAGTGCACACAAAACATAACTTATATTTCCTATATTTTCATTGATAGGCATTGTAATATTTGCAATTTTATTAGCATTGTTGGCACTTTCTCTTAACTTGTTATTAATCTGCTTAAACTGTTCAAGACTTTCCTGCTCATGACAGAATACCTTAACAACCTTCTGCCCTTCCATCATTTCCTCAATATAAGCATTTACTTTACCGATATCTTTCTGCTGTTCAATGAAATATCTGCCAGATGCAGCGGAAAGCTTTGATGTCACAAAAAGCATAATTGCAACCATAATAACAGATACAATTGTAAGTGGTATATCAAGAACTATCATACTTACAAATGTTGATACAAGTGTTATAAGTGAATTAAGAACCTGTGGAATACTCTGGCTTATAAGCTGTCTTAATGTATCAATATCATTTGTATATACCGACATTATATCTCCATGTGCATGTGTATCAAAATATCTGATTGGAAGTGATTCCATGTTAGTAAACATCTCTGTACGGAGCTTTTTCATAGTACCCTGACCAACATTTACCATAATTCTGTTATATCCGTAGGAACATAAAACACCCACTGCAAATATTGCTACAAGTTTTAAAAGAGCCTGTGCAAGCGGTGAATAATCAGGAACTGCCATCTGGGTAAGAGGCACAATGTAATTATCAATAAGTTTCTGTATAAATAAAGTTCCACATAATGTCGTAAGTGCCGAAACCAATATGCAAACGACCACCATGAAACATGCCAATTTATAATTTTTTACTATATAAGAAAGAAGTCTTTTTAATAATAAAAGCGGATTCTTCTCTTTGTTCTCATTTTTATTTTTCATGTCTTCCTCCTATTCTCACTATTCTGCCGATTCGTCGAAATCGCCGCCGCCCTGCATCTGAACTTCACAGATTTCGCGGTAAACTTTGTTATTTTCCATAAGATTCTCATGTGTATCAAAGCCACTGACTTTTCCATCTTCAAGAACAATAATTCTGTCGGCATCCTGAATACTTGAAATTCTCTGCGAAACTATAAGCTTTGTTGTTCCCGGAATTTTCTGGGCAAATGCCTGTTTGATTTTTGCGTCTGTTGCAGTATCTACAGCACTTGTCGAATCATCAAGAATAAGAACCTTTGGTTTTTTAAGCAATGCTCTCGCAATACAGAGTCTCTGTCTCTGACCACCTGAAACATTAGTACCGCCCTGTTCTATCCATGTATCATACTTCTTAGGCATTCTCTCGATAAATTCATCAGCACATGCCTGTTTACATGCCTCAACACAATCTTCATATGAAGCATTGTCATCACCCCATCTGAGATTGTCAAGTATTGTTCCTGAAAACAGGACATTTTTCTGTAATACTACAGCCACCTGATTACGGAGTGCATCCATATCATAAGTTCTTACATCTTTTCCGCCAACACATACAGAACCTTCAGTAACATCATAAAGACGGCTTATAAGGCTCACAAAACTTGATTTTCCGCATCCTGTACCACCAATAATACCAATTGTCTCACCTGCATTAATATGAATATCAATATCATGTAAAGTATCCTCTGTACTGTTTTTTCTGTATGAAAAATTAACATGATTAAAATCGATTCTTCCGTCTTCCACTTCTTCATAAGGTTTTTCCGGATTGGCAAGGTCCGCTTTTTCATTAAGAACTTCTGAAATACGCCTTGCACTTGCCGCACTCATTGAAACCATTACAAATATCATTGAAAGTATCATAAGTGCCATAAGCATGTTCATTACGTAACTGAACATTGATGTAAGATTACCAGTTGTAATTGAACCCGACACAATAAAATGTGAAGCAAACCATGACAATGCAACAATACATCCATATACAACAAGCATCATAGTCGGATTGTTAAATGCAAGAAATGACTCGGCTTTAACAAATGTTTTATAAAGATTATCTGCCGCTTTATTAAACTTTTTATTTTCATGCTCCTCACGTACAAATGCCTTAACAACACGGATTCCTGAAATATTCTCCTGAACGCTCGCATTGAGTTCATCATATTTTTCAAAACCTGATGTAAAAACCGGTGTTACTTTATATATAATAAAGAAAAGTACAAATCCTAAAAATATAAGTGCAACAAGAAATATAATACTTAATCTCGGACTTATTATTACACACATTGTAATACTGCAAATCATCATGAGAGGTGCTCTCACAACACTCCTTATTATCATCTGATAAGCATTCTGTACATTAGTTACATCAGTTGTCATACGTGTTACAAGACCTGCTGTACTGAATTTATCAATATTAGAAAATGAAAATGTCTGTATATTTTCATACATTTTCTCTCTCAGATTACACGCAAATCCTGTTGATGCTGCCGCCCCATACTTTCCTGCCTGTATACCACAAAAAAGGCTCAAAAATGCTATAATAAGCATTATTCCACCATAAATACCAACCTTTCTCATATCTCCGGCCTGTATTCCTTTATCAATTATTGAGGCTGTTATAAATGGAATAAGAATTTCCAAAAAAACTTCAACTGCAGTAAATATTGGCGTTATAATTGATTCTTTTTTATATTTGCCCATACATTTTGCTAATGTTTTTATCATATTTTTATCATTCTCCCTTCGATTAAATTCACCTTATAAGTCTACAGTCAGCATGACTTGATACTGTCATATACTTTCTGCAAAAGATTTCTAAGCTGTCCTTTTTCATCATCATTAAGTGCCTTTAAAAGTTCCCTCTCATTTTCATCCATTGAAGCTCTTGCCGTCTTGCATATCTCCTCACCTTTTGCCGTGAGCTTTACATGTTTGATTCTTTTATCATTTGAATCATAAAACCCCTCTATCATCCCATTTTTTTCCAGACGTGCAGCAATTCCTGCCATCGTTGCCTGTTTAACTTCAAAATGCTTTTCAAGTTCTTTTAGCGTTATCGTCTCATCGGCTGCCTCGCTGATAGTTGCGAGGACCTTAATCTGCGAAAGGGTGACATCATTGCACATCAACGTATTATTAGCCTTTCTTCCAAGTGCATCGTTAAGTCTCTTTATAAGTTCACCGCAATGCAATGTTTCTCCAAACATATGCTCATTCCTTTTCATAAAATTTGATAAATAGTTTCTTCTAGATGCTCTAATATATTACAAAAATAATCGGCTCTGCGTCTTAAGCGTCTGGCTCTTTGATGACAGTTATCTTCAAGTTGTCAACTTTAATCAATCTTTCTTGTCTGCATTTTGGACAATAAAGGGGATAATTCTCCAAAACAGTGTCCTTCCTAATTTTATTACGGGTTTTGCTCCCACAAACAGGACACAATATCCATTCGCATTTCATCATAATTAGTCTCTAATCCTTTCAAATCTCATTTTATATGACTTTTGCAAGCTGTTAAGCTAACTTGTGGAACATATGCCGAACCTTATCTATACGGCTATTCGGGCGGCGGGGTTGGCAAATAAATTTACCAATAGCTGGCTGGTATCCTTTTAACTCTGTCAAGCAGACTCCCTGCCCATTTGTGAAATAAGTTAAATCGTTCCTGTATTCTTGAATACATCTAGCAGGGATTTCTCCTTTCAGAATGACCTCGTCATTCTTTATCTGAGTACTTACAATATCTGCACAATACCTTGGAGCATCATGATACGCCCGTGAGAGATATTCCTGCGGTGCATAAATTTCAAAGTGGAGATATGGCTCTAATAGTTCTGTCCCTGCTTTTTTTAAAGCCTGCTCCAATACGATAGGGGAAAGCAGCCGAAAGTCTGCGGGGGTACTTACAGGACTATAATACAATCCATATTCAAAACAGATTTTACAGTCTGTCACTTTCCATCCATACAGCCCCTGCTCGCAGCCATAAAGAACCCCCTCCATAACCGCATTTTGGAACGATTGATTTAAATATCCAAGTGAAACTCTGCTTTCATACTGCACTCCGCTTCCAATAGGGAGCGGCTCTATGGACAACCCGACAGAAGCCCAGAAAGGATTTGGCGGGACTTCTATGTGGATGGTATATTCTGCTTTTCTAAGCGGTCTTTCCAGATAAATAACCGAAGGCTCTTTCATAGCCACGCCCACATGATATTTTTCCTCAAGGATGGCACAAATGACTTCCATCTGCACATTCCCCAAAAAAGAAAGTATAATCTCATGCGTTGTAGTATCAATGTCAAAATGCAAAAGAGGGTCTGTATCAGCAATCTCTGCGAGGGCATTTAACAGGGCTTCCCTTTGCTCCGGCTTTTGCGGCTCTACCGTTGTCCGAAGTAATGGCATGGGATTATCAATCCATGTTTTGTGAGGCAGGAGTTTTTCATTTCCCAGAATGTCGTTCAGTTTCAAAGTATCATCAGCTAAAATAACAATTTCTCCCGGACAGGCATGGTCAGCCGGGACGATTTCACCATTTGTCGGAACACACATCTCTGTGATTTTTATTTTCTCTTTTTCAGATATTCTAATAACATCCCTCAAATGCAATGTTCCGCTATATATACGCACATAAACAAAACGCCGCCTTTTCTCTGAATATTCAATCTTAAAAACCTGCCCGCATAGTTCAGATTGACCTTCAGGCGTTGATGAATAAAATTTACTGGCAATCACTTCTATAAGCTGCCGAATCCCCAGATTGTTTTTAGCGCTTCCGTGATAAACGGGAAATAACGTTCCGTTTTGGAATCTCCTGTTTTCTTCCTGTTCCAGTTCTGACATTTTAAACGGTTTCCCTGACATATATTTCTCTAATAGTTCATCGTTTCCCATAATTACCGCATCCCACTGTTCCATATCGTCATTGTCCGTTACATTTATATGGGGATGCTGCCCAACCTTTTGCTTCACTATAATTTCCGAAGAAAGCTTTGCTTTCATTTCTCGATATACCATTGGCAAATCAATCCCCTCTTGGTCAATTTTATTGATGAAAAAAATTGTCGGAATCTTCATTGTCTGTAGTGCATGAAACAGTATACGGGTCTGTGCCTGTATGCCATCCTTTGCAGAAACTAATAATACTGCTCCGTCTAATACGGATAAAGAACGGTATACTTCCGCCAAAAAATCCATATGGCCTGGCGTATCTATAATGTTGACTTTTACATCCTCCCACTGAAAAGATGTCACTGCTGTCTGGATAGTGATTCCCCTTTGACGCTCCAAATTCATTGTATCTGTCCTTGTTGTGCCTTCATCTACGCTCCCTAGTTCTGCAATTGCACCACTGGTATACAATAAACTTTCCGTTAATGTTGTCTTTCCTGCGTCAACGTGAGCCAGAATGCCTAAGTTAATTATTTTCATGTGATTTTCCTCCTATCAACACCCAAAAAAGGGCATAAAAATACCCAGTGATAAATACTCCTATCACTGGGTAAATAACTCCAATAGCCCCAAAACACTTATATGTTTTCGGGCATATAAAATTACATGATAAAAGTATTCTTAAACTGGGTACAAAAAACTAAGCCCCATATTAAAAGTGAAACGAGACTGCTACTTTTTGTTCCCACTATCAAATTGACAGTTTATTTAAGAATACCTTGCCGCATATTTATTAACTCCTTGTATAATACTGAATCTAATTATATTCCTTAACCCTTTATTTGTCAAGCCCTTTTTAGCATTATTGACAAGAGTATCTTCCTGCATTTCTTTGATCTGGTTCTGCATATTGGTGAGTTCTTCCGTCATGGAATCAATCTTTTTCTCCAGTCCATCCACATAGCTGCATATCTCAAATACATCGTTTGCCTGCTCTTTCATGGCATTTTTCTTTAATAAGTCGAGAAGTTCTCTTATGACCTCCTCATTGGTAAGTGTTTTTCCTGCTTCCATATCCATTCTGTTTCCTCCATTCTGTAAATGGGGCAGCCTTGGCCGCCCCTGTACTCTGATTACTGATTATCGAAAGGGCGTCGCCTCTTTGTCCTTCTCTTTATCGGGATTGCCATGATGTTTCTCTGCACTCTCTCTTGCATTTTCGTTGCTCTTATCCTTTGCTTTCTCATATTCAGAGATAATCTCATTATAGAGTTTTTCCCTGAAATCCTTTGTGACCGGATAGCAGACATCCTGGTAGATTGGCTTGCCCTGCTCGTCCACCTGCTTTGTCTTATAAGAAGGCATTGATACAAAGATTTTCTCTTTGCCCTGCACGATATTGATGTTATTTACGATGAAACTGTTTTCAAAATAAATGCGTGCAAGTCCCTTGATGTTACTACCTTCCCTCTCATAAGGTGTTACAGTTACGGAAAACTCCGGCATTTCCTGTGTACGCTCCTGCTTCTGTGTCTCCTCTTTCTCCGGTTCCTTAATTCTTGCATAGGCATCAAGGATATTGGTATAGAGTTCCTCTCGAAACTCTGCTGTGATAGGATTGCACACATCCTTATAGATCACACCGTTGCTTTCATCACGCTCATTGGAGCGGTATCTTGGCATTGATACAAAAAGCTCTCCCTTATCCTTATTCTCAAGGATTGCAATATTGGTAATCTTAAATGAATCACCAAATACTACTGTTGCAAATCCTTTGATGTTGCTGCCCTCTTTTGCTCTTACTTCGTTTACTTTAATTGAATACTTCATATGCTATTCCTCGCTTTCTTTTTGTTCTTTGTTTTGCTCCGGTATGATAAGCTCACACCAAAGCTGTTCTATCTGTTCACAAGACAATCTGCCATTAAGCCAGTTGCCAAGTGTAACGACCATTCCATCCTGCTCGTAATAGAGCCACTCCTGTGTTTCAATGTTCCCCTCATACACGATAGTCACATCAAAATCAGGCATAAATAATCCTTCCTCTGCATCCCATACACAGGCTATTCCCTGTCTGAGTGTCAGATTCAGGCTTTCGACATACACAGACCAGCCGCTTACGACTATCTGAAAGTCATCATCAATCTCAGCAATATCATCCTCGATGTCAATTAGCTCTTCCATTTCTGCTACTGCCTCTTCTATCTCACCTAATCGGTATCTCTTATTCATCCATCACCGCCTCCTTATAAATGCACCTGACCACAAAACGCATGGTTCCTTTCTGGGAACAGGTAAAAAGAGTTAATTCTTTTTCTGTACCCTGTGTCTTGATGCTGTTATCATACGGATTTACTACCTCTGTCTCTATTACCTCATAGATATGCTTCAGCCCATTTTTGTCGGTTATCATTACTTCATCACCTATGGATATCTGACTTAGTGGTGTAAAAAATGTGCCATATCTGCTGCCATTATGACCGCACAATACACAGTTGCCACTTTCTCCGATTCCTGCAGTCTCTTCTATATGACCAATCCCTGCATTAAGCACTTTACTTGTGGTTCCTTCCATTACCGGATACCTGATATCTAAGCCCGGTATCTCAATGATGCCGATAACACCGCCTTCTTTAAGAATGGCTTCATCCTCTTTACTAATGGAGGTTTGCTCTTCCTCCACATCTGTTTCTTCATCGTAATCATCCTCCAATGTCTGCTCAAATTCACTTATGAGCTGTTCTGTCTGTTTTTCTCCGGTTGTCCGCCAGAAAAAAGGGACTGCCATAATGGCAATCCCTGCTGCAATCAGTAGTCCTGCGACCACTTTTCTTATGCTCATATTATTCACTCTCCTATCGTGTTCTGCCCTCTCTGTCGGCTGGATAAGCACCTTTATCCTCTGCTACAATTGCTGCAGATTCCATTCTGTCATCAGCTTCTCTTTCTTCCTCCGGTCCGCTCAGGTCTGCATCCACAGCCTTTGCGTTCTCAAGGTCAAGCTGGGCATTCAGTTTACACTGCCTAGCCAGCTTTTCTTCCAGTTCCTTGCTGTACGCAAATGGCTTGTCATACTCTGCCTTTGATGCTTCAAGGTCATTCTGGTACTGCTCAATCTTCTTTTCAAAGAAATCAATGTTCTCATGGAGTCCATTGAACAGGTTTTCCAGCTTCACCATGCTGCCGACAGGACTTGTGGAAAGCTCTGCTTTATACTCTGTCTTTCCACGAAGCACCATATAATTGATGCCAAGGAAGTTCTTTTCCACAAGCAGCTCAAATCCGTGGAATTTACCGATTACAGTTGTCTCTCCGGTCTTACATTTACTGATTGCTTCAAGCATCATCGTTCCGCCATCCACACGCTCTGTGTAAGTTACTTTGCCTATGGTAATGGCAAATTCCGGATTATCAATCAGCTCTTTATCCCTTGCCTTTACATCCTCTCTTACATTGGCAAGCTTTTCTGTTGCTGTCTTAATCAGCTTCGGATACTTAATCATAAAGTTATCCTGCAAGCCATATCTCTGATTGTCATAGGATGCCTTTAAGAGCTTTAATCTCTGGACATCATTGTCAATCTCCATCTTTTCCTTGATTAAAGGATTGCCTGTGGCAACCGCTTTAATCTCTGCATAGGAAAGTGTTGCCTCGTCGATATCCTCACAGCTTCGGCTTACAGCCTTGCTTGTCATGACCTGACTGATGAATCGCTGCTTATTTTCAACAAGCGACCAGTTGTATGCATCAAATGTCCCTTTGGTGACATATCTGTAGATTGCCACCTCTTCATTTTCATTACCCTGTCGTATGCCTCGTCCTTCCCTCTGTTCAATAGAAGAAGGCTTCCAAGGGCAATCCACATGATGCATTGCAACAAGGTGTGTCTGCACATTGACACCTGTTCCACACTTGTCCGTTGAACCGATAAGAACCTTCTTTTTACCTGTCCTCATCTCCTTAAAAAGTGCGTCCCTTTGTGCATCCGTCTTGGCATCATGAATAAAAGCTATCTCATCTGCCGGAATACCATACTGGATCAGTGTTTCTTTCAGATAATCGTAGATGGTAAAGTCCTTATCTGGTCCCGGTGTGCCGATGTCCGAAAAAATAAGCTGGCAGCCTATATGACCATCAGCATTTCCTTTCTCATATTCTTTCCATACATTCTCCGCTACCTTATTGAGTTTTCCATCCGGATTGTTCGGCGCATCCTTATCAATCAGTCTGGCATCCGTTCCAAGAAGTCTTGCCTCATGGGTAATCTTTAGAAAGTTATCCACGCTTGGATCAACTCCACCGCCTCTGATACGCTCTGCCCTCACAACAAAGTCTTCCATGACCTGCTTCACATACCAGTCAGGCTCCGACTCCACTATAATAGGCTTGCCGCCACGGAGAGCTGGCACATCAAGGTCAAGCATGTCTGCGGTCTGCACATCTGCTACCTCACGGAAGATATTCATAAGCTCCGGCAGATTCGTAAACTTATTAAATCTGCTCTTAAAACGAAATCCGCTTCCCTCTACAGTAAGCTCAAGTGCTGTTGTCACTTCACCAAAGTTTGCTGCCCAAGAATCAAAGTGATAAATCCCCATCTCTTCAAGTGCCGCTTTCTGTAAGTAAAGCTGCATGACATACATCTCACACATGGTATTGGATATTGGTGTACCTGTTGCAAACACAATACCCCTGCCATCATTTATCTCAGACAAATACTGGCATTTAAGCTGCATATCCGTTGACTTCTTAGCTCCGCTACTGCTGATACCTGACACATTATTCATCTTGGAAAAAATCGCAAGGTTCTTAAAATTATGTGCTTCGTCTACCATAATAGAATCTACACCCAGTTCCTCAAAGGTAATAAGGTCATCCTTCCTGCTCTCATCTGACAAGGATTTCAGCTGTTCCTCCAGTTTTTTCTTCTGGCTTTCCATCTGCTTTACAGTCCATCGCTCTCCGTTACGCTCCTTCATCTCATCAATCGCATAGCTGATTTCATCAATCTGCTCGTTAAGCATTCGCTCCTTTCTCTCTGCGGAGATTGGGATTTTCTCAAACTGTGAGTGTGACATGATGATACAGTCATAGTCACCAGTTGCAATCCTTGATACGAACTGCTTTCTGCGGCTTTTTTCAAAATCACGCTCCGTGGCAACTAAGATATTTGCTGACGGATAAAGCCTTAAAAACTCTGATGCCGTCTGACCGATAAGCGGCTTTGGTACAACCATGATTGTCTTATTGGCAAGTCCAAGTCTCTTCTGCTCCATGCAGGCAGCCATCATCTCAAATGACTTTCCGGCACCGACACAGTGTGCCAGCAGAGTATTTCCCCCAAGAAGAATTCTTGCCACCGCATTTTTCTGGTGTGGCTTTAACTCAATCGCCGGATTCATTCCCGGAAACTGTAAGTGACTTCCGTCATACTCACGCAGGCGGATGTTATTAAATGTCTCGTTGTAATACTCCACATATTTCTGTCTTCGCTCCGGCTCTGCAAACAGCCACTCCTTGAACTTCTCCTTGATCATGTTCTGCTTTTCCCTTGCAAGCATTGTCTCATTCTTATTGACTTCGTAATGATACCTGCCATCACCGTCATCAATCCTGTCCCTGACTGTTACTGTCTTTAGATTCAGCGTATCCTCAAAAATAGAATAAGCATCCATGCGGCTTGTACCATAGGTCTTAGTAGCCGCCACTGAATGCTTATCCATGCTTTTATTCTCGATGAACCATTCCATGCTCATCTTATTTAAGTGTACCTGAATGCCTGTATTGTAAAACTGGCTTCTGACTGCCCTTGCCCGTCTTGGTGTATTGAGAAGCTCATAGATAAACTGCTCATAATCAAGCGGCTCAATCCATGTCGTGCCAATCTTTACATCAATATCCGAGGCTTCAATCCACTCCGGCTGTACCTTTTCAAGTGCTGCCACATTGCCTGCAAATTTTTCTGCCTGCGGATTGCCTGTATCCGCTGCCATAGCCTTTGCTACACGAAGCTTGTCTCTCACATTGCCGGAAAGATACTCGTCTGCCGTCTCCCAGCCGATGTCGGGATTGTTCTCGTTGTAGCGGTCGGGATTTAGGAAAATCAATCCATCCAGCTCTTCCACAAGAACTGCCCTTCTAAGCTCTGCCAAAGCATCATCACTAAATGTTATCTCATCAGCTGTCTGCCCGGACTTTTCTGCAAGTTCTTCCTTTACATTAGTAATATCCGGCTCATAGATAGAGAGCATATAGGCAAGATTTACATATCCAAATTCATTGACGGATACATTCAATGCTTCCACAGCAGTCTCAACCCTGTCTATGACAGTCTTTGCCTTAATCGTCTGCTTATAAAACATATCCGCTTTTTTCACCTCCCCGTCTTCATTTACTTCTTCAAGACTGCAAAGAAGTGGGTAATCGCTGTCATCTCTGAAAGCTATTCTGTTTGCTTTTGAAGTAATGGCTCCATACTGCTTTACGAAGGCATCATATTTTACATTAAGAAGTCTCTGCTTATCAGAAAGCTCCTCCTCGCTGCAGCCATCCATCTGGATATCAATCAGATCTCTTGTTATCTGTCTGATTTCATCAAGGCTTCTGATTCGCTCCTCGGCAGTCTGTGATACTTCTTTTCTTACCATCTCGGAATTTTCCCTGTAATAGAGTTTTCCTTCAAAAAATGTGTAAGTGTAGTTTCTCACATCCGGATCAGCCGGGATAACTTCCTCCGTCTGCTCCGCCTCATCTGCCACTCTCTCAAAATCTGTCATCTGGGCTTTGATATTACCGATAGCTTTGTTTAATGCTTCATAAATATTGAAGTTCTCATCATCATTCACGCAGACTGTGTATCTGCTGTCCTGTCCGTAAATCCTTGTGTCATATTCCATAGATCCAAGCATCATTTCCGGATGCTCTGCAAAATAAGAGTTGACTGCAATGCCATTCTCAGTTACACCAAGGTGTACCCAGTCCGGCTCAATATCAATCTTTCTCTCCCTTTTCTGCAAAAACAGGATATCTGCTGTCACTTCGGTTCCTGCATTATCTTTAAATGCAGTATTCGGAAGTCTTATCGCTCCCACAAGCTCTGCTCTTTCAGCCAGATACTTTCGGATAGTAGGATTTGCCTTATCAAGTGTTCCCTTTGTGGTAATCACCGCAACCATGCCTCCCGGTCTTACCTGATCAAGTGCTTTTGCCAGAAAATAATCGTGGATACGGAAGTTATACTTGTTGTACTTCGGATCAAAAACCTTATAATCACCAAATGGCACATTTCCGACAACTACATCAAAGAAGTTATCCGGATATGTGGTATTCTCAAATCCTGTGATACTGATATTGGCATTCTGATAAAGCTGCTTTGCAATTCTTCCCGAAATGCTGTCAAGCTCCACCCCATACAGCTTACTTCTCTGCATAGGTGCCGGCATACTCCCAAAGAAGTTACCGATACCCATAGATGGTTCTAATACATTGCCGCCTCTGAAACCAAACTGGACAAGTGCCGAGTTCATGCACATGGCAATCTCCGGTGAAGTATAAAAGGCATTGTTTACTGTTGCCCTAGCTGCAGCATACTCTTCATCCGATAACATCTCTTTGAGTTCTTTGTACTCTTTGCTCCAGCCTGCGTTTTCCTCGTCAAATGCCTGTGACAGTCCGCCCCATCCGACAAACTTCGACAAGGTTTTCTGTTCCTCCGGTGTTGCAAGCCTGTTTTCTGATTCAATCTGCTTTAAAGTACGAATTGCATCCATATTCCACTGATATCTGGTCTTGGCACCGCCTTTTTCCATTTCCCAGAGATTGTAATGGAAGTTGTGCTTCGTCTGCCCGGCAACATTCTTCTCATTTTCAAGACTTTCTACTTGCTGTACTGGTTCCTGCTTTGGTGTAAAATCTACAGTTTCCTGTGATTCTGTATCAGCCTGAATATCATCCACAGATACTGATACCACATCATCTGAAACTACATGTCCATTCTCATCAATCTTGGTTTCCCATCCATTCGCTATTGCTCTTTCCCTGGTTTCAAGACGATTAGCTTTTACACTATCCTCGATGTCAAAGAATCTCTTATAGACCGGATTCATCTTATCCCTGTCAGCCTTCTGCTTTATCTCTTGATAATACTTTTTCTGGTCTTCTCCGCAGTAAAATGGCTGTTTTACCATATAGGATAAAATCTCATATAACTCACGCCAGTCGAGAGCACCTTCCTTACGCACACCATTCCTGTTCTTATAGCTGATCTTCACATATCCACTTCTGATTGAGTACTCCACAAGACCATACTTATTGTTGGAATATGCCTTTCTTTCTGCATTATCTGTCCCTAATGCAATATCCCTGATAAGGTCAAGTTTATTGGGCATAAATGCAAAATCAGACTGCACCACATCCATAAGGAATGCCCTAAACGGAGTGTAGCAGCTGCAATCTGTTACAAGAATCTCCGCCGCATCACGCAGGTCTTCATCAAGCTCTGCAATACGCTTGGCATAATCAATCGGTGTAATATACTGAAGCTCTGATGGATCTTTTTCAGTTGTTTCAGCTTCTATCTCTGCACCATATTCTGCCTGTGTTACCATGCGGTCTTCATCGGCAGTTTCCTGTGGTGTCATGCCTTTTGCACTTACATAATCTCTGTTAGAAGCATAGCTCTCCGGCTCATCCGGTATTGCATAATCATCAATCTCTGATTCTGCCTCCTCCGGTTCCACTTCCCGGTATTCGGCATCAATGACCTCATCATCCTCACGGAGTCCGTCCATCGCAAGCTCATCAATACGAGGTGTCTCAGGCTGGTATTCCCCTGTAAGAATAAGGACACCAAGCTCTTTTTCGATATCTTTCCACGAAACATATCCTTCAACCTCTCCATCCTCATCTCGCCACTGAAAACGCAGTCCATTCCCATGAAATGTGTCATATCCGTGCAGTCCCAGTCCGTCAACCGGCCAGCCTGCACCTCCCTGACCATATTCTGCTTTGATACGCTTTGCCCTGGTTCCTGCATCAATCTCAGTTTCAAAAATCTTGCATACCCTGCCCTTGCCACCGATAAAACCTGTACCTCTCATAAGCACCTGTTTGATATACTCACTTGGTACTGTTGCAGACTTTTTGGGATTCAGGTAATTGTATTTACCTGCTAATGCAGCTTTTCTGTCCTGCTCGAACTGACGCATAAACTGATTATTGTTTTCGTCCTCAGTATGAATAGTGCCAATGCTTGCCTGCCCATTCTGGTCGAAAAAAAAGGAAGCCTGTGTATATTCGGCTTCCTTACTAACACCCAATGAATTGATTTCATCAAGTTCCCTATTCAGTTCTGTATCATCTGATTCTAGTGGAATCGCATCACTATCTGATTCAGTACCACTTCCTCTGCCTGCATCTTCGCCTGCTCTCTTATCTTCCACATCTCCATTGTCGATGACGGATTCTGTGGCTTGTGCTTCGCCAGATACTGCATCTCCAGCTGGTCGTACAGCTGGTTCGCTTCCTCCTCTACCGCTGACATCTTCTCGTACATCTTCCCGAATCTCATCAGCGTCTTGTATCTTGCCGGCTCGTTCTCCTTTAGATAGTTCATCGCCATCCTTCCGTATTTGCCCAGCTTCGTGAGATCCTCCGTCTCGTCCGGCATCTCTATCTGCGGATAAAGCAGTCCGTCCACTTCCTTGTAAGTCATTTCTTCTAACATATCCAATTCTCCTTTCGCTCTCGATTGCCTTTAAGTTACGACTAAATTCTCTAAGAACACTACAGGAGACATCGCATACAATGGAACCAAGACGGTAAATGATCTCTTCGTCTTTGATATTTACGATCTGACTAAAATCCTGTTCTTGCACAGATAAGTCAAATCCGCATCTCGTCCCTACAGCATACATGACACTTGCATATACAAGCTGCTCCATGTCCATTTCCTGCTGTAAGCCATTGCGTTTCTTACTTTCTTCCTTTATCACACTACCTGATAGCTGCATAAGTTCGGTCATTCGGTCTCCGAACTCTTCTTTTATTATAAGCCAAACATCTGTTCCTGTAAACTGTTTTAATATATTTTTTAGAGACTCCCTGTCGCTGTTATCGTACTGCTCAATCTGACCTTCTGACACAAGAAAATCCACATAATCCTTAAGATTTTCTCCCTCAAGGTCCCATGTCAGCTTAACATTCTTCCCTCCGGTATCACTGATATCAAAGATATATCTCATACGGGGATTCAGTGCCCTTGACGGGAAAATGGCACAGCCTTTCGCACCACGCTTTACATATCTTCCCACCTTTTTCCAGGTATCATAATCTGCCATAAGTGTGCTTCTCTCCGGAGATCTCTGAGCTGTTACCATAACGATATTGTCAAATTCATAGCGGTACAACTGACCTGCAACCTTTAAAACATCTTTCCAGTTCTTATCTGTTCTGGTGATGTTACCAATTTCAGAATCGTATATCGCTTTGACCTTCATATCAACGCCCATACCTTTGTCCTCCTCTACTTAAACATCTCTGCAAACAATCCCTTAAAGAGCTTTAACTCATCCTTATCCAGCTCGATTGCAAATTCATTGTCGATTGCCTGTTTTTCGCATTTATCCTTTTCCTTTGCAATCTTACGCACCACACGAAGAAGCACATAGCACTCCTTGGACTTTGCAATGCTCTGTTTAAAGGTCAGCTCATCCTCATCGACTGACTTCTGTGTCTGATAGATAATCTCTTTTAACTTATCATTGATACCATCTACTTCCTCAAGGGAAATAATAACGGATGCCTTAGAAGCACCCGATCTGTCCCACTCCTTATGAAGTTCCTTTACTAAAAACTCCATGTTCTTAATTACTGTTGTTGAATCACTTTTCATCTTGCTCTTCCTCCGTTTTCTTTTAATGAAGAAGGGAGCTGACTTTCGCTGATAGGTGCAAAATCAACTCCCTTCATGTCCTCTGCTCCAAGGACTATCTGCTCTGCATAATACATATCCATTGCCTTATTGATGGCATCGTCAAGCGACTCTGCCTTTACTTTCTGTACTCGTGAAAGCACTTCTTTTATCTCAACATCAAATTCCTGTTCCATATGATATCGCCTCCTGTAAAAATCTCATCACCGGCTCTTTTCTTCCTTTACCTGTCTTTCCTTAAAGCCTTCATCGTACTTTCCATCTTCCAGCCTGTCGTAAAAACAGTCCTCTTCAATCGTTCCAAAATCCTCATACATCTGGTGAAGGAAGTCATTCTGCAGCTTCTTTGGTACATCATCATCCTTTGACATATCCTGATAAAAATAGAACTTCTGCTTTAGCTTTGCCCTGTAATCATAGATATCCTCTATCTTTTCCGGTGTGCCATACTCCCTCTTGTATGCCTTGAAATTTGTAGTTGAAAGTGTGGAACCTAGATAAATGCCATGCTCCCACGATACCCCGATTGTGGTATTGTCCTTTGTAGGCTTCTCATCCTTCGGATAACGCTTATACTCTGTCGCACCAAGGGCGATTGTAAGGGAACCTGACTTCATATCCATCACCACAAGATTCCTTGGTGATAATGCTTCAAGCACCATGTAATCATGGTCATTGAAGTTATGAAATGTCTGTCCCCTTTCAAATGAGCGGTTCTCCATTTCATAATGCAGGTTAAAATCATCCACCCAGCCCTTATCGGTCATTCCAATCTCCTTAAGCTTTGCAACACATTCAGAAGAACTGGCTTCTTTATCAAACCGGAATTCTTTGGAATCGTTATAAAATCCCTGAAGAAAATGTCCGAGCTGAATATCATCCAGACAGAATCTCGCAGATACAGTTACATTTGCTGCCCTGTAATACTCTGTGAAGTTATCTGCTTCACCAAGTGTCCTTCCAAGCTGCAACAAATTTTCTGCAAGCTCTGACATATCATCAATTGCTATAAAACTCTTATAATCATCCAGAGTCATCAGCATATTTGTCTCTGTTCCCCTGTCGTTTTCTGTTACCAGTATCATATCTTTTAAATCCATTCTTACCTCCAGTCTCAGAGAGGGACTATGCCCTCTCTGCAAATTTCCTGTTATGGTCTTCCTATCACAACAATCTTTCCTGTGCTTGCCACATCCCTGTAGACCACACCAAGACTTTCATTAAGTGCCTCTACCACCTTGCCATTTCCGACATATACTGCCACATGGCTGATGTTCTTATATCTTCCATTGCTTGTAAAACTGTAAAAGATAAGGTCTCCCGGCTGTAACTCATCAAAGGAGACAGTCTTTCCGGCTTCATCAAGTCCCTGTGCCTCCGCTGCCGCTGTGGTTGCACCGCCATAACTAATATCCACGCCTGCATCTTTCCATGAATAATAGGCTAAGGAACTGCAGTCATAATAGTTACCGCTGTCTCTTAAATCCTGACTATAAGGAAAACCAACTCTGTGTAGTGCATAGGAGCAGACTGTTTTCTGCCTGCTGTCTGTAATTTCGTTTAGGATGGCATTGATTTCATCCTCAGTCATGGAGCTTACTCCCGGACTGCCGCCTCCACCTCCACTTCCGCTTCCGGCATATCCAAGCTGTCCCATAAACTCAGGACTCATGATCTGCTCAAGCATTTCCACCTGATCAGAATTAAATCCATAGACCGAAATCATATCCCTGTACGATTTTAGTGTGACATTCACATACAGAACCGACTTCGTGACAGTAGTTACATTACCGTCTGCATCTGTTTCTTCCACATCTTTTGTTCCTGTGCTTGTGGTGTATGAACACATATCATTTACAACTGCCTGCAGCCAGCCTTTTGAAGTATCATTCATGACTGTTGCAGTATCTCCGACACCATGCTTGACCATATAGACAGCCATGATGTCATAGTAATTGCTTGGGTTTTCTTCCATACCTTCATAGTCCACATATACAAGCTCTCCAAGGTCATATCCGGTATGCTCATTCACTTTCGTATTCACATCCCGGTTAAATTCCTGCACATAAGCACTCGTTACTGTCTGCACGGTATCTCCTGATTCAAGTGGTGGCAGAAATAAAGCAAATGGAGAATTGTAAAGGATTGCTATCGCCGCAATAACCGGAACCGCAATCATGGCAACTACAAGAACAAGTAATAAAAGCACCAGTCCGACAATCGGTGCCGCTGCCTTTACCCAGGTAATCGCTTTTCGCACAATCAGATCCTTTACCAGCTTTGCCACGCTGTCTGTCTGATTCTCCTGTGCTTTCATCTTATCCAGAAAGAATTTTATCTTCCTGCTCCGGTTGGTCATCTTTTCATCCTTGACCTCTATGGACACACCTGCTGCATATCCAGCTGCTATGCCAATTGCAGTACCAACTCCCGGTGCAACCGCTGTTCCTGCCGCTGTAGCAGCTGTCTTTGAAGCAGTTTTCGCTGCAACCTTGGCAGTAGTCTTGGCTGTTTCTTTTGCCGTCTCTTTAGCTACGGTTTTGGCAGTATCTTTGGCAGCTTTCTTTGCTGTCTTTTTTGCCAGCTTCTTTCCTGCATCTACCTTCTTGATTCGCTTCTTTGCCTCGGCTGCCGCCTTTTTCCTGAAAAGTGCTGCACCCTTGGAAGCAGTTCCGGTAACAGGTCGGCTTGCTTCATATGCAAGATATGCTGCCTGCGATACCTCCTGACCACCTTCCACATGCTCCGTTACTGCCCCGGCTGCAAGTGCACCTGTTCTTCCTGCAATGTGAAGATTCGTGTTCTTGGTCTTGATGGAAGTGTTAGATTCTCTATAGTTTCGCTTAAATCTTGATAATCCTTTATTCTTCGACTCTGACTGATGAATGGTACTCTTGCGATATGACTTCTTTCTATCCGTATTAGTTACCTTTGCACCAGCTGTCTTAGGACCTCTCTCTACTGTATAGATGTTACTCCCCTTAATCTTGGCTCCCTTCGGTTCGTGGGCATGAATCTTGGCTTTCTCCTTGGTGTGAATGACCATTGGCTTGTCATCCACTTTCTTTATCTTCAATGTTCTCACCTTCTTTCACTCAAAATGCAAAACAGCCACCCAGCTTCCCGGATGGCTATGCTTTGAGGTCGCAAATTGCGACCTCTATCAACTTTATTCGACATTATTCTGCATTTCACGTTTCTTCTGTTCTGCAATCTTCTCGTGAATATTGGTGTTATACAGCCTGTAAAGGTCTGTATCCTTACTAATCTGATTATCAAACGGAATCACCACCGAACCACACTTAATAAGTCCCATTCCAGATGAGGTATTAGTTACGAACCGAAGCTGTGCCTCTGATACCCCGATAACCTCCGCCATCTTGGAACTATCTGTATTCGCCTGCTTTAAGAGTGCCACGAACTCAGAGTTTGCAAGCATCGTTGTTGCAGTGTAGTTCTGTAACAGATCAACCACATTCTGCGTGATACCGGTACAAAGACCTCCCTGCTTTCTTACTTTCTTCCAGAGCTGCTGCAAATATTTTGCAGAATACTCCGAATTAAGCAGGACGTGGAATTCATCAATATAGAGCCATGTTGCCTTGCCTCGCTTACCATTCTCAACAATTCTGTTCTGAATGGACTCCATCATAACAAGCATTGTGATAGGACTAAGCTCTGTACCTAAGTCCCTGATGCCATATACTGTGAATCTGTTATCCACATCCACATTTGTCTGGTGATTGAAGATATTTAGGGAACCATTTACGAAAAGCTCTAGTGACAGTGCAATGTCCTTTGCCTCGTCCTCCGGCTGTGCCATGAGAATATCGTAAAAATCACTCATTACAGGGATATACTTCTCTTTGCTCCTTGCAATGTCGATATACAGTTTTCTCACACAGCGGTCGATGATTGACTTCTGTCTTGAATTTAAACTATCCCCGATACACTGCTCACAAAGTCCAAGCATAAACTCGCCCTTCTCTCTAACCATTCCCTTGGAATCATTCGGATCAAGGCTCCATACATCCATCTCCAGCGGATTCACATAGTTATCCGTGTAGGTAGACATATTTACCACTGTTCCACCATAAGTATCAGCTATATCAAAGTACTCGTTCATTGGATCTATGACGATTATCTCATCATCTCCCGACAAGAATACGCTGCCCATCTCCATCTTGCAGAAGAAGGATTTACCGGAACCCGGCACACCAAATACAAAGCCATTTCCGTTGATAAGCTTCTTTCTGTTACCGATATTCACATTCTTGCTGATCTGGTTGATACCATAATAGTTGCCTGTGCTGTCATTAAGCTCCTGCACATTGAATGGCATAAGTACCGCAAGTGACTGAGTAAGAAGGGTACGCATTGTCTCCACCTGTCTTACACCAATCGGAAGTGCTGTGTTGAGAGCTTCCCTCTGCTTTAAGTAGTGTATATCAATCGTGCAGCTGTTACGCTTTCCGATGGTCTCCACAGTCTCACATACACTCTCAAGCTCCTTCTTGCTTTCTGCCATAAGAATAATGGTTACTCCCACGAAGAAAAGGCACTGGTCATTCTCACGGACGTCATCCATGATTTCCTCAATTTCTTTTTTCTCCGTTCTCTTGGCGTATGAAATTTCCGTAGAAAAATCGTTATTCTTATTACGAACTCTCTGCTGTTTGATAATATCCGACTCAATACCAAGGTATTTTTTCTGAAGCACCTTTGTTGTCAGATCCTTTGGAACAGGCACCACATCAATACTCGTGATAGAATGAACCGGAAGGGAAGTAATCTCATTGATGAATCTGTCTGACAAACTGCTCGGATACTTTTTGATAAAAAGTGCCTTGCAGAATTTACTCTCATCCTCAAAATGGTCCGGGAAATATTTCACCATCCCATTGCACAGATCATTTCTAAAATCTGCTCCGACCTTCTTTGCCTTTTTGATATCAAAATCAAAGCTGCCCTCATCTCCAAGATGATAATAATCATAGAGCACTTTCAGTCTCTCATTGCCATTAAGCGGAACAATCTCTGCCCCAAGCTCAATGAAAGCCTTGTGTATCGTTGCCTCAAGGGTAGCAAACTGTGCCTTCGCCTCCTCAAAGTTCTTTCTCTCAATCGTGATCGTCAGGTATCTCTCCTGCTCAATCCCCTGTCTGCCCTCAATAATCTTCTCTTCAATGATGTCATTGTAAATTCTTCTGTAATTATTGAAACCATCATTTTTCTCAGCAATCAGAACCTTGTCACGGAGTTCATCCATGTTTTTGTTCTTATTGTTGATCGTAATCTTATAATTACAGTCCAGCGAATTTAAGAACTTGCAGTATCTCTCGAAAATACCGATCTGCTCATCCTCGGTTGCTGTCGTGTAATTGATGTCCTGAAAGCGGTAGCATTTGGAATACTTATTTTTGCTTACTTCAAAAATGCCGTTTTCAGCCACCGCCATAATCTCTATGGTTTCCTGAATGGATTTAGGTGTCTTATACAAAGGCTCACTCGCCTTCTTTAATAACTTAAATCCGTCTGTAAATAAACCCATGTCTCTAACCTCGCTTTCTTATAATGAAAGCCCGCCGGGAACTTCACCCTGCGGGCTGTGTTCCCGACCTTGCGGTCAGATACTATTTATTTCTAATGCATTGCCTTATATGCTGCAATACCAGCTGCTGCCGCCACAATGACTGCGACAAGTCCAAGCAGCATGTTTCTCGTCTTTTTCTTCATTGCTTCAAACTCCTCCTGCTTCTTTACAGCTGAATCAGCTGTTACAGTCTCCGGTTCAGCCTTTCTGCCTTTCTTCTTTACCTGTTCATTCTGTTCTGCTTCTAACTTCTTTATTGCAGGCTCTCCCTCTGTTGATACATAGGTAAGTGCCCTGTTGCCAAACATAAAATGCAGTTTCTTTCCCATATACTCGTAAAAATTCATCCCATTAAAGGAATAGAATCCGCCAAGAGCAATCGGTGCCACACAGGGAATTGCCACATAAGCAGAACCCGTAAGACCGATATACTTGTAAAGAAGAAGGACGATACCGCCACCAACCACTACGCTTGCAATGGAAAATATAAGCTGCCTTGCAGTAAGTCCCATTGCAACCGATTCCTGATAGCGGTCAATATCCTTGTTTACTTCGATTACCATTGTCCCTGCCTCCTATCTTGATAAATCCTTTGTCTCCGGCTTTCTTGTCATTCCGATATTTGCCTCATACTTATCCATTCCATCCGGACACAGTTCTCTAAGCTTATCTACATTGAACAGATAAAGCGGATATTCGCAGAAACCGCTCCTTTGCGTGAATCCTGTAAACTCTCCAATGTCATTGTCTGTAATAAACTTTTCAATATCCGGCATGTCATTCACATTCAGATATCCGCAGTAATTTGGTGCTGCAACCGACAAATTCACAGTCACATCCCCAAAAGGCTCCTCATATCCATCTTCATTACACATAAGACCGATAAACATTGCCCTGTTATTCATATACTGCTGGATATCAAATGTCACCTGCGTTTCTCCGGTTATGCTTGAATTATAAGTAACCTGTTTCTTTTCATTATCCATTTCTGCCTCCTTCTATAATCCAAATGCCTTGCTTGTAAGTGTCTGTGCACCCTTCACACTTCCAACAGTCATTGCTATCGTAAATGTCATTTCACACAAATAAATAAGCGTCTGTGCCCAGTCAGCGTAACTTCCTGTAAATGCTGGAAGTCCTGCATTGATAAATGCATTACATACCACAATTGCAAGTGCCATCGTTACTGCCTCGAATACACACGAAAGAAAATATTTGCAGTAGGTAGCCATTGTATGACTGACCATTCTGTTTCCTGCCATTGTGGAGCATGCAATCGCACCAAGCGGCACAATAATCAGTATCTTTAAGAACCTGAAATACACTGTGTAGATGATAAAGAATCCACAGATAATAATGATGATTGCAAGCAAAGCTGTAAGTATCAGCATTACCAGACTTTCACCAAATCCGAGTCCTTTAATGATATCTGCCTGTGTACTGTCAATGGCAAGCTGCGTCGTTGTCCCGGCAGATATAAGTCCTACCAGATTTCCTATGGAAGTAAAAAATGCTTTCATAATCGTGACATTATTTGCAACAAACCATTCTGCAAGTCCCAGTCGGATAAGCATACGCAGGATTGATTCAAACCTCATCTCATCTTTTACATCTATGCTTTCCGAGCAGAAACCGATAACAAAGAACAGCACAACGAGGGAAGAGCCGACCGCTACAAAGACCGGCTCTATCCCCTCAATGACTGCCCAGGGACCTCCGCCCTTGAAACTGACCGGTGACTGTCCAAGCATTGCAAAGACCAGGGATATCTGATTGTTCCAAAACCCAAACACTGCCTCAAGAAGTGCAAGGATCTTGTCTCCAAGCTTAAAAATATCCATACTTGTTATTCACCTCTTTCCTTTTACTAAAAGGGGAAATGCATTTCCCCAATCTTAGAAGCCTAAGAATGTCAGTACTGTTGAAATACCAGCCATCATGACACCTGCTACAATTCCTTTCAGTGCAGAGTTCATGGTAGATGAATCCTGCTGCTGGTAGGCTTGTGCGAACTCCATAACATTCTTTGCAAGAATGATGACACCAACCGCACCAATGACTGCAATGATAAGTGTCTTTAAATTCTCAAGCGGCTGTGTTACTGCGGAAGTACCTGTACCTGCTGCAAAACAGGTAGTGCTCATAAGCATCACTCCCATAAGTGCTCCGGATAATGCCGGAACGAATCTCTTTTTTAAGTGAATGAATCTACTCTTCATGCCTTTCTCCTCCATCTGATTGTTGTTTGTTGTTGAAATAACCTGTTCTTTTCTCATGTTGTTTAATCTCCTTTTTTGAAGTGACAGAAGCGGAAAAAGCCAGAAAGGAATACACATATTCCAATCCGGCTAGCTTTCCGAACGGAATATATGCATTCCTTTCTGTCCTGTTGATAGTTACTCTATGATAATCAGGCAATGCCTGTTGTACTGGTTAATCGGGCTTTCCCCGATGCGTTTTTGCTGTGACCATCTCCTTTCAAGGTATGAAAAAAAGCACCTTAACCATATGGCTAAAGTGCTAATTTACTCTCAAATTTGCTTTATTCTAAAAGCATTCCATCAATTATTGCAAACTTTGTCTTAAATATAGATCTATTCTGGCAATATCGTAATATGACATCCTGTACATAAGGTCTTGTACAATAACTGTCTACCACAATCTGTTTATCTTCCTCTTTCTCTATCCTCTTAAATATGCCTTTTGCATTCCAATCCGTCTTTACAGCATCTACTAAATCATTACTCATCTCAAGATGTGATAAAATCGTGGAATTCAACTCGGTTTCTTTAATTTCAGATATTTGTCCATAGTCATTAAGTTGCTTCAATTCTCTCTTAATTGCCTCCGTGTAACTTGTCATATTATTATCTCCTATCAATAAGTATTCAGGTGTTACATCTAGTGCCTTTGCTAGTTGTAAAAGATTATACGCACTTGGCTCTTCATTGAGTCTACCTTGTTCATAACGTCGTATACTCTGAACAGATATATTTGTTATCTTACCCAGCTCTTCCTGTGTATAGTTTCGTATATTACGCAACTCTTTTAATCTATCTGCAAAAGTCTTTTCCGTATTCATCCTGTACCTCCAATATAAAATAATTTCTGTCTTTTGTAACTGCTCACATGTTAGTAGTCCAATAAGCTGAAGCATACTATGTGAGCAAATTATATCATATACTCTGTAATATATCTAAAAACATTACTGCTTCTTTCGATATGAACTCATCTTCTCCACAGTAACCTCCGGATAAAAGTAAGTAAGAATCGTTGCCTTCGGAACTCCTGCCGCAAGTGCCTTCTTCACTTCCTCTTTCTGCTCCGGTGTATATGACCAGTGCAGCATTCGGTTTGTGATTGTATCCTCCCACTTAGGCTTTTCCCTCTCAGGATTCCTTACAGGCTTAGTACCAGCACTTCCATTAGAAGAGTTAGCACATTCTGTAGTATCAGACTTCTGTGACTCATCGACATACTCAAGCTCATTTGCCTGCTCCCTGTCAATCTTTGCTTTCTGCTCTGCCTCATCCTGCATGGAGAATCTTCTGCTTAACTCCGCATCACCAAGCATCATAAACTGCTCATAGGTAAGAGAATCTATATACACATTCTCGCCCTTATCCCTCAGCTTTTCATAATACTTAACTGCCTTGTCTGAAAGAATCTCAAATGGCGGACCGATAAGATTATCTGCTCCCCTTATCTGATGAACATAAGGCTCTCCCTTGCCATCTGCTGTCTGGTTAAACATCGGATGATTGAATGGTATGAACTTATTGTCCATGATAGGATCAAAACCACGGATAAAGATAATACACTTTTTGTTATCCAGCTTTCTGACTTCATCGGGTGTGAACAGTTCTCTTCCTAATACATCATAGTTTCTTGAAGAGCTTCCCTGTCTGCCCTTTGTCTCTCCACTTGACTTCTTATCAATCGTACCTTTTCCAAGCAGCTCTGACACGTATTTGTGTGTACTCTGCTCATTTCCACCAAGATAGATGAAAGTATCGCAGTTGCCGGGAATTGTCTCCCAGGTATCTTTAAAAAGTGCCTTTAGCTGGGCAAAGTTCTGAATGATGATAATACTTGAAATCTCACGGCTTCGCATTGTCGATAACAGCGAACAGAAGTCATCGGGCAATGCGACATTCGCAAATTCATCTAACATAAATGTCACATGGATTGGCAGTCTGCCTCCGCAGTTAAAGTCCGCCTGATAGTACAATTCCTGAAATATCTGCGTGTAGAGCATACCGATAATAAAGTTATAAGATTTGTCACTATCAGGGATTACACAAAACAGTGCTGTCTTTGTCTCACCATCTCCATTGACTCCAATGCCGATATCAGAAAGATTCAGTTCATCCTTGGAGAGTAATCGTAAAACCTGCTTATTCTCAAGAAATGCAAGTCTTGAGTTGGCACTGATGATAATGGAACGGACTGTATCTCCTGCACCTCTCATACATTTGTTGTACTGCTTGACTGCCGGATGATTTGCTCCAAGCGGGGAACTTTCCTCTAAAAACTTCATACGCACATCCAGCTTTGATGCCTTCCCCTGCTCTGTAACCTCTGCCTCTCCAAGAAGTTTAAGTACTGTCTCAAAGTTTCTCTTTGCCGGCTGTACCTCCAGCCACACATAATAAAAGATAGCCTGTAAGAACAATCCTTCCGCTTTTTCCCAGAACGGATCACTTGGTGTCGCTCCTTTTGGTGTCGTATTGCTGATAAGGTTTGTAATCAGCTTGACCACATCTGTTTCCTCTCTGATATAGGAAAATGGATTGTAACAGTCTGATTTATCCATCTCTAACAGATTAATGACTTTCAGGTTATATCCGTTATTTTTTAACATCTGCCCGCAGCTTCTAAGGATTTCTCCCTTTGGATCGGTACAGATAAAGGAACAGTTATGCGGCATCTGCATAAGATTCGGCTTTACTTCATAAAATGTTTTTCCTGCTCCGGAACCACCACAGATAAGTATATTTCCATTGAGCTTGAGTCTCCTAAAATCCAGCGACATCTTCACATTCTGGCTGAGTATCCGGTTGAAATTTTCATCCTTATCTGCAAGTATCTTTTTGACCTGCTTCGGATTTTCAAATCTTGCCGTACCAAATTCTTTGCCAGGCATATAGTTTCTCTGACTGGTGTAATACATGACAATAGCCATCGCATAGATACCTAATGCAATGGCTACTGCTTTTACTGTATTGGAATTGTAATAGTTGGCAAAGGGAACAGCACATACTTCATTGAATCTGTCCATAAATTCATTAAAGGCAATCCCTTCCGTCCACGCACCATTTATCAGATAACCAAGATACCCTGCTAACACTGCACCCACAAGAATGAATATCAGTGACGGCTTTTTCTTTGTTGTCTGCATAGGTTGCTACCTCGCTTTCTTTGTGGTAACAGTTTTCTTCTGTGTGGTCTTTTTCTGCTGCTTCTGCACTTTCTCGTAACGATCCCTGACAGATGACTCCACCTTGTCGTAGTGAGTATAAAGCTCGGTTCCTTTCTGGGTTGTCACCACACGATTCTGCTCATCGTAGAGCTTATAATCCTTGGTTGAATCAAGGAAGGTAAGCATTGTCTTTCCACCATGAATCTCCATGATGTTTTCCTTACGGAGCCATACATATCTTGCCTCTTCTCCCCATGTGCCGGGAACTCTGGTCTTAACAGCATGGTCATTCTCTTCGATAATCAGCTTCTTACTGATAGTCACATCTGATAAGTTCGCATTCTTTGATGCTGCAACTGCCCTCACTCTCTCAGCAAGGTCCTGATAGCCTCTGACACGATTGATAAATGCATCCTTGTCCATCATGACTGTATGGGTGCCATCCTCATTTTTCTTTCCAAGCACACCGATTGTCTCTAGCTGTTTGATAACACTTTCAGCCTGCTCACCATTGATACTGAAATTCTCCTTGACCTGATCCACACTGATAGCTTTCTTTTCCATTGCAAACATTCCGACCTTTTCGATCAGTCCGTCAATAGCGGTATTAACCCTATCCCCTTCTATCGTGTGGCTTTTCTCGTTTCCCTGCTGTTTCTTCAAAAAATCCATCAGCTTGCCAAGGGATTTTTCATCTCCATTCTTCAGATAATCGTCAAATGTGGCAATCTTACCAAACTTGAGCTTCTGTATCATCATATTCACACGGGGAACTGCCTCTGTATGAAAGATTACCTCACTCAGTCCATCTTTCCTGTTACAGTCTGGAAGTACCGAATACAGGATTCCATACTTCTTTGCCATCTTTTCAACCTTTTTCATATCTTCGGTATTAAACTGCAACACCTGTAAATCGCCACCTTTTAAGATCAGCTTTCTCATGGATGTCTTGCCAAGTGACTTTTCATAATCAAGCATCCCTTTTAAGAAATCTATTGCCTTCTGCATGGCAGCAATGCCGCCGCTTCCTACCTTCATGGCAATCTCAATGCCATCATAAGCTACACGGATGATCTGCACCGCTTCCTGAATCTCTTCTGCCATTATCGCACCTCCACTTTCTCTCTGACTGTTGTTTTAAGCGTTTCTGTCTCTGTAGTACGGATTTCCTCGGCTGATACATCAATACCATAAGCAGTCAAAATATCTGCCAGATGATTGATTGCTTTCTCCTCCTCGATACGATACATTTCAAGTGCCACAAGCAGGTTTTCCACCTGTTCCACCCATGCAGGCTTCATATCATATTTAGACCTGTATGTGACCATAATCTCGTCCGACTCAGCCTTATCCGCTGAATGTGCCAAAGCTTCAATAAGAGAAATCGTGTCTTCCTTGCTGCCACTTCTGAATGCGAACTGGACAACAAAGTTTTTCTCTTCCTCTGTAAACTGATGCTCCACACCATTCATTTCTGTTACTGCTTCATTTACTACTGCTAAATTCATAAGTTCCTCCTAATCTGCCATGCTGTTTTCAAGCACAGCAATCTCAATGATCTCCTTCATCTTTTCCGCTGAAATGTTGTTGTTTATAAGCTCTACAAGCTGTGACTCAGTAAGTCCCTTTTCTATTGCACTCTTAATCTGCACAAGCTGCGCCGGAACAAGGTCTCCCGATGCAACCAGCTTTACAATGTCTGCTCTTGACTTTTTCTTAAATGACAGTCTTGCAAAAAGACTTGCCACTCCGCTGTTGCTGCTCTTTCTCACACTTCGCTCAATCGGAAGTCTCTGCACCACATTTCCAGTACCATCAACTACCGGAATCTGATAATAGACCGGAATTCCATTTGCCACAGCCTGCATATTCTGAGGAACTGCAACTGTATCAACCATCTTTTTATCTGCCTGTGATACGGACTGGCTTTCCTGCGGCTCTGCCTTACTTTCTGCCTCTTTCTTATTCTCTGTGGCAACACTTATGATCTTATCTTCCAATGACTCTATTCTGTCTCCCATACGCTTCATCTCCTTATCCTTTTTCTCAATATCATCCCTGAGTCTTGCAATCGTACTGCTTGCCTTATTCAGTTCATTCTGCTGACTGTTGATAAGAGCGTCCTTATCCTGGTTCTCCTTGACTAGACGCTCCCTGACTTCCTCGTCATCTTTGGAAGTTTCTATTTCAGAAAGCTTCTTATTCAGGGCATCATACCTTTCATTCTGATGATTGATCTTTGCAACCACTTCATCCATCTGAGCTACAAGACTTTTCACATACTCTAAATCCTGTGGCATCTGCTCTTTGGCTTTATTAAGCTTATCTAATACCACATCAAACATCCTGCGCATGTTTACTGCTGTATCATCTTTTTGGACTACCTCTCTGATTGCATCAATCGGCACACCTTTTTCATAGTAATCCAATGCTGTCTGCATCTTAGGTGCTGCCATCCTGCTATCTTTCAGCAGCGTTAACAACTCTTCTGATACACCCTTATGCAGACATTTTGATAACACCTTCATCTGCTCAATGTCATAACTTTTGTTAAGATACAGACCGATTTCATCATCAGTCAGTCCATATTCATAATCGCTTTTGACAAGAGCAATAACCTCACTGTCCATATGCTTATTACGAAGAATCTGTATCTTTCTCTCAATCGCCATTTCACTTAATGGCTCTCTTTTTTCTTCCATATATGCCTCCTAACCACTAAAAAAACAGCCTAACGTACCGGCTGTTCTTTTCTGTCTCTTATTGTTTCTTTGTCATACTGCTTCTCTTCTGCCGAAGCTGATACCGTAAGTTCCTTCCATATTGATCTTCCAAGATTAAGTTCCTTTGATACCGCCCGTTCTGCCTTACAGTCCTGTGCATACTTGCTCTCATATTTTTTTCTAAGACTCTCGACCTCTTCCACACTGTATCCCTGTGCCAGAAGCTCAGTGTTAAGCCTTTCCCATGCATTGTGCTCATCTTCAAAGAAGGTATCCCCACTCTGATAACACGATTCCGCATCATCAAGCCCCCGGATCTGTTCAGCCTTGTCAAAAATATCTTTGAATCTTTCCTTAGCCTTATAGGTCTTACTCTTTTCCTTTGATGCTTCTTTTTTCTTATCCGTCAGATTATCAAGTACCGATACAAGTTCTTCCGCACTCTCAATCTTATGCCTTACCAGAAATAGATACTGCTCCTGCAGCTTATGCATCTTTCGGATATCATCCTTATACTTCCATACCTGACTGTATGGCTTCTTTTTCAGCTTTCCAATCCGGTAAAGCTTTGCATAATATCTTTTCTGCAAGCCTGACATCTTCGCCCTGCGGTATCTTTTGACATAGCACTTTACTATCGCTGCCTGTTTTTCCTCATTCTGTGACTGGTAAAAAGATAAATCTTCCTTAGCAATACGCTCCACAATAGCTTCCTGTGAATAATTCTCGCCAAGAGTCTTACATCTTCTGAATCTTGTCATCCCCTGTGGTCTGACTGCCAGATACTTTCCCTGCTTGACCTCATATCCTTTTTCCGACAGCAGTTCCAGAAATCCTCTGAAATCATTTGCCTGTAAAATGCAGGCATCCAAATCTCTTTTTATCATATCTGCCCACACAAAGCTGCCTTCACGATATTCGCTCCAATCCTTATAATTCTCGTGCTGTTTCTCTTTGCTGCCATCCTCCACATCTATAATGGAAAGACCATACTCCTGACACAGCTTATTGGTAATCGGCTGGATATACTTTGCCCAGTCACCTTTCTCGTAGCGATACTTTTTCCCATCCACAAAGCTTACACTGTTAAATACAATGTGTGAATGAACATGGTCTGTATTATCATGAACCACAAATACCGCTTCATAGGCATCGCCAAGATATTCTGCTACAAACTTCTGTGTTATCTCAAAAGCCCTGTCCGGTTCCACCTCATCCTCTTTGAAGGAAAGAATGATGTGATACCCCTGTCGCTTGTCTGTTTTTCCAAACTGCTTCTTTGTATCCATCATCTGTTCAAAAGCCATATCTGCCTGACAGTTAACAGCTCCCACAAGTCTTCCTCTCTGAGTTTTCTCAGGATTCATCACATAATCCAGTGCCCGTTTCAAATGCCTTGCATGAAAAGAATTCCCGCTGTCCTTCATGTGAAGTATCTTACTGATTGCCAATCTTTACCACCGCCTCGCTGACAGACTGATTCAGCTTTTTCATATATGTCACAAGCTGTTCCTTATCTTTCTTGGAATACAGCTGTGCATTGCTGTTAAATACAATCTGATTGATGTTAATGCCGATTCGGTTTATCTCATTGATAAGCTCTTTAAGAAGTTTCCTTACTTCCGGATAATCATTTGGTTTCTGACTGATTAGAAGCCTGATATATTCGGCTTCATTCATTCCATTTGCCTTTGCCTTATCAGAAAGTACCTTCGCTTCCTGTGGCATAAGTCTTAGTGTTTTCCTTATACAATGAACTTTATCCGCCATAGAATCACCTTCCTCTCTTACCCGTACTGTATTCTCTTACTCCTTCTGCTACTGTTACAGCAACTTTTTCCAGTTCTTTATTACCCAGCTGGGCAATAACCCTGTCTGCAAGCTCTGTGGCAACTTCTATAAGTTCCTTACCATAACAGGTTTTATCAAACAATCTGTCCAGTCTCTTTTCATCTGCTTTCAGACTTTCATACTTGCTCTGATACTCGTTATAGTCGTTAAAATCCTTTGGATCACTCCTGTGTGCTTCCGCATCAAGTATCAGTTCATAGTTCCATTCACAGACAATATCTATAACATCATCTATCGGGTATGGTTCAATTTCACCATTCTCCTCAGCTACATCCTGCCTGTACATCTTCCCATCTGAATCTATGCCAATGGCATAATCATGTCCTTCCATATAGTTAAGCAGAATTGCAGCATCTTCTATCGAAGGGTTTAGTAAGATATCAAATGTGTCTGCCCAGGCAATAAGTTCCTCTGGTTCTGCGATTATTGTAAGTTCTTTATCCATTGCTTTCCTGCACCTCCCTTATCCGTGTTTTGTATATCTCTTCCACCCACACGCCTGTCTGAATCTCTTAGGTTTACGGCTAGATACGCATTAGAGACATCTCTGTCCTAATGCCATCTAGTTAGGGAGAAAATCTCCCTAAAACCCTCTGTTTATGAAAGTGGGGGCGCTTTTTGCCCCCACTTTGCTACTTTGGGGGCGCTTTCTGCCCCCATTTTGTTATTTTGGGGGCGCTTTCTGCCCCCACTTTTATTTTTACTTCAGTCCGGATTTTGTCGTGTCCAAATTGTGGGGGCACTTTTTGCCCCCACTTTGACATTTTGGGGGCGCTTTCTGCCCCCACTTTGCTGTTTTGGGGGCGCTTTCTGCCCCCACACATCAAAATCCGGTTTCTCATGCCCTGACTGGTTCATCTGCTCGCTTATTCATCCTGTTCAGATTAAGCTTTGCCGCTACAAGCCACTCGTTGTAATCCTTATATCCGGCTGGAGGCGGGCAGTCTTCTACCTCATATCCAAGCTCATAATACTTTCTCATAAGTTCAGCTGCCGCCTTCCGTCCCGGCTCATCTCCATCAAGGCAGAACCGGATGGAAGTAATCTGCGGATGTTCCCGAAGAAATGTCTCAAGCGGGGCATCTGCAAGCATTCCAAGTGCCAGCTTATTTGATTCATAATCCGTGAAGATATCAACATAACTCATAAGGTCGATTGCTGCCTCAAATACTACAAGCTCTGTACTGTTAACATTTACTACATTAAATCCATAGTTTTTATCATTGCCTGTGACATCACACTTGAATGGCTTGCCCTGCTTATCAAACACGCCCCTCATACTTGCAAATCTTGTCACTCCATTTTTATCATTTCCCTTGAAAACAACATTGTGGTAATGCCTGCTCTCATAAATCAGTCCGTCTTTTAAAAAAAGATCTATGACTGCTCTGCTGATTCCTCTCTCCTGATTCAGATATGAAATAAGATAGGAATTATCTCCTGCCGGTTCCGGTAGGACAAACGGCTTTCTCTCCTCTGCCTGCTTCTGTGATACCTGATGAACAAGTGGTTGCTTTACAGGATTCTCGATTCTTCTGTATCCTGCAAAGTCCAGAAGCCAGAACACAGCCTCTTTTACACTCATTCCACAAAATACCCGTAAGAAATCTATCTGTGAGCCGCCATTGTTGCCTTTGTCAAACTGCCTTGACCATCTGTACCAATGGCTTCTGTTATAGATACGGATGGAATCCATCTCCTTTAAAGTGTGGTATTTGCCAATCCTCTTTACTGTATACCCAAGGCTTTCTGCAACTGCACACAGGTCAACACTCTTTGCTATGACAAGCTCTTCATCCGTAAATCTTCCATCCATGCTTTCACCTTGCCTTTCCCTGCTCTGCTACAAGCGGTGACTTGATATCAAGTGTCCGGTAATCTGTGCTCAAGGTAATCTTAGGATTATCAATCATGCCTTTTTCCCTGAAACTGAAAAATTCACGATTGTCTCCACCGACTATGATATGATCAATGAGCGGTATTCCCATCAGTTCACACAGCTTGTTCATGCGGTCTGTCATCATCGTGTCTGCCTTGCTTGGGAATACATTTCCGGATGGATGACAATGGATTAACATCATGCTTGCAGCATTGCTTAAGATACTTGATTTAAACAGCTCTCTCGGATGTGCCATTGCCTCATTTAAAGAACCAACACTTGCAAAATGCACATTGATAGGTTTTAAATCTGACCTTAGATTGACCACACACACTACTTCCCTGTCAAACTGGCACATACAGTCTCCCATGACAGCAGCTATATCCGCCGGATTATTAAAGGTGTGCTCCGAATAAATCGGAGCATCCTTTACAAGTCTTACCGAAACCACATCAAGCTTGAAGTCATTCTTCTTTGGCATCAGACACCGCCTCCTCTCCAAACTCGACACGGATAACAAAGTCACCTTTCTGGCTGTTTATGAGAGCAATGAGTTCTTCCATTGTAAGTTCCTGCTCCATAGCTGCCTCCTATCTGGACTTTTCCTTCGCGTCATATACAAGGGGAGGTTCTGCAACGATACCATCAAGTCTCTTGTTTGGTGTATCAGTTGCAAGGGTGAGTTTTCTTAAATCCTTATCATAGTGATATACCTGATTGGAAAGTCTCTCATCCAAAGACACCTCCTGCATATTTACCTCGACTACCATCTGTGCTAGCATCTCAGGGCTTCCCATATCTGAAGATACTGCAATAACCTCATGCACGCTCGAAGGGAGAATATAAAGGTCACTCTCTAAACTCTCTGCCAGCTCATGAAGCTCATTCTCATAAAGCATGGATGCTGCGCCATTGATACCCTTTTCATTGGAAATCACCCACATCGTCTGCTCCGGTGGAATCTCAGCTATCATCATCTCTGCGATCTCCTGTGGCATCCCATCCCTTGCGAACATTTCTTTCATAATGTCATTCATGCTACGAACGACAGGTGGGAAGAGTCTTCTTGTGTTTTCCGCTGCACACTTAAAGAGCTGTTCCTCGCTCATTCCAAGTCTTTTCGCAAATTCATTTGTAATTTTTGAACTCTGCACCGCATCCTTATCTGCACTGATTATTACCTTATACACAATAGAAAGATCCTGGAACTCTCTGTGCGGCACCTGTTCCAAAAATGTTTTATTCTGCTCTGTATTGATGAGCTGGAATACAATCTTCTCGTTAGCATCCCTCATAATGCTGTCCACATCAACAACCGGAGTCTGCTCATATGCCCTTTCCATGAAGTCACATGCAGCCATAAGTGTTTCCTCAAGATCGCCACAGTCCTGATACTTCTTATACATGTCATTGATATAAATCGTGGGTGAAATGTTCCTGCCTTCTTCTCTTAAGATGATGCCATCAAGAGTCACATTTACCTTTTCCACTGGCTCTGCCACAAGCTCCATTCCTTTGAATTTCTCAGGCATATAATCCATAAACTTTTCTTTTACTACTTCCTTAAAAATCTCGTAATTCATCATATTACGGTTCCTCCTTAATCTAAATTGTCATATAAAATCCCTTCATCATCAGGATTTTTGTGTTCTCTGTAACTGTTGTCTTCTTCGATTCCCATATCAAAAGTGGTATGAGATTTTCTTTTCTTTCTGTAATAATTCTTGAGAAACATACACTTTCTACAGTCCTCACAGAATAATTCTTCCGGCGGAATGCCTAGTGCCTTTGCAATCCTGTTCAACGTTCCCGTCCTTGGAACTCTTGAACCATTTTCGTATTGGGCAATTCTTACATCACCTCTATTTTCAAAACCACTTTTCTCGCCCAGTTCCCTGAGTGTCATTTTTTGTCGTTTTCTGTAATACCTGATTCTTTCTCCTACCACTGTTTGTCCTCCAAATCAAAAAAAAGCGGGGAACATAAGTCACTGGCTTACATTCCCTGCAAGGTTTATTGTTACTGTTTATTCTTTTTCTTTCTTCCACGAAGTCCTACTCCAACACCTGTAATAAGTGCAAGTGCACCAATTCCAAGATAAAGAAGCGGATTTGCATTGTCGCCTGTCTGTGGAAGCTTAGGCTCTGTCGGTACATTGACAAGCTTAAGAGTTGTTACAACAACATCCGGTGCATTGTCATCATATCGAAGAGTTACATCATGAGCTGTTTCATCAAGGATATATCCGTCAGCTGCTTTAGTCTCAACAACTGTATAATGGATATCTTCTTTGAATGATCCATCCTCGTTGTAAGTACAGATAGGAAGCTCCTTGCTCTCTGCATGACCATTCTTGTCAGTAGTGAGTGTATCAAGCACCTTTCCGTCCTTATCCCTTACTTCAAATACAACACCCTCAATCGGCTTTCCGGTTACTTTGTCAGTTTTCTCAATGACAATCTTACCTACTGCCTGCTCATCCTTCATGGATACCTTCTGAATCTCGGCAGTCTCCTTTACCTCAAAGGTCACATCCTTCGCCACCTTGTATCCATAAGGAGCTGATTCTTCACGAAGTGTGTACTTTCCAACAGGAAGTCTTTCGATCATATAAGTCTTTCCAGCCTCAGATGTCCAGCTTTCTACAAGCTTTCCATCAGCATCAATTACTGAAAGCTTTGCTCCAGGCAACTCTTTCTCTCCTGTGATATCAGTCTTTGAAATTTCTACCTTAATAGGTGCATTTTCAAATGCTGCCTCAAACTCGATAACCTTTACCTTATCTCCCTGATATGAAGCATCCACATCAAAAATCTTATCAGACTTCACATAGCCCTTTGGGGCCTCAATCTCTTTGACATAATACTGTCCAAGCGGAAGGTCAGAGGTAAATGCAGCCTTTCCATCCTTGCCTGTTACTGTTCTCTCAATCTGTGTATCAGCTTTTACGATTACCTTGCCATCTTTGTTCACAATGTCTTCTTTCGCAAATAAACCGAATACTGCTCCCTCAAGTGCTTCCTTAGTCTCTGAATCAGTCTTGGTTACAGTAATCTGCACTTTCTGACGCTCATTTGTCACATCCATTCCTGCAAACACAACCTTTGTATTCTGGTCGATATAGGAAAGGTCTGCTTCAATCGGTGTATCATCTAATACAAATCCATCAATGGTCTTTGTCTCAACAAGATAATATCTGCCAAGTGGAAGGTCATCAATTCTTGCGATACCCTTATCATTTGTCACGATGGTTGCCACCTTGTCTCCTGCCTTATGATATACAGTGTCAAGTCCGTCAGCACTTACGATATCCTCTTTTGCATATACATCAAAAGTTACTCCTGCAAGGCTGTCCTTGAAGAAATTGAAGATAAAGTCGTACCAGTACCCCTTCATAAGAGTGGTATCTGTTACAAATTCGCCGTCCTTATTGATAACGATGGAACCTGTAGGAACTTCATCCTTCATCTCTACATGCTGCACTTTGCCTGTGTCCTCAACTGTAAACTGGATATCTGCTGCCTTGAGATATCCGTAAGGAGCAAATTCCTCACGAAGAGTGTAAATCTCTCCAACTACAAGTCTCTTGATTACATGTGCTTCCTTAGCATCAGATGTCCATGTGTCTACCACATTTCCATCCTTATCAAGTACAGTAAGTGTTGCACCTGTAAGCTCTGCACCGCTTGTGATATCTGTCTTTGTAAACTCAAAGGTTGTAGGAGTGTTCTTATACTCGCTGTTATATACAGCAGTCTTAACATCCTGTCCCTGATATTTTGTATCAAAGTTTACTGCTTCCTCATTTGTCACATATCCGGCAGGCTTTACAAGCTCCCTTGCAACATATTTTGCAAATGGATAATTCTTAACAAAAGCAATCTTTCCATTCTCATCAGATGTTGCCTTCTCAAGAAGTGTGCCTTTCTCGATAATAACTCTGCCATCAGCATTCTTGATATCCTCATCTGCATAAAGACCAAATACTGCACCTGCAATCGGTGTGTTATCTTCTGCATCAAGCTTAGTCACTGACATATCAAGCTTCTGTCTGTCATCTGAGAAAGTAAGGCTTTCCTTGA
The DNA here is from genome assembly GCF_003480905.1 of Blautia sp. AM28-27. Classification (NCBI taxonomy): domain Bacteria; kingdom Bacillati; phylum Bacillota; class Clostridia; order Lachnospirales; family Lachnospiraceae; genus Blautia; species Blautia sp. AM28-27. Next base: position 66,389 of record NZ_QUJK01000004.1, read on the forward strand.
TAACAGGTGTCTTATCATCCACATATGTGAATGTCACTTTCTGCTCATTCGGATTTAATACATATCCGTATGGAGCTTCCACTTCCACAACTCTGTACTGTCCAAGAGGAAGATTCTTTGCTGTTGCCTTTCCATCCTTGCCAGTTGTAAGAGTTGTCACAAGGTCTCCCTTGCTGTAATACTTAATGCGGTTTCCGTCTGCATCCTTCTGGTTGTCTGCTGTGTAAATATCTTCCGCAGCATAAACTTTGAATTTTGCTCCGGCAAGTGAGCCTTCCTTATAAACAAACTCTTTCTCATATGAGCTTGCAAGAAGTCCACCCTTGAATCCGTCAAGTACCTCTCCCTTCTTTTCTACAGTCAGCTCTCCGACTGCAGGGGCATCGGAATATTCCACGGTGATGATTGCATCATTTGTATCACCATCTGTCTCAAATGCTGTATCAGTATCAACCGAGATGTTGACATACTTATCATTTACAACATATCCAAATGGTGCAGACACTTCCTCAATGCGGTAGTTACCGATTTTAAGTGCCTCCGGTAAGATTAAATCTCCGTCCTCATCAGTAAAGAATGAAGTATGCTCTACCTTTGACGGATAAGTTGTGTACTGCTTTACATATTCGTTCTTATCAATATTGAAGATTTTAAACTCTGCATTTGGCACAAGTACTGTCTGCTTTGTATCGGAATCCTTCTTGATTACACGAAGCTTTGCAGTAAACTCCCTGTCAAGGAATACTCTCCATGTCTGAGGTTTGTCAGGATGGTTCTCGCTGATTTTTACCTCAAATGGCTTGATCGTCTTCATGTTATGCGGAGTCTTTGACTCAACTACCACATAAGTTCCATAAGGAATTGCAATGGAAACTGCATGCCCCTTGTCATCGGATGTGATTGTTGTTGCTCCGTTTTCCCCGATTACAACCGGAGATGCCTTGTCAAAGTCATAACTTCCATCTGCCTTTACAGGTAAAGATGATTTCAAATAAGCTGTAAACTCTGCACCTGCAAGCAGTCCTGCTTCAGTATCATCGCCATTGTCAGATACCTTGATAAGCTGGAATGGCTGCTTGATTACCTGCTCTGCTGAAGTTGTACTTCTTGATACCTCTGCTACAAGGTCTCCCTCATAATCACATACCACATCATGTTCCTCTTCGTCTAAGAGATACCCCTCTGATGGAGTGATTTCCTTTACATAATAATTTCCAAGGTAAAGGTTATTGACCTCTGCCTCTCCATTCTTATCTGTTGTAAGTGTTGCTACAAGGTCACCTGCTTTGAATACGACTCCTGTTGCTCCGTCCGGATGCACGATATCGTTTCTTGCATAAAGACCATAAACTGCACCTTCAAGGCTTGCATCTCCCTGGGCAACTGCCTTGCCTGATTCCTTGTCTACCTTGTAGATATGAATCTTTGCTGTCGTTCTGTCATTCACAAATGTATGACTGAATGATGCCTTTGCCTGTGTTTCAGGTAATACATTGAAATTGAAGCTGTAAACATCTTTACTGTTTCTGATATACGCATATGGTGCCTGTGTCTCTGATACATAATATCCGTTAGAGATTGGCAGATCCGCGCTGTAGCTTGCCTTTCCGTCCTCACCTGTAGTTACTGTCTCAAGAGCTGTACCCTTTGTCACAATAACCTGTCCGGCATAGTTTTTGATGTCATTTCCGGCATAAAGTGTGTACTTGCCGCCTTCAAGAGGGTTCTCTGTGTCAGAGTCCTTCTTTACGACAGATACATCCGCTTTCTGTCTTGTATTCTCAATCGTAGTTGATTCATACTGGACTGTCACAGTCTGGTGCTTATACTCAACTGCTACTGTCTGAGGTGTGGTATTGATTGTATATCCGTCAATGCTCTTAATCTCAGTAATCACATAAGTTCCAAGATGAAGGTCAGATAATACCACCTGTCCGTCAGTTCCTGTTGTTAGGCTTTCTGCTACAACATCGCCAGCACTATACACCTTTGTACCATCTGCCTTGTAGATATCTGCCCCGGCAGTTACCTTGAATGCTGCTCCGGAAAGCTTCTTTTTCTCATAGGTGAAATTGCTTCCATTCCATGAGCTAAGCACCTCACCCTCTTTATAGATTGTGATTGCTCCAAGCTGCTCTTTATCTGTTGCAGAGATTCCCGTTGTCTGTCCTGCTTTTACAGTAAGTGTATGAACCTTACCGGAAAGGACATATCCCTTTGGTGCGGTAATTTCTTTTACATAATAAGTGCCTGCAACAAGTGCAGCTGACTTTGCATATCCGTTTCCATCTGTTGTCATGGTCTGTACTCTGTTTGTGCATCCGCTGTCAGAATAGATTCCATAAACTGCACCGGAAAGCTTCACTCCGCTTGACTCATCTGTCTTTGTAAGCTCACCATATCCGATGTTCTCTGTCTTGACCTTGATATAGGCTTTGACAGGATCTGCTGTCGGTCTTTCAGAAATAAACTCCTGATATCCGCTTTTTCCTGTAAGCCAGAATACACAGCTTGATGTTGTCTCAACCTTGCCTGCATTGGATGTGAATGTTCCTGTTGTAGCTGTAGTATTCACACTCGTTGAAGATATGGTAATACTGTTGCCATTCTTATCAACAGAATATCCGCTGATGCCAAAATCAAAATCCGATAAAACACCATTGCTGTCATATAATGTTGTTTCAAATCTCTGACTTCCCTCATTCCACTTCAGCTCATAAGTTGGTGCCTCACTGGTTCTGCGTGATGCAAAACTTGGAAGTGTTGCATTGTAGGAGCTGCTGATATTGTCCCTGAGTCTCTCATAATAACTGTATGAAGAATCAGGACTTGGTGCTGTGTTGCAGAGCTTTCTCGCTGCCGAATCACCACTTCCAGTTCCAAAAATATCTGCTACAATTACCCATACCATTGCCTGAGTTGCGATATACTCATCACACTGGCTGTTGCTTGGTGCCGCCTTTTGTGTACTGTTAAACCCATAATAAAGGCAGTAACTTAAAAGCTTTCTCTGCTGTGCTGACATTGATGTGCTTGCATCATCGTAGCTGTTCATAAGCTGACCGCCATCTGCTCTTAATCCGAAATTCATACAATATGCCGAATTTCCGTCAAGAATTGAATACAGAATCTTGCCATGATTAAATCCGGGCTTTAGCTCACTTACTTCTCCGGAATTTTTGACTGATGCATTCCAGAACGCAATATTTGCCTGCGGACTGGCTGCAAATGCTGTTGTACCATTCGTAAAGAGTGTTCCAACCAGTGTGAGCATAGCCATAAATCCTGCCATAAAACGCTTTAGTTTCTGTTTCATGTGCTCTTTCCTCCTTAATTTACGCATAAAAAAAGAAAGACATAAGTTTATGGCTTACATCTTTCTTCCTTCTGCTTCTATTCGTTTTTATTTATCTGTGACATCGAAACTCGTAATAGTCTGTGCCGCCTGTCGTGTAAACTCCATCATAACTGATGTAGAATACCGGATCTGTTTCCAAAAGTAACATACTTGCAATATATTCTGCGATTGCATCCTCAGATGATAACCGCTGTCCATCAATGGTACTTGCTTTGTTAAGGTCTGTCTCTACAAACACACTATAATAAGAGCCTTCCATACCATCGTAAGGATAATACTCATTGTACTCTTCCTGCGTGATACTGCCATCATTCAAATGGTTCTGTAAATTCTGCTGTGTGGTAATCATTCCTCCTGCCTGACACTTTGCTGTTGCAAGTGACACAACATTCTGTGGACTGTATGCCACGGATGCAGGCTGTGGGTTGCTCACATTGTCTTTCGGACTGTCTGTAGTCTGACCACCATTACCTGCATTACTCTGATTTCCGCCAGCTTCCTCATTATCATTTACAGGAGCTTTCTGTTCCGGCTCGTCATTCTGCTTTGGCTTTTCTTCCTGCTTTGAAGCAGTTTTATTATCTGCGGATCGGTTATCTTCTTTATCAGTCTTCTCTTCTGAATCTTTAGCCTCGGCAATATCTTTCTCTGTCTCATCACTTCCAGCTTCGGTTGTGACCTCTGTGACAGCTTCCGTTGCCATTGCTACTTCTTCAGTTGGCTTTACGCTTTCCGTCTGTTTCTCTGTCTGATTATCAGCCTTTTCCTTACCACCATTACAGGCAGCCATTGAAAAGACCAGTACTGCGGATAATAAGATAATACTTATCTTCTTCATAGTAATCACCCATCCCTTCTCCGCAAGAGGGACGGGCTTTGTGTTCCGTGCCATCCACCCTTGCAGTGAACTATTTATCTGTAATGCACGGGACACATAGGACTGTCCCGTATTCTGTGCATCTTAAACTCCTTTCATTATACCAGCTCTCTTATTTTAAAGAAATACTGCATAAGTCTTCTGTTTTTCTTATAATTTAAGAATAAACCCTTTACCTGCATTCGCTCACCTCCTCTCAGAATGTGCCCATTCTTACGAATGAAAGAAATACCCTTGCCACCATTGCGAATAGAAGAAGAATTATTCTGGCAAGTCCTAAGACCAGCTTCAAAGCTCCAAGAATTATCCTTAATATCCACTTGAGTATCTCTAAAATCACTGTTCCTACGGCTCCCATAACTCTTCTCATAATAATCAGTCTCCTTTCGACATCCATCCCATTGCAAGACCTGCAACATCTGCATCGTCCATAACATCTTCTGTAAGTTCTTGTGCTTCACTATTGGCTGCCTGCATAATTACCGGCTGACCAACATTCATCCCGGATATCACTCCGCCTAACAGCTTTATTACCTCTTTTCTAGCCTCATTGGTTGCTGCTTCAATGACTTCTTCCTTAATGTCATCAATATCTTCTGACCGGATATATTCAGCCCTCTCTTTTTCCTTCTTCTTGATAACAAAGGTTTCTTTTCCATAATTATCAATGTAAAACTGAATCGCATCTATGATGAACTGATTCTTAGATTTGAAAATCTTTGGATCAAGGTTCTGAATCACATCATTGATTTTCACATGCTGAGGATTGCTCATGTTGAGGCGGACAGAAGTTTTTACTTCATATTCAAGTCTTCTTCCCATCATCTGCCTCCTTATGATAATCGCTTAGTGCTTTTAAGTCCCATCGTGGCAAGCTGTTCATATCCTCTTGCATTTGCCTTTACATCAAGGTTATAGGAAATGTTCTTTGCATCGTGACTGCCAAAATTCTTCATCACAACTGCCCCGCCACCGACAAATACAATCGGTGTAGTCTTTAAGTTATACCCAAACTCACGGATTGAGTTATATACCTTATCAACAAAATCCTCTATCTCTGCCTTGATAATGGCAAAGTATTCATCATCAATATCTGACCTGCCATATCGCATGATGTTCTGTATCTCTGACTCGTCTACCTCTCCGTTAAGCTGTCTTACACACTGCTCATTGATAGAACGCATACAGGTAATAAGACCTTTTGGAATCGTCACACACTTTGATTCATCCGGTGACTTGTTGATTACCGGCATAATGTCGATTGTCCAGCTTCCAATATCTACTATCAGTGTTTTCTTTGCCATAGCAGGAATCTTGTCCACTACTGCTGCATAGCACTGAGGAAATACTGCCACATCATCAATTTCAATATGATATGACTCATTCTCATATTTGAAGCTTACACGCTTATTCTTTGTCAGGTACTTGATAAAATCATTCTTCTCTGCTCCAAATCTTGTAAGTGGAAGTCCTACAGCAAGAAATACCTTTGCCTCTGCAAGACCTCTTCTTTTAAGTTCCTTGGCAACTGCTGCAAGAGTGAGAAGATAAAAGCTGTCATCTTCGACCTTTGTATCCTTTACTTCCTGCCTCACAGCTCCAACCTTATAGAACTTTCCTTCATACTCAAGTACATCGCCGAAAAGTGCCGGAGTTGTTGTAATCTCCTTAACACCTGTGACAAATACCTGAGAGATTGTTTTCATCATTGACCATCCATGATCAATGCCGATTACTTCTAACTTGTTATTCATGTGTTTTGCACATCCTTTCTTCTTAAACAGCCACTTGAACATCTTAACCACCTACTTTCCTATCAGCTTTCGCATACAAGGAAAACAATAACCATTCCCTCGATAATATGGACATCCGACACATTCCGTCGGAAGTTTCTGTTCCTTTTTCTTAGATGGTTTACAACATGTTCCATTGGCACATCTGTTGTTATGTCCCCAGAAGAATCTACAATGCATACAATCTTTTAATTCTCTTTCAAGCTTTTCTTCTGGAGATACAAACCTGCGTTTCTTATGCTTATCTCTTTTTTCAACTGTTCCCACCAGAGCTCTCCTCCCTTCCAAGGAGTGATTGCTCTCTTATCTGTTCCATTGTCCTGTCCGACTCTCCTGCCGTCCTAGCTAACGAATACAATACGATAAGAACAATAATTATTAATGCTATGCTAAATCCCATCACCACTTTATCCTCCTTCAAATTAGTTGCCATATAGACAGAATTTGAATTTGGAAGTGATATAGTCTACATGGCTATGCTTAACGCTAAGCATGTAGGTACACGCCAGTCTTCTAGACTCCTATATCGCCCCGTGTACAAAGAGGTGTTCTCACCTCCGGGAGTTACAGACGAGCCACAAAATGTGTTTCACGACGCCCTTCTGAATTATCAGAAGCACTATCTCCTCTTTTAGCCTTTTGAGGATAAGGACGAACTTCTCGCCCTCTGTGGTTAATTATCCTTACGCAACATGCCTATTCCTTTTACCAGATTTCCATCCAGCTTCTCGCCCTTCATCTTTCAATCCATCAGACTACTAATATGATAGCTGTGACTTTCATCCTCCAGGTACATGCCCCGTAATTTTACTACCTACAGATACTCTGCAGTGCAAACTACTTTGCAAATCTGTAACTGATTATTCAATTGTTATGTCCAATCTCTCTTGGACAATTGATATTCTACAATGCACTTTAATTTTACGGAAGTGACACCACTGGTGTATTTTTACGAATTTTCACCAGTTTTTGGTGTATTTGTCATTTCCTTTAATTTGTTCCATGTATGCTTAGGCAGTTCTCTTGCCGGCTCTCTGAATCGTTCAAGATATTTTTCAAATAATTCCGTATTGATTAATGCTGAATTACCGACTTTATAGACTGCTCCTGCCTCTCTCGCAATTACTATGATTCTAGATTTACTTATCCCATAAATAATCGCTCCTTCCTCTGCATTTACAAATTTTTTCATAAAATCCTTTGTATCTGAATAGCACTTATATGAGTAACTCATTCATCAGTCTCCTTTCACATTTGGCAATGGATGTTTCATTTCTGTTGGCGGTTCTCTGAATTGCTCCATATAATCATCAAAAATTTCCAAATTTATTAATATAGTATTTCCCTTAGCTGTTCCAATCTTATATACAGCACCCGCTGCTCTAGCCATTTCAATAAATCTATGATGCCCTATGCTATATGTCATTGAAGCTTCCCCAATTCTTACAAACTTCTTTTCTACGATTTTGTTTGAACTAGGCACTCTTGCAAAATGTTTCATAAATTTCATCAACCTTTCCTTATGTACTAATATAATCTTTGCAAGCTGATATCTTGCTCCAGCAGCTAATGCTATATCCATTGCCTCATCTCGTGTTACATCTAATAAAGCCATTACTTCATCAATACGAATAAATCTTGGTTTTACAATTTCTTTTCTATAGGCACTAACTGAACCACTCAATGTATTTACCATAACATCACCTACTTATAAAACTCAGAATCTGTAATATGAAAAGTTTCAAGATACTTATCCAATATTTCTGTATTAACAAGTACAAGCTGACCAATCTTATAACAAGCCTTGGCATCCTTAGCCACTTCTTGAAATTTTGTCATTCCCATACTGTACATCTTTGCACCATCTGAATATCTTACAAACTTTTTTGCATCCTCATATCTATCTTTTTTCTTTGATTCATCCATTGCTGTGCTCCTTTCACTTTGACTTCATAACAAATGACGTATTTTCTCCATAACGCAAAAAAGAGGACATCTTCTAAATTTCTTTAGAAAATGTCCTCTTAGTAGTTCATATTCGATTGAGTCTTATTCTTTTCAGATTGTGTACTCTTTCATACTGATGTAAATGACTATGCCAAAATACGTCTTTTAATGCGTCCTTTGACGTACTCAAATGCCTCAATCCCGCATAAACACTAGGTTTATTTATCCAAGCTCTTCATTGTCGGGAAGAGCAGCACGTCTCTGATTGCCTCCGCGCCTGTCAGAAGCATACACATACGGTCAATGCCGAATCCAATACCACCGGTCGGCGGCATACCGATCTCCAATGCGTTCATGAAGTCTTCATCTGTTGTATTGGCTTCATCATCGCCCTGGGCAAGCAGTTCTTCCTGGGCTTTAAAACGTTCTCTCTGGTCGATCGGGTCATTCAGCTCAGAGTAAGCATTTGCCATTTCCCATCCATTCATGAAGAACTCGAAACGCTCTACATATTCCGGATTCTCTGGCTTTTTCTTCGTCAGCGGCGAGATCTCAACCGGGTGGTCCATAACGAACGTCGGCTGAAGCAGATGCTCCTCTACAAACTCCTCAAAGAAGAGATTCAGGATATCACCTTTTTTATGTCTCTCTTCAAACTCAATATTATGCTCTTTTGCAAGTTCTCTTGCCTGCTCCAGAGTCTCAACTTCATTCCAGTCAACGCCTGCGTACTTCTTCACTGCGTCAACCATTGTGATACGCTCGAACGGCTTACCGAGATCCATCGGGATTCCCTTGTATACGATCTGTGTCGTTCCGAGCACTTCCTGTGCGACAAAACGATACAGGTTCTCTGTCAGATCCATCATGCCGTGGTAATCTGTAAATGCCTGGTAAAGCTCCATCAGAGTGAACTCCGGGTTATGTCTTGTATCAAGACCCTCATTACGGAATACACGTCCGATCTCATATACCTTCTCGAGTCCTCCGACGATCAGTCTCTTCAGGTACAGCTCCAGGGAAATACGAAGCTTCAGATCTTCGTTCAAGGCATTGAAATGTGTCTCGAACGGTCTTGCTGCTGCTCCACCTGCGTTCTGTACAAGCATTGGAGTCTCAACTTCCATGAATCCTTCTCCGCTTAAGTACTTGCGGATCGCACTGAGAATCTTGGAACGCTTGATAAAGGTATCTTTAGACTCTGTGTTCATGATCAGGTCTACATATCTCTGACGGTAACGGGTATCTACATCTGTCAGACCGTGGAACTTCTCCGGGAGGATCTGTAAGCTCTTGGAGAGGAGTGTCACTTTCTCTGCATGGATAGAAATCTCACCTGTTCTTGTTCTGAAAGCAAATCCTTCCACTCCGAAGATATCACCGATATCCGATTTTTTAAAATCAGCGTAAGACTCTGTTCCGATCGCATCTCTTGCAACGTATACCTGGATGTTTCCCTGTAAATCCTGAATGTTGCAGAAAGATGCCTTGCCCATGACTCTCTTAAACATCATACGTCCTGCAATTGCCACATGGATCGGGCTTGCGTCCATGATATTTCTTCTCTCTTCGTAATCCTTTTTAAGAGCTTCTTTCGCCTGCTCCTCATCCATTCCCTCTACGTTCGGCTCCTGGCGGTCTTTTAACAGCTCAGTCTCATGTGCCTCGTAAAGACCTTTCACCTCAAGCGAATGATGTGTCTGATCGAACTTTGTAATCTGGAACGGGTCTCTTCCGTTCTGCTGCAGCTCTGCGAGTTTCTCGCGGCGAACCTTCAGTAAGTGGTTAATATCCTGTTCCTGTGTCTGCTGTGCCAATCTCTTCACTCCCTTTTCTTTGTATTTTATTAGATATTTCTCTGGATAGAAAGTACTTTGTACTGCATAATTCCGGCCGGTGTTTCTACATCGACAATATCATCCTTGTGCGCGCCGATCAGAGCTTTTCCTACCGGAGACTCATTGGAAATTTTTCCTTCCAGGCTGTTTGCCTCGGTGGAACCAACGATCTGGAACTCGATTTCTTCGTCATACTCCAGATCCAGTACGTCTACTTTACATCCGATATTGATCTTATCGGAATCTACTTCGTCCTCAACAACAACCTCTGCGTTTTTCAGGATTTTTTCGATCTCTTCAATTCTTGCCTCGATGTCACGCTGCTCATCTTTTGCTGCATCGTACTCGGCGTTCTCGGAAAGGTCTCCCTGCTCTCTTGCTTCTTTGATTTTACCGGCAATTTCTCTACGTTTGTTTACTTTGAGGTCATGAAGCTCGTCCTCCAGTTTTTTCAGGCCGGCATAGGTAAGAATCGTTTTTTTCTGTTCCATTTTATACACCCTTTCTATCGTTTCTGTATCCAGTCATATCTGATTTTATTCTGTAAACTCTCCGGAAATGCGCTGTATTTTCAGTATTCCCGGTTGAAATAAGGATAGACTCCGCCTATCCTAACAATTAAAGTAGTATAAAGGATTGCCCACGGAATGTCAAGAAAAAAAGAAACGCAGGAAAGATTTTCTTTTTCACAAATCCTTCCTGCATCTTTCTCTTATTTTTCCTTTATTTTTCGGATGAGCTTCCTGTCAGTGCTTTCTTTTTCCAATTTCCTTTTTTATAGAAAATCAGCGTCAGAAGCGCACCCATGCACCAGCTTACCAGCATGGAAATCCAGAGTACCTGATATCGTCCGTTTGGCAGCTCCGGCGTCCTGGTCAGAAAGGCCAGACCGTATGCCAGCGGCACACGGATTACAACAGTAACAACCATCGAAATCCACATCGGGGTCATCGTATCGCCTGCTCCACGCATGACGCCGGAAAGCGACTGTGTTATTGCCATGGCAATATAGCCGACCGCAAGGATCTTCATCATATTGGCACTTAATGTTACGAGCTCTGTGGTATTCGTAAAGATTCCCATCAGATGATGGCCGAAAATAACAATTAAAAGGGTAATGGTCGTTGAGGTTCCGACTGCAATCAGTGTTCCCTGTTTTGCGCCCTGCTCTACGCGGTCCATACGGCGTGCACCGACATTCTGACCGGCATACGTTGTCATCGCGGTACCAAACGAAAAGTTCGGCATCATTGCAAAGCCATCGACACGCATGATGATAACATTCGCGGCGATAACCATTTCACCGAAGCTGTTGGTCAGCGACTGTACGATAACCATCGCCATGGAGAAGATCACCTGGGTAATACCGGACGGCAGACCAAGGCGGATAATTTCCATCGAATACTGTTTTTTCATTTTCAGGTATTTGGGTCTGAAATCAAAAATGTCGGTCATACGCATCAGACGCCACATGCAGAGTACTGCAGAAATTGCCTGCGCAATCACGGTCGCGTATGCAACTCCGGCAACGCCCATGTGGAACTGGGAAACGAATACAATATCCAATACAATGTTGATGACCGTTGCCACCAGCAGATAAATCAGCGCCGAAATCGAATCGCCGAGTCCGCGAAGGATACCACATAGAATGTTATAGTACGCACTGCCGGCACAGCCCACCATCAGGATCACCAGATACGATGTACACCAGTCGATGATGGAATCCGGTGTTTTCAGCATTTCCAGCAGCGGCCTTGAGAGGACGGCTCCCAGAATCATAATAATGATGGAAGAAATTGCTGTCAGCGTGACGCAGTTTCCGATCGTCATCGAAAGCTCTTTTCTTTGTTTTGCCCCAAAATACTGCGACACCATGACGCCGGCGCCGACGGAAATTCCGACGAACAGAACCAGAAGCAGGTTTAAGATCGGGCTGGCGCTTCCAACTGCCGCAAGCGCATTGTCCCCGACATATTTTCCGATCACAATACTGTCAACCGTATTGTAGAGCTGCTGGGCAATGTTGCCGATCAGCATAGGGATTGTAAAAGCTACAATCTTTTCCCACGGCTTTCCCACCGTCATGTCGGACGGTGCGAAAAGTTCCTTCATAGTCATACACTACACTCCCTCTTTAGTGTTTTTTGTCCCAATACCTCTGTTTATCAGTATAGCACAGAAAAAGCACCCATGATATATCAATATTGGCATATCATAGGTACTTTTTTGACTTATTTTTTATCCTCGTTCCCACTCATTCAGCATCTGTTCCAGCGCCTGCAGGCTCTCCACCTGATTGATCGCCGCGCGCAGCTTTGCCGAGTGCGGAAAGCCTGCCGTATACCATGCAACATGCTTGCGCATCTCGCGGATGCCGATCGCGCCGCCTTTGTATTCCACCTGCATCCGTGCATGGCGGAGCATCATTTCTTTTACCTCATGCTGGGTCGGCCTTGCAAGCGTTTCGCCTGTTTCCATATAATGAAGAATCTGTTTAAAAATCCACGGATTTCCTTCCGCGCCGCGTCCGATCATGATTCCGTCACAGCCGGTCTGCTCCACCAGTGCCTCGGCACTCGCCGCATCCACCACGTCGCCGTTTCCGATAACCGGAATCGAAACTGCCTCTTTTACCCGGCGGATAATATCCCAGTCTGCTTTTCCGGAATAAAACTGCGCTCTCGTTCTTCCATGAACCGCAATTGCGGCCACTCCGCAGTCCTCGAGGATCTTCGCAATTTCCACAGCATTCGCCGATTCTTCGTTAAAGCCCTTTCGAATCTTTACGGTTACAGGCTTTTTCACTGCCCTTACCATGCTTGTCACGATTTTCCTCACCAGATGCGGATCCTTCATAAGGGCCGAGCCTTCGCCGTTATTGACAACCTTTGGCACCGGACAGCCCATGTTAAAATCCAGAATATCAAACGGTCTTTCTTCGATCTGAGCGGCAATCTGCCCCAAAATCTCCGGATCACTGCCGAAAAGCTGCAGGGACACCGGATGCTCACCCGGATCGATCGTCATCAGATCCTCGGTATTTTTATTCTTATATAAAATTGCCTTCGCGCTCACCATTTCCATACAGATCAGGCCCGCGCCCTGCTCCTTGCACAGAACACGAAACGGCAGATCCGTCACCCCCGCCATCGGTGCAAGCACGAGTGGGTTTGGCATCTCCACGTTTCCGATTTTCAGTGGCGGCATCTTTTGCAGTGTACGTTTCTTATTTTCCATTCGGCTTCTCTCCGTCCTCTTCCATCAGCGCCTCCTCCGGCACCTCCTCACCGAGGAAGAAGACACGATAATACAGCTCCAGGGATTCCAGCAGCTCCTTTTTTTCTTCCTGATACTGCTTAATCCGAAGCGCGCCGCCGATCTCGTCGTACATCGCATCTGCGTCTACGGCCTCTGTCTCAAACTGCAGACTTCCGTCGCTGTCAAACCACATGGTAAAAATACCGCCGATTTCTACCGTAAACATAACACACATAACATGAAGCTCATCCTGCACAGACTGTGGCAGCGATGCAAAATCCTGGTTAAAATAATATTTCTGTTCGTATGCACTTGCTCCGCAAAGCACTACTTTTTCATTATCTGAATACATAATTTTTCCTTTCTCTTCCTTTTCCGTTCTCTCTATACGTAGCTGTATAAGCCTCGCACCGAAACCTCGCCGGAATGCACCTCAGCGATCGTTCCGTCCTCTTTTTGCACGCGCAGCTCACCGGTCGGCGTGATGCCAAGTGCAACGCCCTCGAACGGTTCCTTCGGATCGAGTACACGCACCGGCTGATCTTTGTTTGCAAGCACAGCCTCATATGCTTCCTTCAGCCCGGAGAGATCCCCTGCTTCCAGGAATTTTTCATAGTCCTCCTCAAATGCCTCCAGCACTGCTGCGACCACTTTCGCCCGGTTGACGGAATGACCCATTTCTATCGCCAGTGAGGTCGCAATCTCCGCGATTTCTTCCGGGAATTCCATCTGATTGACATTGATTCCGGTTCCGATGACAACATAATTGATATAATCAATCTGTGCGCTCATCTCTGTCAGGATACCACAGAGCTTTTTCCCATTCAGCACTGCGTCGTTCGGCCATTTGATTTTCGTATCGACACCGAGCGCTCTTTGCACACCCTGCACTACGGCAAGTCCCATTACAATCGTCAGCATCGGTGCTTTGGCCGGCTCAAGATCCGGGTACAGCAGAATCGACATCGAAACAGAGGTTCCCTCCGGCGATTTCCAGACTCTGCCACGGCGGCCTTTTCCGGCAGTCTGCGTCTCGGCTGTTGTCAGGGTGCCGTTCGGCGCACCCTCTTCCGCCAGCCGCTTCGCCCACGTGTTTGTCGAATCCACCTCTCGGCTGTAATAAACCGTCTGTCCGACATATTTCGTATGCGTGCGGCTTTCCAGCTCATCCTTCGTTACAAGATCCGGCTCATTTAACAGACGGTATCCCTTATTCTGAACGGCTTCAATTTCGTATCCTTCTTCTTTCAACTGATTCATCATTTTCCATACTGCGGTGCGGGAAATCCCAAAATGTTCACACAGCTCCTGTCCGGAAACATTTTTTCCGGATTCCCGCAGAAGACGCAGCGTCTCGGCTCTCTTATTTTCCAGCATATCGTATCTTCACACTCCCCGTGTCGCTTTCTCACATAAGAAGCACGCTTTCTTCGTTTCGTAAAATCAACAGCAGCGCTGCGGAAGAGTTTTCCGCAGCGCTGCTGTGCGTGTTTCTTCGTTATTCTATTATACACAGTCTATTCCGGTTTTTCCACCCAAAACTTTATGCTCCGAGGGTCGCTGCCATAACTGCTTTGATCGTATGCATACGGTTCTCTGCTTCTTCGAATACTCTCGACTGCGCAGATTCAAATACTTCATCGGTTACTTCCATCTCATTCAGGCCGTAGCGGTCGTGGATCTCTTTTCCGATCTTTGTTTTCAGATCGTGGAAGGACGGCAGGCAGTGCAGGAATACGGCGGTATCTTTTGCATTTGCCATTGCTTCTTTTGTGACACGGTACGGAGTCAGATCGTGGATTCTCTCCTCCCATACGCTGTCCGGCTCACCCATAGATACCCAGACATCGGTGTAGATAACATCGGCATCTTTTGTTCCTTCTTTTACGTCCTCGGTGAGGGTGATGGTTGCACCGCTCTCCTTTGCATACTCCTCACACTGAGCCACAAGCTCTGCGTTCGGGAAGTATTTCTTCGGTGCGCAGGCTACAAAATCCATTCCCATCTTTGCAGATGCAATCATCAGGGAATTTCCCATATTGTAACGGGCGTCGCCCATGTAAACGAATTTGATGCCTTTTAAATGGCCGAATTCTTCCTGGATCGTCAGCATGTCGGCGAGCATCTGTGTCGGATGATACTCATTCGTCAGTCCGTTCCATACCGGAACTTTCGAATATTTTGCCAGCTCTTCTACAATCTCCTGGCCGAATCCACGGTACTCAATTCCCTCATACATACCGGCAAGAACGCGGGCAGTATCTTTAATGCTCTCTTTTTTGCCGATCTGGGAACCGGTCGGATCCAGATACGTTGTCCCCATACCGAGATCGTGTGCAGCTACCTCGAAGGAACAGCGGGTTCTGGTGCTGGTTTTCTCAAAAATCAGCGCAACGTTTTTACCACGCAGGGTATCCACCGGAATGCCTTTCTTTTTCTTCTCCTTCAGCTCTGCGGACAGATCCAGCAGATAGGCAATCTCTTCCGGTGTAAAATCTTTCAATGTCAGAAAATCGCGTCCTTTTAAATCCATGGCTTGTTCCTCCTTATATCTGCATATGGTGTATTTTATTATTTCCTATACTGTGATGTTGGGTCAAAAAGTTTTTTGCCCCTTGGTTTCCTTGAATAGTCTCTATTATGAAACAGACCTGTTCATCTGTCAAGAGTAAAATGTATATTTTTACGTATTTTCTTTATATTATTCATATAATATGCATTTTTATGCACTTTAAAAACACTCTCTTTCCATTTTTCCCGTTATCACGGCTGTCACCGGGGGCTCTTGTAACTGCGGACTTTTGTTCGCTGTCCATGAAAAATCTCCCACATCCGGCATCACGCTTTCTGTGGGAGAATTCTCTTTTTCTTATCGATTTATCTCTATTTTACTTCTGCACTTCTTTTCCTGCCGGCACTTTCTGTTCCTCCACAATACCTTTGAATGTGGTGGCCAGACTTGCCAGTCCCTGCAGATCGGACGGAACAACAATCTTTGTTGCCTTTCCATTTGCCAGAACACCGAGTGCCTCGAGGCTCTTTAAGGTAAGAACAGCATCGTCTGCACCGGCTTCTTTGATCGCGCGGATACCATCGGCATTTGCCTGCTGTACTTTGAGGATTGCCTCTGCCTGACCTTCTGCCTCACGGATTCGTTTCTCTTTTTCTGCTTCTGCACGAAGAATAGCCGCCTGTTTTTCAGCCTCTGCATCGAGAATAGCTGACTGTTTTTTACCTTCGGCAACAAGGATGGTCGATTTTTTTTCTCCTTCTGCAATCAGGATTGCTTCACGGCGTTCACGCTCTGCCTTCATCTGTTTCTCCATCGCTTCCTGGATGGCTGCCGGAGGCATAATGTTTTTCAGCTCGACACGGTTTACTTTAATTCCCCACGGATCGGTCGCGATATCAAGCGCAGCCTGCATCTTTGTATTGATGATCTCACGGGATGTCAGCGTTTCATCGAGCTCGAGATCTCCGATGATGTTTCGAAGCGTTGTTGCCGTCAGGTTTTCAATTGCCATCAGCGGATTGACAACACCGTATGCAAACAGCTTCGGATCGGTAATCTGGAAGAATACGACGGTATCAATCTGCATCGTAACATTATCTTTTGTGATAACCGGCTGCGGCGGGAAATCCACCACCTGCTCTTTTAAATTCACGCGTATGGCCACGCGCTCGATAAACGGAACTTTAAAATGAAGACCGGTTGCCCAGGTGCCTTTGTATTTTCCAAGGCTCTCAACAACGTAAGCACTGGCCTGCGGCACGATCTTCACACACGATGCTGCGATAAACAGTACAATCACAAGAAGCACAATCAATAAAATTCCTGCAACTCCTCCACCACTCATGTTTCATTTCCTCCTTCTTTTTCTTTGACCTTTACAATCAGCTTGACGCCTTCCACACGGAGCACCGTAACGACTGCATCCACGGGAATCGTACCTCCTTCGTTCTCTGTACGCGCAGTCCACACGTTTCCTCCAAGCGAAACCTTTCCGGTTCCCGCAAGATTGGAGATTTCCTCCGTCACGACTCCTTCCATGCCAACCACACGGTCCACGTTCGTCTTCAGTGTATCCTTATTCAGAAAGCGAACGGCGAGCGGACGTGTAAAAAACAGAAGTACCAGCGATACAACAAGAAACAGTACAATCTGAATTACAATCCCGGCTCCGCACATGGCAGCGATCAAAGCAACAAGCGCCCCACCTGCAAACCAGATCGTCGCAAGACCAAGTGTTGCTGCTTCAATCACTAAAAAAACGACGAGTGCGATCAGCCAGTAAACCGGCAGGTAAGCTGTAATACCCATGCGTTTTTCCCCCTTTCTGAAAAAATTGGCTGTTGTATTCATCATACTATAATGATGAAAAAATAACAAGCAAAGTTAAAAACATTCAGAAAAAAGAAAGATTTGTCAGGAATCGTCTACAGACTGTCAATTCCAAGCCGGGACATGAAAACGAGGATGGCTGACAAAAAACCATATGCGTGAATACGTAAAAATAATACGAGGGTGAAGCTTAATAGTTTCCAGAATACCGATTTGATTTGAACTACGTAATGCAGGCAATTCCATATCGTCAGAGTTTTTCGAACAAACGGATCTGACCCATATTGTTTCAGCAGCTTTCTGACCGCAGAAACATTTTTTCCTTCATATGTCATCTCTTCCTTCGCCAGATACATTGCACCAATCACCAGGTGAAACAGCATCAGGTCGCCATAAATGTGTGTTGCTCTGGCCGGTATTTTGGGGAATCACTTTTTTCTGTTTTCTCTCCAATACCTACCGCGTCCGCCATACAACACTACGTCAGACATTAGCAGACTTCCGCGCCGATAACCAGAAAACCAAGCTGTTGAAAATTTTTGAAAATAACGATGTCCCGTAACTGGAAATCCAACAACATTTCCTGTAAAACTCCATAAGGATAGTCTGCACTTTTTGACTATCCGGTAGTATTTGTTTCAGAGTAAAAAAAGAGTAAGTGAACGTCTCCCCTTGTTCACTTACTCTTTTTTCTATACCGTCGATTCCATCTCATTTTTCATGACTTTGAACCGATCACAATCTATGGAAATGCATGCTCCCTCCGCCTATCCCCTTGCAAAGGTTCCACGCCTGTTTTTAATAAAAGTGCTGATATCCAATCTGGATTCCGCTGCCGTAGCCGCTGTTAAAATACAGGCATCCGCCAACCGGGCTCTCGCCGGAAAGTGCTGCCTGTGCAGCTGCATAACAGTCACTTCTTGCTCCGCGGGAAAGCACGCTCTGGAAGGTTCCGGTCGCAACCGGTGTAAACTGTCCACCCTGATAAATAACGCCGGAAACACTGTTCGGGAAGGAACCGCTGTTGACACGGTTTACTACAACCGCTCCGACTGCCACCATTCCTGTGTAGCTCTCGCCGCCTGCCTCGCACTCGATCAGTGCTGCAAGCATTGCCACATCATTGCTGTCTGCGGAAATTACCGATGCACTGCCTGCTGTGGAGGCTGCTGCTGCGCTGCTTGCCACACAGGCCTGTGATGCCTGGTATTCCTCCATGGAAACAGCACCTTTTAACTCCTCTGAAAGTGTCACATAGTCTCCATGAACATATGCGCTGCTTCCGCTGTACTGGATCTGATACCAGTCAGCCTCTTCGCCGAATACGCTGACTTCACCATTCTGTGTCAGTGTTCCAACCTGCGCGGAATCTGTGGATGCTGCCTCACGGACACGAAGGCTGTCCGCCTGAACAACTCCGATGATACCGCACATATTGCGGTAATGTGCTTTTGCCTCTTCCCCAAATACCAGATATTCATTCTTTATGTAGCCTTCTACACCATTGGAAGAGATCTTGCTCCACTCGTCTCCTTTTTCTGTTACAGTAACCGCATAGCCCGGCATCAGAACTCCGACGATCTCGGAATCCACGCTTGCCTCGCTGCGGATGTTGGCATATCCTTCTACGTTTGCTGCAGCCATTGTGCTCCAGTCTGTTTTATTTAAAATGGTTTCTTCCTTTGTCTCTGCTTTTACGGGTGCAGCCATGATAACAGTCAGTGTGAGCACGCTCCCCAGGATGCCCGGCACATAACTTTTTTTGAATGTCATACTTACCTCCTAAACAATTATTACGTTTTTGTTACATCTTGTTACAAACCGATTCTACCAGTGTTACATCTTTTTGTCAACTAGAATATTTCGACAACATTCCTGTCTTTTCCCATCGTTTTTTTCATAGAACCCACAATTTTTCACCACTTTTCCGCTTTTTTGACGAATTGGATCGGTTTTTATTCCCACTTTTTCTTCTGCATGCGGCCTGCCTGGAATACTTTTCCGTGTCTTGTTTCCTTCTTTTTATTTTGCTTTTGTTTCACATTCTGCCCTTTCTGCCCTCTTTTTCCGCAAATATTTTTTAAGAAATTGTGACAATTCTTTTTCTATTTTTCGACATGCATTACAAACCTTTTCCACTTTTGACGCATTTTCAAATTTTCTTTTAACTTTTTATTTTTACATGATATTTCTTTCTACATATGGTATAATCTTTAAAAAGAAAGAAAATTTATATTTTATCAATTATTTTTCTTTCAATTTATACGTGAAACTTACCGCAGGAAAATAAAACAGATCGACATCAGAAACCGATCAGGTGAAAGGAGGATGTCATATGTTACACAGCACACAGACAACGAAAAAACACACAGGAAATTTGATTCTGAGATTCGGAATGGCAGGCCTCCTGGCGGCCGGATTATTTTTTTCCGCTCCGTATTCGGCAGCAGCCGAGACAGTTCCAAGTGCAGAAAATACAGACGCCGGTGAAATTACCATTCACTTCACCCATTACGATGCACAGGACCTGGAATTCTATCTGAACACCGATCAGGCGGCTCTTGCTTTTACCGATGCTACCCTGACATTTCAGGATTCCACAATGGATGCGCCGGTCACCATGTCATATCTTTCCGATGATGGTTCCTATGTCCTGTATCAGAACAGCGAACCGGTCGAGGAAGTAAACGGAACGTTCTCCGTATCGATGGTTACGGAACCTGGCTACACACTGGATATGGATCAGATTTCCTTCTATGTTAATGGACAGGCCGTTTCCAATGGCGGTTCCGTTGTGATTACGGATTCTTCGGCGGCGATGACTTCTCTTGTTTACTGTACCGCAATCCCGGAAACACCGGCAACTGACCCGGAGCCATCTCTTCCGGAAGAGCCATCTGCACCGGAAGTTCCGGAAGAACCGGCCGCTCCAGAACCATCCGTTCCGGAACAGCCATCCGCACCGGCAGAAACCCCGACCGTGGTACAGCCATCTGCTTCGGAACAGCCGACACAGGAAAATATTCTTCCGGAAACCGCAGCTCCTGCATCCAAAGCTGCACCGGAACAGGTTCCTGCATCCGAACCGATCGCAGCAGAACCGATTGCCAGCGCAGTTGTTACAGAAGACGAAGAAGTTGATCTTTCCACCATCCACCCGGAAGTTACCGCATCCGCTGTTACTTCTTCCAGCCAGCTTCCAGCCGCAACGCAGATTGTACCATCTGTCAGAACAACAGACCCGGATGCACAGATTATTACTTCGGAAACTGCAGCTCTTGAAAATGCCGCACAGGCCGAGAATACACAGACTGCACACACAGGAATCGGCTCCTGGTTCCATCAGCGAACAAATCAGATCCTCGCAGTCATGATCGCTGTGATCCTGCTTCTGATCCTGATCGAATCACTTCTGGCACTAAAGGATTCCATGAATCAGAAAAGATCGCATCGCTTCTATTAAAAATAAGGTCCATAATAAAAAATAATACAAGAGAAGGAACGTATCTCATGAAACATGGGATACGTTCCTTCTCTTATATTATTTTTTATCCTCTTTTTTTCGCAGCCGCTTTCTGAATCTCACGGAAATCGTGCAGCGCCTGACGGCCGATTTTTACGATTTTACGGATGTTGATGGAATTTGTTCCTCCCTGACGCGGCTTGAAGCTGATCGGGATGAAACGGATTTTCCGGTGAAAATACGCTCCGAAGGCAGTCAGCAGTGCGTTCGGCAGATTGTAGTTTTGCGGCATCAGCGGCAGATACTCGGCCACGTAGTCTGCTTTCATCAGACGGAACGGGGCATTTGCATCCGGCACGGATACGTGGAAATAGGTCCAGAGCACCGCGCACAGCACTTTTTCCACGACAGCGCGGGAAAAGCCGTCGCCGCGGCTTGTGCGGTTTCCGAAAATGGCGTCGTAGCCCTCGCGGATCTGCCAGAACTTTTCGAACTCCGCCGGATCGGTCTGACCATCGGAATCGGTCTGGAAGATATAGTCCGCACCGTTTTCAAGTGCATAGCGGTATCCGTACAGAACGGTGGAACCGTGGCCGCCGTTTGGCTTCGTCAGCACGGTGAGCAACGGGTGGGTTTCGCACTCTGCTGAAGCAATTTCATACGTATCGTCGCGGCTTCCGTCGTTGATGATCACAAGACGGGACGCACCGCCGCCGTTATGCTTCTCCACGACGGGACACCATTCCTCGATCGTTCTTTTGATATTTTCCGACTCATTATAGGCTGGTATTACAATATATAAAGTATCCATTGGTATTCTCCTTGCATTTCCTTCCATCCATTATACAGGATTTCTTTTCATTGCGAAAGATGCGCTCATGGAGAAAATTTCCCAGTACCGTTCGTTTGTTATTCTTCCCACAGTTTCTGCGGATAACGGCCCTCGTCTTTTAATTTCTGCAGTGCTGCCATGACATTTTCTTTGTCTTCTTTGTACGTTACGCCGTACCAGTTATCATAGGAGCGGAGTACGGTGACTTCCGCTTTTTTCTCCTGCAGCAGTTCATCGACAACGAACGGCAGGAAGTATTCGCCTTTTAACGGGTTGGTTTTGTATACATCCTCGAGGAACGGCAGGAAGCGGCGTTTCAGCTCGATCAGAATGCTCGGTGTGAAGCCCCAGAGGTTCATGGAAACGATGGTTCCCTGCGACAGTCCGGTCCAGGTTGCGCCGTCATCCTCAGTGTATTCGGCCTGTCCGCCGTGGTTTTCGATTCTTGTGCGCTCATGAATGCCGACAAGGTGGTTCTGGTCGTCTGCGGTGCAGATGCCGCGGGCTACGTGGCCATTGTCGGTCAGGGTTTTGTACAGGTCGTAGGCAACCATCGCGTACTGATAGGTCGCGCCGTCCTGCTCGGTTGTCAGCTGGCGGTAGATCTCCTCGAATGCCGTTCTTCCATAATAATCATCGGAATTGATGACGGCGAACGGTGCGCCGTCGATGGCTTCTGCCGCACAGAGAATCGCATGACCGGTTCCCCACGGTTTGACGCGGCCTTCCGGCACTTCGTAGCCTTTCGGGAGAACGTCGAGTTCCTGGTAAACATACTCTACATCCATGTATTTCTCAATTCGCCTGCCGATGCCCTCGCGGAATGCCTCATCGATGGCTTTTTTGATGATAAAGATGACTTTCTCAAAGCCTGCCTGTTTTGCATCATAAATGGAAAAGTCGATAATCATATTTCCGTACGGGTCAACCGGATCAATCTGTTTTAATCCGCCGTAACGGCTTCCCATTCCTGCTGCCATGATGACTAATACTGGTTTTTTGCTCATGATGTTCTCTCCTTTTTATTCTCCAAAATAAACTTTTAATCTCTCCGCAAAGTCTGCCGGGATTTCTCTTTCAAATGGAAATGGTTCTGCATCCGCCAGATACTCGGCGATTTCGCCCAGGACACCGGCGCTCCGGTTCAGTGACCAGGCGGAGATCCAGTCGATCGTATCGTGGCAGGTGTGCATGCCGAAACCATCGCGGTTCAGCGTCATCGCCGGGATGCCCTTCCATGCGAAGGTGTTGGAATCGCTGCTCCAGATGTTGTTGATGAGCGATACGCCTTTGTCCGCCTGTTTTAAGTGCTCCATGATCACGTCGCATGCCTCTTTCGTTGCTGCCACGCCAAGCACGGTTCCGCCGATGGCCTGTCCGGCGAGGTCGACGTTCATGTTGAAGCGGTGCTGCGCCAGCTCGGCTTCATGCGCTTTCACATACGCCCGGCTTCCGCAGAGACCCAGCTCCTCCGCGCCGAACCAGATGCATTCCAGTGTCCGTTTCGGGCGGTTTTCGGCGAAGTAGTGTGCCAGCTCCATGATGATCGCTGCGCCCGCCATGTTGTCGTATGCACCAGGTCCCTGCGGAACGGAATCGTAATGAGCCGTCAGCGTCAGGATTTCCTCTGGCTGCTCGGTTCCCGGGATGCGCAGGATGATATTTTTCGACGTTCTCCTGATTTTTTTCTGCTGTAAAACGAGGCGTGCACGGCTCGCTCCCCGTTCTACCAGTTCCATCACATCAAGATAATGAATGACGGCGCACGGCAGTTTCGGATTTTTTACGCCGCGCAGGGTGCGGTAGTCCGGCAGACGGTCCTCGTCTTTGTCCAGCGGCGTTCCGGTCAGGATCAGAAATCCGACGGCTCCTGCTTTTTCCAGTTTTTCATAGTTTTCTGCATTGGCACCGCCGTTGATCAGGACGATTTTCCCTTCTGCATGGGAAAGGCTGACTGGGTCGCCGTTTTCTACGTAGAGGAATGGTGCCTCCACGCCTTCCGGAGCGGTATTGGCTGCCGCGAAGCAGCCGCGGACGGTGTATGTTTTCTCATATGGCTCTGTGACCGTAAAGACAGCTTCGTCAACCTGCCATGTCTCAATCTCGAACGGCTCGCGGCGGATCTGCAATTCGCCCTGCCCCCATTTTTCTGCGATTTCAGAAAGTTCTTTTTCGATCCGGCAGGCTGCTTTTTCTTCGCCTTCCGTTCCGGCTTCGCGGATGTAGTTAAACTGGCTGATGAACGCATACTGCCGCTGGCCGCTGATGGTATTTGCTTTCATAATAATGTTATGTCCTTTTCTTTTCTTTTTTTATTTTCTTAAAGTTCTTCCAGTACCGCTCTCGCGCTGCGCACGGCTTTGACATCAGTGCGGTAGAGGGTGTATTCGCTTAAGGATGGAAGTCCCATGTTCACATTTTCTTTCCGGTACTGCATCGGGCTCGCCAGTTCGATTTTTCCGGACATGTGGTAGGCGGTCACGCCGGTTTTCGGATACAGCTCGCGGATCGCATCCGCGCAGATACCGCCGCCCGCCTGAATACGGATGCGTCCCGCCGCCTGGCGCTGCAGTTCGGCGAGAAGCTCTGCTCCTTTTACCGCACTGTTCTGCTGACCGGAGGTGAGAATGGTGTTCATACCGAGCGATACCGCCTGCTCAAGCGCTTCTTTCGGATCGCGGCAGACATCGAACGCGCGGTGCAGCGTCACGGACATGCCGTCGGCTGCCTCCATCAGCTGTTCCATTGCCTCCATATTCATCGTTCCATCCTCTTTCAGCACACCGACCACAACGCCCTCTGCACCAAGTTCGCGGTACATCGCGACTTCCTCGCGGATTTCTTCTAATTCATATGGGGTGTAGCAGAAATCCCCGAACCGCGGGCGGATCAATGCATGAATCGGAATGGTTGTCTGTCTGCGGATCACCTCAAACAGCTTCGGACTCGGCGTTGTTCCGCCGATCACCAGATTCTGACACAGCTCCAGCCGGCTCGCTCCGCCTTTTGCCGCCGCAAGCGCCGACTCCGCCGAGTCCACGCAGACTTCCAGGATATAATCGTTCATAAAATTCCCTCTGTTTTCGTAAGTTTTCTTTCTCTATCATACCCTATTTAGGGCGATTAGGAAAGAGCTTCTTTGGTTCACTTTCGTTCACTTCTGCTTTTGATGCAGATACTTCTCCCTCGTCGCCATCCCGCCGCGGATGTGGCGCTCGGACTTGTTTACATCAAGAATCTTCCGCGCCTCCGCCGCCAGCTGCGGATTCACCAGCACCAGCCGCGAGGTCAGATCCTTATGCACAGTGCTCTTGCTCACCCCGAATTTTTTCGCCGTCTGCCGTACTGTCGCTTTCGTCTCGATCATGTAAATCGCTGTTTCTACAGCACGCTCCTCGATATAGTCCCTCACAAAAAGCCTCCGAAGACGCTGTTTTTACAGTGTATTCGGAGGCTATGATGGGTATGTCTTCTATTTTATTATTTGTAATATACCCATACCGCTTTTGTCTGTTCCAGCACCTGATCGATATCCCAGGTTTTTTCGGAATTTTTTCTGCTGTTTGGGTCGTTGATTTTCAGTCTGCCATTCTGCAATCCGGTAAGAACGATAAAATGACCGTTGCTGGTAAACTCCCCGGGTCCCATCAGGGCAATGATGGGGTTTCCGGCCTGCAGGTTGTTTTCCACCCGTTCCCGTTCCACAGGGATTTCTTTGCTGGAAAGGCCGATCTGCCGGGCTCCTTCCAGCATCAGAGACCAGGCGGTTCCGCTGCCGTCTACGGCATAGCCGTTCTGTGAGGCAAAATCGGCGACCCAGCGCGGATTTTTTGTGATATCGCCGGTCATGAAAATGGCAACCATGGAAAGTGCTGTCGGTCCGCAGCCGCTTAATCCCATCACTTCACCGGCATATCGGTGATAGCCCCATCTCTGATCCCACTGCAAGAGAAGCGGAACCTCCGATGCGGATGACAGGTCGCTCAGGTCAATCTCCGGCTCCTCCTCTTTTTTCAACGGATATTCTTCAACGAACGTCTCCGTCTCATTGTTTCTCTCATAAAGCGATAGCAGATCCTCCGGGTACTGATCCATTGAAATGCCGTTTGCTTTCGCATATCGCTGGATCGGATTCTGCCGGAAGTGCCGCACACCGCCCAAAATCAGGAGACAGCTAAGTAACAGCAGCAGCCCGCGGATTCGCCACACCTTTCTTTTTCGTCTCCGCACTCTTTCTCTTCTTCGCATCATCTTTTTTCGTTCTGCCGTCTCTTGCCATGTCAGTGTATTGCTTTCACGGATCATGAAAAATCCCCCTCCCGATCTTATTGTGTACTCCCAAAATCTTTCCATTCCTGATTTTGTGAGATGATTGAGAGTACATTCTTCTCTTTCATCATAACAAATTTCCGATTTTTCTTTTTGTATATTTTCCGAAGAAAAACTGCAATTTTTCTGTCCGCTTCCTTAAGATTTTTTGTAGCTATGCAGAGCCATGCGAAATGGAAGATGGAAGAAAAATCGCAAGCAGGAAAATGATGGCAAATTCTGGAAATATCGTTGAGAAAAAATATCAAAAATAGTAGAATAAGGAAAATACAAACTTTAAGCGGAGGATAAAACAAATGAAAAAACTGAAAGTAAAAAAAGGCAGCACCTGTATGGCTTGTCTTGCCTGTGTGGGAGCATGTTCTGAGGCATTTTATAAGGTATTTGATCCGGACAAGGCATGTCTGCAGATCGTAGAGAAAAAGGCTGTCCGCCCGATTGCCTGTCCGCAGTGCGGTAAATGTGCCGAGGCCTGTCCGGAAGGCGCCATTACCCAGAACCCGAAGGGCGTTTACATGATCAACAAGAAAAAATGTACGGGATGCGGAGCCTGTGCGAAGGCCTGTCCATTTGGCCTGATCGTAAAAACCGAGGGCAATCCGGCTTCCAAATGTATTGCCTGCGGTATCTGCGCGAAAGCCTGTCCGATGGATGTACTGGAAGTTGTGGACGAATAATGATCCGAACTCTGAGATATCGTCGGGATCTCGTGTAAGCACAGATCCTGACTCATTGCTCACATAAACATAAAAATGCACTGTGGAACGTCGTCGGACAATTCCACAGTGTATTTTTATGTTAAACGAAAAACAATTGATTCCCGCTCGCTGCCTGGCAGAATGATCGATGCCCGTTTCCACAGACGGCATTCCGACAAAAAGGGACAAAATTTACAATTTTACTCCCGCGCCAGCAGAACCATCGATTTTGCCGGAAGCATCATGCTTTCTTTCATCTCTGCTCCATCCTCTGCACAGCGTTTTCCATCGCAGAGCAGTTTCCAGTTTCCTTCCGGGAGTTTCTGCAAAGCTTCTTTTTCCCATGGATTGTAGAAGACGCAGACTGCGCGGCCATCCGGGTATTCCAGTTCGTAACCTGCGATCTGGTTTTCACGGAAAAATGTCTTTTTACAGTCCGGCTCGCACGTTCCGTATGCCTGAAATTTTCGGCGCAGAGCGAGAAGACCACGGTAATAGTCCACCAGCTCTTCCTGCTCTAAGGCGCGTGTCCAGTCAATTTTGTTGAGCTGCCACGACGATTTGAAGCTGTTTCCTTCGCCATGCTTCGTGCGCGCAAATTCCTCACCCGCCTGGAAAAACGGCATTCCCTTGCAGGTCATCACAATGCCCGCCGCCAGACGGTTCATCGAAAGCGTCCGCTCATCCATCTTGTCAAAATCCGGCTCCGCATCCTCCTTCCGCTTCGGATCGGACAGTTTTAATTTATCCCACAGTGTATAATTATCATGTGCCGACACATACGGAATCAGCTGGCTCGCATTGCGCGGCTCATAGGCTCCTTTTCCGTCCAGCCAGCCGTCTGTCGCGGAAAGTATTCCTGCTGAAAGACGCTCTTTTCCATTGACATAGCCTCCCTCTGCGGCAATGAAAACACTTCCCTTGATGGAATCTCTCGTATCGTCACAGAACATGGAAATGCCATCCATCAGCTTTCCGATATTCTGTTTATCCGAAGGGAAATATCCCTCCTGCATTGCGCTTGCCGCTGCTTTCCACGGTTCACCGTAAACCAGAATCTCCTCGCCGCGCGGCATCCGGTTCAGAGCTGTGCGGATCGCATTCATGGTCTCCGTGTCATGCAGTGCCATCAGATCGAAGCGGAAACCGTCGATATGATATTCCTTCGCCCAGTAACAAACCGAGTGAACCATAAAGCGGCGGAACATCTCCCGCTCACTTGCCGTCTCGTTTCCACAGTCGGAGCCATTGGAAATCGTGCCGTCCTCCCATTCACGGTAATAATAATAAGGAACTGTTTTCTGAAGCGGCGAATCGAGATTATACGTATGATTGTATACCACATCCATAATCACGCCGATGCCGGCTTTATGCAGTGCCTGAACCATTTCCTTCATTTCCCGGATACGTACCTCTCCGTGGAAAGGATCGGTTGCATAGGATCCCTCCGGCACATTGTACTGCACCGGGTCGTAGCCCCAGTTGAACGCTTCCGCATCGTCTTCCGGCACACTTCCGAAATCGAAAACAGGAAGCAGATGCACATGAGAAATGCCAAGCGACTTCAGATAATCGAGCCCTGTCGCATGAATTCCGTCTCCATTCAGTGTTGTGCCTTCTTCCGTAAATGCCAGAAACTTTCCACGGTGCTTATCCGAAACACCGGAATTCGGATCGCTTGAAAAATCCTTCACATGAAGCTCATACACACAGCGGTCCTCCGGCCGGATTTCCGGTCTTTTATCCTGCTCCCAGCCCACCGGGTCCGTCTCTGCAAGATTTACTACCATACTCCGCTCCGAATCAACACCGGAAGCCACGCCGTACGGATCGACCGTATCAAAAACGCCATCTGAGTGCAGAATGTGATACGTATAATACGTTCCATACCGCGCTCCCTGCAATGCACAACTCCAGACACCCTTTTCGCCGCGCGTCATCGCAATCGAGGCTATTTTTCGGTCCCCGTACTCCCGGCTGCTGCCACGTGAAAACAGCTCCAGCGAAACCTCCATTGCTGTCGGCGCCCAGAGCTTCCACTCTGTCACAAACTGCTCATCCTTTTTCGGCATCTGCCAGTTTCCATCACATTCCCTGCTCTTCTTCACCGAGACACCGAGGTCATCCCCTTCATACGTAAAGTTTTCCACAAATTCTTCCGATTCAAAAAAGCTTTTCCACTCCGCCGGCGTTCTTTTCACCACCGCATTCATCTTCTTTCCCTCCATTTCTTTGTAAACCCGCAGAATCTCTCCGACACTCCACGCCTGCGCATAGCAGCCCTTCGACATCACCGGCGCCGCACCATCATAAATCTCCGCCAGATGAAACAGGCATCCTTCCTGCATCCAGCTCGCAAGACGGTCCAGTCCGCGGCGCACTTCCTGTTTTCCCTCCTTCGGGAAATAGTTCAGCACCGCACGGAAATACGCCCCAAGCGGAAATCCCCAGACTGTCCCCTGATGATATGCCCTGTCACGCTCCGGCTGGCTTCCGCCGATCCATGGATGAAATGCCGGATCCTCCATCTCCAATGACCGCAGTCCTGCTGTCGTATACAGCTTTTCTTTAACCGCCTGTAAGATCCGCTGCCCCTGCTTCTGACTCATCATCTGAAACGGAAGCGCCAGCACAAAGACCTGATTGCATCGAAACTGCTTCTCTTCATACGTGCCGTTCAGCACATCCTTCAGATATCCTTCCTCTTCCATCCAGAACTTTTCGAGGAAACTCTTCTTCACCTGCTCCGCAAGCTTCCCATACGCCGATCCATCCTTTCCGACAAACGGCGCCAGCTCTTCCAGAATCCTCAGACCATTATACCAGTACGCATTAATCTCCACCGGCTTCCCGTGACGCGGTGTCGGCAGCTCCTTGTCAATCCGCACATCCATCCACGTCACCTGTTCCAGACCGCCCCCGGCCATAATCAGCCCGTCACTGTCCATTTTAATATGGAAATCCGTTCCCTTCTGATACCAGAACACAATATCCTCCATCACCGGAAACGCCTCGCACACAAACTCCAGATCTCCTGTTTCAAGGTAATACTCATACACCACATCCAAAAACAAAAGGGCCGCATCCACCGTATTATACATCGGAAGCGCATCCCCCTCCGGAAACAGGTTCGGCATCAGTCCTTCTTTTGTATATGCCATAAAGGTTCGAAGAATGCTCTTGCACTCTTCATATTCCCCAATTGCCAGCGTGCACCCCGGCAGCGAAATCATCGTATCCCGCCCCCAGTCCGCAAAATAAGGAAAACCAGCCATAATACTCTTCCCACCTGTCGATGCACGTTCCGTAATATACTGACTCGCACTCACCGCCAGCCGCTTTCCCACCGGATCAGAAATCCCGGACTTTTCCGCAATCGCCTCCTGCCGCTTCTCTTCCTCTTCTATCCACAGCGCAATCCTTTCCTCATCCCACTTATCCACATCATCCGCGAGACTATACACAACAAAAAAGACCTGCTCCCTGCCGTCTCCCGTCATCTCAAACCGAATCCGATGATTCACGACAGCACTTCCGATGCCATCTCTTCCATCCCGCGCATCCTGCTCAAAAAACAAATCCCTCCAGATCCTCTCCTTCTCCATCTGAAGCTCCCCATTCGTTCCATAAGAAAGAATCACACCATTACTCGCAATGCACTTCCGGTCCACCGCAAAATTCTGCCCCTCCTGCAGCTGCTCTCCCTTCGCCGCAAACCGCATCACCGGCCGAACCGAAAAACTCCCCTTCTTCCCACTTCTCACCCGATACCGGACAAGAACCGTATTCTCCCCCTGAACCATCCCAATCGTCTTCTCAATTTCAATCCCCTTCACCCGGTAAAACCATACCGGCAGACTCCCCATCTCAAATCCTTCCAGAAACCGAAACCCCTCCACATTCTGCGTCCGATTCACAAACTCCTGTGAAAACAGCTCCGTTTCCTCTCCATCCACCTCCAACGTCTCCCAGACATTCGAAATCAGATGCTCCCGCACCGTAGGCGCCTTCAGTGCCCCCATCAACAGCGCCTGATCATTCCTCGCCGCATTCCCCATCACCGTCAGCGAACAATAACCTCCCAGTCCGTTTGTCAGCAAAAAACACTTCTTTTCTCCACTCCGAAAATCCATCCACTCCGAAGCATTCAGTCGAATCCTATCCATACCGCAAAACCTCCAAATTTCACACAATATGTTCCCGGAACTTTTCTGTTCTCATAAAATCAAGCACAAAAAACTCCGGAAATATTTTTTTTCATTCTATCTCCAAACTTCGCACCAGTCAACAAACTCACGCCGATTCGCCCTCCGGGCGAATCCAGCCCCTCTCCCCGTCCTCCAACACACTCTCCCCTTCCACACACAACAATCTCACGCCGATCTGCCCTCCGGGCAGATCCAGACCACTCCTCCCGTCCCCAACACACTCCCACCTCTCCACACAACAATCTCACGCCGATCTGCCCTCCGGGCAGATCCAGCCCCTCCTCCCGTCCTTCAACCCCAGGATCTGGCTCCGGCGTCGTGGCACCTGCCGCGCAGACGGGCGCATTGGCATCGGCGGCATGCGGATGATGCACGCGTGGGAGGCAGTGGGGTGAGGATGACGGACGGCCATCCAGGCCGGAAGTCAAGAGGCTCTGAGACGGGAAATCATCAGATTTCCTGTCGAATAGCCTCGGTTCCTCAATCCACCGCCTCCCACACGTCATCATCCGCCCGCCGATGCCACCGCGCCCGTCTGTGCGGCAGGTGCCACGGCGCCGGAGTCAGATCCGTCCCCCACACACAAATAGAGCAGCCGACCCCTCATCGGCTGCTCCACAAATCATCCTTTGACGGCTCCTGAAAGCCCATCTGTATAATATCTCTGCATTACAACAAACAAAATCGCAATCGGCACCGAAATGCAAACCGCTCCCGCCGCAAAGCAAGTATACCAGCTGTCGATATACTCCTTCTCCAGCATCTTCCACAGACCCAGTGCAACCGTATAATACTTCGCATTCGCCCTGCAGATAACCTTTGCGAAAATAAAGTCCAGCCACGGTCCCAGAAATGCACTCAAAGTCGTGTACACAATAATCGGCTTACTCAGTGGAATTGTCACCTTCGTAAATACCTGGAATCTCGTTGCTCCATCCAGATAAGCCGCCTCATCCAGTGCCTTCGGAACCGTATCAAAAAATCCCTTTGCAAGCAGGAATCCCGCTCCGGAACCGCCCGAGTACACCAGAATCAATGCCACACGGATCATCGATCCCTCCGAAAGGCCAACTGCCTTTAAAATATAGTAGACAGCAACCATCGACATAAATGCCGGGAACAGACCTAAGATCATCGCGATGTTCATGTAAGTCTTACGGATTTTAAACCGCATTCTCGACATGCAGTAAGAAACCGAAAGCACAAATATTGTAGAAATCAGACAACTGAACACCGCAATGATAAATGTGTTCTTAAACATCTGCGGAAAGTCTAACACCTGCGTATCTGTAAACAGACGCACATAGTTATGAAGCGTATATCCCTTTGGGAAAAAGCTGGTAACATAAGATCCCTTCTGTGTACTGAAGCTTAAGAGTGCAATCCACAGAACCGGAATCACCCACACAATCGCAAGCAGTGCCAGAACCACATGTACAATCACATCGGAAATCATTCCACGCGCTTTCATGGAGTGTGTTTTTTTCTCTTTGTTATTCATTATTGGAATCCCTCCTCGTTCTTGTAAGAACCAGTATTCCGGTACGTGATCAGTGAAACCACAGCCAGAATGACAAAGGTAAGAATACCGACAACCGCACCAACGTTAAAGTACTGTAAGTCAACCGTCAGCTTGTACAGCCAGGTAACCAGAAGGTCCGTCTTTCCGGCGGTTGCTCCGACCGGAACCGGTGCTCCTGCAGTCAGCAGATAAATAACGTTGAAGTTGTTGATATTACCCGTAAACGTCGTAATCAGATACGGAGTCGTGACAAACAGCATATACGGCAGCGTAATTTTAAAGAAAATTGTCACAGGACCTGCGCCATCAACACGGGCTGCCTCGTAAAGCTCACCCGGAATGTTCTGTAAGATACCGGTAACCTGCATCATGGTAAACGGAATACCAACCCAGAGGTTGATGATAACAACCGTTGCTCTCGCCCAGGTCGCATTTGTCAGGAACGGAAGCGGACTGCTGATCAGACCGGCCTGAACCAAGAGGTTGTTGATCAGGCCGTTGTCCTTTAACATCGTACGCATCAGAAGAAGAGAAACGAACTGCGGAATTGCAGCGGAGAGCATAAAACAGAATCTCCAGAATCCCTTGATGCGGGTTGTTTTACGATTGATGACAATCGCAAGAATCATACCAAGAATATAGTTCAGGAAGGTAGCGAGCACAGCCCAGATCAGGGTCCATCCAAGAACAGACCAGAATGTCTTGCCGATCGAGTTGCCCATGCCAAGAACCGTACTGAAATTTTTCAGTCCAACCCAGTGAAAAATCGTCAGATGGTCGCCGACTTTACTGTAGCTGGTGAAAGCCATACAGATCATAAAGACCAGTGGAAGGATTGTGAAAATCACAATACCGAGAATCGGAAGTGTCAGCAGGGTCCAGTGCAGTCTCTTGTCAACGAGTGCTTCCAGATCCTCTTTGATGGTGTTGATATGTTTCCCTTCCTTTGCACGACACTCTACCTCATAAGCGCTCTTCATATTGACACGCCAGATCATAAAGAAGAGAACCGTAATAAAAATCGTTGCTACTCCGTAGAGCAGGAACAGAATTGTCATATCGCCGCCGGTATATTCATAAATACCCTTGGCCTCGTTCCACACCTCTTCCTGCGCACGGCCGCCCAGGGTGATGAGATGATAGAGATTGTTGATACCGCCTTCGATCATAAACAGGAGATACGCAATTTCTACTGCCAGAAATAAAATACCCTTTACGATCTGTTTGTGAGCCAGATTTCCCAGTCCCATGACAAACATGGAAAGTTTCGTGACCGCATCGCCCTTTGTGATGGCTTTTGTCACCGGATAGGGAGTCTCAAACTCTTTGGCGCGTTTTTTCAATGATGCCATAATCTATCCTTTCCGAAAGACAGGCATTGTCAATCCTGGTGTCTGACAATGCCTGTGGTTTCAATCCTGTTGATTTCCGAACACTTCAGTGCCTGTCTTGCTTACTCGACTGCAGAAGTATTCATGCTTGTGTTCAGTTTCTCTGTCATTTCTGCAGCGTTATCATGGGTAACTTCACCGTTGACCAGAGATTTACCAAAATTCTCTGCCGGAGTCCAGTAGTTGCTCATATTCTTAACGAACGGCTGGATGATAGAAGTATTGTTGAAGGTATCGTTCTGAGCAGTTACCAGTGCATCGTCTGTGATCTGGGAAAGCAGCTCTTCGTTACACGGAACTACGTTTCTCATTTCATAGTGTGCTTTCTGAGCATCTGCGCTTCCGAGATATCTTGCAAGAGCAACTGCAACCTGCGGATATTCACAGTTCGGATTCACACCGATTGCTTTAGAACCGGAGAAGGATTTCATCTGTTTCTCCTCGCCGTTGATGGTGATGGTCGGAAGCTGTACAACACCGTAATTATCACCGAGTGCCTCTTTAACTGCGGATGCATCCCAGGAACCGGAGAACATTGCTTTTACAGAACCGTCACGCAGACCGGAAAGACCGGATCCGTCTGCATCAGATACGAAGTTCGGATTGTTTACCAGGTCAACCAGGTAATCGGTCACTGCTTTTGCTTTATCGCCTTCGAAGTCAACGCCTGCTGCCTCGTCTGTTCCGTCCTCACCGAACAGCGTACAGCCGTTTGCTACGTAGAAGGAAGCAATGTACCAGGAGTTTGTAATCGGGAAGGAAATCTTGTCTTTTGCGATCATGGTATCCAGGTTTTTCACTTCATCCTCAGTGAATGCAGATTTATCATAGTACATAAACCAGGTGTTTGTGGTGAATGGTACACCGTAGATATCGCCGTCAACGGATACGGAATCTACAATTGCCTGAGAGTTGTTCTCTTTTACCTCCTCAACTGTCTGTCCGCCGAGTTTTGAAATTCCGTTTGCAGCGATCAGGGATGTCAGGTTGTCGTTTGCAAACATGTAAACATCTGCTGCTCCTTCAACGTCCTGTGTTACGGTATCTTTTGCATCGCTCTCTGCGCATACACCGTAATCAAAGGTAATGTGCCAGGATGGATGCTCCTCTGCAAACTGATTGCACATGGTCTGCAGCCACTCACCGCTGTCGCTTGCCTGATCCTCTGATGGAGACCATACGGTAAGGGTTGTGGTAATTTCCTCTTCCTCTGCTGCGTTGGAAGCAGATGCGCTTGTGCTTCCTGCCTCGGATGTGCTCTTGGAATCGTTTCCGGAAGCGGCATTTGAAGAACCGCTGTCGCTGTTTCCGCATCCTGCCAGCATGCCAACTGCAAGTGCTGCGGTCATCATAATAGATACTACTTTCTTTTTCATATTGAAAATCCTCCTTATATGATTTTTCTTTCTGGAACGTCTGCTGTCATATCGCATTTGCTGCTTGGTATCTCTCGTTCTTATTGATTTTATTATAGCAGTTGGCGGATTTTTCTGAAATATCAAGAATCTATGATCTATGTTGGATTTCTACGTTACATTTCTACACCGGAGCGTATCCGGAAAATCATTTCCGCAATCTGCAGAATTCTTTTCCGCAACAAAAAAAGAGGCCGCGCACCGTTTTTCCGGTGCGTCCTGCCTCCTCTTCTGTTTTTTATTCCGCCTTCTGCTCGGCTTTTTCTTCTGTCTTCTGATTTTCCTGTGAACTCAGGCTTTTCCTTTCCTGAATCATCTCCTGAATGATCTCATTTCCGCCTTCCTCCTGCCACTCTTTTACAAAGTCGTCAAAAGAAGAAAGCTCAGACTCGCCCCGGATAATTTTTAAAAAGGTCTCCGATTCCAGTTCTTTTAAGGTGTAACGATATGTTTCTGTGGTCTTCGTCCGGGTCGGATAAATCGTATTCACTCTTTGAATCTTTTCGTCGCTTAAAAGCGAGCAGGCTGTGATACGGGATAAATACGCGCTCCACTCCTCCGCACTCGCTGTTTTCGGGTTCTCCAGATAGGCGCGGCATACCTTTTCGAACGATCTTTCCAAAATCTCCAGCTCATCCTCCGATTTTTCCCCGTTCAGTGCCGCCTGCAGATTTTCGTAACAGATCGTCAGTGCCTGATTATAGTCGAGATTGATTGCTAAGGGGCGTGCCGTCGGATCGATATTTCCCGTATAATATTGCTGAAATTCTCCCCTTGGATCATCGTAGGAATAGCGCATATAATCAAACATCACCGACAGAATCTTCGGCACAATCTCCGGATATTCATACCCTTTTCGCACTACCACATAATTTCCGGTCAGCTTTTCGTTGCAGTATCGCACACTTCCATCCTTCCCGGTCCGAATCAGAAACGGCTGCCAGTCGGCCTCCGGATCCGTCTCATGACAGCGCCAGAGCGGGTTGTTCGGTGCCCACCACGGTGCGAAGAAAATGCCGCAGCGTCCCTGGGCAATGAGCTCGGCAATGTCATCCTGTGTGCGGATCAAAAAGTCCCGGTCAAGGACGCCCTCCTGGTACCAGTCGGCCAGCATGCCAAGTGCGTCTTTTACATTGGGCTGAACGGAACCATAAACCGGCATTCCTTCCGCATCCGTCAGCCATCTTCCCGGATATGCACCAAATGAGGCAAAAATAAGATTCATGCCGTATTCCGAAGAAATGCCCGTGCCGCCGTACAGAGTTGTGCTGACTGCAAGACCGATGTTACCCATCTCCTGGTTTGCCGGATTCTCCTCTGCAAACGTCAACGCAATATGTTTCACATCATCGATCGTTTCCGGTACGGAAAGTCCCAGTTTTTCCATCCAGTCCTTCCGCACCCATAGAAGATTCGGACCGTCCGAAATGTTGGTTTCCGGGAATGCCATCAGCTTTCCGTCAAAGGTACAGCCCTGCAGAATCTCCTCACCGTAGCTTGCATAAATATCCTTGATACGGTCGCTGGCACAATTTGCATAAACCTCTGTAAGATCGGCAAGCTGATCGTTTTTCTGCATGGCATTCATCGTTTTTTGATCCACAACCATGATATCGGCAATGTTTCCTGTTGCAATCATGGTAGAAATGCCAACGTTATAGGTATCACCGTAGTTTTCATAAACATCCTCGTTCTGTACATTAATGATTTCGCGGATCAGGCGTGTATAGGCATTGTCCTCATAGGTTTCTCCCTCCGGGAGATTGGAATTATTCACACCCGTCATTTTTGCCAGCGTGTACGTGATGGTTTCCGGGTAACGTCCGTACGGCGTTGTTTTCGCTTCCGTAAGAGCCGCAGCCTCATTTCCGGCAGCATCGGAAACAGAATCATTTCCTGCTGCGCCACTTTCTCCACAGCTGCTCAGCGCCATTCCCGCTGCCAGCAGTACAGCAAGGCCTGCCGCAAGTTTTTTTTGCATCATGCCTGTACCTCCCTTTCCACGCCCGGAATCCGCACCGTCACTTTTGTTCCCTTTCCCGGCTCACTCTCAATCGAAAGACCATACGCTTCTCCGTATTCGAGCTGAATCCGGGAATTGACATTCCGCACACCGTAGCCGCTGCTCTTCTCCGTCAAAATTGTCTGTGCTTTCTCCTGTTCCATACCAACACCATTATCTGCCACGGAAAGTACCACACAATTTCCGTCACGCCGTCCGCTGATTGTGATCACGCCGGGCTCACTGCCGCGCCGCCGGTCAATTCCATGCGCAATCGCATTTTCGGCAAGCGGCTGCAGAATCAGGTTCAATGTACGGTAATCCAGAATATCCTCCGCTACATCCATTTTAACCGTAAAGCTGTAGTCATGAAACATTTCCTGAATTTGCAGATACGAACGCACATTGTCGATCTCCTCGCGGATGGACATCGTATTTTTGCCTTTGTTCAGGGAAGTCCTGTAGTACCGCGAAAGCGCCAGCGTCGCCTTGCTGATATCATCCGAACCGATTTCCAGCGCTTTCCAGTTGATCAGCGACAGGGAATTATACAGAAAATGCGGGTTAATCTGTGCGCGGAGCGCCGTCATCTCATACTGTTTCTGGCGGATGCGGCTCTCATAGACTTCCTGAATCAGCTGACGGATGCGTGACAGCATCTGATTAAAGCCACGCGTCAGATCACCGATTTCATCCCTTTCTGTAGAAACCAGTTCCACTTCCAGATTTCCTTCTTCTACCTCGGACATTGTCATTTTTATCTTTTCAAGGCGGTGCGCCATGTTTCCGGAGAATTTCATAATCACGACCGCAGAGAAAATAACGCAGCCTGCCCACATCAGAAGAACCATCAGAAGAATCGGCTGCATCGGACTGATGATGCCTTTTTTCGGCAGATAGCACGCGGCATGCCATCCATTCTGCTCAATCTCCTTTTCCAGGAGAATGTAGTTCGCTGTATTCTGCTTCTCTTTTTTTTGTATCTTCTGAAAGTCTGAAAATTCCATCTGGTATTTTGCATTCCTGGTCATCTTCTGATTTTCATACAGCACTTCTTTGTCCTCATTGTAGACGAAAACACCGTAATCCTCATTAACTGTAAGCTCCATGGAGCCAAAAATCTTACTGTAGTCCATGGAAATGTATAAAAAACCGCCTTTTCCGTCATCAATCAGCGGCATAGACCGCACCAGCGTCACCGTTCCCTGATCCATATCAGCATACCAGTGAACATCATTGTCTGCCGGTGCTGTCCATTCATCATTTTCCATTTCCCGCGCCGGACGCAGATACGTGCCGTGCGGAATGACGAAATCACGCACATAGACCGTAGACTGTCGGATTTCCGGGTAAAAATAACTTAAGGAATCCATCATCGGATCAAACTCTTTCACCATGCGCTCGTATGCTTCGAAGCTGTTTTTGTCTTCTGCCTTTACAATCTGAACAATTGTCTGGTCGAATGCCAGATAGTCCGACATACTCTGGTGCAGCGCAAGCTCCGTATTCACATCGTCCACTGCCTGATCAAAGGTGGTTTGCAGATTTTTGATCTCACGCTCGACAAGTACACGACGCATCTGGGTGTAAAACAGTGTGAACATCAGGCACATTGGGAAAAGTCCTGTGAGAACGTAAGCCACGATAAGCTTCCGGTGTACCTTCATATCTGAAAATGCTTTTTTTATTCTAGCGGCAAATGATGTCATCTTACTCCCCCTGATCCCGGTATTTCTGCGGGCTGATTCCAAAATATTCGCGGAAGCTCTGACAGAAATAGGACACATTCACAAAACCGCACTTTTCACAGATTACGCCGATTTTTTCGTTTGTATTTTCGAGCATTTCCCGTGCGCGCTCCATACGGAAACCTTTTAAGTAGCGGCTCAGGTTTTCTCCTGTATTTTTCTTGAAAATGCTGCTCAGATAATTCGGTGTCATGCCAACCTCGCGCGCAAGCTGGTCAACACCCATGCCACTGTCAGAATAGTTCTCACGGATATACTGTTTAATCTGCTCGACTTCTCTGCGTTTCGCAACACCGCCGTCTGCGCGGAAGACCGTTTCGAGCCGGTCAATACCCATACGGACCGCTTGAATCACACCGGCCATGTTGCTGCTGTGATACAGGGCGTCGATCTCACGGTCCAGCTCTCGCTCATCTTTTCTCTCGAGATTGTCGTAAATCTCTTTCAGCAGATTGGAAAACATAAACTTAATGTAAATCTGGGAGAAAATCGTCTGATGTTCATACTTCTCGCAGAACTGGTCAAAGTGTTCACGCAGGCTCTCCAGATCCTTCATGCGAATGTCCTGCTGGATCTGGCGGATCAGGATTTCAGCATCAATCTGCACCAGCACCTCGGACTGCTCCTCCTGAAAAGGAAGAAAAACATGGTTTCCCGTGTGATAAAAGCGCCGCTCCATGAGCTGCTCCGTCTGTGCAAATGCATCGTAAAGCTCACCGTCCGGCGTGATCTCGCCCGACACGGCCAGAAAGCATTCCTGGTCCCACATTTCACGAATATAATGGTACAGCTTCCGTCCGAACGCTTCCCAGCCGCCATCCGGCTCCTCGCTAAAAAACAGGATGGACTGCTGTGGGTTCAGGTTCAGATAGTGAAACGGCATCTGCAAATCGCTCTGCATCTTTTCAATCTGTTCGCTGTTTACCTGTTCAAAATAGTTGTTGGCACACTCCAGCAGTACCATACGGCAAAAATCCCGGACAAAGCTCATATCGAGAAGCGTCTGTGTTTTCTCCTGCATTGCGTTGCGGCTCTGCCCATTGACCATCAGATACAGCAAATGTTCCCGCAGAAACTCCATACTTTCGTCCTTCCGTTTTTCCTCACGCTCACTCTTTGCAAGCTTTTCGTTGATTTCACCAACCACCTTTTCAAATTCTTCCGGGTTGACCGGTTTTAAAATATAGGCGGAAACCCCATAGGAAATCGCCTTTTTTGCGTAGGAAAACTCATCATACCCACTGAAAATCACAGTTTCCGTCCCCGGATACTCCTCATGAATCCGGGAAAGAAGCTCAATTCCATCCATGAACGGCATATTGATGTCGGTCAAAAGCACGTCAATTTTCTCTTTTTCAAACACCTCCAGCGCTTCCTCTCCATTGGAGGCCTCCAGAATATTCTCCCGGATATTCATCCGCGAAAGCAGCATCCGAATGCCCTTTCGCTCTATCATTTCATCATCTACAATCAGATATGTGTACATGCATCGATCCTCTTTCTAAGCAGCCTGCCTAAAGCGGCGCATACTGGTTTTATTATACCATTCCCGCGGCAGAATTGCATAGCATTTACCGCTCAAAACCGTTACCGGAAACGCAAAACCAGAGCCGGTGAAAACATTCTCATCCGACTCTGGTTTTTCTATTACATGATTTCAGGACACCACTCATCCTGTCCCGAATCAGGCCTTCGTCCTGTATAAGCCCAGAAAAATAACGCGCTCTTCCGATGTATCCGTGTCCGGGAAAGACAGGATCAGACTGTTTTTCTGCTCATCTTCCCACCTTGTCGTCTTTCCCTCAAGAATCTGATTCTCTCCCACCAGCAAATCTTCAAGTAATTCTGCCGCCTGATGAGCCAGCGTCTGCAGTACCGTTTGAAATTCAGATTCCGGAACCGTTATGGCATATTCCACAGATACCAGTTGATCATTCTGAAAAGAAAAGATTTCCTGAATATCATCCGACAGACTGGAAATGCTGATCGAATGAATGATTCGCGGATACGCTTCTCCTAACGTGGTATCAACATCATCTTCCGAAAGCTGCGTCTTCTGCAAAACATCTTCCATAGACATATCAAATTTCACATTCCCGGGCGACAGGGTGGAATGGCTGAAATCAACGGCATACAGAAAGATGTTGCTGTTATTTTGGGAACTCTGTGAGGAACATGCAGCTAAAAAACAACAGCAAATCCCCAAAAAGATCCTGCAAATTACCGTTGAAGTAAAACGAATATTACGATTTTCAATATTCATAATACCTCCTCTCCCTTTTACTTCTGATATTCCTCAATTCTGCAAACATGTTCTTTTGTCTTTTTATTATAATTAATTCCTACCAGAAGCAAGTTTCCCTGATATTCTTCCAGACTTCTGCAATATTCTTTGTCCTTAATCTGCGCAAGCGCACCCTCTGCTGTTTTGTCCCATTTCAGTTCTACAACCAGCGCCGGTTTGTCCTGGTATCTTTTTCTTGGTACGAAAACAAGATCCGCAAACCCTTTTCCCCCAGGCAGTTCACGGTAAACCGTGTAAAAATTCCGTGCTGCATACAGCGCCAGTGAAATCGTATAGCTCAACGCATTTTCATCATTGTACTGAAGCTGTGACGTTTCAAAATGTGCCAGCCGAATTCCCTCTGCTACCTGTGTTTCCTGTTTTTCCCACACAGCCTGCAGAAGATCTGCGGAATTTTTCAGTGCCTTTGAAATATCTCCCCATTGGGAAACGGTTACCGCACTGGCATATTCTGACTGTACCTCGGCATTCGGAATAAAAACATATTTATTCTGTTCCTCATAACCAAGATATCCAAGATGAATCAGCAGTGTCAGCACATCATCCTCTGTCCGGAAAGTTGTCATATCATTCGTAAAACTGCCCGTGTTCACCGGAATCTTTTTCCCTGCCATCATCTGCAGTACGTCATCCCGCAGGCCGTCAAAATTCAGATCAATATACCACTGTAGTGCTTCAAATGTTTCTGTCTGATTCCAGTAATTGCCGATTTTCCGGAATCGCATGGCATTGACAACCGAACGCGGGCTGTAAACCGAACTTTCTCCCGGGAACGAATAGCCGTCATACCAGTTTTTAATTTCTGCCAGATCCATCTGATACCGGCCGCAGAGTTCTTCTACTTCCTGCTCCGTAAATCCTACATATTCTGCGAGCGGCCCTGGATCAAGCATTGTAAATTCATCAAACATATTCAGTGCAGAATGGGTTCCATATTTTTTGATCGGCAGAATACCCGTCAGATAGGCAAGTGCTACGTAAACCTTATCTTTCAGAAAATCCCGCAGGAAATCAAGATACTCTTCCTGTGCTTTTTTATCCTGCTGATATTCCCGGAAAACACAGTCCCATTCATCAATGATAATGACAAACGACTGTTTTGTTGCCGCATAAATATCCTGCAGCGATTCTACCAGATCCGTATCGTCAAAGTAGTCCACGTCCGGATAACTGTTTTTCAGTTCCCGCAGCAGCATTCTTCGAACACGGTCAATCACCTGGCCAATTTCCTTGCTCCGGCTCAGAAATTCCTGCATATTCAAAAAAATCGTAGGATATTGATTTAAGTGCTGTGCAAATACAGCATTTTGAGAAATTTTCAATCCAGAAAAAAGTTCTCTGGAATCGCATTCCTTCCCATAATAAGCCGTCAGCATATCCGCCGTCATAGATTTTCCAAAGCGCCGCGGACGGCTGACACAGACATATCTCTGCACAGTATTAATCACCTGATTGGTATACTCGATCAGCCCTGTTTTATCCACATAAATTTCGGACTGAACCGCTTTTGCAAATTTTTCATTTCCCGGATTCAGATAAACTCCCATATTCCACCTGCGCCTTTCTCTTTCTACCTCTATCATACGATATTCTTGCCTTAAGTTCAATTTAGCATAAGTTGAAAAATGCCAGAATGTTTTTAACTGAGGCAAAACATTCTGGCTGTTTTTTCTGGGATTGCTATGAGTCAATTAATTAATGAATAAAGAACGCGTCCTCTTCCTCGTCTTCCACAACCGGTGTCATCGGGTTATACTCGGTTTCCACCAATTTTTTCACCAGCTCGTGATCGAAGTTGCGGCGAATTTCACAGGTTCTGTCGAAAATCATGGTTGCTTCATCCCCTGGGGTGCATGCCGGCCAGTTCGGGAGGGATGGGGTTTCCGGGCTTCCGTAGCGGGCAAAGTTGATCCAGGCGGTGGCCATACGCTCCTGCAGACGGTCTGTTTCGCCCGGGACATTGCATACGGCAATGCGGTCGATGTTATGGAATACGAACGGAATCTCGGCACAATGCCATGCGGCTTTTCCGCCATCGATCGGGAATTCATAGGTAAACTGATAGGAATAAGTCGGCGCTTCTGTAAACTCCGATTTCTGACGAATGAATTCGATCGTTGCCGGACGGAAGAACGTATCCACAGACCACAGGTCGGCAATTGTTTTGTCCGGGTATGCTTTTTCAAAAAGAGAAATCAGCTCCGGCGTTGCATCACCATATTTTCTTGTCAGAAACGCAATCTGTTCCTCACGGTTCATCTCATGTTTTCCCGGCACAACCGGTCCAAAATCAAACTCACCGATGTTGGTTCCTGCCAGCACCGGAATCGTTTTGGCGTGATCCGTAAATCCGCATTTGATCGGATTTCCGCGGAACCAGCCGTTCTCCATCGGTCCCTGTCCGATATAGCAGCCTTTCGCAGCAACCTCTGCCTCAACTTTATTGTACGCATTTGACAGCTCATAATACGGGATCGTCTCAAGCTTCTCCACCTCGGACTCGTCCAGATTCAGTTCTTTTAACAGAGCCTTCACAATCGCGGTGCCGTCTCCGTCCTCTTTCTGATAAACCTTTGCCTCATAAACACCGCTCTCGATGATACCCTTCTGGAACAGGCCGTCTGCTGCCGGCGTATTCATCAGCGTTGCTACCTTCATACCGCCGCCGGACTGACCGAAAATCGTAACATTCTCCGGGTCTCCGCCGAATGCCGCGATATTGTCATGTACCCACTGCAATGCAGCTACCATATCTGCGTTTCCTGCATTCGCAGAATTTTTGTATTTTTCGCCAAACGGCGAGAGATCGAGATAACCGAGGATATTCAGCCGATGGTTCACGGAAACAACAACGACATCACCGAACTCGCTTAAGTGATCCCCCTCATATGCCACATGCTCAATCGCAGAGCCGGCGCTGAAGCCGCCGCCGTGGAGCCATACCATGACCGGCTTTTTCGCACCCGGATCAAGACTCTGTGTCCAGACATTCAGGTTCTGGCAATGCTCGTCCTGCGGCCAGTAAC
Source organism: Blautia sp. AM28-27 (assembly GCF_003480905.1). Taxonomy (NCBI): domain Bacteria; kingdom Bacillati; phylum Bacillota; class Clostridia; order Lachnospirales; family Lachnospiraceae; genus Blautia; species Blautia sp. AM28-27. Next base: position 110,741 of record NZ_QUJK01000004.1, read on the forward strand.
GATGCGGTACCAGCACCTCCATGTTCGGCTCATCCTGCTTTAAAAGCGGACATACATAGCCGTACGCCAGCGCATTTTTGATTCCTTTCCATGGTTTCACCGGCTGTGGCATCTGGAAACGGTCCGCCTCAGCGTAATGGATTCCATGAAACGCGTATGTCGTATTCAGGCGGAAGCCGCGTACCTTTCCCGCCTTTGTCTCTACTACCGGATCTGTTTTACTGCATACAAAATAATCTCCCATATTTCAGTTACCTTCTTTCTATCCTGTTCTGTGACGCGCAGTTTCCAAAAAACCACCGCAAAATCCCCCTGATCTTTCCGTTTTTGCACCGGTCTTTGAAGCATCTGTTGTTTTTGCATTTACGCATCTGCTCCTTATTATACCAGACAATTTTTTCAGAAACAATTCTTTTCACTTTTATTTTCGGCTGTTTATATCAATAAAGTCCGAAAATCGCGTCAAAAATGGATATTTCCATCACAACTTCAAAGTGCTACAATAAAAAAGAAGGTAAAATCAACGTAAAAAAGGGGACTACTATGACGAAAACAGTACAAAAGAGCAAAGCCCGCGATATGACCCAGGGCTCTATCTGGAAACAGCTTCTTCTCTTCTCGCTTCCGCTGATGGCCGGAAATCTCTTCCAGCAGCTTTACAACACCGTTGACAGCATCGTTGTCGGCAACTTTGTCGGCAAGGAAGCACTCGCCGCCGTCGGCTCCGTCGGTCCGATCATCAATTCTCTGATCGGCTTTTTCATGGGACTTTCCACCGGTGCCGGTGTCATTATCTCTCAGTATTATGGCGCAAAGGCGGATGAAAAGGTCAGCCGCACCGTCAGCACGACACTGGTGATGACATTTTTTCTCTCTATTGTCTTTACTATTCTCGGCATCTTCATTACACCGTACATGCTCCGCATGATGAGTACGCCGAACGACGTCATCCGCGAGTCAGCAACGTATCTTAAAATTTACTTTGGCGGTGTTGCCGGTCTGATGTTCTACAACATGGGCTCCGGCGTTCTCCGCGCTGTCGGCGATTCCCGCCATCCGCTGTATTTCCTGATTTTTTCCGCTGTTATCAATACCGTGCTCGATCTTTTGTTTGTCGTTTCCTTCGGCATGGGAATCGAGGGTGTGGCGCTTGCAACCGTTATTGCACAGTGCCTTTCGGCGGTTCTGACGCTGTATGTGCTGACCACAACAGACGGCCCATACCGCATCTGTTGGAAAAAGCTCTGCATGGACTGGTCTTTGCTGTACCGCATCGTCTGCGTCGGACTGCCGGCAGCGATCCAGCAGATGGTGACTTCCGTTTCCAACGTTTTCGTGCAGTCCTATATCAATGTATTCGGCTCGGATGTTATGGCAGGCTGGAGTGCCTGCATGAAAATCGACCAGTTTATGATGCTGCCGATGATGAGTGTTGGTCTTGCTTCGACCACCTTCACCGGACAGAACGTCGGTGCCAGCTACATTGACCGTGCAAAGAAGGGTGCTACAACCGCATTCCTGCTTGCTGAGCTTGTAACCATTGTGATGATGATTCCTCTGCTGATTTTCGCTCCGCAAATGGTCTATCTGTTTAACCAGGAGGCAGCTGTGATTCGTTACGGAACCCTGTTCCTGTATCTCCTCTCCCCGTTCTACATTCTCTGCTGCGTCAACCAGGTTTATTCTAACGTCCTGCGTGGCGCAGGAGACACCAGAACACCAATGATCGTAATGCTCGGAAGCTTCGTCGTGTTCCGCCAGATTTATCTGTTTGTGATGTCTCATATATTTGATTCCATCATTCCGATTGCACTTGGTTATCCGGCGGGATGGCTGGTATGCAGTGTTCTGATTTATGCCTGCTATCGGAAATTCCGATGGGATAAAGGAATGCGGAAAAACTGAAGGATTCCTTTCCGGACATAAGCAAAAGGGGCTGTTGCACTAAGAAAATGAACGTAGTGCGACAGCCCCTTTTTTCGCATTATTTTTTCAGGAGTGCTGCTGAATGCTCTTTAATCAGAACAACTCTGCAATCGCCGCGATCTTCTCACAGTTTTCCGGCAGCGGACCATTGATTTTCGGTGACTGGCGCGTTGCCACGTAACAGCTTGCGATTCCGGCAGAGGCTGCACCGTGGCAGTCAGCGATGTCGTCATTTCCTGTCATCAGGCATTCTGCCGGATTGAGGTGATACTGCTTCAGCAGCATCTCATAAAACGCCGGATCCGGTTTTTTCACACCGGCATCCGATGAGAGCAGGATTCCGTCAAAGTATTTCGTAAGGCCGAGCAGGGAAATTTCCGGCGCGGTGAAAAGCGCCTGTGCGTTGGACAGCAGAAAAACCTTCTTTCCTGCGTCTTTTAAACGCTGCAGCATTTCCGGCACGCCGGGGAACAGTTTCAGTTCTTCTATCGAAATCGCACGGAACATTTTCGCCAGATCTGCAATTTCTTTTTCCGTTACCGAAACAGCTTGATCCTCAAACAGCTGCCGGAACACATCCGCAATGTCGATTTCCGGTACATGGCTGCCGCGGCATTCCATTTTAAGCGCAGCTTCCTGCTCTTTGATTTTTGTCTCATACGCCATCCGGAGTTCTTTCGGCTCATAGGCGGCCCCTTTCATGCCGAAGAACAGGCTCATTTTTTTCCAGAGATACGCTTTCTTTTCATTCGTATGTATATCTACCAGAGTTCCATATAAATCAAAAATATAATTCTGATACATCCTTCATCATCCTTTCTTACGGAAAGTTTTCCACACGACACGTATTCTACCAGACTTTTCTCCACAATTCCATGTCTTTTTTCCAGACTTCCTATCTTTTTTCTCCACCCGGGCTTTCCATCAGACCAGATCGTTGAACTCTGTTTTGCAAAAAAATTCCCCCGTACAGATTTTGTCCGCAACAGGGGAATTCATTACATCTCACAGTTTCCTGCGAATTGTAATCTTTGATTTACTTTCTCGCATCCAGCATTTCCTTCACCAGACGAATATACTCCGGTGTCGTTCCGCAGCAGCCGCCGACAATGCCTGCACCCGCGTCTACCAGAATGTTCATATATCTTGCAAACGTCGGCGCATCCATGCTGTAGATTGCCTCACCGGTCGGCGTGATTTTCGGCAGGCCGGCATTCGGTTTTACGATAACCGGTACTCTTGCCACTTTTTTCATGGAATTTACGACTGCCTCAAGCTGATCCGGTCCGACCGAGCAGTTCAGTCCTACGGCGGATGCTCCCATTTCCTGCAGTGTCTCAACTGCTTCCACAGCGTTTCCGCCGAACAGGGCAGAACCGTCTGCTTCCAGCGTCAGAGAACACATAATCGGCAGATCGCAGACAGAAAGTGCAGCATCCATAAAGACACACGTTTCGTCTACGCTCAGCATCGTCTCCGCTACCAGAAGATCAACGCCCGCATTTGCTACCGCTGTTACCTGCTCTGTGTAGGATTCCAGCAGCTCTTCATAAGAAAGATCGCCTTTGGGCTGCAGCATTTTTCCCGGCGTAGAAAAATCTCCCGCAATCAGCGCACCTGTTCCGGCAAGCGCTTTTTTCGAGATATCCACCAGGCGTGCATTCAGCTCCTCCACCTCGTTTTCTCTTCCATAATCCGCTAATTTCAATCTGTTTGCACCAAAGGTCGGCGCATAGACAATCTGGCTTCCCGCCTCCACGTAAGCCTTCTGTAAATTTGCCAGAATATCAGGATGCTCCAGAACCCAAAGTTCTGTACTGACTCCTTTTGGCATTCCCGCTTTTGTCAGATTTGATCCGGTTGCGCCATCCAATAAAATGACACCTGCTCCGGCAAGCTGTTCAAATTCTTCTCTTGTCATTTTCTTTTCTCCATTCTGCCCGAGTTCCCTGCAGCACATGTCCGCGTATACTGACAAATCCCGGCTGTTTTTTCTGAACCTGCCGCGCTTTTCGCGTCAAATTCATGTTCAGTATAGCATTGTATTGTTTTCCCGACAAGTAGAAAAAGAGGTATCCGTTTTGGATACCCCTTCGTCTGTTTCTGTTCACGGATGTTCAGCAACCCCCGACATTCTCAATCATGATGCGCGTCTGAATGATGTGTCTCCGAATGATGCGTCTCCGAATGATGTGTCCTGCCCGAGCTGTTCCCCCCACCGGACGGGATATTCTTCGGTGACCCCGGAGACAAATTTGTTCCCTGGTTCACACGGGTTGCTTTCTGTCCATTTTCCACCTGCGAGGATGCCGATACCGTTGAAACACCCGAATCGGAACTGTTTTCCGTTGCAGCATTTTTTCCACACGCAACGAAAGCCAGTACTGCTGTACCGACAAGTACGGAAATTACTGCCTTCTTCATTTCTCCACCTTCTTTCCTGGTACATCGTTTTCGCCTGAACATTAGAGCGTGTCTGAAAAATTATTTCCGCAATTTGCGAGATACACTCTGGTTGTAATTTCATTTTAAATGAACTTCTTACTATTGTCAATTTACTCTACAAATTCCCTATTATTTTCTTTTTTTTGTTCCAAAATATTTTCAGACACAAACAGCAGCCGGATCCCTCTCCCGGATCCGGCTGCCGTTTGTCCTGTATCGTATGCTTTTATTCTGCAGTGCTTGAAGACGTTGAAGCAGTGCCTGTGCTGCTTGTCGATGTCGTTTCGGTACTGCCTGATGTCGTGCTGTCAGACGTTGTACTGTCCGTTGCGGTACTGTCCGTTGCGGTACTGTCCGTTGTTGTGCTGTCAGTTGTGGTTCCATCTGTGGAATCTGTAGAAGCGCTGTCAACTGTCATCGTATACAGATCTGCGTCCGTTACTTCAAGCTTTTTCCAGTTGGATGCGACCTTGATATCGCTCTCCTTTACCCATCCATCCAGTGTATCGTTGTACTTATCCGATTTGCGGTTGGAAATGATAGTCTGTCTTCTGGACTCGGTTTTGTCCTCGTCGAATGCTTTATCTACACGGATCACATAATATGCATCGTCGCCTTCGATGACACCGTCATAATACTCGCCATCCTTCAGCTTTGCTGCTTCTTCCGCTACTTTATCTCCAAGAGAACAGGTATCGTCATCGTCTTTCTCCGATCCGGTTCCAAAGGATGTCTCGGAAGAGGTCAGATAAGAAACCTCAGAGGAGGAATCGCTGTCGGAACTGCTCGATGTGCTCGCGCTTGAAGCGTCGGATGCGCTTGTGTCGGAAGCATCGGAAGAAGAACTGCTCTCATCGGAGCCATCTGCAGAATCGGTGGAATCTGGGGTATTCTCCGCATTTAACTGATCGTTCAGCTCCTTGCGCAGATCGGTAAACGATGCGGCTGCCGGATCCTCAGACTCTTTTAAGAGATCCAGGAATCTCTGTGCGATTTCTTTCTTTGCCGCTTTTTCCTCGTCCGTCAAATCAATCGTTTTTCCATCGTCATCCTTCTCGGTTCCTGCTGTGGATACCGTGATGTAGCTGATGGAGGTCTGCTTTGCCTCTTCATCGGATACCTCGGTATCTACATCTGCGATGATCGGATCATAAATTCTGGTCTGAATAACATACAGCTCCAGTGCATCCTGGATGTCCTCAACGGTTGCGTGCAGCTTTTTCATCACATCGTCACCGTTCTTATCTGCGAATGCCTGTGCAGCCTCTTTCGCCTGCTGTTTTTCCTCGTCTGTCAGGGAAATTCCGTATTCCTCTGCGTGCTGCCGCATCAGAAGCTCTTTTTCGATCGTATCAAGAGACTGCTCCTTGAACGTTTCCCCGGTAGTCTTTCCATCGTCGCCTTCCTTGTCGTACATCTCAGACGGCATCTGCATTCCGTACATCGAGTACATCTTGGAATAATAATTGTACATGGTTGCCTGCTGATATCTCAGCATGAAATTTGCCTGTCCGAGTGTAATCGACTCGTCATTTACAGTAACTGCCGTTTTTGTTCCGTCCACATTGTCGGAACCGCAGCCAGTCAGTCCCATCGCTGCCATCGAAGCACTCAGCATAACGCAGACTGCTTTTGCTTTTAAATTTTTCATTACTTCCTCCTCATGCAGGGCGAAATGTATGCTCAAAAAGAGTTTTTCTTTTTACACGTTCGAATTTCCGGTCCTGCATCGATTTTTATAAACGCTTTTCCTATTATACCCTTTTTGTTGATACAGGGCAACTTTTTTCTTCCCTGTTCACGCCTTTTTCACACGATTTTGTGGTTATGCGAGTATTTCACTCCTGTGTGATCTGCAGCAGATCTTCCACCAGTGCATGGCTCTTCTCCAGCAGATCGATCTTTTCCTTTGAATTTCTCCGCCGCGGCGTGTAGACAAACGCCAGCGACTCCATCTGGAATTTCAGTTCGTCTCGGTATTTCTGCAGCAGCTCCGGAATCCGCGCCACATCGATTTTTGCATGCTGCTGTAAGGTGACTCGTACCGAATCGCCCATCTGTTTCAGCTCCGTCACATACGCACAGTGCGCCAGCGCTTTCAGTTCTGCAACAGCCAGAAGATTCTGTACATTTTTCGGCGGTTCCCCGAAGCGGTCGGTCAGCTCCTCCGTCATGTCCTCATACTCTTCCTTATTTTCAATCGCCGCAATTCGCTTATAGGTGTCAAGCTTCAGAGACTCGTTGCTGATGTAGCTGTCCGGAATATAGGCACTGACATTCAGATCAATCGTTGTCTCGAACGCTTCTGCCGGTGCGATGCCCTTCGCCTCCTGGACAGCCTCTGCGAGCATTTTACAATAGAGATCGTATCCAACCGATTCCATATGGCCCGACTGCTCTGCGCCCAGCAGATTTCCGGCGCCTCGGATCTCAAGATCACGCATTGCAATTTTAAAGCCGCTTCCCATCTCCGTAAATTCACGGATCGCATGGAGACGCTTCTCCGCCACTTCCTTCAACATCTTGTTTCTGCGGTACATCAGAAATGCGTAGGAAGTCCGATTCGACCGTCCGACGCGGCCGCGGAGCTGATAGAGCTGTGACAGTCCCATCTGGTCGGAATCATGGATAATCATGGTATTGACATTCGAAATATCGAGTCCTGTCTCAATGATCGTTGTTGACACGAGCACATCGATCTCTCCGTTGATAAATCCGTACATGATCTTCTCGAGCTCGCGCTCCTTCATCTGCCCGTGCGCAAAGCCCACATTTGCATCCGGCACGAGCTTCTGGATCGTGTTCGCCATATCCGCAATCGACTGGACACGGTTATAGACATAGTAAACCTGCCCGCCCCGCGCAAGTTCACGGTTAATCGCCTCGCGGACCATTTCTTCATTGTATTCACAGACAAAGGTCTGGATCGGCTGGCGATCCTGCGGTGCTTCCTCGAGCACACTCATATCCCGGATGCCAATCAGGCTCATATGCATGGTACGCGGAATCGGTGTCGCCGTCAGTGTCAGAACATCCACATTTTTTTGCAGCTGTTTGATTTTTTCTTTATGCGTCACGCCGAACCGCTGCTCCTCATCGACAATCAGAAGGCCAAGATCTTTGAACTTCACATCCTTTGAAAGAACGCGGTGTGTTCCAATGACAATATCCACGAGTCCTTTTTTCAGATCCTCCAGCGTTTTTTTCTGCTCTGCCGGCGTGCGGAACCGGCACAGAAGATCAACGCGCACCGGAAAGTCCTTCATGCGCTCAACGAACGTATTGTAATGCTGCTGTGCCAGAATGGTGGTCGGAACGAGGTAGACGACCTGTTTGCTCTCCTGTACTGCCTTGAACGCTGCACGGATTGCAACCTCGGTTTTGCCGTATCCGACATCGCCGCAGATCAGGCGGTCCATGATCTTTTTGCTCTCCATGTCCGCCTTTGTCGCCTCGATCGCCGCAAGCTGATCGTCCGTCTCCTCAAACGGAAACAGTTCCTCAAATTCCTTCTGCCAGATCGTATCCTTTCCGAACTGATAGCCGGATGACGCCTGCCGCTCGGCATACAGCTTCACGAGATCCTGTGCGATATTTTTTACCGCATGGCGAACCCGTGTTTTCGTCTTATTCCATTCCTGACCGCCGATTTTATTCAGCTTCGGCACCTTTGCAGCTTCGCCGGACGCATACTTCTGCAGCGTATCGAGCTGGGTGGCCAGCACATAGAGGTTCGATCCGCCCGCATACTCGATTTTCATGTAATCACGCGTTACGCGGTCCATCTCAATTTTTTCGATACCGCGGTAAATACCAAGACCGTGGCTCTCATGCACGACATAGTCACCGATCGATAGATCCGCAAAATTCTGGATTTTCTGACCGGAATACTCCGATTTCTTCCGGTTTTTCTTCTTCTCTTTTCCAAAAATATCCGTCTCTGTGATCAGCACAAATTTCTGCATCGGATATTCAAAGCCTCTGCGGGCCGCGCCGTGGATCAGCATGACCTCGCCCGGTTTCAGAACACGCTCCTCATTCTCGCTGTAGAAGGCCGGAATCTCCTCATTCTGCAGGTCCTCCGCCAGATGCTGCGCCCTCGTCCGCGACGGACTCGCCAGTACAATACGGTAACCCGCTTTTTTCCAAGATTTCAGATCTTTTACCAGAAGCGGGAACTGATTGTTATACGAATTGACCGATTTCACCGTCACACTGAATTCGTCACGGATATTCCACTCGCCCTTCTGCGGCTCCATCAGCGATACGGCAACACAGCCGCGGCGGTTCAGTTTTGCCACAAGCTCCGCCGTACTGCACATCAGCTTCGCCTGTCCCGGCAGGAGGTATCCCTTTTCGAGACGGTGGCTCACGCTCTCCTGAAATTCTGCTTCCAGCGCATCGGCACACTCGATGATGCGGTTCGGCTCATCGAGGAAAATGCGGCTGTTCTCCGGCAGATACTCAAGAAACGAGACGGTCTCCGGATAAAAATAGTGAAGATACTGTTCGGCTCCCTGCAGAATTTCGCCCTCGCCGATCTGATCGCAGATTTCCTCTGCTGCACGGCGGATCCTTGCCGCTTCCTCTGTCATCATTTTGTCGCGGAATTTTGTGCTTTGCGCTTTCGCCTCTTTTTTTATAGCTTTTACGCCGCGCGCAATCGTATCCTCTGTTAAAATCAGCTCCGATGCCGGATAGATTGTGATCTCCTCGAGGTTTTCAATCGACCGCTGGCTCTCCGCATCGAAGCTTCGGATGGAATCTATCTCATCGCCCCAGAGCTCAATCCGGATCGGGTTCTGTTCCGTCAGCGGATAAATATCGAGAATGCCGCCGCGGACGGAAAACTGGCCGGTCGACTCCACCTGAAAGGTACTCTCATAGCCGAGCCGCACCAGCTCTTTTCTTATTTTATCCAGATCGAGTTCGCTGTCATTGCGCAGATGGATGCAATGTTTTTCGAACACGCCAAGAGGCAGAAGAAAGTCCATACATCCCCCTACACTGGTGATGATGGTAACTTCCTTCCGCTCAAGAAGTGCCTGGATCACCTGAAGCCGCTGCCGGATCAGCAGATTTCCGTGAATGTCTGCCTGATAGAAAATCAGGTCCTTCGCCGGATAATACAGCGTCTCCGCATCGTACAGCCGGTAATCCTCATATAATTCTTTTGCTTTTAATTCATTTTCCGCGATCAGAAGCCGCACCGGGGCATCCTCGGAGAGGCCTGCGATCATGTGGGCTTTCTGGCTTTCCAGACAGCCCGAGATCACAGTCACACCTGCGGTTCCTTTTTTCAGATCACGGAACAGCTCGTCAAAACGTGCAATTTCTTTGATCGGTTCTAATAACGCTTTCATTCTTCCTTACTCTGCCGGGTTTGCAGATTTGCGGTTATACTCGTTCATGGCTGCGTCCACATCCCCGTTCAGCATCTGCTCGATTGCTTTTGCCGCATGCTCGATCGCCAGATTTACAAGGGGACGTTCGTCTTTCGTAAACGGACTTAACACGTAGTCCGCCAGATCCCAGTTTTTCGGTTTCTCACCGACACCGACTTTCACACGCATAAAATGGTCGGTGCCAAGATTAGCGATGATGTTTTTGATGCCATTGTGGCCGCCCGCGCTTCCTTTTTTGCGGATACGGATCTGTCCCGGCGCCAGGCTGATATCATCGTAAACCACGATCAGCTCGCTCTCCGGATCCACTTTGTAATAGTTCACCAGCTCCCGCACGGACTCACCGCTCAGGTTCATATATGTCATCGGCTTTGCAACGATAACCTTCTGACCTGCGATCATGCCTTTTCCGAACAGAGCCTTGTGGCCTGTACCGGAGGAAGGGATCTGATATTCATCGATCAGATAATCGATGGTATCAAATCCGACATTGTGCTTCGTCCCTTCGTACTGGCGCGTTGGATTTCCCAGACCTACTATAATATACATAAATTCTCCTGTCATCAGACCATTTTCCGGCGCAGTTTTTGTTCACGTCACGGTCAAAACGGATATTCTCCATCCACTTCGCTACTTGCGCATAACCGAATAGCTGCTTCGCCGCACCGAAAAATGATATATTGTTTTTCCATCTGTCATAAAGAAAGAACACGAACAAAAGAGCAGCCTTTTTCCTGCTCTTTTATTCGCTGAAATGCTTCGGCAATGTTTAGTTAAAGTATACCAGTTCGCTCTCCGGTTTCTTGGCCGGTTTGATTTCTTTTGCATACAGAACCGGGCCTTCGCCATCGTAAACCTTCATATAGCCCCATTTTACCGTTGCAATCACGTCAACCCAGGAACCCATCACGAGAGATTTGGCGCTTGCGCATTTGCAGACGTAACCGATAAAGGAAGTATCGTCTGCACAGCAGGTCATTGCCATACGACCCGGGACAAAGAAATCAGCTCCGATGTCTTTGCTCTTTAATACCATGCCTCGGAAATGAACGGTTTTGCCCTCGTAGCGCTCCGGGTTGTCGCCCATATCGACATACCAGATTCCGTAATCGGCGTCATCAATCTCGATCACATCGGCATCGGTATCAAACGGCATCTGATCCTCAAAAATGTTGTCAATTTCGCCTTCTTCATTCTCAAACAGAACGTCGCACGCCTGGTTGACTACTTTGATGCTGCGGCGGAAGGATGGAAGCGGATCTTCCGGACGGCAGCGGTTGAACATGACCATATCGGCATTTTTTGCCATCTCCATGAAGACGGATTTCATGTTCTGCATATAGATCTGGAAGCAGCTTGCGTCGACGGTCACGATCTCCTGTACGATGCCCCAACCGCGCGGCAGTTCCATTTCTTCGAGTTTTTTTACGCTCCAGAGCGGGTTGTATTCGAGAATGATTCGCTCCGGGCGGTATTTGCGGTTCAGTTTTTTCAGGTAATCCAGGGTAAACTGCTCTGGTCCTTCTACGATTTCCAGGACGGTGTTGTGTTTGAGCAGTTCTTTTTCGTCGTACTCTACTTCACCTTCTTCGGTTGTGATCAGAAGGGTCGGTCCGTCGATCTGGAAATAGTCCTGTGCTACGGTAAAATTGATAAAAGAGGTTTTTCCACTCTCCAGAAATCCTGTTATGAGATAAATCGGAATTTCTACTTCGTCTTCTTCGTACATTTTGTACCTCCGTTGTCTTTGACGTACTCCCGGAATCTTTCTGCACTTGCTTTTGCGGCTAAGATTCCGGGCGTACCTTTTGCTTTGTCTCTAAATCAAGAAAAAAGCTGCCACATCGGATTTTGTTTCTGATGCGGCAGCTTCACTACAGTTCACAGGTACCCTGCGGACCGTAATTTTCGCAGCTACTTTGTATTTTTACAGTCCGAACAGCTCTGCCAGCTTATCTTCTGCTAATTTGGAACCGATGACACAGATTCTTCCGGTGAATTCCGGTGCTCCGTCACGTACTTCGTACTCTTCCGGAACCATATCGAAATAGATCCACTGTCCATCGGCGCCTGCTACCATACCTTTGGCACGAAGAACCATACCATAAGCGGTATCCTCGGAAAGTTTCTTTAAGATGCCTTCGATCTGCTCTTTGGTGAAGGTCTTCACAGTCTCCTGACCCCAGCTTGTGAAAACTTCGTCTGCGTGATGATGGTGATGATGATCATGACCACAGCCGCACTCGCCATCGTGGTGATGATGATGCTCATGCTCGTGATCATGGCCGCAGCAGCACTCGTCATCATGGTCGTGGTGATGATGCTCATGCTCCTCGTCGTGATCGTGGCCGCAGCAGCACTCGCCGTCATGGTCGTGGTGATGATGTTCATGTTCGTCCTCATCATGATCGTGATGATGGTGCTCATGCTCCTCATCGTGGTCATGGCCGCAGCAGCACTCGTCGTGGTCATGATGATGGTGATGATGCTCTTCCTCTTCTACCTGCGCAAGGTTGATGATGGCACCTTCCATCGTATCGAGTACTTTCTTACCGCCCAGTACTTCAACCGGTGTGGTAATAATGTGTGCTTCCGGATTCAGTTCGCGGAGCATTTTTACAGCTGCCTCTACTTTTTCCGTATCGGCTTTATCGGTACGGCTCAGGATGATGGTTCCTGCGCTCTTTACCTGATTCTCGAAGAATTCGCCGAAGTTTCTGAGATACATTTTGCATTTCATAACATCGACTACGGTTGTTGCGGAATTCAGGGCTACGCCTGCTTCTTTTTCTACACCGTCTACAGCCTTGATGACGTCGGAGAGTTTACCTACGCCGGACGGCTCGATGATGATGCGGTCCGGGTGGTATTTGGTGATAACATCTTTTAATGCTGCGCCGAAGTCTCCCACAAGAGAGCAGCAGATGCAGCCGGAGTTCATTTCACGGATTTCGATACCGGCATCTTTTAAGAAGCCTCCGTCGATTCCGATTTCACCGAATTCGTTCTCGATCAGGACAACCTGCTGGCCTTTCAGTGCGTCTCCGAGGAGTTTTTTGATCAGGGTTGTTTTTCCTGCGCCCAGGAAACCTGAAATAATGTCTATTCTTGTCATTGATTTAACCTCTTTATCTTGTTGATTCCGTTTATAGTTAGCTGCAAAAGGGCCGAAGTTTATCCTCCGCCCCACACTCACGCTTATTATAGCAACCATAGAACAAAAAATCAAGAGAATTTCCCTTGCTTTTTCTGCATTTCACCATTATAATATATTACATGTCTTTTCTACTTTAACGCGTTGAATGGGCAAATCATTTTACCTATGAATGGGGGATTTTTTTATGAGTGGAACGAAAGAAAAAAAACTCAATCTGCCACAGTCACTGCTTTTGCTGCTGCTGATCATCGTATCCGTCGCAGTCTGTATCCGCCTGAAAACCGGCGGTCCTATGATCGGCCTGTTTGCAAGCTGGATTTTTATCTATCTGTTTTGTAAAATTTTCGGTATTTCTTACGCCAAAATTGTTGCCGGCGCATACGATGCCATCCGTATGGTCGTCCCGACGCTCTGCCTTCTGATGGCCATCGGTGTCATGATCGGCACCTGGCTGCAGAGTGGTACCATTGCCACCATCATTTCCTGGGGCTTAAAAATGATTAACCCATCCTGGCTGCTGCCTCTGACGCTGCTGTTCTGCTCCATTTTGAGTATTGTAACCGGTACTTCCTATGGTTCCGTCGGAAGCGCAGGTGTTGCCATGATGGCGATCGGAAACGCCATGGGTATCCATCCTGGCATGGTAGCCGGTGCTGTCATCTGCGGTGCCATGTTCGGTGACAAATTAAGTCCTCTTTCCGATACCACAAACCTTGCTCCGGCCGTTGCAGATGCCAAACTTGGCGATCATATCCGCTCGATGCTCTGGACCACCCTTCCAACGTATGTGATTACCTTAATTCTTTTTACTATTCTCGGTTTCCAGCAGACCAGCGGAAGCTATACCGAGGGAAGCATTACCGTTTACATCGATGCTTTAAACGGTGAATTCCAGCTCGGATGGATTACCATGATCCCTGCCATCCTGATTATTGTATTGCTCCTCTGCAAAGTAAATGCGATCTCTGCACTTGGTCTTTCCAGCTTCGCTGCCGGATTTGTTTCCTATTTTGTGCAGCACGATACTCTGCAGGGCATCATCCGCACAGCTTACAACGGTTACACAACCACAATTGAAGAACCGGTATTACAATCCATCTTAAACCGCGGCGGCATGGGAAGCATGCTCCAGTACGTAGCCATTATCTGCTTTGCTGTCGGCATGGGCGGCATGCTGGAAAAACTCGGTGTACTGGATCACATTCTTCAAGCGATTGTAAAGAGAATCAACAGCGATGGAAGTATGATCCTTGCAACGATGATTGTCGGTTACGTGACCAGCCTCATCAGCTGCTCCCAGCCGATGGCACACGTTCTGACCGGCCGTCTGATGGCACCTGTCTTTCAAGAGCGCAAGGTTGCACCGGAAATTCTTTCCCGCTGCCTCGAAGACTCCGGAACTATGGCTGGTCCTATGATTCCATGGCATGGCTACGGCGTATACATGGCCGGCACACTTGGTGTTGCATGGTCGGCATTTTTCCCGTACTTATTCCTGCTTTACCTGACCCCGGTTTTCAGTATTTTCTATGGATTTACCGGAATTTCCATTAAGCATCTTCCGGAAACCCAAAACAATGAATCAAAAGAAGAGAAATAAGGCAAAAGCAGAAATCGTAACAGAAAATCATAAACAGAAACAGAAACAAAAAAAGAAAAGGAAAAGAGAAAGAATGCAGACAAAACTTGTTCTTCTCGGAACCGGCACACCAAATGCGTGTCCGAATGCCAACGGACCTTCCTCCGCTGTCGTGGTCGGTGACCGTGCTTATCTGGTAGATTTTGGCCCTGGCGTTGTCCGCCAGGCCTCAGCCGCCTATTTTAACGGCGTGGATGCCCTGCGGCCGGATCTTCTGACCGTTGCCTTCTGTACGCACCTTCACACAGACCATACCGCAGGGTACCCGGATCTGATTTTTACTCCGTGGGTGCTGGAGCGCCCGGTTCCATTGAAAGTTTTCGGGCCAAAGGGCTTACAGCACATGACCGATCATATTTTACAGGCCTATGAAACCGACATTGATTTCCGAATTCACGGTTTCGAAAAAGCAAACGAATCCGGCTACCGCGTTGAGGTAACAGAAATTGAATCCGGCATTATCTACCGGGATGACCTGGTTACGGTGGAGGCTTTTCCGGTCAGCCACGGAACACTGGAATGCTACGGCTATAAATTCACCACACCGGACCGCACAATCGTCATCACCGGCGATACCGCTCCGCTGGATCTCGTGGCAGAAAAATCGAAAGGCTGTGATATCCTGCTGCACGAAGTGGAATACGCCGCCGGAATCTCCTGCCGCGAACCAAAATGGCAGAAATACCACCGGGAAGTGCATACGTTAAGCACGGATCTTGCCGGTGTTGCAAAAAAGGCAAATCCGAAACTGCTCGTTACGTATCACCGGATTTACCATATGAATGTACAGGATAACCACAAAAACCTTGCCGCCGAGATGGCATGGCGCGATGCCGCGATTCTGGATGAAATCCGGGATGCAGGGTATGACGGATATGTCGTGAACGGAAAAGACCTGGATGTATTTTAAAATACGGGGCAGCGTACCAATTCTGGTTTACGAATTGGTACGCTGCCCCGTTCGTTTTGGGATGAGCCCGGAGACGCTTTCTATTTTCATTTACCCGACTGGCAGATTCTACCATACTCTGCGTTATTTCAGAACTGTTTTTTCTGTCTCTGCCTGTGATTTACCACAGGACGCAGAAGAAAATACGCAAAAACAGCCAGTGATGAAAACCATTTATTTCTTTGACATTAACCTCCTCAGAACGTATAATCATAGTATTACAACTCTGGCAAAACAGCAGGATTTTCTGCTGTTTGTCGTTACAGGAACCTGATCCGCAGACGGCTTGCACAGTCTGCCTTTCGTTTGCGTTCCAGAAAGGATGTTTTATATGGCAGCTACTACTGCGAAACCCGTAAAAAGCGCCGGTAAAATTCCCGGCAGTACCTTGAAAATCATTGCGATGGTCTGTATGCTGATCGACCACACTGCAGCTGTACTTTTCGACCGAATCCTGATTTCCCGCGGTCTTCTGAATGCGGTGAACGCTTCGGACGGAGGCGCATCATTTCTCTCTACCGGAAACACAGCTGTGATTTATTATGCGGATATGATTATGCGCGCAATCGGAAGGATCAGTTTTCCGATTTTCTGTTTTCTGTTGATTGAAGGGTTCATGCATACGCATGATGTGAAAAAGTATGCGCTGAATCTTGGGATTTTTGCACTGGTTTCGGAGATCCCGTTCGATCTGGCATTTGCGGGAAAACCGTTTTATCTGGATTATCAGAATGTCTTTTTCACTTTATTTATCGGCCTTGTGATGATGATTTTTCTGCAGAAAATCGATTCAAAAGCGCAAAAAGATGCCGGTGCATGGCAGAGGGCGAACTGGAAGGTTTCGGTTGGCAAGCTGCTGGTGATTGTGGCAGCCTGTGCAGTGGCCACGCTGTTGAAGACAGATTACAGTGCAATGGGAATTCTGACGATTGTGCTGATGTATAATATGAGAAAGAATAAAATGTACTGTATCGGAATCGGGTGTGCGGTGCTTACGCTGTTGAGTCTGAATGAAATCACCTGTTTTCTGGCTATGATTCCGGTGCATTTTTATAACGGAAAACGGGGATTGAATCTGAAGTATCCGTTTTATGCGTTTTATCCGGTGCATCTGCTGGTGCTGTTTGCGATCGCGGCGGTACTGGGGATGGCGGGGGTTGCGGTTGTTTAAAAAACGGACACCCGGAAGTGCACCTGCGCCGCCCCAGGACACAGTCCCAGACGACACAGACGCACTTCCGGGCTGACATTGAGGCGGGCGGTGGGGAGGTCTGGATTTGCTGCGCAAATCGGCGTGAGATTCTACTTAATATACTTCTTAACTTCCAACGGATACCCCAAAAGCTCTTCGCTGCGAATCACTTCAAAATTCTCCGGTTGAAAATCTTTGCGTAACGTCACAGTGTTCAGGCAATGATATCCCAATCTATGATAGAGTTTCATCGCTCCAAAATTTCGCGCAGCTACCTCAAGATAGACAGATTCAGAATACTTTTTTATCTCGGCTTCAACCAGCGCAATCGCATGACTTCCGTATCCGTTTCCCTGGTATTCCGGAAGTACGAAAAGATCTTCGATCCAGTCAACTTCCGCCCCGCGGCTTCCGAGATGCACAAATCCAATGGGGATCTCTTCTTTTAAGATAAAATAAAACACATGCCCTTTGTCTGTCCAGGCAGCAAGATTCTCCGCGGCCTCTTCGTCGGTTATAACATAATCACCATGAGCCAGCCAAAAGCCTCGAATCAGCTCTTTTGCAAGTTGTGCTTCGTTTTCATATTTCTGTAAAGCTATAATTTCATTCATTTTTTCATCTCCCTTGTTTTTTTAACCGAATCAAGTAAGTCCCAACCCCCTGCTCATTGCTTCGCGCAATGGAAGCAGGGGACTTGTTTGATTCGGGTCAAAGCGGATATTCGCAATCCGCTTCGCTACTTGCTCATAACCGAATAGCTGCTTCGCAGCTTATCAGAAGTGGCTTGTACCACTCCTGATACAAGCAAGTCCCCACCCACTGCTTATTACTTTTCGCAATGGAAGCAGGGGACTTGTTTGATTCGGTTAAACTATGATATACTCAAATCATCATGATACCAGGCTCAAAAAGCTAATGCAAGCTCGCTTGCAAGAGGATTTTTGAACTCTTGACCTGTCAAAAACATGACGAGGAGTGCAATGATATGAAAAAAGCGACAAATTTGATATCCTTTCTGATTTTAATGATGGTACTGGTCGGCTGTAGCAAAGAAACGGTCCATATCGACTTTCCTTTTGAAGTTGGAGATGTTGAAAATGTCGAAATGTACCACTATGCGGGAGCACCGGTATCAGCAGAAAAGAAAATAGTCGTTGCAAAAACTGATATAACAGACTTGTATCATATGTTTGAAAACTTATCATTGACAGACAAACAAGTCGAGGAAATCACAGGCGCAGATGTGACCAGTTTTCGATTTAACCTTTCGGATGGGACAAACTACGAACTGGTTTATGTCTGCAATGGAGTCAAGAACGGAAAGCTGAAATCTTCCACGGGCAATTTTGAATACTTCACAAGTTCAGATATCGGCTCATATTGGTCAAATATGGATCTTGAATCAGTTCCAGTGAAAGAAAGTGAATTGCCGAAGTGGCATACCTGATTCAGCCTCGAAGGACTCCCTGTCATACGCGCTGGGGTGTTTTTATATATGATTCATCTCGTTTCCGTTTCTCATAAATCGCTTCCATCCATTCCAGCACATCCTCTTTGTTCTGCTGAAACGGTTCACTGTGGCTCAGGAGAAAATACGGCGCACGCACGTTTTTCAGAACTCGGATTTCTGCCAGCAGGCGCTCGGCATTATAAATGGTCTGTCCGTTTTTCTGCGTCGCATATGCCGCATCCCCGAGAAAGCACCACGTCTCATCCACTTCCAATGCAAGCGATCCTTTGGCATGACTCGATGGAATCGGAAATAAATGTAACCGCACGTCACCGTCCTGAAACCACGTATCTTCTTCTATCACAGTTCCTGTTTTTGTATAACGAAACGTATTTTTCCCCTGGTAAACCGCTTCGCACGAAATCTCCGACAGATTCCCGATATGGTCGGGATGAAAATGGGATAAAATCACCCGAATTTCTTTTCCTGTCTGTTCTGACTTTTTCTGCAGAATTTCTGAAACCGCAGGATGATTTCCTACGTCATATACCCAGAAAAATGCATCACCCTCGATGATCACAACATTTGCCGAAAGTGGATGTTCTGTCGGTGTAAGATAGGAAATGTGATCGTTGATTGTCTGGATGTGCGGAATCTGTATCGGCTCTTTTCTTTCTTCTTTCATCAAATCAACACCTCTTTTCCTTCGAACACAAAACACAATGACCGACAGATTTAAGAAATCTCTTTCGTTCTCTGCCGGTCATGATATTAATGAAAATTAGTAGCTATCTTATTTTAGAAGCTGAACACCGCCACACCATACGCCGGAAGTGCATATGCAATCCGATATGGCTGGCCATCGCATTCTCCCTCTTTGGCACGGTAGGCTACCTGGCGTTTTTCGGTCGGGCCGCCGTATTTCATATCGGAGCTGTCGAGTATCAGGCGGTACTGTTTTTTGCGCGGTACGCCACACATATAATCCGGACGCTCGACCGGTGTGAAATTGCAGACGAACAACAGGTTGTTTTTTCCTGTCGGTGACCAGCGGACGAAGCTGTAAATGCTGCGGTCGCCGTCGTTGGCATTGATCCACTGGAAGCCTTCGTAGCCGCAGTCGTTCGCGTAGAGTGCCGGGTACTTGCGGTACATTTTCAGCAGGTCACTGAAGAAGGTCTGCAGATGCTGATGCCCCTCATCTGCCAGCAGGAACCAGTCGATCTCGCGTTCCTCGCTCCACTCGCGGAGCTGTCCGAAATCCTGTCCCATGAACAGAAGTTTTTTGCCCGGGTGCCCGAACATGAAAGCATAGCCTACCATCAGGTTCTGGAATTTTTCCTCCAGATCGCCCGGCATTTTGTTGATCATCGAGCATTTCAAGTGGACAACCTCATCGTGCGAGAGCACCAGAATGTAGTTCTCGGAAAATGCATAGGTCATGCCGAAGGTCATCTTGTTATGGTTGTATTTGCGGAAGTATGGATCGAGCTTCATGTAATCGAGGAAGTCATGCATCCATCCCATGTTCCATTTGTAGGAGAAATGCAGGCCGCCGTCCTCTACGCTTCCCGTTACCTTCGGCCACGTTGTGGACTCCTCGGCAATCATGATGACACCTTTGTTTCGTCCGCGCACCAGGGTATTCAGGTGTTTGAAGAACTCGACGGCTTCAAGATTTTCATTTCCGCCGTTCTTGTTCGGCACCCACTGGCCCGGCTCTTTTCCGTAGTCGAGATACAGCATCGAAGCAACAGCATCGACACGGAGACCGTCTACGTGGTACTCTTCTACCCAGTAAAGCGCATTTGCCAGCATAAAGTTTTTCACTTCATTTTTGCCGTAATCAAAGATCTTCGTTCCCCACTCCGGGTGCTCGCCCTTTCTCGGGTCGGCGTACTCATACAGCGGCTGACCATCAAAATCAGCAAGGCCGTGCGCATCTTTCGGGAAGTGTGCCGGTACCCAGTCCAGAATAACACCGATTTTATTTTTATGCAGATAATCAACAAGATATTTAAACTCTTTCGGTGTTCCGTAGCGGGAGGTCGGTGCGTAATAGCCCGTTACCTGATAGCCCCAGGAACCGTCAAACGGATGCTCTGCAATTCCCATCAGCTCTACGTGGGTATAGCCCATTTTTTTTACGTAATCGGCAAGCGAATGTGCGAACTGAACGTAATTGTAAAATCCGTCCGGGTTGGATTCGGACCACGGATGTTTCATCCAGGAGCCCGGGTGCACTTCGTAGATGGAGAGCGCGGATTTCTGAACGTCAAATTTTTTGCGGTTCGTCAGCCATTCGCTGTCACCCCAGCGGTAGCCTTCGATTTCCGCTACTTTTGACGCGGTACCCGGCCGTTTTTCGGATGCAAATGCGTATGGATCTGCTTTGTACAGTTCTCTTCCGTCCGGTGTGCGGATGTAATATTTATACATCATTCCCTCGGTCACGCCCGGAACGAACACTTCATAAACGCCGTCCTCGCCGACTTTCCGCATCACATTGGCATGGGCATCCCAGCCGTTGAATTCGCCGATGACAGATACTTCCGCCGCATGCGGAGCCCATACGGTGAACCAGGCTCCTACTTTGCCGTCTTTTTTGTCCAGGTGCGCACCCATTTTCCGGAAAATATCGTAATGGGTTGCCTGGCCAAATAAGTACTGATCCAGTTCAGAAAATCTTGGCTGATAGCCCGCCGGTTTTTTTGGCGCTTTTCTGGTTTTCGCTGTTGTTTTTGCCGTTGTTTTCGCAGTTTCCTTCATAGAAAAAATCCCCTTTATGCTTCTTTTTCAATCAGAACACAGCCGCACGGAGGTACTTCAACAAAAAGTTTTCCATTTTCCGGAGAAATGGCTTCTCCGGTTACCGCGTTTTTCCATGTTCCGTCGCAAGGTGCAGGAAACCAGACTCCCGCACTCTGGTTTTCATCATTATTTACTGCTGTGATCAGAGCGTCTGTCTCATCCAGGCGTGCAAAGGCATACTGGCGGTTGGTCAGCATGAGTTCGCGGTATCTTCCCGTTCGTGCTGCAGGATGTTTTTTTCTGACGTCTGATAATGTTTTGATCCATGCCGGAAGTTTTTCTGCCGGCGGATTTTTCTCCAGTTCTTCCAGATTCAGCGCCGGACGCAGCGGATCGTCGTTTCCGCCTTCTTTTCTTCCCTCGATGCCGAATTCCGATCCGTAATAGATGGACGGGATGCCCGGCAGGAAGTACAGCAGCGCATAAATTGGAATCATGTTTTCTTTTACGTTCAGCTTGCTGGCCAGACGGTCTACGTCGTGGTTGTCAACGAAGCTGTACAGTTTCTTTCCTTTGTAAATGCCGCCGTTTTCGTCAAATTCGCGGCGGATCGTATGTGCAATTTCGAAGTAGTTATGATCGTTATGTCCCGAATAAAGTCCTTTGTGAAGCTCGTAGTTTGTGACACTGTGCAGCAGATGCTGGCCGTCTCCGATGTAGCGCGCATAGTCGCCGTGGATGACTTCGCCCATCAGCCAGAAGTCCTGTTTTTTGGCGGATGTGCGTGCGCGCATCTGCTCCATGAAGCCGAAATCCAGGCAGTCGGCGCAGTCGAGACGGATGCCGTCGATATCGAATTCGTCGATCCAGAAGTCGATGACATCAAGGAGATAGTCGCGGACCTGCTGGTTCTGGAGATTCAGGTTGACGAGTTCGAAGCAGTTTCTCCATGCTTCGTAGGAGAATCCGTCGTTATAGCAGGTGTTTCCGCCGAACCAGATTCCTTTGTACCATCCGCAGTACGGGGACTGTTCTCTTTTTTCCTGAATGTCGCGGAAGGCAAAGAATTCGCGGCCGGTGTGGTTGAAGACACCGTCTACGACGACTTTGATGCCGAGTTCGTGGGCTTTTTTTACGTATGCGGCAAAGTCCGCGTTGTCGCCTAAGCGGCGGTCTACCTGTTTGTAATCTTTTGTGTCGTATCCATGTGTGGTTGATTCAAACAAGGGGCCGATATAGATTGCGGTACAACCGAGATCTGCGATGTGCGGAAGCCACTGTTCCAGTGTGGAAAAGCGGTGTACGGTTTCTTCCGATTCATTTTTCCTCGGCGCACCGGTCAGTCCGATCGGATAGATGTGATAAAATTCTGCCTCTTCATACCATGGTGCCATTTTGTTTGTCCTCCTTGTTTTTGGGTTATGAGTAAATTCCATACATGAACTGGTGTACCAGACGGTAGACTTCTTCGTCCCGGACGACGAGGTTGGAAAGATCGGATTGATCTCCTGCTGTCATCATCAGGTAGTGCATCAGGATTCCGGAGAAGCCTACGGCGAATTGTTCCTGACGGCCGTTCATGTTGCCGAGTTCGGCGCTGGCGTTGTCGAAGACGTCGACACACAGGTGATAGAACCGGTCAATCATGGGGTATACGGTGCGGAAGCCTTCGCTTTTTCTTCCGGAATAGAACAGTGCCATCATCAGCATATGGAATTTCGGGTCTTCGGAGGCTCCGTTGAAGAAGGCACGCGCGATGCAGTACAGTTTTTCGGGGATGTTTTTCCCGGTTTCGGAGGCTTCGATGAGTTTTTGTTCCATGGGCTGAAAGTGCTCGTTTAGCAGGGCTTCGAGGAGGCCTTGTTTGCTGCCGAAGTAATAGTACAGGGTTGGTTTGGATACTCCGGCGGAGTCTACGATCTGCTGAACACCGACGGCGTCGTACCCACTTTCGTAGAAGAGGGTCAGAGCTGAGTTCATGATTAGCTGACGATTGTCCATTTTGAATCCTCTTTGTTGCGGAAGGGACGCTCTCTGGAGTTCGCCTGGCCGCGGTGTGTTTGGGTGGTTGTTTGTTACGTGTGAGTTTTTGGCAATTTTGACGAATTTTGTTGGATTTTGCAGGTTTCTTATGTGTGTTTCTGTTATCATTATACCAATCGGTATATAAAAAGTCAATGCGAAATATATAATGGATGAAAATAGATGCATAGAAAAAGAACCGGCGGGGAAATCTTTAGTTTAGTTCTCAGATTTCTCTGTCGGTTCTTTTCTTATTTTCCGATACTGTTTTTATACGAACTGAACCTCACATGACTAAAGTCACGTGCTTCAGACCGCTTTAGGCGGCAGACAAAATATCGGCGGATACGCCTGTTTCTTAGATCTTGCGCGGATACGCGCTTCTTCCATGCCAGATACGGCAGGTCTCCACATAACAGGTAGTCCACGGTATATCCGCCTGTGTTTATGCTGCTTTTCGCAGTTCCATTTCTGAAATTAAGTCTCTCAAATCCGCATAAACACATGAGGTTCTACTCTTTACTGCAGGAACTTTTGCCTCCAGCAAAGACCTTTCCGTTGCCGGTAAGGGTTTTAAAATTTCACGGATAAAATATCTTGCTCCAATATTGTACGATGCAGATAATCCTCCTTCTGCATTTTTTTGCATTTTCTCTTTTTGTTCTCCAATTGCTGTTTTCCTTCAGATGCCGTATAATGGAAACAGCATTTTTCAAATTCAAATTAAGGAGAACATAAACTGATGATACGATTTAATAATGACTACAATCACGGTGCGCACCCGGAGATTCTGGAGGCGCTGGGGGCTATTAATGGGAACAGTTATGGTGGATATGGGGAGGATGAATGGTGTGAGAAGGCTGCGGAGCTGATTCGGGAGAAGATTCGTTGTGCGGATGCGGCGGTTCATTTTTTTCCGGGGGCGACGCAGGCGAATTTTATTGTGACGGCGGCAGCGCTTTCGCCGGTGCAGAGTGTGATTGCGGCGGATACCGGACATATTAACTGCCATGAGGCGGCTTCGATTGAAAATACCGGGCATAAGATTCTGGAGCTGCCGAATACGGATGGTAAAATTTCGGCGGAACAGATTGCGGCGTGTGCGGCGGCTTATTATGAAGGCGGTGAGCCGGAGTATCTGACGGAGCCGAAGATGGTATATCTTTCATTTCCGACTGAGCAGGGAACGCTGTATTCGCTGCAGGAGCTGACGAAGATTCACGAGGTCTGCCGGAAGTATGATATGTATCTGTTTGTGGACGGGGCACGGCTTGGATACGGGCTTGGATCAGAGAAGAATGATGTTTCTCTCGAGGATCTCGCTGCTCTCACAGATGTTTTCTATTTCGGCGGAACGAAATGCGGTGCGCTGTTTGGTGAGGCCGTTGTGCTTACAGCTGACTCGCTGAAAAAGCGGTTCAAAGCCTACATGAAACAGAACGGCGCTGTCCTCGCAAAGGGATGGCTGCTCGGACTGCAGTTCCACTGCCTGCTGGGGCATGATCTTTATTTCACTGCGACACGCCGCGCCGATGAACTTGCCATGAAACTCCGCAAAGCATTTGCGGCGCAGGGGATTCCATTCTGGGTGGAGAGTTTTACGAATCAGCAGTTTGTGATTCTCACCGATGCGCAGAAGGAAACTCTGGAAAAACGCTATATTTTCGAGCCAATGGGGAAATCCGCGGACGGCGGAAATATTGCGCGGTTCTGCACCAGCTGGGCAACGACGGAAGAGGAAGTGCAGACACTGATTGATGACCTCAAAGCTTTATAATTTTTGTCCAAAACGGCATTCTACAAACACCGGCGATCTCTAAATCTGCTTTGCAAATTCAAAGAAAAAGCTGTACCGGTGTGCCACGAAAATGCAGATTTTGCCTTGTTTTACTCCGAGAAAGGAATCTTTATGTCTCATAAAATTGGTATTACCGCCTGCTCCAACCCCATGCATCCTTCCTTTTCCGCCGATCTGGCGCGTCTCTGTCAGATTCTGCGGGAGCTGAGCTTCGATCCTGTTTTAAGCCCCTGCCTCTACGACAACGGTTCCAGCTTTTCCGGCACGGGCGCGGAGCGGGCGGATGCGTTGATGAACCTTTACTGTGACCCAGAAATCACGGATATTTTTGATGTTTCCGGCGGCGATATGGCGAATGAAATTCTGCCGTATCTGGATTTTTCTGTCATCGCCGCCTCCGGCAAGCGCTTCTGGGGATACAGTGATCTCACAACGATTGTCAATGCTGTCACGACTGCGACTGGAAATGAGTCGATGCTGTATCAGGTTCGAAATCTGCTGTACGACCACAGCGCCGAACAGATCACTCTGTTCCAAAACGCTTTTTCCGGGCAGTCTCCCAGCCTCTTCGACCTCCCTTGCACATTTCTGCAGGGCGATCACATGGAAGGTGTGATGATCGGCGGAAATATCCGCTGTTTTCTGAAGCTCGCCGGAACGGATTTTCAGCCGGATTTCCGCGGAAAAATCCTGCTCCTCGAAGCCATGGGCGGCGGCGTTCCGCAGATGGTTACGTTTCTGTCCCAGCTGAAAATGATGCATGCCTTTGAACAGATCAATGGTATTCTCCTCGGAACATTTTCCCAGATGGAACGCGACCAGCTGACGCCGGATATGCCGCAGCTTGTCCGCCAGGCGGCCGGACCGGATCTCCCGATTGCAAGGACTCCGTATATCGGCCACGGCACGGATGCACATGCCGCCGTGATCGGCAAATTTTATCAGATTTCTTCTGACTGATATACATCCGCGTAGCGCACGCCGAACTCCTCTGCGTCTGCATGGCGTTCCATATAGATATCAATGTGGCCGTACGGCGTGCCGCGGTCCTCGACCGTATAAATTTTTCCGCCGATATTCAGCTTCGTTCCAAACGGCAGAACGCCGGTTGCAATGGTCCGGCCCTGCACCGGCATTTTTCCGGATGCGGTCGGGCCGCCCGCCCAGCGGCCACAGCAGACGGCGCAGTTGCAGTAAGCGGTCAGTTTAAAATTGCCGAGATATTTTCCCGAAGCGCTTTCCAACCGATCACCTGCGGTACTGTTTTCTGCACTTGTATTCTGCACATTTTCTGCTCCCGCCTTCTGTTTTCCACCATTCCCGTTTTCTGTTGTCTGGTTATCCACAGAGTCTCCTTCTTTTCTCCCATTATCCACATCTCCCGTTTCTATTTTGCTCTCACGCATTTCCTTCGAAATCACCCGCACAGCAAATTCTGTCGATTTCTCATAGTTAAAATCTGAAATCAGAATCCCCGTCGCCTCGCTTCCAGCGTGGATTACTTTTCCATCACCGAGATAAATCATGACATGGTAAATAAACCCGCTCTCCCGCTGGTAAAACAGCAGATCACCAGGCTTTGCCTCCTGCACCGGAATGCGTGTTCCAGCTTTCGCCTGCTGGCGTGAGGTTCTCGGAAGGGTATACCCGAAATTAGCAAAAATCTGCTGGGCAAAGCCGGAACAGTCGCAGCCGTTTGTAAGACTCGTCCCGCCCCAGACGTACGGATTTCCCAGGAATTTTTTCGCGTACTGCAGGACCTCGCCGCGCGCTTCGTCAGAAGAAAGAAGTGTTCTCGTCGTTGCATATGTATAGGTGTACGCCTTATTATTCCATGGCTTCACCCACATTTCCGCCATGGGAAAACTTTCCTCCTGCCAACGGTTTACCTCTTTTTCAGCCTCTTCTCCGCGCAGGAGATACCGCGCGCAGACAAATCCACGGACATCGCCGGATTCCACATAAACCCAGTCAGAATCCGCATCCGCTAAAATATAACAGAGGCTTCCCTTCGGCAGGATTCCGACGATTTTCTGATTTGTGCCTTTTCCTTCGCGGACGTGAAGCCAGGAATTCACATCGGCGATAGCATATGTTTTTTCAACCGTATGAAACAGCCACGGCATACGGGAAATCGTGACTTTTTCAGCTTCTGCCGCCTGCCACTCACTGTAGCTTTCCCGCGTGCGCTCAGCTTCCTGCTCTGCCGAAAAGACGGGTTCAGCCTCGGCGGCTGGCGGTTCCGCAGACTGTGATAAATCAGAATCCGAAGAGACTTCTGCCGTCTTGTCCCCACCAGTTGCATCATCACTTCCTGCAGATCCGTTTTCTTCCTCCGGCGGTTCCATCTGCTCCCCATCTCCGCCGCCGATTTCTTCCTGCCCCGGCCATGGATCGTTGGAAATATCTTCCCCTTCGCCCGGCCACGATCCATCCATTTCACTGTTTCCCGGTGTTTCCGGCATGTCTCCCTGATCTCCCGGTTCTGGATTTTCCGGCTCCTCTGGCTCTGTCTCGCCTGCCTCTCCCGGTTCTGCATTTTCCGGCCCCTCTGGTTCTGTCTCGCCCGTTTTTCCCGGTTCCGTCATTCCTGCATTCTCTCCGCCGTCAGGCTCCTGCGGTTCCGGTTCCTCCGGGACTGTCTCATCTTCTTTTCCCTCGGATCCACTTTCCTCTTCCATCTCATCATTCTGCGTACCTTCCGGTTCTGTCACCTCTTCCGCTTCCGCAGGTGCCTCCTCCGCCGCATCTTCCTCCACGCAAAAAGAAGCAGCCCCAACGGCTGCTTCCCCTGCAATCTCAATTCCAATCTGTCCCGGATCGGCCGTTTCCTCTTCTGCTGCATAAACGGCTGTCGGGTTTCCCAGTGTCACTGCGAGCGCACCGATCATCGCGGCGCGCACCAGCTCGGCGCATTTGTCGCCCATCATTGTTTTATCAACCATTTTCGCTTTCTCCTATTCAATTTGTCCGGCCAGACGGAATTGATCCGAACAAATAAAACAGAAGAAACACCTCTGGTATCGCTTCCTATTCCTCTGCTCGAAACAGTCTGACCGCATTTTTTTCTGTCGTCTCAATGACTTCTTCTTCCGAAATTCCCTTGAGTTCTGCGATCTCCTGCACAACGTACGGCAGATACAGAGATGAATTTCGTTTTCCCCGGTACGGAACCGGTGCCAGATACGGACTGTCTGTTTCCAGCAGAATGCGCTCCATCGGAGCCATCTGAACCACTTCTTTGATCTTCTTTGCATTTTTGAACGTCACCACGCCGCCAATGCCAAGATAAAATCCCATTTTCAGGTATTCCTCTGCCATCTCCACAGAGTAGGAAAAACAATGAATGACGCCGCCGATCTCCTCCGATTTTTCTTCTTTCATGACGCGGAGCGTATCGGCCGCCGCCTCCCTGCTGTGAATAATCATCGGAAGTTTTTCTTCCCGAGCAAGCGCAATCTGACGGCGGAACCAGTATTCCTGCTTCTCATGATTCTCCTTGTCCCAGTAATAGTCAAGGCCAATCTCACCGACCGCGACCGCCTTTTCCATGCGGCAGAGTTCCCGCATCCGCGCCATCACGTCCTCGTTCAGATCGCCCACCTCATCCGGGTGAAGGCCGAACGCGCCGTAGATGAACGGATACGCTTCCATCAGTTTTCTTGTATTTTCCAGTGATTCCAGATTTGCCGAGACATTGATGATACGCCCGATTCCGTTTTCCTGCATCGAGGAAAGCAGCTCTGCGCGGTCTTCATCAAATTTCTCATCGTCATAATGTGCATGTGTTTCAAATATCATATCCGAATTTCTCCTAAAAAAACGAAACAGAAACGGAAGAAAGCTCTGCATAGCCTTCCCCTGTTTCCGTTTCCACGTTTATCTATCCTATCGTTCGTTGTTTTCGTAAAAGTAAAGTGCGCCGCTGCGCCTGTGCTTATTATAACGCATTCATTTTTCCCGCGTCAACCAGGAAACGAAAAAATATGCCGGATTCCGATAAGATCACCGCCGTGCCGCAATCTCGTCCAGCAGGCAGCCAGCCACTTCGTCTTTTCCCATCAGCGGAAGCTCCTTGATGCCGTCCTTCGTGATCAGCGTCACCACATTCGTCGCCACACCGAAGCCGGCGCCCTCCGTCTTCAGATTGTTCGCCGCGATCATGTCGAGATGCTTCTTCTCCAGCTTCGCGCGCGAGTTTTCCACCATATTCTCCGTTTCCATCGAAAATCCGCACACAAACAGACCCGGATGACGGTTCTTTTCCACCCATCCCAGAATATCATCGGTGCGCTCCAGCGGAATACTCATGTCGCCGTCTTGCTTTTTGATCTTCTGATCCGCCACTGTCGCAGGCCGGTAATCGGCAACTGCGGCCGCCTTGATCAGAATGTCTGTCTCCGGCAATGTCTCCTGCACCGCCTCCAGCATATCCTTCGCCGTCGTCACCGGTCGCATCGCAACGCCCGGAACCGGGGCTAATGAAACCGGGCCGGAAATCAGCGTCACCTGCGCGCCGCGGAGCATCGCCTCCCGCGCAATCGCGTATCCCATGCGGCCGCTGCTGTGGTTCGTCAGATACCGCACCGGATCGAGGGATTCCTGCGTCGGGCCTGCGGTCACGGTAACGCGCACACCGGCAAGCGTTTTTTCGCGCGCCAGTTCCATCGCAATGTAATCCAGCAGCACCTCCGGGTCCGGCAGTTTTCCTTTCCCGACATCCTTGCACGCCAGCATTCCCACGCTCGGCTCAATGATGCCGAAGCCGTATTTTTTCAGCGTCGCCAGATTATCCTGCGTAATCGGATTTTCCAGCATCGCCGTATTCATCGCCGGTGCAACCAGCTTTTTACACCGTGATGCGAGCACCGTCGTGGTCAGCATATCATCTGCAATACCATGCGCCATTTTCGCAATCACATTGGCGGTAGCCGGAGCAATCAGAATCAGATCTGCTGCTTTTGCCAGTGAAATATGCGCCACCTCATATTTAAAATCACGCGCAAACGTATCGACCACGCAGCGATTGTTCGTCAGCGTTTCAAACGTCAGCGGGGTGATGAACTGCGTCGCATTTTCGGTCATGATGACATGCACATCCGCTCCGGCTTTCCGAAGAGCGCTCGCCACGTTTGCCATTTTATAGGCGGCAATTCCGCCCGTCACACCAAGTACAACACATTTTCCGTCAAGATTTTCCATTGTAACTCCGTTCTGCTGCCTCGAAGCAACTTTTTTCCTATGATAGTTTTAAGTATAGCAGACAGAAAAACAGATTACAACCAATCCTGTTTGCCATTGACGCAAAAAGGCTTTATAATAAAAGGACAAAAGAGCTCTACTTTTAAAATAATCGCGAGGTATTTTTATGATTTTAGCCATTGATATCGGGAACACAACCGTTACGCTCGGCGGCGTCCGGATCGCACCGCAGCAAGCGTATTCCCTCGAATTCACAGCCCGGATTGACATCAACCACACCTGGTCTGTCAGCCAGTATGAATCTGCGATCGAGCAGCTTTTTGAAGACAAGAATCTTTCCCCGTCCGACTTTCGGGGCGTCATCATTTCCAGCGTTGTTCCGTCGGTTCTGACGCTTCTGCAGGAATGTGTCCGTAATCTGTTCGGCACAGAACCGCTGCTCGTCACATCCGAAAGTGATCTCGGCATGACATTTTCCATCCCGGAACCGGAAAAAGTAGGCCGCGACCGCCTCGTTGATGCAGCCTGGGCCGCCGCACATTATCCGCTGCCGGTCATCACCGTGGATCTTGGAACAGCGACGACCTTCAATGTCATCCGGGAAAACAGCGTCTTCTGCGGCGGCGCCATCGCACCGGGACTCGATATGGGACTTGGCGCCCTCTCCGAGCGGACCGCCCAGCTCCCGCGGCTCGACCTCCAGATCCCGAAACGCATCATTGGCAGAAACACCGAAGAATGCATTCTCTCCGGCACCATCGTCGGCATGGCCGCGATGCTCGACGGAATGGTCCAGCGCATCGAAGCCGAACTCGGCTCCCCCGCCACCCTCATCCTCACCGGCGGCGCGGCACGCTTCGTCGAACCGCTCGTTTTACATCCTCATATCTATGACCCGAACCTTCTGCTGAAAGGGCTGGCGTTCCTGTGTGAGCGGAATTGTGCAAATTAAAATCGTACTTCCAAATATTCATCAGACTTTTTCATTCTGCATGACGTTAAAAAGCGTGTCTGTTCTCCAGGCACGCTTTTCTCTATTTTTCTATGGAATCGCAACCCTTCTTTGTGTTGCCTCTCCGCTTTTCAGTTTTTCCTGATTCTCCTCTTTCAGTTTTAAAATACACGGGCGAATGCTTTCATCATACGTTTCTGTTGTCTGAAGTACATGACCATTGTATACAATCACATCATCGGAATACAGAAATACAAGCGCCATCTGATTCATCTCATGATCGTAGATCAGAACATACCAGTTATAATCATACAAAATCCTCTCTGTCATGTTGAATACCTGTTTTGGCTTCTGGCAGGAAATTTTTTCTCCGTAAATGGTCGAGAGAATTTCGTCCATCTCCTCCGGATGATCCTCGCGCGTGATCGCAAAGGACATTCCGGCTCCGGTGTCTTCCGGGATATAAAGATAAATCATCTCGGCTTTGTCCGTATCAAAGGTTTCGATTTCCTGCAGCAGTTCCTGATCCGATTTTTCTGAGATGAAATCTGCTGCCGTCAGGAAAACATCTGTCGTACCCCGCTCAGGACCAATGGGATTTTCTTTCTGTGTATACACCGCCGTCATTCTTTTTACCAGACATCCTGCAATCACGCAAAGGATCACTCCAGCTAACACAGTGATTTTTCTCTTTTTCATACGTTTCAAGGAAATCACCTCTCTTCCAAAACAGACATTCCGGGAACCTTCCAAAAGTTGAATTTTCTCTTTTCAGTATATCATGAATTTTTCCGGGACACACTCTTTTCCTTCTCCCTATGCACGGAAAAACTCCCGGCACTGCCGGGAGTTTATGACTTTCTTATTTCATAGTAACTATTCAGAACCCCATCTCGATTCCGCTTGCGCTGCATCTCGATGTTGCTTCTCGCCATATGAAATTCCAGAAAACCGTTCATTCATGCAAGCATGATTCACGATTTTCTTCCATTTCGCATGGCTCTGAATAGTTACATTTCATATTACTTTTTCACCTGCTCATATACCAGTCCCGGATAAGCTTCGAGGCTGACACCGTTTTTTTCAAACATTGGAAATGCTTCTGCGCCGGATGCGCATACGGCGGTTGCCATGCTTGCTTGTTCGGTGTAGTTCTCCCAGTTGTCGGCAGTAAGGCCAGGCTGGTATGCTTCCCAGGCGGTTTCGTATTCGGTGCTCTTATCGGAAGGAATCGCATCTTTCAGGCTCTCGCCGGACCAGACGGCAAGCTGATCTGCTTTTTTGTAAGTGTATTCCGGGAGCTGATCGTCGCCCAGCGACTGGTACAGCTCATAGCGGGTAATGGAGTCTTTGGAACTTCCGTAGGATTTTTCCATTTCTTTTTTCACGGTATCCATATCGGCATCATCCGGATAGGTGATGTCTACTTCGCACAATACCGGTTTTCCCGTCGCTCCGGTCTGATCGAGGTTGATAAACTGAAACATGACTCTGGAAGTTTGCTCGCCGAAAACAGTGGCTTCTGTATCTACTGCGATCGC
This sequence comes from Blautia sp. AM28-27, assembly GCF_003480905.1. Taxonomy (NCBI): domain Bacteria; kingdom Bacillati; phylum Bacillota; class Clostridia; order Lachnospirales; family Lachnospiraceae; genus Blautia; species Blautia sp. AM28-27. Next base: position 143,173 of record NZ_QUJK01000004.1, read on the forward strand.
GGCTGCACTGTTAGTTTCGGAGAAAATTTCCACCTGGTCCCGATCCAGATTCCAGTCGGCAAGCACTTCATCCACCGTTTTCCCCCATCCGGTATCCGGCGGCGTAATTTCCTTGCTGCTCTCTTTCGCTCCCTGACATCCAGTCAGCAACAGAGCACACATTGCAAAAATACCTGCTAATTTTTTATTCATACACCTGCATCTCCTTTCCGCTTTGTTATTTTTTTCACATACTTTTTTGTTAGCCCTATACTACCATATATTCTTCTGAAAATCTATGACGTTTGGTGAAAATTTTCTTACATTTTTCTTATGCATTCGATTTAAATCAAAGAAAAAGCAACAACATCCCTTATAGAAATTCTCTACCGCTATTTAAAAACGCTCCCCTAGTATCTATAACGCAAGGGGAGCGTCTATTTTCAATTAGTTCGCTTGTTCTGATAATCGAGTTTTGCTTAAGCTCTCTCCCAGCGGCCTCCCGGGGCTGAAGATATAACACAATAAGCAATATTCAAACTTGAGGTTCCAGCTTTAATATACGAACGACAGGACCGTCCACACTCTAAAGTCGAATATGTAATCATCTGCGTATTATTTGGAGTATAGTGATATGGGGTTCCTCCAGCAGGATTTGAAATTGTTTTTGTAATATCATCATACTGGAATCCCACCTCTGGTGAATATTTGGATGTCTGCATTAAACTACTTGCTTTCATAGAGGTTCCGTAGTTCAGTGTTGTTTCAAACCAATTAATTCGTACCTTTAATGCCTGACGGTCATTTGTCACGGATACTTTCATGGTTGCATAAATGCTGTACTGGCTAAGCTGCCCCGTATTGCTTACAATATCAGTGATTGCTACTCTTTGCTGATGCTCGTCTACAATCAACAAACCCGTTGAAATAATATCCTGCTCGCTGCCATTTTCATCCACTACCTGTGTGATTGACAAATAATCATCCGGCTTTGCATCAATGGCGCGGGTCTTCATCTGTTTTTCCTGATATTGTTCAATTGCAACCTTAATTACGTCACTTTCATTCGTGATGTGATTGTTTAAAACCTCTTCATACACTCTGTTTTTTAATTCTGCATTTGTTTCTGCTTTTACTGTTGTAGCAAATACACTAGTCATCACCAAAGCTAACATACAGAAGCCGATTGCTGTTAACGCATTTTTCAATCTTTCTTGCATAAATAACTCCCTCTCTTTCGATTTGCAAAATTAATCACTGCTATTAATTCTCTTCTGCATTGGACTTTTCTCCTTCCTTCATTTTGCCTGTTAGCCTAGGCTCATTTAAAGCCTGGATTCAGTTTTTCACATTTCTTTATAGTCTTATATTACACTTAAAAGCCCAAAAAGTTTATGATGTTAAATGAAAATAAAAAAAACCATCTAACATCATAAACTTTTTATTTTTTTTCATATATTTTATAGATATATTATTTTACTTAACGAAAGCGAGATCTTCTATGAAAAAAACATTCAAAAAATTATTACTTATCTTCCTAATATTTTCTCATATAACTATTACTATTCCTGCACCCAAATTTCCACCATTTTCAACAACTTCAGCTCCACTCCCTCCAAATGATAATGATCATTAATTTAACAAATTTCTTTCCTCTACATAATTTTTCATTACCTTGTAATCTGCATCCATTTTATACAGCTTGAGCAGATTCAAGTTTTGTTTAAAATATTTTTTACATACTTCTTTTCCTTCTTCTTCCATAATGCACGCCTGAATCATCAAGCAATATCCTAAAGATGCACCCTTGCCTGCATACAGCATCTGCTGAACAGCTTTTTGACATGTGCACATAGCCTCCTTAAAATATTTTAATTCATCCAGTGCTCTTGCATAATTCGCTATATTCATATTCCAATCTAACATATGAAATACTGGCTTTATACAGCTATCACTATATCTGTCGTCTATAAAGTGATAGATTTCCAACGCCATTTGATAATCTTTTTTCCCCCAATAAATAAGTGCTATTTCTGTCAAAACACTGATTTCCTGGCGATTCAATACATATTCTGTTCTATATACATCTTCAAATTTCAATGTTATCTCTAACAATGCTTTTAGTTGCTGTACAAGTTCTTCTGAATTGCCTAGATGTTTATGATATTTTAATTGTATTTTTCCAACTTCTACATACTGTTTGTTTTCTGGCTCACTACGATCTATCTTACTTTCAATCTCAAAAAGTATTTTTTCCGCTTTCTCATATTCTTTACGATGCATATATTTTGAAAATTCTATTTTTAATTCTAATATTTCATATTCTTCTACCTGAATTCCTGTCTCAATTCTTTTTCCATTTCTATCCATTTTTTCCATAATTTGCCAAAGCTTTTCACTTCGCGGCTGCTGATTTCCGTTTTCTATCCGCGCCAGTGTCTCCTGTGTGCAAATATCCTCACTTAACGATTCTTGTGTGAGTTTGGATGCTCTTCTCGTTCTTCGAATTAATTCGGCATCCACCTCAAAATTCCGAATTACATGTTCAAACAAACGATAATTCTCAAACGACACATTATAATCATGTTCTACCTCTAATATGCATTTTTGTTCCTGACGTAATATTTCAATAAAATCCGCATTTGACTGTTCTTTCTCTAAAATTCGTATATACTGACTTAAAATTTCCGGCATATAAAGTAGCTTTCCTTCGTCTCTTAACGCTTCCAGCGCTTCTTCTGTTCTCATTTTTATATATGTAGTATTTTCACCCTCTTCTATCACTTTACTTATTAAAAGTGCTGCGTACGGAATTATTTTTACTCGTTCTGTCTTTTCAAAATTTTTTCGGAAAATTTCTTCTACTAACGCTTTAATTTCATCTTTGGCTCGTTTTTGTTCTGTTTCTTGACAGACTTCCCACCTAAAAAGAAGTAATTTATATTCCTCAGCACTTAAAACTCCCGTCTTTCTTTGGTTTTCTGCCTCCGGCATTGTTTGTAGAATTGCCGTTTCCAGATGCTCACAAACCAGTTCTACCGATTCTCCGCGCAGCCACGCAATCTGCGCACGTTCCTGTTCTATGAATTGTCGATGCAATGGTTCTTTTGCCCGTTTGTTCTTTTCATATTCATCCAGATATTGTTCTGCTTCTTCCCATTTTCTTTGACATATTTTTTGTTGAACTTCCTGTCGTAATTCATAAATTTTATAAACATCCATCGGCAATATATAAGTAAGTCGCTCTACTGATTTTCCTAATCGCCCCATAATTCGATCAATCAGGAAAAAATCTATTTCCTGCTGATCCGCTTCAATTCTTGCATATTTCGACAAAGAAGAAATTCCCATGCATAATTGTTTTTGGCGTATTCCTTCTTTTTCTCGTAGTTTCCACAGTAGCTGTCCAATTCCTTGCATTTGTTTCATTTTTTCTCAATAAGTCCTCTTTTATATGTTATATTTTTTGACTTTTATTATATCTCGTTCTTCTACATATTTACTAATCAATTCTTTGCTAACTTGAACTAAATCTGGCGTACGTACTCCTTCTCTCTTAACGTCCACAACAACTGCCCGATTTTTTTGTCTATTTCATAATTTTCTCGTAATACTTTTGGTTACATTTTGATTTATTTTGACAAAACTACAAATATTATCATTCCTTCTATTATAAATTCTCATTTCTTGCAACAACAAGAGAAATTATATACATATTTGTGTGCTTTTCTTTGTACAAAACAACGTATTTCATTTTTTTTCAATAAAAGTGTAATTTTTCATTCTTTTAAACGTATAAGATTATCTTAGGCGTAAAAAAGGCCCCAGCGTAAACCGAAGCCTTCCTTTGCTCTGCAACTATGCCCTCTTTTTTTCCGAATCATCACACCAATTTCATAATTTCCCTTTTCCCATTTATTTTTTCATCTCTTCTATGTTTTTTTGTCCTCACTTTCACTGAGACTTTTCTATGTTCTAGCAAAACCTTTGCTTTTAATACCCTTCTCGGCTCTCAGATTCCTCATACACTTCCACCGTACCGGAATGATTTCCCATCATAGGACGGTAAATGTACTGCCGCACGTTGATGTCTACCTTCGCTGCCTTATCATCTGCGGAAATGTAAATTCCAGCCTCTGTGTTGTCATCGTCTACCGTGTAGGTATCTCCTGTTCCAAAATAGGAAAGATCGCCGTCCTCTTTCTGCTTCTGTGTTTCTTCTGGCAATTTATCTCTTGTTGTTGTGTTCACGTACCTTTTAGTAAGTTCATATTACGCCTAAATTATCTGAAAATCTATGATTTTATTTAAAATTCTTCTTACATTTTTCTTTATATAAAAGACTTCTTTCCATACGCCAAGGCAGGTTGGATTTTCATGCATCTTCTCTCTTACTTTTTCTTCTAACTACCACTCCCAATACTATGATCGCTGCTAAAACTCCCCCCTCCGTCATCAACATACGATACATCATTTTATGCTGATATTTCCCCGGCTGTGCCGCTACATCAAGAACCGAGCTAGTTCCTCCGAGGGAATTTTCCAGCTCTATGTAAGTGGAATCTGCAACAGCGGCTACAACCGACGGATAGCTGTATGCCGGAAATGCCGTCTGCTTCACAAACATATCATTCGTATTATTTTCCGCCCGTGAACTATCGGTAAGACAGCCTGCCGCATCTTCGCGTCCCGGGATCAGATATTCTACACTTTTTTCATTCATTGCAATCCAGATCGGAAAACGGATGGGATCTGCTCCACCGACCAGATGAAACTGATAATCTTCCCACGCAACGTCTGGATTTGCAGCAAGCGAAGTCTTTAACTGCTCGATATAGGTAGGTGTATTGTCATTTTCATACCCTCGAGTGCCGCTGATGTGCCACGCATCGCCCGGCTTTCCATCCTCTCCATCAGCTCTCACTGCGCACGCCTCATACAAATGACCATAAGCTTTGATCGGAACAATCCAGATATAATCACTCTCTTCCAGTGCCGTTTCGACTTCCGAAACAGAAAGCAGCTCGGAAGTAAAAAGCGGCGTGTCAATATACTCTTTCAGCGCATTGTCGAAATCAATATCATCGACCGTCACCCCTTCTGAAAACGGGTCGTAAACAGGCCCGCCATTCGTAGAAGACACAATTTCATCTGCAAGCGCCACAATTTTTTCATAGTCTCCGGAATCCGGCAATGTTTCGAATGTTGATGCAGAAACACTCATTGCTGATACTGCAACAGCACCAACCAGTCCCCAAAATATTCCCAATTTTCTTTTCATGCAACGCCCTCCTTTCCCTTTTCATCTCTTCCCTTTTTTCTTTATTATATCTGATCCCGCTTTTCCCAGACAATGCAGCACTTTTCCTATATTTTCCTTTTCTTTTTTGTTACTATTTTAATTGCAACTTGTTATCTTCTTCAAATGATTACCAGTTCCAACACGCAAAAACAGAGGCTCACCTCCTCATTGGAAATGGCCTCTGCTTTTTTTCATTTTTCTTCTTACATCGGAACTTTTTCCACCAGATCTTCTACCTTGCATACTAACACCCGTGCAATCTTCAACAACGTTTCTGTCTGCGCCTTGTTAATGTCTTTTCTTCGCTGTTCGTACTGCTGAATAGTACGAACTGAAACACCTGATTGCTGTGCCAGTTCACTCTGACTTAAATTTGCAAAGGTACGCAATTCTTTCAGGTTCGTCTCCGGTTTTGCTTCACGATATAATTCATTCATTTTGTCCACAAACTGGCGTATATCCATTTCATGGTATGGTGTGTAAAGCATTCGTACTTCAGTTACAGGGATGGCCTGATTTATTTCCGCAAAGGATAAACTAGTACTCCACTGATAATAGGCCAGTGCCCAGCCGATCCAGTATTCAGGGCTTCGATTGTAGGAATATGAAGGTGTTTGTTTCGGATGTGGTTTTCCAGTTTCCCTTAATACTTCATATGCAATCTCAACTCCCGATCTTCCAGCCACTATAGAGCAGTCACCTCTTTCAAACCGCGATGCTGTATTACTCATGCAAAACCACTGCCATGCCGTTTCCAATGGATATTTTAAATTATTCACCATATAATCCAGCATGCAGGCAAGATTTTTTTGAGCAACAGAAAGATATAATTTATCGTAAGCATAGATCATCTGGTTTCATCTCCTCATCCAAACTTTTTTCAAAACAAAGCAAAAAGAACTTTTGACATTTTCACAAAAGCGTGATACTATGATATTGAAAAAGAGTGCTACCGGTAGACGGTTAGTCCGATATAGTTTGCAAAAATAACCGCAACGTTTGTCAGACTGTATGGCGGTTATTTTTGTGTCTTATTGTTATCCTTGCCAAGCGTATATCCGATACTAAAGCAGGTTAAGCCGAAGCTCATTACTGCAAGAAAGTCCATAATACTCATTGGCTTAGCCCTCCTTTCAAAAGATTCTCTTTCGAGTTTCTATGTAATCAGAGGGTCACAGGTCTACACTTCGTTTCGGTCGTTGCTAAACGAGTGCCACCGGCACTCAGCAACCCTCTGTCGAAGGACTAACCGCCTACCGTTTTGATAGCACCCATATTTTTATTATATCCTCTTCACAATCAGCTTTCAACAACAAATTTACTCTCTTCGGTTATATTATAGTGTTTCTTTTTGGTTGTATTTTACGTTCGACACTTATTTTAAAACTTTCTCTTTCCACCACCATACGATCCCCACAACAATTCCTCCCGCCAGCACAAAAATCATCTGCCTTCCTGAAAGCTCCCATCCAAATAACTCAACCCTTGCTTTCTTCGGCTGATACGAATACCCCATCAAAATTCTGTTATCATCCCCCGTCCCCACTGTAGCATGGCAATATGTGGTTCCCATAAATTTCATTGCAGAATTTGATGTTCCCAACTGGCTTCCGGAATAGCTGGCGCCGTTTAGCTGTTGATTATTTGCGACAAGATTTCCACTGACTTCCCAGTCGTTCATTTTGCTGTTTTTGTACCATAAGGTTCCGCCAAATTTATACGGTCTTATCGCCTCTCCCAGCAAAAACGAAAAGCTGTCGTTTCCACATGGCTTTTTATCCTCTGTGAATTCATACGTTGGATAAACATAAATCGTCGAACCATTTTTGAAGGCTGATGCAGAAAATTCAATCCCTTCGAAATCTTCCTCTCTTCCATTCATCGCCTGTTTTCCTACATCGATTTTCATATACTCAAATTTTCCATCCCCATTTTTTAAATCATCGACGATAAACTGCTTCACATGCTCATCCAGCTTTTGTATCTCATTCTCTGGCATCCCTGTTTCCTGCAAATAAGCATCGTAATCAGAAGGAACCTTTTCCTCTGCCTTCACATAAGATACCCCCGCATACAATGACAGTCCGCAGCAAAGTAAAACCAGAAATAACGTCCGCATTTTTCTCATACAACGCTCCTCCTTCCTGTTGTCATATTCGATAAACCCGTTCAAATATTCTCTCTTTATCATTATATTATCATAAGATTCAGAATCTTTATATGACGTTTTCCTTAACTTTTTAAAACGCAAAAAATCCCTCCCCACACATCACGCATGGAAAGGGATTTCTCTATTTACTCTATTTTTCTTTTAATCCATCAGCAGATCTCCGCACCCGCCGGCATTGCTTTTTCCGGGGTCATGAGGCATACGTTGCCTTCGGCGTCTTCTGCACAGAGCAGCATTCCTTCGGACATCATTCCTGCCAGTTTGGCCGGTTTCAGGTTGGTGAGAACCATAACCTTCATTCCGATGGTGTCTTCCGGTTTGTAATATGCTTTGATTCCGGAGACGATCTGTCTTACCTGGCTTCCTACTTTGACCTGGAAGCAGAGGAGTTTTTTGGATTTCTTGACTGGCTCGCAGGAGATGATTTCACCTACCTGGAACTGCATTTTTCCGAAGTCTTCGAAAGTGATTTCTTCCTTCGGCTCAAGGTCAATCACTGCTTCCTCTTCTTTTTCCTCTTCCTGGGATGCAGCAGCCATAGCAGCTTTCTGTTTTGCCTGGATCACTTCTACTTTTTCCATTACCTCTTTGACATCGAGTCTCTGGAACAGGATCTGCGGCTGATCGGTTACTTTATTGCCCGATACGTACAGTCCGAACTGATCGAGCTCTTCGTAGCTGCGTTTCTCTGCGTTCAGCTGAGCCAGGATCTTCTCAGTAGTCTCCGGCATGAAGGACTCGAGCAGGCATGCGCCGATGGTGATGCTCTCTACCAGGTTGTACAGAACTTCTTCCAGACGGTCTTTCTTTGCCTCATCCTTTGCCAGTGCCCACGGCATCGTCTCGTCGATGTATTTGTTGCAGCGTTTGAACAGACCAAAGATCTCAGTCATTGCATCTGCCACACGCAGCTCTTCCATCTTTGCAGCAACTTTTGCTTTTGTTGCGGTAACGACTGCTTTCAGATCATCATCCACCTCTTCTGCTGCGCCGGTCTTTGTCACAACGCCGCCGAAGTATTTGTTGCTCATGGAGATGGTACGGTTTACCAGGTTTCCAAGAGTATTGGCAAGGTCGGAATTCATACGCTCAACCAGCAGCTCCCAGGTAATGACACCGTCGTTCTCAAACGGCATCTCGTGCAGAACGAAGTAGCGGACAGCGTCTACGCCGAACAGGTCTACCAGATCGTCTGCGTAAATCACGTTTCCTTTGGATTTACTCATCTTGCCGTCGCCCTGCAGCAGCCACGGATGACCAAATACCTGTTTCGGCAGCGGCAGATCAAGTGCCATCAGGAAGATCGGCCAGTAAATGGTATGGAAACGGATGATGTCTTTTCCGATCAGATGCAGGTCTGCCGGCCACAGCTTGTTGAACTGCTCGGAACTGTTTCCGTCACAGTCATAACCGATTCCAGTGATGTAGTTGGTCAGTGCATCCAGCCATACATAGGTAACGTGCTTCGGGTCGAAGGATACCGGGATTCCCCAGGTGAAGGAGGTTCTGGATACACAGAGATCCTGCAGTCCCGGAAGAAGGAAGTTGTTCATCATCTCGTTCTTTCTGGAAACCGGCTGGATGAATTCCGGATGAGTGTTGATATAATCGATCAGTCTCGGTGCATATTTGCTCATCTTGAAGAAATATGCTTCTTCTTTTGCCGGCGTAACCGGGCGTCCGCAATCCGGGCATTTTCCGTCTACGAGCTGGGACTCGGTGAAGAAGGATTCACACGGTGTACAGTAAAGACCTTCGTAATATCCTTTGTAGATATCTCCCTGATCGTACAGTTTTTTGAAGATTTTCTGTACCTGTGCCTCGTGATCGGCGTCGGTGGTACGGATGAATTTGTCGTAGGACGTATTCATCAGATCCCAGATTCTCTTGATCTCGGTGGATACGTTGTCTACGAATTCTTTTGGCGTGATACCTGCCTCTTCTGCTTTCAGCTCGATCTTCTGGCCATGCTCATCGGTTCCGGTCTGGAAGAATACATCGTAGCCCTGCTGACGTTTGAAGCGGGCGATGCTGTCCGCGAGTACGATCTCGTAGGTGTTTCCGATGTGCGGCTTGCCGGATGTGTAGGCAATCGCCGTGGTGATATAATATTTTGGTCTGATTTTTTCCATTGCTTTCATTTCTCCTTTCAAATAAAAAAACTGCCTTATTCCGCTCTCTTGTAGTCGGAAGAAGACAGGTTTGTTTACCCGTGATACCACTTCTTTTCGTCCCTGCCTCACGGCAGAAACCTCTGCAGGTACATGTGCTATACCTCTCCGCTGTAACAGGCGGAACCTGTCGCAGCCTTACCGTTTCAGATTGTTGTTCTCACGGTTCGGTGCGCCTCTCGGAAGCCATGTTCGATCTGCCGCTCCTCCTCCCCTCTCAGCCTGCAAAACCGGAATAGTTTTCGGGGGTGTTCTCTGTAAATTCGCACATGCAGATGTACTCTCTTCGTCACTGTGTTTTGTTTTTATGCACTGGTTTTATGCTAACACATTTACATCAATTTGTAAACCGCAAAAAAGCCCGCCGTACGGGGATTTTTTCATATTCTCCCCATTCGGCGGACCTTTCATTCATCGTAACAATTATCTGTGGTTTGCTTTGATCACAGACATTGCTGCTTCATCTGCTACAACTGTCAGATCGTTGTGAAGCTGCAGGATGGAAGCCGGAACCTGCGGAGTAACCGGTCCGTACAGAACTTTGTCGAGGATCTCTGCTTTTCCTTCGCCGCTGACGATCAGCAGAACTTTTCTCGCCTGCATGATGTTCTTGATTCCCATGGTGTATGCCTGGGTCGGAACATCCTCTACTTTTTCAAAGAAACGTTTATTTGCCTGAATGGTGCTCTCGGTCAGGTCAACGCAGTGTGTCTCTTTCTCGAATGCTGCGCCCGGCTCGTTGAATCCGATGTGGCCGTTGTTTCCAAGTCCAAGAAGCTGCAGGTCAATGCCGCCGACGCTGCGGATGATTTCGTTGTATGCTGCACATGCTTTTTCGCTGTCCGGCTCCAGTCCGTTCGGAACGAAGGTACGCTCTTTGTTGATGTTGACATGATTGAACAGGTTGGTGTTCATGAAGTAACGATAGCTCTGATCATTCTCCGGAGAGAGTCCTTTGTACTCGTCCAGGTTTACGCTGGTGACATTTGCGAAATCAAGGTCGCCTTTGTTGTACCACTCAACGAGCTGTTTGTAAGCGCCGACCGGGGTAGATCCGGTTGCAAGGCCGAGCACTGCGTGTGGTTTCATGATCACCTGCGCGGAGATGATGTTTGCTGCTTTTCTGCTCATATCATTGTAATCTTTTGCTTCAATTAATAACATTTGTTTTTCCTCCAAATTTCTTCTATATAATAAATTACATAATAACCTGTTTCAGGTTCAGTTCGTCGTCCACCAGAAGTACATGCGCTTTTTTGCCCGGTGCAATGGATCCTACTTCATCGTAGATACCGATGCTCTGTGCCGGATTTCTTGTTGCCGCAAAAATGGCATCTGCCAGCGGAATATCAAACGAAACTGCTTTTCTCATGCAGTCGTACAGGTTCGTAGCGGAACCCGCGATGGTCTCACCGTCGGTCAGGGTTGCTTTTCCGTCTTTCATCCAGACAGCCTGTCCCCCGAGGGAATACGTTCCGTTTGGCATTCCTGTTGCCATCATGGAATCGCTGATGAGAACCATGCGCTCACTTCCCATCATGGAGAAGGTCGCGCGGACAACAGCACCGTGAATGTGATAGCCGTCGCAGATCAGCTCCATGCGGCACTCCGAATCGTCAAATGCTGCGCCGATGACACCTGGGTTGCGGTGTGCGAACGGCGGCATTGCGTTGTACAGATGGGTGACATGGTGTGCACCTGCTTTCATGGCTGCCAGCGCCGTGTCATAATCTGCTGTGGTGTGGCCGATGGAAACCATGACTTCATCGGAAACTTCTTTGATAAATTCCAGAGAACCTGGCATGTTCGGGGCCAGTGTCACGAGACGGATTTTTCCGCCGCTCGCCGCATTGCATGCGCGGAAGAACTCAGCGTTCGGAGCCACGATGTTCTCCTCTGCCTGTGCGCCTTTTTTGATCGGATCGATGAACGGTCCTTCCATGTTGACGCCGGCGATCACTTCTGCTTCCGGCTCATCTTTGATTGCTTCGATGGTTCCGAAGATTTTCAGCAGATCGTCTTTTGGCAGTGTCATGGATGTCGGGCAGTAAGAGGTGATGCCGTGCGCTTTCTCGTAGCGCAGGATCTCTTTTAAACCTTCCACGTCTCCGTCTGAAAAATCATGTCCGGCAGCGCCGTGGCTGTGTACGTCAACCAGTCCCGGCAGAACCATCATGCCTTTCGCATCGATCACTTCCTGATCGATCACTTCTTCTTTTGTGGAAACGAAACGTTTTCCTTCTATATAAAGATCTTTTTCCGCAAACGTTCCGTCTTCCTGAAATACGCGTCCGTTTTTGATAATCATTGTCTTGCCTTCTTTCTTTGATCTGTTCTGATTATAATTTATGTTGATTTTATTTTCAACTATTTTTATATTTTAGAAATTACTTTCACGTCATTAAAGTTCTTTCCATTTTTCCGCCCGCTTTCCCGTGCAATTCACACACAATTGAAAGTTGATTCACCACTCTGCCTGTGATACAATAAAGCAAGAACTGATCTGAATTTTTTTCAGATATTTACAGATACCAGGAGGACTTACGTTCCATGGAACACTTTGAAAAATCGATTATTCCTGTCATTGAGTCTGTCTATCCCTCGTTCACTCCCCTGGAACGGACGGTAGCAGATTTTTTTATTCATAATACCGACGAGTCGGATCTGTCCGCGCGCCACGTTTCGGAACTGCTCTATGTTTCGGAGGCTTCGCTCTCCCGCTTTGCGAAAAAATGCGGCTACACGGGCTACCGCGAATTTGTCTACCGTTACCAGGAAGGCCTGAACGCCGCACTGCCTGGCACGGACGATCACATCAAACAGGTGCTGAATACGTATCAGGAGCTGCTGAATAAAAGCTACTCGCTCGCCGACCGCGCGCAGATTGACCGCATCTGCCATATTCTCACTTCGAAGCGTCGGGTGTATGTCTACGGTCTTGGAAGCTCCGGACTTTCCGCCCAGGAAATGAAGCTGCGTTTTATGCTTGCAGGCGTGGATATTGAAGCAATTACCGACATTCACATCATGAAAATGAATGCCGTTCTGCTCAATGAGAGCTGCGCTGCAATCGGCATTACCGTCAGCGGACAGACACCGGAGGTGCTGCGTGCGCTCGGAGCCGCAAAGGAAAAGGGAGCCTCTACCATTCTCTTTACTTCCCGCAGCTCCAGCGATTACGATGCCTTCTGCGATGAAGTCCTGCTGCTTGCGGTCAAAGAGCATCTGAAAAACGGCGGCGCAATCTCTCCGCAGTTCCCGATTCTCGTTATGATCGACGTTCTGTACTCGCATTTTCTCACGACCGACAGCGAGCGCAAGGAGGCTTTATATGAATACGCCGTCACCAAACTCCATGAAACGTGATCCCGGCCGCGGCAGCGCGTATCTTTCTTTTCTGAAGAAACGCTGCCGCGATTTCTTTTTCTTCTGCCTGCTCCTCGGCGTTTACGTCGCCTTCATCACCCTCACAGGCATCGGCTGTCCGATCCGGTTTTCCACCGGCATTTCCTGCCCGGGCTGCGGAATGAGCCGCGCGGTACTGTTAATGCTCTCCGGTCATTTTCGGGCGGCATTTCGGATGCATCCGCTCGTCTATGCCGTACTGCCCGCAGGGATATGGCTCTTCTTCGGGCCGGAACAGACGGCGGGACTTCGGCGTTTTAAAAAGGGGATCATTACGGTGCTTGTCGTGCTGCTTCTCGCCGTTTATGCCTGGCGCATTTATTACCACGACCCGCTCCTTTCTATTGACCCTTCTCTCGGGCGCGTGCTACAATGGTTCTATCTTAATTAAAGGGGGTATTTACAAATGAATGTAAAAGACAACCGCAGTTTCTGGTTCTATCTTCTGCTCACATTTCTGACGTGCGGACTCTACTCGATCTACTTCTGGTATGTTTATGTGGAAGACCTGAACACCATCTTTTACGGTGACGGCGAAGACAGCCCAAACTACATTATCGTGCTGCTTCTGTCCTGGGTTACCTGTGGAATTTACGGCGTTTACTGGCGTTACAAACAAGCGAACCGCATGTACCGCGAATCCTACGACCGCTACGGTGTGATGATTGAGGAAAACGGTTCCGCCATTCTTCTGTGGACGCTGCTCGGCTACCTGACCGGCGGAATTGGCCAGCTCGTTGCCGACTATTTCATGATCCAGAACCTGAATAAGACGGCGCTCGTTTATAATTCACGTGCATATTAAGCAGGGGAGGCGTTTTTTATGGCAACATCTATGGTAAAGGGAAATCCGGTAAAGCTGATGCTCTCGTTTGCCTTTCCGCTTCTCATCGGAAATCTGCTGCAGCAGACGTATAACATCATTGATGCGGCGATTGTCGGCCAGGCACTTGGCCCGGAGGCACTCGCCAGCGTCGGTGCAAGCAGCAGTGTACAGTTTCTGGTGCTCGGCTTCTGTATGGGAAGCTGCACGGGATTCAGTGTCCCGGTTGCCAAGTATTTCGGCGCCGGAAAGCTTGATAAAATGCGCGATTATATTTTTAATGGTGCTGCACTTGCTGTCCTGATTGCGGCCATTCTGACCACACTCTGCAGTTTACTCTGTGCACCGATTCTGCACCTGCTGTCGGTTCCGTCCGATATTTTCGCGGATGCTTACGCATATCAGCTTGTGATTTTCCTCGGAATTCCGTTTTCGATTCTGTACAATTATCTTTCCAGCATCCTGCGCGCCGTCGGGGACAGCCGCACACCGTTTCTGTTTCTGGCATTTTCGGCAATTCTGAATATTTTCCTCGACCTGTTCTGTATTATCATTCTGCATCTGGGGTGCGCAGGCGCGGCGATTGCGACGATTTCCGCCCAGGCGATCAGCGGACTTTTATGTCTGTTTTTTATTTCCCGTAAGGTAAAGCTCCTGCTTCCGACAAAGGAAAACCGCACTCTGCGAAAGGATGCCGCGCAGGAACTCCTCGCAATGGGCATTCCGACGGGACTGCAGTTTTCGATCACGGCAATCGGCAGTATGGTAATGCAGTCAGCGAATAATGGACTTGGCAGTGTTTATGTTTCGGCGTTCACAGCTGCTATGAAAATCAAACAGTTTATGATGTGCCCGTTTGATGCGATCAGTACCGCGGCTTCCGTCTTCTGCAGTCAGAATCTCGGAGCCGGCCAGTCAAAGCGAATCCATCAGGGACTCCGCCAGGGTGTGCTTGTCGGTGTCGGCTATGGTGCGTTTGCGGGTGTCATCATGATTCTGTTCGGACGGCCGCTGACAAAGCTCTTTATTGTCAGCTCTGCTTTTGAAGCAATCAACGCTTCGGCAAAATATCTGCGCTGCCTCGGATTTTTCTACTGGATGCTTGGTATTTTGAATGTCTGCCGTATGGTAACGCAGGGACTTGGCTACTCGGGAAGAGCCGTTTTCTCCGGCGTAATGGAGATGCTGGCACGAACGATTGTCTGCCTGGGATTTGTCGGTGCGTTTGGCTTCACCGCAATCTGCTTTGCGGATCAGGCTGCGTGGCTCGCCGCCTGCTGCTATATCGCACCGACATGTCTGTACTGCGTGAAGAAATCCACGAAAATGATTGCGGATCGCGGTGCGAAATAATAACGTTATTTTCTGTCTTACAGCGGCTTCCAGATACTTCTCAGGTTATCGCGGCAATCACCAGAAACTTGTTCCATCACAGATTTTGGTTCATTGCCCGCAAAATCAAGAAAAAGATACTGTTCTGCATGGAATCATCTTCCCCGCAAAACAGTATCTTTTTTCTTGTTTTTTCAGCGTTACCGCTCGATTCCATCTCTTGCCGCAAGACCCTTGTCAAACGGATGCTTGATTTTTTTCAGCTCCGAAACATAGTCCGCCCGCTCAATCAGCGCCTCCGATGGTCCCTGCCCTGTCAGAATCACTTCCAGCTTCTCCGGCTTGTGATCCAGAAAATCCAGAAGGAGCTGCTCATCAAACAGTTTGCTTCCAATCGTATAAACCAGCTCGTCCAGAAACAGTACATCGTATTCTTCCTGAACTGCTTTTTCTGTCACTTTCTGAAACTGCTCTTCATAATACCGTTTCTGCTCTGCCTTCTCCTCCGGTGTCATCAGAAACGAAAACTTTATCTTGTCCTGCCCCGGCACAAACGTCACATTCGGCGACAGCAAGAGCACCTTCCGCTCGCTCGTGCTGTTATCTTTCATAAACTGATAAATCAAAACACGGTATCCATACCCTGCCGCACGCGTGCAGAGTCCCATACCACAAGTCGTCTTTCCTTTTCCATCCCCACAGTAGATGTGGACACAGCCTGTCTGTTTTTCCATGGTGAAAACCTCGCTTTTTCTTTCTATGTTCATTTGTAAACAACAGGTAATTCGAAACAAGTTCGCAATCCCAAGTAAAAATTGTAAACAACGGAAAAAGGAGGGCAGATTTTATTCCGCCCCCCAAAAAGGTTTCCTGATTATTTACCAAAATATCTAGCCAGCAGACCAGCGAATGCTTTTCCGTGTCTAGCTTCGTCTCTTGCCATCTCATGCACGGTGTCATGGATTGCATCGAGATTCAGGGCTTTGGCACGTTTTGCAAGATCTGTTTTGCCAGCGGTTGCTCCGTTCTCTGCCTCTACACGCATCTGCAGATTTTTCTTGGTGCTGTCGGTTACGACTTCGCCGAGAAGCTCTGCGAATTTTGCTGCGTGCTCTGCTTCTTCGTAAGCTGCTTTTTCATAGTACAGACCTACTTCCGGATATCCCTCGCGGAATGCTACTCTGGACATTGCCAGGTACATACCAACCTCGGAGCACTCGCCCTCGAAATTGGCTCTCAGGTCTTTTTTGATATCTTCCGGAACATCGGATGCTACGCCAACTACATGCTCTGCTGCCCAGGTCAGATCCTCGCCCTGCTCGATAAATTTCTCTTTCGGTGCTTTACAGATCGGACAGACTTCCGGTGCTTCTGCTCCTTCATAAACATATCCACATACGCTGCATACAAATTTTTTCATAGTCTTTCTTTCCTTTCTTTTTGTTGTGTATTTAATTTTATCATTTCCAATTTTGTGGTTTATAACAGTTTTTTATTTTTGATATTAGTAACTGTTACTGATATTACTTTAACATAAGCTTCCCTTTTTGTCAATGCCTATTTTTAATTTTTTCTTTCTTCCTGGGGATGCTATACGTTCCCCGGGTGATTTTTGCAGTTCTCGCAGATGCCGTAAAAATTCACAGAGTAATCTTCGATCGTACCTCTGAAATTTTCCGCTGCTACGTTCTTGATTTCGCTGATGTCACGCATTGTAAGGTCTGTCACGCAGTGACATTTTCTGCAAATGAAATGGTGATGCGTGGAAGTATCTCCATCGAACCGGTCCGGGCCATCTCCTGTTGTAAGACGCTTGATCTCTCCTAATTCAGAAAGAAGAGACAGGTTCCGGTATACTGTGCCAAGACTGATATTGGGAAATTCTTTCCGTACATCGGTATAGAGCATATCTGCGGTCGGGTGATCCTTTCGTCCCTGAAGGCAGACTTTGATGCTTTCTCTTTGTCTGCTATACTTGAGTGTTGACATAGTTCTTTTCCTTTCGTGTCTTTCGATAACAGTAATTGTTATTATATTTATACTATAAGGCTGCTTCTCGCAAAAGTCAAGAAAAAGATCACTACCCTGTCTACACAGATTTCCGTCTGTCCCAAGATCAAAAATTCCCCAAAAACGAGGAGTGCCCAGGAACCTCTCGGCGCCTGGGCTATTATTATGAAAAAATCTTAATTGTGTAGTGATTGCATACACGCTGTTCTTTTGGAACTGAGATAACTATACCAATTAATTATGAACAGATTATGAACGTGCAGTGAATCTTCTGTGAATCTGTACATTTTTTAGAATTATTTTATATTTTATTTGTGTATTTATCACATATTTTATTTCTAATTCTGTCCCTTACTCTCTACTCTGTCTAGAAATCGTTTTTCTCCGTTAATTTTTCTATTCGTATTGCCCATCCCCGATTTTCCCTGTCATTTCTCTCTCATTTATGTTAAGATTGATGTACAGCCAATGCGGCAGAATGGAGGATTTTTTATGAGTACCGGAAATCAGGAATATATACGAGACATGAACCGCGCCCTGGTTCTCGAGGCAATCGCCAACCATCCGCCGCTTTCCCGCGCAGATCTGGCGAAAATGCTGCATCTGACAAAAGCAACCGTATCCACCATCGTCCAGGAACTGCTCGACCGCCAGCTCGTCATAGAACTCGGCAGCGCCGAAAAAACTTCCATGGGTCGAAAACCGATTCTGCTTACTTTTAATAATCGCTGCGGTTCCATCATCGCCGTCGATCTCGGCGTAAAAAAGATCACCATTCTCACCGGAGATCTGAAGGGAAAATCATGTACTGTAAAAGAATACCCGATTGATCCATCCCTCTCCCTGGAGGAATACCTGATTTCCCTCCTCCACAAAACCAAATCCGACCTCCCCAAGACCCCGTGCGGCCTCGTCGGAATCTCCATCGGAATCTACGGCGTCGTCTGCGACGACCTCGTTTTATTCACACCCTACTACGATCTAAAACACTCCAACCTGAAAAACTACCTCGAAGAAGAATTTCAGGTCCCTGTCATCGTAGAAAATGAAGCCAACCTCTCCGTCATCGGCGAAGCCGCCTGCGCAGAGCACTTTAAAAATATGATCTTCCTGAACATCCACGAAGGCGTCGGCATGGGAATCCTCATTGACGGCGAACTCTACACCGGCCAGAACGGCTACGCCGGCGAATTCGGCCACACCATCCTCTTCCCCGATGGCCGGCCCTGCCCCTGCGGCAACCACGGCTGCCTCGAACAGTACATCTCCGAAGCCGCCGTCCTGAACGATTTTGCCGCCGCCGAAGGCTTAGAAAACGTCTCCGTCGAACGCTTCATCCAGTATTACCAGGAAGGCAACCCCAACGCCCGCAAAGTAATGCAGGATTTCACCCACTACATCGGAATCAGCCTGAACACGGTTCTCCACACCTTCAACCCGGACGTCATCGTCATCAACAGCTCCTTCACCAACTACATCCCAGGTCTGATCGACGAAATCACCTCCGGAATCCAGAACCGCCTCCGCTGGTACCTCCACGTCCTCCCGGCTCACCTGCAGGATGTCTCCGTCCTCATGGGCGGAATCAGCCTCTGCTCCCGGAACTTCCTCGGAATTTCCACCTTTAAGCTGCTGGACCTGTAACTCAGAAATAAGTCCCTGTTCAGAGCCCCATCTCGATTCCGCTGCGCTGCATCTTGATGTGGCTTCTCGCCATATGAAATTTCAGAAAAAAGTGCTCATTCATGCAAGCATGATTCGCAATTTGTTCTGAAATTTCGCATGGCTCTGAATAGTCACAATTTGTTCATGATTTTTTTACAACATGAACACGCTTTCAACATAATTTACCCGTATACTAAAAGCATAAATAATGAATGCCAACATTATTTACACAATTTTCTTTTTCATATTGCCGATTAGAAAATCGGCTCTCCTTCCTTTAAAAATAAAAATGAAAGAAAGCACTGTTTCGCCAACGGTGCTTTTTTTCATGCCTTTTTCTCATTTTCTCCCATCTTCCTCACAACAATCTCACGCCGATCCGCCCATCCGGGCGGATCCAGACCTCCCCTCCCGCCCCCACTACCAGCCTCGCCGCCGCCCGTCCGTCCTTGCGTGATGCGGCATGGCAGCATTGGAAAAGCGGGCAGGAAAAACCAGAAAAAATGGAGGCCTTTCGAGAGACTGAAATCTGGTGCTCAACACCAGATTTCAAGGCATTCTGAGCTGGGAAAGCATCAGGCTTTCCTGGCGAATAATGCCGGTGTCTGTCGAAAGACCTCCATTTTTTCTACGTTTTTCCCCCGCTTTTCCACCGCTGCCATGCGCATCACGCAAGGGCGGACGGGCGACGGCGAGGCGTCCCCTCTATTTACACAATTCATCCGTCAACCGCGCAAACTCCTGTAAATTCAATGCCTCCCCACGAATCGTAAGCGGCCAGCCGCAGGCTGTGATTGCAGCCTCAATCTCCTCTTTCGAAAAATGCAGCAGCTCCGAATTTTTCAGTCCGTTCGCCAGAGTCTTCCGTCTCTGATTAAACGACGCCCGAATAATGGAGAACATCAACTTCTCATCCTTCGTCTCCACCGGCATCACCTCATGACGCGTCAGCCGGATCACCGCACTTCCAACCTTCGGCCGCGGCATAAAACAGTTCGGCGGCACATTCGCCACAATATACGGCTCCGCATAATACTGCACCGCCAGCGACAGCGCCCCGTAATCCTTCGATCCCGGCCCCGTCTGCATCCGGTCCGCAACCTCCTTCTGAACCATAACCGTAATCGAATCCACCGGCACATGATTCTCAAATAATCCCATAATAATCGGCGTCGTAATATAATACGGAAGATTCGCCACAACCTTGATCGGCCGTCCGTTGTTCTTCTCCTTCGCCAGCGCCGCCAGATCCACCTTCAAAACATCATTGTTGATAACCTCAACATTATCATAATCCGACAGCGTATCCTCCAGAATCGGGATCAGATTCTTGTCAATTTCCACCGCACACACACTCCGCGCAGCATACGCAAGATACTGCGTCAGCGTACCGATACCAGGTCCGATTTCCACAACAAAATCGTCCGGTCCGATACCTGCAGCGGCTACAATCTTATCCAGCACATGTGGATCGATCAGAAAATTCTGACCATACTTTTTCTGAAATACAAAGCCGTACTTCTGCAGTACGGCTATTGTATTCTGCGGCTCCCCGAGCCACGGTTTTACTTTCTCCATAAATTCTCCATGTATTTAGAACTCAAAGTCTTTCTCGTAAAGAATCACGCGGTCGTCCGCATCGGTATGCTTTCTGGACATGCGTCTTCCGAATTTACGGGTTCCCTTTTCTGCATGGGCGATGGCACGATCCACCATATCTTTGACCTGTGAAATCGTCATCGGCTCGCCCTCCTTCTGATTGTTGCCAATCTGTGTATACAGAGCAAGCACACCCATCTCGTCCATCTTGTATCCATTCTCACGCGCATACGTGCGGGCAAACGTAACCAGCTCGTCGTTCGTGAAAACAGGAATCGAAATGACCGTCTCAAACTTCTTCGCAAAATCAGGGTAATTCCGCAGAAGACCTCTCATGCTGACCTTCTCATCCTCGATGATCAGAACCAGACTGTCGGTACGGAAATCCATTGCCTGCGACAGCTTCTCGATCGTCTCCGGGTACATCAGACCGGCACGCTCGATCAGGAGGAAACCTCCCGCCAGCTTTGAAACAATCTGCGCACAGTCCTTTTTGTTCAGAACAGATGCATCCAGACGGGCCATCTTCGTTGCCGGAAGTTTTAAGTCAGCACAGATTGCACGGACGAGATCCTCCGACAGCTTCGTTTTTCCAGTACCGTATCCGCCCATAATGGCAATGTTTCCATGACGGGAAGTACGGTCGCCTGCGTAATGATAAACACCATGCATTGCATCCAGAATCTGGATATCCATGCCTGGAACTTTCGCAAAGTAAGTAAACAGCGCTTTCTGCTCGTCACTCAGCTTATCCGGCTGGGTGTCGTTCAGGATGCGGAGTCTTGCCTCCTCCGGCGTCTCCTCGCGGAGCACCTCTTCAATCGATTTCGCAACAGTTCCTTCCGGAATGTTGTCGCGGATCAGCTGAACGGTGGCATCCGTTGTTTTTTCGATGCTCATGTTGATCGTCGCATCGGATACGCGCTCACGCTTTGGCTCGGTCGGAACTTCGATTTCGATTTCCTCCGGGGTAATCTCGATCGGCTGGGTTCCTGCCGGCTCAAACGGATCGGCTGGCTCAGTCTCGGCCGGAGTTTCCGGCTCTGTTTCGCTTTCCGGCTCGTCAGCAGGTTCTGCTTCCGCAGTTTCCGGCTCATCCGGCAGTTCGATTTCCGATGCTTTTTCAGCTTCCTGCACTTCTGCGTTCAGCGCTGCCTGAAGCTCACTAAAATCGATGGTCGGCCGTGTCTCCTCTGCCGGTTTCAGATCCGCGATGACAACCGTTGCATCCATGGACGGTGTCTCCGCCGGTTCTACGGTTTCCTCAATTTCGGCTTCCGCCTGAGCCTTCTCGGCTGCTTCTGTTTCAGCTTCCACTGCTGGTTCTGTAACTTCTGCTTCTTCGATTTCAGCCTCGGCTGCCGGTTCTATAATCTCTTCGATCTCAGCTTCATCCATCGGCTCTGTAGCTTCTTCGGTTTCAGCCTCATCCGCCGGTTCTGTGATCTCTTCGGTTTCCGCTTCATCTGCCGGTTCTGCATCTTCTTCCGGCTCAGCTTCCGCCTGCGGCTCCTCTGCCGTTTCCCGTGCCTCTGTCTCGGACTCCGGATCCATCGGCTGCTCTGCGGTTTCGGCTTCTGCTGCCGGTTCCACTGGCTCTTCTGCTTCTTCCTCCGCAACTTCCTCCGACAGGTTTGCTGCGGTCTCCTGGAACAGTGCTTCGAGGTCCGGCTCTTCGTATTTCTTCTCCGGCTTCGGTGCTTTCGGCATTACCGGCTCGGCTTTTTCCTTCGGTTTTGGCTGCGGTCTTGTCTTGATTGTCGTGTTGGCATCCGGGGATACCTCTACGTTTACATCAAGCTGCTCCGGCTCCAGATCTTTTACTTCGTACTGTACCGGCTCTTCGCTTGTCTCTTCCTCGACTGCCGTCTCTTCCTGTTTCTTTCCGCGGAAGGAGAAGACATCGCGGATGCTCTTTGCAAGCTCTGCGTGAAGATCGATCGTATTTCCAAGGTACGTCGGCGTGCTGTCTGCATACGCCTGCTCTTCCGGAATCTCCTCGATCGGCTCCTCTGTCTGCTGCAGTGCTTCGTACTCCTGCACCTGCTCTGCATCTGCCTCGGCCTGCTGTGTTTTCTCATATGCTTCGTACGGCGAACCGGCTTCTTTTTCTTCTTCACCGGCCACATACTGGCTCATCACACCGCCGTTTACCGGTTTTACTTCCGGCGTCTCTGCCGGCTCTTTCGTCGCAGCCATTTCACCGGCTCCGCTCTCTCCGGCTAACCGCACTTCAAGTGCTTCCGGATCCTCGGACGGCTCTTCATTCTTTTTGTAGTCAAAACGATGCTCGTATTTGATCTGCTGGGACGGTGACAGCGGCTCGTACTTCATTTTCAGATCCATTGCCTTTGTCACATATTTGCCCTCGCTGAACCACAGGATCAGCTCATCACAGGCATCGATGCATTTCTGCGTCTCTCCGGCTTTGCTGTAAAGGTTTGCCAGTTCATATGCCCATCTCTCGGTAAATTCCCGCTCTTTGTATTCCTCCAGAAGGGAAATCTGCTCCTCAAGCGGCGCTTTCTGTCCTCTTAAAATCTTGTATTTCAGCAGATACCGGGAATTATCGTGACGTGCGACTGCTTCAAACTCGTTGTAAAAGTCAATCGCCTCATCAAAGTCTTTCATTTTTACGGAGACCTCTACCAGGCGGTACAGAATGCCCTTTCCGATGGAGGAACGGTCATACGCCATCAGCAGAATCTTCTTCGCCTCCGGATATCGTTTGTTCGCCTCATAGACATCCGCTACCATGCCGAGCGTACGCAGACTCTTGACACGCCGCCAGTCAACGGCTTCTACAACTGCAAGTGCCCCCTCATAGTCCTCTTTTTTTACCAGACTGTTCAGCTCTTCCAGCCGGCTTTGATATTCAGCTTTATCCAATCTTTTCACCTCAATACATTTCAGATTGTTTTAGTTCATAGACACGAACAGTGTACCACACTCCCCGTAGAATGTCAAAAGAATGCCTGTTTTGCAGGCATTTTTCGGGATGCAGATCCTTCCAGCGGTCATCAAAAAAAGAACACCCGCCCCTCCGGTTTTTCCCGGAAAAGCAGGTGTCCCCTAACTACTTATATTTGATTCCGATTACTTTCTGACAGTAATCTTGTCCAGATGCCAGATATCATCTACATACTGCTGGATAGTACGGTCGGATGTGAATTTGCCGCTGTGTGCGGTATTCAGGATCGCGCTTCTTGCCCATGCAGAAGTATTTCTGTATTTATCCTCAACACGCTCCTGTGCTGCCGCATAGGACTTGAAGTCTGCCAGGGTAAAGTACATATCCGGGCGCGGAGCATTCTTCGGTGTGAGCAGGGAGTCATACAGATCACGGAACATCATGGTGTCGCCGTTTGAGTATCTTCCGCTGATCAGATCCATCACTACGTTGTGGATGTCCTGATCGTGGATGAAGTAGCTCATCGGATCGTAGGTGTAGTTGTTCTCATATTCGATAACCTGATCTGCGGAAAGTCCGAAGATGAAGGCGTTCTCTTTTCCAACTTCCTCAACGATCTCTACGTTTGCACCGTCCATGGTTCCAAGAGTCAGGGCACCGTTCAGCATGAACTTCATGTTACCGGTACCGGAAGCCTCTTTACTTGCGGTGGAAATCTGCTCGGAAACATCAGCAGCGGCAAAGATCAGCTCTGCGTTGCTGACACGATAATCCTCGATAAATACGACTTTGATCTTTCCTTTGATGGTCGGATCGTTGTTTACCACATCACCAACGGAATTGATCAGTTTGATGATCGCTTTTGCACGCTCATAACCTGCGGATGCTTTTGCTCCGAAGATGAAGGTTCTCGGGTAGAACGGCATATCCGGGTTCTTTTTCAGGCGGTCATACAGATACATGATGTGCAGAATGTTCATAAACTGACGTTTGTACTCATGCAGACGTTTTACCTGAACATCGAAAATGGAGTTCGGGTCTACATCGATACCGTTATGCTCTTTGATGTATTTTGCCAGGCGGACTTTATTTTTATATTTGATTTCCATAAATTCCTTCTGTGCCTGGGTGTCATCTGCCAGCTTAGCGATCTTTTCGATCTTCGGCAGATCGGTGATCCAGCCGTCTCCGGCGTACTCGGTTACCCAGTCAGCCAGGAGCGGGTTTCCGTGAAGCAGGAAACGACGCTGTGTGATACCATTCGTCTTATTGTTGAACTTCTCCGGAGTCATCTCGTAGAAGTCTTTTAAGGTCTGTTTTTTCAGAATCTCGGTATGAAGCTGTGCAACACCGTTGACAGAATAGCCGCCTACGATAGCCAGACGGGCCATATGAACCTGTCCGTCGTAGATCACTGCCATCTGGCGGACTTTCTCTTCATCACCCGGGTACTGCTCTCTTACCTGGATCAGGAAGCGGCGGTTGATCTCCTCTACGATCTGATAGATACGCGGAAGAAGTCTGGAGAACAGGTCAACCGGCCATTTCTCGAGTGCCTCTGCCATGATGGTGTGGTTGGTGTATGCGCAGGTCTTTGTGGTGATCTCCCATGCCTCATCCCAGCCAAGGCCTTCCACGTCCATGAGGATTCGCATCAGCTCCGGAACGGCTACGGTCGGGTGAGTATCGTTCAGCTGGAAGGTAACCTTCTCATACAGCTTTGTGATATCATCGTGATGTTTTTTATATTTTGCAACTGCTCTCTGTACGCTTGCAGAAATAAAGAAATACTGCTGTTTCAGACGCAGCTCTTTTCCTTCGTAATGGTTGTCGTTCGGATACAGAACCTCTACGATGGTTTTTGCAAGGTTTTCCTGCTCAACCGCTTTGTGGTAATCACCTTTGTCGAAGGAATCCAGGGAGAAGTCCTGAATAGCCTCTGCATCCCAGATGGTCAGCGTGTTTACAACATCGTTGTCGTATCCTACGATTGGCATATCGTAAGGAATTGCGTTTACAGACTGGTAATCTTTCTGTACGAAGTTTACGCGTCCGGTAGCCTCATCATACTCCTGTGCTACGTATCCGCCAAATTTTACTTCTTTTGCGTATTCCGGGCGTTTCAGCTCGAATGGATAGCCGTGTTTCAGCCAGTTGTCCGGTACTTCTACCTGATAACCGTCGCGGATCTGCTGTTTGAACATACCGTATTTATAACGGATACCGCAGCCGTATGCCGGATATCCCAGTGTAGCCAGGGAATCCAGGAAGCATGCTGCCAGACGGCCAAGACCGCCGTTTCCAAGCGCAGGATCTCTCTCCTGGTCCTCCAGAAGGTTCAGGTTCAGTCCCATCTCATCAAGAGCTTCCTGTACCTGTTTGTATGCAGTCAGGTTAATCAGGTTATTTCCCAGCGCACGTCCCATCAGGAACTCCATGGACATATAGTACAGAATCTTCGGATCCTGCTCATCCATTGCTTTCTGGGTTTTCAGCCAGTTGTCAATAATAACGTCTTTTACTGCGTAGCAGACTGCCTGATAAATTTCCTGCTGGGAAGCCTCTTCCAGATTTTTTCTGTACAGCATTTTTACGTTTTCTTTGACACTGTTCTTAAAAGTTTCTTTGTTGAACTCGGCGTTTAACATCTGCGTCCTCCTCAATAGCAGTCTGCGAGCGGAGAGCTTGTCTGCATCCCCGCTCGCAGGCTGATTTTTATATTAACGATCGTCGTGGAAACGCATCCAGAAGTATTCTTAGATACGCTCTACTGCCATGGTAACCTTTTCGGAGTTGATATTCCACTCCTTCTCATAGCCCTTTGTCTCTCCAGTCACGATTTCTTCTGCCAGAACTTCAGATTTAATTTCATCACCATGGTTTTTCATGATGCTTACAATCTTGTCGTTGTCTTTTGCATATACTCTGATCTTGTCCATAACCTCAAAGCCGGCCTCTTTACGCATGGTCTGGATTTTACTTACCAGCTCACGAACAAAACCTTCCTCGATCAGTTCCGGAGTCAGATTGGTATCCAGAACAACGGTGATTGTATGGTCGGATTCGGATACATAGCCTTCCATCTGTGCCATGTCAATTAACAAATCCTCCTCTAATAATACAATTTCCTGTCCATCGATGTCAAGTTTAAGTTCGCCGGTGCTCTTGAGCTCTGCCATAGCCTTGTTTCCATCCAGCTCAGACAGGGTTGTTTTGATCTTGTTCAGGAGTTTTCCGTATTTTGGTCCTACGGTACGCATCTGCGGTTTGAAGCTGTAGCTGATGAAATCTGCGATGTCATCTTTAAATACAACTTCTTTGACATTCAGCTCGTCCTCGATGATCTCTTTGTAGAATTCGGAAAGCTGGAACTCGCTCTTCACGTACATGGTTCCGATCGGCTGACGGTTTTTGATATTGGCAGTATTTCTTGCGGCACGTCCCATAACGACGATCTCCAGCAGGTCTGCCATATCCTCTTCCATCTTCGGATCGATCCAGTTCTCATGTACCTCCGGGAAGTCGCACAGATGGATACTTTCCGGTGCACTTGCATCGATGCTCTTTACGAGGTTCTGATAAATATCCTCTGTCATGAACGGAATCATCGGAGCTGCTGCTTTTGCAACGGTCACCAGTGCGGTGTACAGAGTCATGTAAGCATTGATCTTATCCTGCTCCATGCCTTTTGCCCAGAAACGCTCACGGGAGCGGCGTACATACCAGTTACTCATATCATCCACGAAGGACTGCAGTGCTTTTGCTGCCTCCGGGATACGGTAATTTGCCAGGTTGTCGTCTACTGCTTTTACAGTGGATTCCAGACGGGACAGCAGCCATTTATCCATAACAGCCAGTTTGTCATATTCCAGACTGTATTTTGTTGCATCGAAGTTGTCGATGTTTGCATACAGGACAAAGAACGCGTAGGTGTTCCACAGGGTTCCCATGAACTTTCTCTGTCCTTCCACGACCGTCTTGCCTGCGAAACGGCTCGGCAGCCACGGAGCACTGCTGGTGTAGAAGTACCAGCGGATCGCATCGGCACCGTAGGTCTGCAGTGCGTCAAACGGATCTACCGCATTTCCTTTGGATTTACTCATCTTCTGTCCGTTCTCATCCTGTACCAGACCAAGAACGATAACGTTCTCGTACGGTGCTTTGTTGAACAGCAGAGTGGAAATTGCAAGCAGGGAGTAGAACCATCCACGTGTCTGGTCTACAGCCTCGGAAATAAACTGTGCCGGGAACTGTTTCTCGAAGATTTCTTTGTTCTCGAATGGATAGTGATGCTGTGCGAACGGCATGGATCCGGAATCGAACCAGCAGTCGATAACCTCCGGTACACGGTGCATCTCTTTACCGCATTTCGGGCACTTAATGGTCACTGCGTCGATGTATGGGCGGTGAAGCTCGATGTCATCCGGGCAGTTGTCGGCTTTTTCTTTCAGTTCTTCGATACTGCCGATGCAGTCCTGATGGCCACATTCACACTGCCATACCGGAAGCGGAGTTCCCCAGTAACGGTTTCTGGAAAGTCCCCAGTCCTGAACATTCTCCAGCCAGTCGCCGAAGCGTCCTTTTCCGATGCTCTCCGGAATCCAGTTGATGGTGTTGTTGTTGCGGATCAGATCCTCTTTTACTGCAGTCATGCGGATGAACCAGGTCTCACGTGCATAGTAGATCAGCGGAGTATCGCATCTCCAGCAGTGCGGGTAGCTGTGCTCGAACAGCGGCGCATCAAACAGAAGATCCTTGTCCTCGAGTGCCTGCAGAACGGCCATATCTGCTTTCTTGCAGAAAGTGCCTGCCCACGGAGTTTCCTCGGTCATCTCACCTTTTTCGTTTACTAACTGTACGAATGGAAGATCGTATCTGTGACCGACCTTGGAGTCGTCCTCACCAAATGCAGGGGCGATATGAACAACACCGGTACCATCGGTCAGTGTTACGTAGGTATCGCAGACTACATAGTATGCTTTTTTGTTTCCGATTCTCTTCTCAGCGTACGGGAACAGCGGCTCGTACTCTTTGAACTCGAGATCTTTACCCTGATAATGCTCCAGGATTTCAGCGCCCTCACCGAGAACGGTGTCTACCAGAGCAGCTGCCATATAATAGGTATATCCTTTGCTTGTTACTTTTACATAATCCTCATCCGGGTTGACGCAGAGTGCAACGTTGGACGGAAGGGTCCACGGTGTGGTGGTCCATGCCAGGATGTAAGCGTCCTCGCCTTTTACTTTAAAGCGGACAACGGCTGAACGTTCTTTGACATCTTTGTATCCCTGCGCTACTTCATGGGAAGAAAGCGGGGTACCGCAGCGCGGGCAGTAAGGAACGATTTTGTGTCCTTCGTACAGAAGACCTTTCTTCCAGATCTCTTTTAATGCCCACCACTCGGACTCGATGTAATCGTTATGATACGTAACGTATGGGTTTTTCATATCAGCCCAGAAGCCAACGGTATGGGAGAAGTCTTCCCACATTCCCTCGTATTTCCATACGCTCTCTTTACACTGCTCGATGAATGGCTCTACGCCGTATTTTTCGATCTGATCTTTTCCGTCCAGACCGAGTTTTTTCTCAACTTCCAGCTCTACCGGCAGTCCGTGGGTATCCCAGCCTGCTTTTCTCGGCACCTGATAACCCTTCATGGTACGGTATCTCGGGATCATATCCTTGATAACACGGGTCTCTACGTGGCCGATGTGCGGTTTTCCGTTTGCGGTCGGCGGTCCGTCATAGAACACGTAGGACGGATTTCCTTCACGCACTTTCATACTTTTTTCGAAGATCTGATTGTCTTCCCAGAACTTCTCAACCTGTTTTTCTCTCTCGACAAAGTTCATGTCGGTTGAAACTTTCTTGTACATGCTTGTACCTCCTGAAACTTAAGTTTCTCGTTTGATTTGCTCGCGTAAAATAAGAAAAAGCTCCCGCCCTGTAATAGGACGAAAGCTGTACTTATCGTAACCACCTGTTACATACTATCATATGCATTTCCTGTAACGGGGAACAACCGGCAACTTCTTACCACTGCTCTCCGGTTTTCTATATTTTATGCGCCGGGTACGCAGATTCAGAACTGCAACTTGGAAGTGATGTTCACCTGCCGCTACTTGTACCGGACTCCCACCATCCCCGGCTCGCTTTCCACAGACCGTTCACGCGCAGACTACTGTCTTCGTCATCGTTTTTCATGCCTTATTATAACTAGGGGCTGTAAGCGTTGTCAAGAGTGGAAAGCATATTTTATCGGTTCTTTTCCGCGATTTTACGGGATTTTCGGGGGTGTGCGTTGCTATTTGGATGGGGGAATGGTAAAATCGGGGTATAATCAAAAAACGGAAAGGAAGTGAAATCATGGGAAGATTTGTGAATCCGGACAACAGTGCATTTCAGGTTGCTCTCAATTCTGAAATCTATGTGGACAAAACAGGACTTTTATCGTATACCAACAAAGTTCTGGACACCATACAGGGCTATATCTGCAACAGCCGCCCGCGGCGGTTTGGAAAATCATTTGCTGCAAATATGCTGGCGGCCTATTACAGCAAAGGCTGTGATTCCAGAAAGATGTTTTCTGGCCTTGCGATCAGCCAGACGGCAGACTTTGAGAAGCATCTGAACCAGTACGATGTGATTCATCTGGATATCCAGTGGTTTCTTTCGAATGTCAGCGATCCGGAACAGATTGTGGCCTACATTACAGAATGTACACTGGCCGAGCTGCGTACCATCTATGCAGATCAGCTTCCGCCGGAAGTTTCCACCGTTCCCGACGCTCTGTCCCGGATCAAAGAGGCGACCGGACAGAAATTTGTGATTATTATTGATGAATGGGATGTCCTGATTCGTGATGAGGCCTCCAACCAGAAAATTCAGGATGATTACATTAATTTTCTTCGTGGAATGTTCAAAGGGACGGAACCGACGAAATATATCCAGCTTGCGTTTCTCACGGGTATTCTTCCGATCAAAAAATTGAAAACGCAGTCTGCCTTAAATAATTTTCATCAGTATTCCATGCTGAATCCAGGCCCGCTGGCTTCCTATATTGGATTCACAGAAGATGAAGTTTCCGCTCTCTGTCAGAAATACGGACAAAATTTTGAGGAAGTCAGACGATGGTACGACGGCTATCTGCTTGGAAATTACCATGTATACAATCCAAACGCGGTGACAAGTCTGCTTCTGGATGGGACATTCCAAAGCTATTGGTCGGAGACGAGCACATACGATTCGATGGTTCCTTTTATCAATATGGATTTTGACGGATTGAAAACAGCAATTCTGGAGATGCTTTCCGGCGCCGCAGTTCCTGTCATGGTTACCTCTTTTAAAAATGACATGGTCAGCTTTGTAAATAAAGATGATGTTCTGACGCTGCTGATTCATTTGGGCTATCTTGCCTACAATCAGCAGACACAGATGGCATATATTCCCAACGAAGAAATCCGCAGGGAGTTTCTGACTGCGGTGACTTCCAATCATTGGAATGAACTTTTCGCTTTCCAGCAGGAATCTGCGGATCTTTTAGATGCTACGCTCGATATGGATGAAAATGCTGTCGCTGCCGGAATTGAAAAGGTCCATGAGGAATATACTTCCGTGATTCAGTATCATAATGAAAATTCGCTCAGTTGTGTCCTCACGATTGCTTATTTAAGTACGATGCAATATTACTTCAAACCCATTCGTGAACTTCCGACCGGGCGCGGTTTTTCCGATTTTGTCTTTCTGCCAAAGCCGGAATACCGATACGATTTTCCGGCGCTTGTAGTAGAACTGAAATGGAACAAGAATGCGAAAACGGCACTGGATCAGATTAAAAGACAGCATTACCCGGCTTCCATTGCATCTTATACAGGGGATATTCTGCTGGTTGGTGTTAATTATGATAAGAAGACGAAGGTGCATGAGTGTCGGATTGAAAAATATTTGAAATCAGGAGAAAAATGATGAAAGTTGTGATTGCAATTGATTCTTTTAAAGGAAGCCTTTCCTCTCTGCAGGCTGGAACAGCGGCCGCCACCGGGATTTATCGTGTCGATCCGAAGGTGGAGACGGTTGTGCGCCCGCTTGCCGATGGCGGTGAAGGTACCGTTCAGGCACTGACCGAAGGTCTTGGCGGACGGCTTGTCTCCGTTTCGGTGACCGGTCCTGCCGGAAAGCAGGTTATCTGCCCGTATGGCATCATCGACCGAACGCAGACCGCCATTATCGAGATGTCGGGGGCTGCCGGTATTACACAGGTACACGGCGATGAGAAAAATCCGCTGTACGCCACAACGTACGGTGTCGGTGAGGTTATCTGCGATGCCATCCGCAATGGCTGCCACCGCTTTATCATTGGAATCGGCGGAAGTGCCACAAATGACGGCGGTATTGGTATGCTACAGGCACTCGGTTTCGGACTGCTCGATGCAGAAGGAAAACAGGTTCCTTTTGGTGCTGTCGGACTGGAATCTCTTACCGCGATTACGGCAGATCACGTTCTGCCGGAACTTTCGGAATGCACCTTCCATATTGCCTGCGATGTAACGAATCCGCTCTGCGGTTCCAACGGCTGCAGCGCCGTTTTCGGACCGCAGAAGGGCGCGGATGCTGTCATGATCAAACGTATGGACACATCGCTTGCCTCCTACGCCGCACTCTGCCGGAAAACATTCCCGAACGTTGACGCGGAATTTCCCGGAACGGGTGCTGCGGGCGGACTTGGATTTGCTTTTCAGACGTTTCTTTCTGCTTCACTGGAACCCGGCATTCAGATCATACTGGATGAAACCCGACTTCGTGATGATGTGAGAGACGCTGATCTTGTCATCACCGGTGAGGGACAGCTCGATGGGCAAACCGTGATGGGAAAAGCGCCGATTGGAGTTGCAAAACTGTCAAAAGAATACGGCAAACCTGTCCTTGCGTTCTCAGGCTGTGTTACAAAAGATGCATCTGCATGCAACGCCGCCGGAATTGATGCCTTTTTCCCGATTCTGCGGAGCGTCGTTTCACTCGAAGAAGCTATGGATGTGAAAAATGCGGCAGAAAATATGACCGATACGGTAGAACAGGCTTTTCGGCTATTTTTGCTTCAGTAAAGCGGATATTCGCAATCCGCTTCGCTACTTGCTTGAGTCGGTTAAAATACAAGACCGTTTTCTCCTGCTTTAATTTTTGCAGGAAGGACAGAAAACACGTCGTGCTCTCATCGTCTTAATTCCAGCAGATATTCTGTCGTTCCTGCTTCCAGCTGTTTCGTTCCTGTCCACCGAAATCCGTGGCGGTTGTAAAACGCAATGGCACGCGTATTTTTCTCCAATGCCCATAGATGGTCTGCGTCAAACTTTTCAATTGCAAAGGTAATCAGCCCGTGGCCGACTCCGTTGTTCTGCAGACATGGATCTACGTATAGTTTACAGATTTCGGTTCCGTTGATTTCTGTAAAACCTCTTATAATTCCATCATCGTAGACATAGATGCGGTTTAAGATTTCTTCTTTCTTAAAGTACTGGTCGATCATCGGGACTACCTGCATTTCACCGAAGGAATAGGCCTCCTCGTGAAAAATCGGGAAATAATTGATTCGGTTGTTGAACACGAAAATTTCCGCAATTCTGGACAGGTCTTTCAGTTCTGCTTTTCTGATTTTCATATTTTCTCTCATTTTAATTTCCAATCAACACTTTCTTCCCCCGAAACGCAAATCCATAATACCTGATCCGCTCCTTTGCGATTCCTCTGGCAAGCAATTCTGTGTCATACTGTTTTTCCTGAATCTGACGAAGTGCATGCTCCACCGTCTCTTCCAGCGACTTTTCTTTTGATGTGTTCTGAACCTTAAATTCCATTACGATCGCATCCAGGTTTTCTTTCAATGGCTCCATTACTACGTCATACCTTCCGAATCCACTTTCTCTGTTGGAAGTGATTCTGTATTTTCCGGCCAGATCAACAATCAGCCCAAGGACAAATCCATGGTAAAATCTTTCTGGTTCGAGTTCCTCTGATGGTTTTCCGCCCGTGTCGAAACTGCTGAATGTCTGAAGTGCTACCTGATTCATAAACTGGTTCATATAATCCAGATCTCCGGCAAGCAGAGCATCTTTAAAATTGCCATATGCAGAATCTTCTTCTGTAAACCAGTCCTCTATCATTTGTTCAAACATCAGCATTGTCTCATGATTTGTCACTTTCAAATCATACTGGCGCTTTCCTGTTCGGTTATCCATTTCGTACCGATCCACTTTCAGATATCCGCTCGCAAGCATAAGACTCCAGATGGCTCCCCGCTTTCTGCCAAGCTGTTCAAAAATAACCTGCTCATCCAATTCTGTGCAGATCACTCTGCCGTTTAATAAATCTTCCATTTCCGTCTTGATCTTTGCAGGACTTCGACGGATCAGATTGGAGATCAGCATATTTCCGCTGGTGTCTGCCCAGTACGTTCCATATTCTCCCGTGTCCAGATATTTTGTAATGGACCACGGATTGTAAATATCCTTCCGTTTTCCAAAGGAAAATCCATCATACCAATAGCGGACGGTTCCTTTTTCATCGGACAGCCCATTTTCCTCCAGCGCATGAAAGACTTCTTCTTCTGTAAAGCCAAACGAGCCGCTGTACTTTTCCGATGTTGTTGTTACAACTTCAAGATTATTCAGATCGGAAAAGATAGATTCTTTACTGACTCTTGTTATTCCTGTCAGCAGTCCCCGTTCCATATAGGGATTCGTTTTGAATGTGGAATTGAACAGGCTTCTGATAAACGCAGTAAGATTCTCCCAATACCCATGAATATACGATTCCTGCAAAGGAGTATCATACTCATCCAGAAGAATAATCACCTTTTTTCCGTAATAGCGGCTCAGATAATCGGACAGATAATTGACAGCTACTGCTGCCGCATCATCCGACATATTTTCTTCAACGGAATCAAAATAGGCGCGGTCTTTTTCATTTAATACTTTGCTGGATTTGACAAATTCAAAAGTACTATATAATTTTACCAGCTTACGAATTACCGCTCTTCTTGCAGTCTCATATGTGG
The DNA here is from genome assembly GCF_003480905.1 of Blautia sp. AM28-27. NCBI lineage: Bacteria > Bacillati > Bacillota > Clostridia > Lachnospirales > Lachnospiraceae > Blautia > Blautia sp. AM28-27. The sequence continues at coordinate 177,590 of NZ_QUJK01000004.1, forward strand.
TTGCCTTGATATCTGCAAAGCTGAGGGAAATCACCGGATACGTTCCCTGCAGCTTACGAAATCTTTCCTCTTTCCAGATGACAAGGTCTTCAAAATATTTGCTGCATTCGGAATGATTTACGGAAAAGAAATATTCGACCATACTCATATTCAGGGTCTTGCCGAATCTTCTTGGGCGTGTGATCAGAGTAACACTGTCCTGATTGTCCCACCATTCCCTGATAAAATCCGTCTTATCGATATAAAAACAGTTATTCTTTCTAATGGATATAAAATCCTGATTTCCAATGGAAATTACTGATTTCATGGGTCTGCTCCTTCCTAAATCCTTTACCACCGACAGGCTTGCAAAAATTTATTTCTGTTTCTATTTTATCATATTTCTCTGGCAGAACAAAGATCATTCCCTGTCCGAAGCAATTATTTTCCATTGGATATTATGTTTTGACAGATGTCACGAACTATGCTTTCTCTGTCCTGATCCGCCGTTATTCTGGTTTCATACAGAACGGATGTATAATCTTTTTCGTTCCACCATCTCTGCATATCTTCTGCACTGAAATCATTGCAGTTCGGCTTTGTTTTGTGGCGCTTCACGGTCTCCTCGAAGGGGATGTCGAAGTAATATGCGTATATATTTTTTCCATATAAAGCTACTGCCAGCTCAAATAATGCACGATACCATTCCGCATTCAGTATTCCTTCCAGAATAACAATCTCGCTGTGTTTTCTTCCATATCGCAGAAGTTCTTCCAGAAGAGGCAGCGCCTTTGTATTTTCTCCGTCTTTGACTTTGAGCATATCTCTTCGGATAACATCCTGCGAGATCAGCATTGTATTCTTTCCGAACACTTGCTGTAATTCCTTTGCAATAGTTGTTTTTCCACTGCCGGAATTTCCTCTTAAAATGATTAATTTATTCGTCCGTAAGCAATCGCCCATTGTCATTCCATTCTCCATACATAATTCCCGCTTTCGTATTATCTAAAAGTTTCTGCAAACGGCTCTGAAATATTTCTTTTTCCTCAAACATTGTAATTTTATACACTTTTCGCTATCTGCAGCGCCAGAAACAGCTTGTCCAGATCGTGGTTAGCGGCAGATAATCCATCCGTTTCATAGTTTCCTTCGATCAGCACATCTCCCGCAACAAGAAAATCATACAGTTCAAATCCATAAAAATCACTGATCGCCTGAACGCCTGCGAGTTCCATTTCCACGGCAATGCATCCTTCTTCTTTTCGTTTTCTTACAAGATTTACCGTTTCCCGAAGCATACTGTCTGTCGTCCATACGCGCCCCTGAACGTATGGCAGTTTCCTTTCTTTGAAAAATTCCGCCAGTTTGTCCGTGTTTTTTATTTTTATGTAGTCCTGCGGTTCTGCAAAATAATAGGACAGTCCTTCTCCCCGGTATGCCTCCGTTGGGAGAATAAACTTTCCATCGGTTGCTTCTTTGTCCAGACTGCCGCACGAGCCAAACATGATAAAGACGGATGCTCCTGTTAAATGATTGACTTCGGCAATCGTTCCTGCTGCAAGAGCGGAACCAATTGGTGTCAGGTAGAAAGCAATCGTTTCTTCCTCATATGGCAGAGTCCAAACCGGTATATTTCCATTGCATGCTCTTACTTCTGCAATCTGTCGGCATGGGAATTTTTCAAGCATGTATTCATATATTACTTTTGAAAAAATTACCATACATTTTTTTACCAGATGCTGCTTCTCCCCATAAAAATTCTCCAGCTTTACAATCGGCTCGCTGTTGATATCATAAGAATCAATAATCATTCTGTTTCCTCCATAAATTTTATTTATCTTTACCAAAAAGTCCCATATCCACCACCCTTACTGCGCAGACATGAGACTTCCGTTTTTATTTTTGCATTACTTCAATAACACATTCATGTTTCTTCGTTTTTTTATTATAATTGATACCGGCAAGCATTCGAACCACAGAATCTTTCAGGCCATCCATATCCATTTGAATATAAATTTTTAAGGCCTCATACGTTTCCGTCTGGTTCCAATAGGTTCCGAATTTGTGGCGCAGCATGGCTTCTACCACAGATTTCGGGCTATACATGGAATAAATTTCATCTCCAGTCTGCCGATGCGCAATCAACTGATAACCATCGTACCACGTTTTTGCTTCTTCAAAACTCATCTCATATTTTTCACAGAGGGCAGATATCTCCTGCTCTGTGAAGCCAAAATATTCCGCCAGATCACCGGGATCTGTCATGGAATACTCGGTAAATATATTTAGTGCAGAATGAGAACCATTTTTGTTTGTGAATTTTTCTTTTTTCAGACTTTTTAGCAATACCTTTCGATTATATACATGCGTATTCCACAGTATTTCCATGCTTCTGAATTATTTTCATTAAATCATCAGCCTGCATCCAAACGGTTGCTGTATTATCATTTGGATGAACACCAATTTTATTTCCGACAAATTCCACGTCCATGAAGACTTGAACTCTGTGTTCGGCATCGTTTAGAATACCAAGCGGCGTAACGGCACCGGGTATCAGTTTCATAATATCAAATAATTCCTCCGCAGCTGCAAAAGAAAGTGCACGCAGACCACGTTGCCTGCGAAACGCTTTCAAATCTACTCGCTTGTTCCCTTTCATCGTTATCAAATAATAATTACGTTTTTTATCGTCGCGAACAAATAAATTTTTAGCGCCCCACTCTGGATACGGCAAATCAACAGCATCTGCTTCTTCCATATTGAAAACTGCCTTATGTTCCGTAATTTCATACGCTATATTTTGCCTTTTTAAATAATGATATATCTCTATCTTATCCATACTCTCTTATCTCTGTAAACTGAAATTGAAATATGCCCTTATTTTTCATACTTTTCAATCCGGCATTCATGTTCTTTTGTTTTTTCATTGTAGTTAATTCCCACCAGCAAAAGCTCCCCTGCATAGCATGCAACAGACTCCGGATATTTTCTGTCTCTGATCTGATCTAATGCTGCTCTGACGCTTTTGTCCCATTTCAGTTCCACAACAAGCGCCGGGTAATAATTCTGAAACTCCGGCTTTGGAATAAACACAAAGTCTGCAAATCCACGACCCGCGGGAAATTCGCGGATTGGTTTGAAATAGTATTGCATGGAACTCAAATAGGCAATGGACAGAACACTGCTGAGTGAGTTTTCATTGTTATACTGAATCACAGAAGTATATTCCCTGTGAATTTTTTCAATTTCTTTTGCTACTGCGTTTCCATTCATCTGAATTGTATCTTTCAGAAGCTGCTCTGATTCTTTTTGAAATACAATCAACTCATTCCATTTTTTCCTTTTCGTTGCCAGAATCAATTCCTGACGGATTTCCTCATTCGGAATAAAAGCAGTTCTAAATGTCCGGTCATAGGCCAGATATCCAAGGTGAATCAGATACGTCAGCACATCGTCTTTATTGGCGAAGCTAACGGTATCGTTCTGAAAAGAGGTAACATCAACCGGAACATGATCTCCTGAAAGCATTTCGATTACGGCACTTTTCAGGCCATCAAAATCCATATTGATCAGCGGAACAATCGCCTCATAGGATGCGGTTCCGGACCAGTAGCTCTGGAATTCGCCTTCGAGCATCAGGTTCACAACGGCATTTGGATTGTATACATGATATTTCCCAATCTGATAACCGTCGTACCATCGTTTGACTTCTTCAAACTTCTGACCATATACTTCACATAGTTTTTGAACTTCTGTTTCTGTAAAACCTACATATGGTGCAATCGGCCCGGCATGCAGCATCGAATAATCTTTGAAATTGTTCAGCGCCGACTGTGTCTTTTCTTTTTTTACAGGCAAAATACCTGTCAGATATGCCAGTTGAATATATTTTGTCGGCTCCGTCCCTTTGAACATCGCCCGCAGAAAATTGATATATTCTTCCTGTGTTTTGAGATCCGCCGCCTCGTCACGAATCAGAACATCCCATTCGTCTATAATCACAATAAATTTTGTCCCGGATGCCGCGTTGATCCGTGACAGCGCCTCCGGCAGTGACCGGATTTCTTCTGGAAGTATATGGGGATAATATTCTTTTAACTCCGAAATCGTTTTTTCTGAGATATAAGAAACAATCCGCTCCGGTCCGCCTGCCGGTTCCATACACCATTGGATATCCCAGTGGAGCACATCATACTGATTCAGATGTTTTTCAAAATCCTTTGCCCTGCTGATTTCCAGCCCGGAAAACATTTCTTTCGAACTGCAGCCCTTGCTGTAATACGCGGTGAGCATGTTTGCCGTAATTGATTTTCCAAACCGCCGCGGGCGGCTGTTGCAGATATATCCCTGCAGAGTGTTCATGACTTTATTCGTATAAGTCAGCAGTCCTGTTTTATCAACATAAATCTCAGAATTTAATGCAACCGCAAATGCTTCATTTCCCGGATTCAGATAACTTCCCATGCAAATCCCTCCCGTCAACATTTTATATGACTCATTATACTTGATCCCTCTGACTATCACAAGGACAGGATTTTCCCACGCAGCTTCCGGTTTTTCACTTTCGTCCTCCTGTGAGAATCCCATACAATTCCGGTCTTCTGTTTTTCAGTCCGCATTTTTCCCGCTTTCTGCATTTCCTGCATTTCGTTGATACTAAAATCAGACATGTTATTATCCTTCATCCTCGTAAATAATGATTTGAAAATATTGTAACTATTCAGAGCCATGCGAAATGGAAGAAAAATCGCGAATCATGTTTACATGAATGAGCTATTTTTCTGGAATTTCATATGGCGAGATGGGGCTCTGAATAGTTACAAAATATTATACCCTATAAATGCTTCAATGGTAAACTTTCATTTTGCCGCATAAAAAATACGCGCCGCATTTCTCATCAAAATCATGAGTATGCGGCACGCAGTTTTTATTTTGCTTTTTTCTTCTCTCTTTTCACAAAAAGACAGACACATACAACAACAAAAACAGCCGTTGCTGCGATCAGTACCGGCCATACCGGCAGTGGACAGACGCTTGCGCTGATCAGTTTCAGTCCCTGGTAAAGTGTGTATACACCGAAAATTGAAAAGATGACAAACGCCAGTGTATTCAGCAGCCCATCCGGTGTCTTGCTCTTTAAGAGGTAGCCGACCAGCATTCCGAGAATATCCGCTGCGAACAGTCCGAGAGAACATCCGATCCATACAACGAATGCGGATCCCATACCTTCATTTGCACCAAAGGTGATTGCGGTAAGCTGTGTTTTGTCTCCGAGCTCTGCTACGAAGAACGTACAGAAAACGGCGAGCGGTGCGAACCGAATTTTGGATTTGCCGCCTTCTTCCTCTTCCTCGTCATCATCACCGGAAATGGTGGATGCTGCGAAGTAAAGAAATGCGAGTGCTGCAATCGTCTTAATCAGCCAGTCCGGAATGAATTCGCTGACGAGGCCGCCTGCGAGAACCGCCATTCCATTCAGTACCAGAATCGCGGCTGCGGTTCCCAGGATAATGTCTTTCAGCTTGTACTTCGAAGTAAGCGCAATCAGCATGAGCTGCGTCTTATCGCCCATCTCTGCGATGAACTCGGTAAGAAACACCTTTAGAAATAACACCATTTTCCATTCCCCTTATCTTATAATGATATAAATGGCATATGCGGCATAAAATGCGACCATACAGAAACCTTCGACTCTTCCGATTTTCTTTTTGGTTCCTGCAAAAATCCATACACATACCGTGAATACGATCAATACACACAAATCAATTATATTTTCCGTAATGATGGCCATCGGGCTGATTGCGGATGCAATGCCAAGTACCATAAGAATGTTGAAGATATTAGAACCGATCGCATTGCCAAGTGCCATATCAACTTCATTCTTTCTCGCAGCAACGATAGAAGTTACGAGTTCCGGAAGGGAAGTTCCGATGGAAACAATGGTCAGTCCGATCAGAGTCTGGCTCATTCCGAGATCGCCCGCAATTCTCGCTGCGGCATCTACGGTCACATCTCCGCCGACTGCAATGGCGACTGCTCCGCCGACGATGAACACGATACTCTTCGGAACGGAAAGCAGCTTGATGTCCTCGTCGGAACCGCCTTCAATTTCGACTTTTTTTCCTTCGCGGTTTGCCTTTAATGCAATCTGAACCATGTAGACAATGTAACCTGCAAAGAATCCAATTAAGATCACGCCGTCCAGGTGACCGAGCATCATACCGGATTTATCGCCGAGTCCGCTGATTCCTAAAACCATTAAAAGTCCGGCGCAGATCAGGGACAGCGGGATGTCTCTTTTGATGGTTTCCTTTGCGACTTCTACGGTAGTCAGTACGGCACAGACACCGATGACAACCATCAGGTTAAAGATATTGGAACCGATGACATTACTGACTGCGAGCTCGTTGTTGCCGGTAAGTGAAGCCGATACACTGACCGCGGTCTCCGGAAGTGATGTTCCCATGGCAACAATGGTCAGTCCGATGATGATCGACGGAACGTGCAGTCTCTTTGCTGCGCTTGAGCTTCCTTCTACGAAAAAGTCCGCACCTTTGATCAGCAGGACAAAACCGATGACGAGACAGACAAGCACAAGAGCAAACGGGGCGTTGTTGATGAAATTTTCCATGTTTTCCTCCTTTGTTTTCCAAGCATATATTCCAAAATAGTATCGTTAACAGAAGCAGGTTTTACTCATTATCCGCAAAAAAAGACTCATGTATATCAAGGAACATCCGATATGCGATACACCGGTGATTCATCGATATACATGAGTCTCATTATTTAAGATTTGCCAGATTATACTCTTTTCTTATAATCAGAATGTTGACAAATCACACATTCGTGCTAACTACTCCCTCATGGAATATTACATTACTTGATAAATACTATCAAATGTCTTCGGGGTTGTCAACAAAATTTGACTTTTTTATCCGAAAGATTTCAGCCCCGCTTACGAATGCATACCAGTCATGGGTGCAGAATACTTTACAAAATATAACAAACCGAATATCCTAAAACGAGAAAAACTTCATTTTCATGATAGTCCATTTTTAGACTGATCTATCTTTTCTATGGTACTCACCTCTCTATTCGTCCTGTGTTTCCATCTCTTCGAGTTCCAGTTCCGTTTCCATCATGCGTTCCAGCAGGGATTCCTGTGTCTGATTTTCTTCGTCTATTTTCGTCTGAAGCTCCATCAGCCGTTCGTAATCTGCGGAAAGTTCCGGGTCCATCATTTCCAGTTGAAGTTCTGACATTCTGCTCTCACTCTCCGCAAGCTGCTCCTCGTATTTTTCGAGCTGCCGTTTTAAGCGGGACAGAATTTTTCCCGGATTATAATATTTCTTTTTGTCAAACACATCATCCAGTGTCGGAACGTCGGCTGATTTCCGTACAATTCCTCCCGCATTTCCCGTTTCTCTGCCCGGTGTCTGCCGTTTGATTTCTTCGAGATACTGTGCATAATTCATTCCGTAAAATTGTACGTCGCTCTCGCCGAACTCCAGAATGCCGGTTGCCACCTGGTTGATGAAATAACGGTCGTGCGATACGAACAGAACGGTTCCCTCGTAGCTGGTCAGCATTTTTTCCAGCGCTTCTTTTCCCGCCAGATCCATGTGATTCGTCGGCTCGTCCAGGATCAGGAAATTCGGTTTCGTATAGAAAATCCGGCAGAGCTCCAGCCGCACTTTTTCACCGCCGGAGAGCTGCCCCATTTTCTTTTCGACATCCTCACCGGAAAACAGAAAGGCTCCCAGTGCGCTTCGGACATCGTTGCGAAGCAGGTTCGGATAAAGACTCCAGAAATAGTCGAGCACCGTCTGCTCCGGGTCGAATTTCTGGTTGACTGCTTGGTGCTGATCGAAGTAGGCAAAATCCACGCGGTTTCCAAACTGATAGCTTCCGCCTAATGCCTTGATTTCGCCCACAACGGTTTTCAGAAGCGTCGACTTTCCTTTTCCGTTTTCTCCGATGATCACAATCCGTTCTGCTTTTTTGATGACGGCCGAAACCTCGCTCAGGACGGTATCGTATCCGATTTTCAGTTTCTTCATCGTGAGCACATCCGTATAGCTTTCGCGTACCGGATGGAATAAGGCGTGGAATGTCCTCGTGTCAAACCGCCGCGGTTTCTCAATTTTTACCATGTGCTCGATCGCCATTCGTTTCGAACGGGTGGCCGCAACTTTTGTCGGTGTGTTTTTCCATTTTTCAATCCACGCCGTCAGACGCTCGATTTCCTTCTGCTGCGCTTCATAGTCTTTTTCCTGTTTGATCTGTGCTTCTTCTTTTTGTTTCACAAATGCCGAATAATTTCCCGGATACCGTTTGATGTCACCGTATTCGATTTCATACGTCACATCAATCACGCGGTCCAGAAACATGCGGTCATGTGATACAATGATAACGGCATTTTCGTAGCTTTTCAGATAATTTTCCAACCACTCCACTGCAGCGATGTCGAGGTGGTTGGTCGGCTCGTCCAGAAGCAGGATGTCCGGGCGCTGTAAGAGGAGCTGAATTAGGGCAATTTTTGTCTGCTGTCCGCCCGAAAATTCACCGATCGGTTTTTCCAGATCTTCGAGCGCAAAACCAAATTTCTGAAACATCGTTTCCATATCCCGTTTCCAGCTGTATCCGTGGAGACTCTCCATTCTCCGCTCCAAATAGTCGTATTCTCCCAGCAGTTTTTTGTGATCTTCTGCCTCGGCGAGCAGCTTTTCGATTTCCTTTTTTCGCGCTTCACACGCAAAGACTTCCGCGAAAGCCTTCTCCAACTCCACTCTTACCGGCACATCTCCATCGGTAAAATTAATCTGGCGCAAAAAACCGATGTTCTGTTTTCCGCTCATCGTAATTCCGCAGCTCTCGTCGCTGTCCAGATTACTCATCTCAATATCCCCGGCAATCAGCCGCAGAAGCGTCGTTTTTCCGCATCCGTTTCTGCCGACAATTGCAATTTTTTCTATGTCGTGAATTTCGAAATTCACACTGTTTAAAATCGTGTCTGCGCCAAACTGGACTCTGGCATTTCTGATCTGATATCTCATGTTTTATACCTTTTCTGTTGTTTCAACTCACAGTCGGTATTTTCACGGAGTCTGACATGTCGAAAATAGTTCGACTGTGACTTACCTCATGTCAATGGAGGATACCGATTTCTCTCCGCCCGCCACTGCTGTTATGTTTCTTTTAACAATTCATCCCACCGCTTTAGAAGCGGGGGGCTTCTTGTCTACTGATGTTAAAATTCTGCTTCCATTATACCGTCTCCGTCCTTCGTTCTCAATGCCAAAAATTTTTCGAATCAAATTTGGTACGCCTGCGGCATAAAAATATCTCTGTTTTACTGATTTGTTCCAGTAAAACAGAGATATTTAACTTCCTATCACAAATACAAATCTTCCACTGTCAACAGAACCGCATTTTCTCTTTCCGCCCGTTCTTTTACGGGTTCTGTAAATCCTGACTTACTGAAAAACATAATGTTAAAAATTCAAACTTGGAACTGTTGTAAAATTTTTCTAACTGCTTTAATTCTTCCAGTCTTCCAATCATAAGCATCCTTCCTCCCACTTACTCTGAAAACCTTTTGTTAAAAAATACTACTCACGAGTAGTATACTCATGAGTAGTATATAATATTCTTCTCCTATTTTCAATACTGCTACTGGCTTTGTAAGTGCATTGAAAAATTCATTCTTTCCTGCTAACGAAAAATATGATATGTCTGCGAATGGAGTGTCTTTCCCGTCTTCGTTGTAATTTCTTCGCACGCAACCTTTTCAAAGCAAAATTTCTCAACCAAATGTGTGCTTGGCGCATTCCTGATATCCACTTCGTAAATATAATACTGATATTTCCCTGTAGAATTTAAATCATCAATTAATCCCCGCAAAGCCTCATAGCCATATCCTTTTCCATGGGCGGACTCTTTCAGCCAAATTCCAACTTCCGGCGTTTTTTCTTTTATATCGAACACTTCCATGCTTCCAACAAATTCGCCGTCCCGTGTAAGAATCACCAGCTCCAGCATGTCTCCCTGTTCCATCGCTTTCACAAAGCCAGAAAGGATTTCATCTGCCGCATTGATATCAGAAAAACTGTCTGGATATTGATATTTTGTGATTTCATCTGTAAATTCTGTATAGTATGCTTCTAAAAAACTGTCACGATATGGCTGAATGATAAGCCTTTCTGTTGTCAGCATAAAATCACGACAGTCTGTTGTCATTTCAGGCACCTCTGATAAAAGATTAGAATCTTGGATTTTAGCCATGCTTTCTTTCTGCTTGTCCTGCATTTCTTTCACAGCCTTTCTTTCAGATTGCAAAATGCATCCGCTGTCAATTCATAGTCAACGGATGATTCCAACTCACCTATCTGGTTTTTCCACGAATCGTGATGAACTGCCGTTTTGCGGAATCCAAGTTTTTCATAGACGTGCTGTGCTCTTGTGTTTTTGAGGTTGGTATCGAGAAAAATGGCATTTGCTCCCATGCGGAACAGTTCTTCGATGAGCATGCTCAATACAACTCTTCCAATGCCTTTTTCCTGATAATCGGATTCACAGATTTTAATTCCAATCTCGTATCGATGATTTTCGAATACATAGAAACTCATTTCCCCGATTCGCACATCATTATATTCTATGATCAGTCTTCGTCTGGTTTCATCGCTGTCGTCGGCAATCTGTTTTTCTATTTCCGCTGCGCTTGTACCAAGTCCATTGGGGAATCCGGCATGAGCCATGACGGTTCCATCGTTCCACCAGGCGGCTAACTGTTCACAGTCTTTCTTTTCGGCATTTCTGATGCATAGATGATTGTATTTTATGTTCATTTCTTTTTTCCCCATAACACGAATATCCGAAAAAATATCGTTTTCAAAAAGGATTTCAAATCCATCTGCCGGCTGAAATCTGCCATTCAGGATTTCTTTTCCATGGAAGGATATTTTTCTTACTTTGTTTTCCGCATCTTTCACTTCAATTTCACAGTAAGAAAGCAAATATGCACAGATCGCCGTCGCATGAGAAACCACGAGTGCTGTTTCTCCTTCTTCCATCTGTCCGACGATAGAATCGATCGCGGTTTTCATCCGCACCTTCACTTGATTTAACGATTCCCCGCCCGGATTGCGAAAATCGTGATCTTCATACTGTTTCAGCCAGAAATCCTCCCTGGCATCCCCGATCGTTCTTTCATGCAGCTCCTTCACAATGACCGGGTGATCTGCGATGAATTCAGCCGTTTCCATTGCTCTCCGATAAGGTGAAGAAAAGCATCTGTCCACATTTGAAAATATATTTCTTTTTGATACAGCAAGCGCTTTTCCCTCTTCCGATAGAGGAATCTGCTCATTCGGCATATCCCCTTTTTCCGGGATGGAATGCCTCATTAAAAATATTTTTTTCATTTCACTCTCCCCTGCTGTTATTCCTAAAGTTTTTTAATCAAAAACATCTCCATCGGCTTTTTTCCATATCCTTTTTCTGATGTTCCCCAGCGATAAAAAGCATGGTGCAAAACGGAGTATTATCCCAGAAAAGATTATATTGCAGCAATCAAATGTTTCCAGCGGACCTGCTCTTGTGGATATTCTTGATAAACTGATACGAATGGATGTTGTTGCAAAAGAAGCTCCTATTAACGATGAAAATGATGTGTCGCACGGACGGAAGCTTCCCACAGTTCCACCAGCGTTTCCATCCGCGGCATTCTCTCCTGTACTTCATATATTGTTATCTTACTCATCTTCCTTCCACAGCTTTCCTTCTTTATAATGTTTCCTGCAAAGCGCCACATAACTCTCGTTCGATCCAAGGAAAATCTGCGCGCCTTCCCGAACGATTTTTCCGTCTGCGTATCTCGTATTGCACTGCGCCCGTCTTCCGCACCAGCAGACCGTTGGGACTTCCTCGATGATGTCAGCGATTTCCATCAATCTTCTCGAACCCGGAAACAGATGTGTCTGGAAGTCCGCACGCAGACCGTAGCAGAGAACCGGAATCCCATAAAAATCCACGATGTCCGAAAGCGTATCAACTTCCTCCGGAGAAAGAAACTGCGCCTCGTCGATAAGAACCGCATCCACTTTCTTTCCGTGATACCGGTATTCCCCGCTGTCTGCACTCCAGGTCTCTGAAATTTCTTTTAAAAATTCATCCACATATTCCGCCGGTGCCTCCAGCCCGATGCGGGACTTGATTTCATGTTCTCCGTCGCGGTTGTCCGTCCGCGGCTTCAACAGGACAGCATACTGCCCGCGCTCCTCATAATTATAGCGAACCATCAAAATATTAGCAGATTTCGAACTGCCCATCGCGCCGTAGCGGAAATATAATTTTGCCATTGTTTTTCGTCCTTTTGTCTTTTCTTATTCTTTCAGTTCTTTCCGTAAAAACGACTCCTCATCAAGCCAAGTCTCTTAAAAATCATCGCCTTCTATTCCTTCCTCATTTTTCTTTGAATCACCCACCGAACCGCCAGCGTCACCGCAATCAGAACCGCCGCAATTACGCCATCCCGCAGAATCCCTGTATACCACGGTGCAGACCACGTCTCATACAAACCGGGGTGTGCTGTGTAGTCATAATACGTATAAACGCTCTTTCCAAGAAACACGCCAACGACACACCACAGAAAAATTCCGGAAATTTTATGGATTGTTTTCATTGCTCTGCCCCCATTTCTTCTCTATAACAGAAAACTACCGACAAACCTGCTTTTATCGATAGTTCTCTTACCTCTCAAGCACTCAATTTAAGCTTTCCACTCTACACCTGTGCTTTTTCTCCGTCTTTTCATACCCAATTCCCACAGCCAGTATTTTTCCTGTATACTTTTTCTGTTCTGCAAGCCGCGGCACAAATTTTAATGCATACTTCCTGTCTTTGATCTGCTGAATTGCTTCTTCCGGAGTGTGGTCTACTTTTAGTTCAAGAATAATTCCATCTGCGGTCAGATCATATGGATAGAAAATAAAATCCACATACCCAACTCCCGCCTTATCCTCACGCTCTACCCGGTAACTGTCACGCGCAGCCAGGTATACCAGATTGACAATGGCTGACAATTCTGTCTCATGGTTGTACGACAGCAGCGGAACTTCCGTATCGTGCACCAGTTCCAGAATTTTTTCCATCGTATGCGTATCTCCCGCCAGAGTCGCTTTCAGCATTTTCTCGGACTCTTTCGCCAGACGATATACATATCCCAGAGATTCATTCTTCATCAGCAGCTCATCAAACTTCTCCATCAATTCCCTGTTCGGAATAGACACTTTTCCATTCAAATAGCTTAAAAATCCATACACCACCATCGCAGAGTAAATTTCATCTCTCGTAGACAGGTTCATGGAAGTGGCCGCATATTCCTGTATTTTTGCCGAAACTGACTCTCCTGCTGCCATCAGTGCAAGGTCATCCCTGACGTCGGATACATTATTTCGAATGTAATAATAAATTTCATCATATGGACCTGAGCTGGTCCAGTAATTTGCCAGATTGTTAAACTGTAGTGCAAAAACAACGGAGCGTGGATTGTATACCCGCTCTCCCGATTTTGTATAATAACCGTTATACCAGTCTCGCAGACCTTTTCGCGTCACATTTTTTATTTTTCTCTGTTTTTCGCATTCTCTACAGTACCTTTCATACAAATCATCCACTTCGTCATCTGTAAATCCAAAGTATGTTCCGAACATTGGTGAATTTACCATCGTGAACTCCGCAAACATATTCAGTTCCGATCCGCTGGAATATTTCGCAATCGGCAAAATTCCCGTCATATACGATAAAATCACATAGGGACGGTCCTTCAGCAGATTACTTAAAAATGCCACATACTTTGCTTTATCCGCTTCTGTTATAAATCCCCTGTGAAAAATAAAATCCCATTCGTCCAGAACAAAAATAAATTTTTCGCCATGATACTGTTGAAAGATCTCTTCCAGAATATCTCCAATCGCATCTGTTTCACTGGTTTTTGCATCCGGATACGCTTCCCGCAGATCACTGATCAGAAGTTCTTCCACACGCTCGATATACTGTCGGTAAGATTCACAGTTTCTCGGCATTTTACTGAAATCAATCCGAATGACGTTATACTTGTTTTTGTATTTCTGGCAGTCATCCGCTTCTGAAATTTTAAGCCGGTCAAAAAGTTCACCTGAATCAATACCCTTCTGAAAAAACGAGCTGATCATATTGGCCGCAATTGTTTTTCCAAATCTGCGCGGCCTTGTGACGCAAAGATGGCGATTCCCTGCAGCCACATAGGGAAACAGTTCCTGCAGCAGCATTGTTTTATCCACAAAATACGGGCTGCGGCTCTCACTCTGATACAGGGTATACGGTGTCTGACTGTTTAAATAAGCTCCCATTCTGCGCCTCCTCTTTTCATACGTTCCATTATTTTTTATTATAACCGATCCCGCTCTGTTTTCCAATTAAAAAGGCAGAAGAAATGAAACCTTTTATCCCGTTTCCATTTCCTCTGCCTTTCTTACATTTCTTTCCTCTTCTGATTCCTCTTCTTCCGCAGGTTCTCTTTCTTCTGCCGGATTTCCCCCGCCTCCTGTTCGCTGCTGATGCGGATGGTTTTCACGACGAAGAGTTTTCCTTCATCCGAATGTTTCATGCGGGCTTTGCCTTTCAAATATCCGTGCTCCGGGCACCAGGCTACGCAGTAGTAGTTTTTCCCGCCGGCCGAAAACCAGCGTAAGCGTTTTCTTGCCGTTTTCCCGCAGATGCAGCAGTGCGTGCTGCAGACCTCGCGGTCGTGCATGGCTTCTTCTTTTGTGTCGAATTCGCGGGAGATGAATTTCGTGTAGCCATTATAGACGGCGTGGATCTCCTCTTTTTTCGATTTCGGGTTCTGATATACGTCGATCGAGTCGTACGCCAGCACAACATCCATATCGATGCGCGCAAAAATGTCGGCCGTATATTTTGCATCCGAAAGCGCCTGATGAAAATGCTCGTCCTTCGGGAGATGGAGGAAGTCGGCGGCGTACTCGAGCGCCCGGCGGCTCTTCATCGTTTCGTACTGGATCGCGAACAGTTTCTGTACATCGTAAAAATGAATCGGCCCGCGGATCAGCGACAGGAGGTTATAAAATTTCATGTTCCGCTGGAGCTCCGTCAGGTCTCCCGGTCCCCAGGTGCCGAACATGCACGCACCGCCGGAGAATGCAAAAAATTCCTGCACGGCCTGCGCAAATGGGATTCCGTTCTGCAGATCCTCTTCTGTCAGTCCGACGACCTCGCGCGTCCGGTGATGGAGATGCTGGTAGACCACCGGTTTTACAATCCGGTGAAACGTTCCCAGCACATTCCGCTCACCATCCATCTTCACCGCGCCGATCTCAATAATCTCAAATGGCAGCTTCGGGTTCTCTTTTCCTTTTCCATAGGGACACTGGTTCCATTCCAGGTCAAAAATCACATAGTCCATTGTATTGTCAATCCTTCATTCTGTGTCGTCTGTCCCTATTATAAATGATTTTGATATAATGAGCAACTATCTGGCAATTCCATTCTCCGCCCATTCTGGCAATTTTCTTCTTATGCATTACATTTCCCATTCATTTCATCCCGTTCTCTTTCAAACTTAACGCTTCTTTTATTGAAATCCCAGGGTAAATCCGATATAATATTTTTAACTCCGGCCTTCGTTTTTACTCAAAAAAATCACCTGAAAAAGCCGGAAATATTACGAATTTAGATGAGCATCCGATATGAAAACAAAATTAACGCAAAAACAGATTCGATTTCAGGCGCTTCTGCTGTTTTTTATTACATTTTTTCTTGTCGAGCTCTGCGCCGTTTTTCTGTATCAGAATCAGTTAAAGGAAGCAAAGCTGAAAGCTGACTATACCGCACAGACGACCATCGGCCGCGTGAAATCGCAGTTAAACCATTATCTTGCCGAATCCAATCTGATGAAACACATGATTGAAGCCGGTTATACCGTCAATGACGAAGAGTTTTCCGTCCTCTCCTCGCTGATGCAGGACGACCAGAATGTCATCAAAGCACATGAGCTTGCAAAGGACGGCATTGTCACACTGATTTATCCGATGAGCGGAAACGAAGCCGCACTCGGACTTAACATGCTCGAGCATCCTGCCCGGAAACAGGAGGCACGCCTTGCCAAAGAGAGCGGCGAATACACGATTGCAGGACCGTTTGAGCTGCAGCAGGGCGACATCGGAGCACTGCTCTTTGACCCGATTTATACCACCGATGCCAACGGTGACCAGACCTTCTGGGGCTTTTCGATTCTCGTTCTCGACTGGGAATCGTTTCTGAACGAAATTGAACTGGATACACTGGAAGAAGCCGGCTACACCTACGAACTCTGGAAAATTTCTCCGGCCACCGGCGAACACGTTTCCATCGCACACTCCGGCAATTCCCGGCGTTCCGATGCCATCGAAGTTCTCTGCACCGTGCCGAACGACACCTGGCATTTTGAAATTGTACCGAAAAACGGCTGGCTCAGTCCGCTGCAGGTTTTTGTTTCCTTTGCACTCGGACTCATCCTTTCCCTGCTTGCCTCTATTGGTTTTCTGCAGTTCCAGATGCGCCGCTATAAAGACGAGATTCACGCAGCAGAACTGGAAAAAGCCGTACAGGAAGCACAGTCTGCCAACGAAGCAAAAACACGTTTTCTGTTCAACATGAGCCACGACATCCGAACCCCGATGAATGCCATCATCGGTTTCTCGGATCTGCTGGAAAAGCACATCGACGAGAAGGACCGCGCGGTCGACTACATTGCAAAAATCAAGTCCTCCAGCAGTTTTCTGCTCTCCCTGATCAACTACGTGCTTGAGATGGCGCGCATTGAGAGCGGTAAGGCCTCGCTGAAAATCGAGCTCGGCAGCTACAGCGAGCTGATCAATTCCCTGAATGCAGTGTTTGAGCCTTCGTTAAAAAGCAAAAATCTTTCCTATCTCTGTTACAACACGGTGGAACACGATGCCATCCTCTGCGACCGGACAAAAATACGGGAGATTCTGCTGAATATCATCAGCAACTCCATCAAGTATACGCCGGAGGGCGGAAAAATTTCCGTAAAAATCGAAGAGACACCGGCACCAAGGAAGGGCTTTGCCTCCTACCGCATCACCGTGAAGGACAACGGCATCGGCATGAGCAAAGAGTATCTGCCGCATATTTTTGAAGAATTTACAAGAGAACATTCCTCCACCGAAAGCCACATCACCGGAACCGGCCTCGGCCTTCCGATCGTCAAATCCCTCGTGAATCTGATGGGCGGAACGATCGATGTGGAAAGCGAACTCGGTGCCGGAACAATAACTACGGTCTGCCTCACGTTTGGACTTCCGACCGAAGAACAGCTTGCGGCTCACCAGCATAAAGACGAGATTCTCGAGCAGTCCCTGCAGACGCTTTCCGAAAAACGCGTGCTGCTTGCCGAGGATAATGACCTGAATGCAGAAATTGTACTCACCGTTCTGGAAGAAAACGGCATTCACGCCGAGCACGTAAAAGACGGCGCCCTCTGCTTAAAAGCAGTCCAGAACGCACCAGAAGATTATTACAATGTTATTCTGATGGATATTCAGATGCCGAACATGAACGGCTATCAGGCCGCAGAAGCGATCCGTGCACTCCCGGGAAAACGCGGGGAAATCCCGATTGTCGCCATGACGGCAAACGCGTTTGAAGAGGACCGCCGAAAAGCACTGGAATCCGGCATGAACGCCCATATCGCGAAACCCGTTGACGTTTCGGTTCTTCTCGAAACACTTTCCAGGTTTTCATGACCTTTACAGATCCCGATGCACCGCGCTTCTTCTATGGAATTTTAACTTCCATCGACGATCAGAAACCCAAAAACAAATAATATGCATGAAAAAAGGAGCGTTTCCGTAAAGAGAACAGCTCCTTTTTTCATGCGCCGCAGCGGACGCTTTTATTTCTCGTTTTTCAGCAGCTCCAGGTTTTTGGAGATCAGCTCGCATCTCTGTTTTACGCAGTCCGGGGATCTGTGCGGATCCTGCGGTGTGTTGAACAGATAGTCCTCGAGTTTGTCGATTGTGGTAGTTGCTACATGCATTCTTGTATCGCAGGATGCATAGTAGATGTAAACCTCTCCGTTCTCACGCGCAATCGCGCCGTTTGTAAATACAACGTTGGAAACGTCTCCGACTCTCTCTTTTCCAAGCGGAACCAGGAATACACCGGACGGCTCTGCAATGACTTTGGACGGATCGTTCAGATCGGTACCGAAGACATACAGAACGTAGCGAAGGCCTGCTGCTGTATTTCTTACACCGTGTGCAATGTTGATCCAGCATTTCTTACCTCGGATCGGCACTGCTCCAGCACCGTTTTTGGACTCGGTCAGGGTATGATAAATACGTTTGCTGATGATCTTCTCCTCGTCGATGACAGCGTGTGTGATATCATCGCAGAGTCCGAAGCCGATTCCTCCGCCGCTTCCGGTCTCAATGAAACCATCCATCGGACGGGTGTAGAAGGCATATTTTCCGTCTACGAACTCCGGATGCAGAACAACGTTTCTCTGCTGCGGAGAACGTAAGGTTTTCAGGTTGTCCAGACGCTCCCAGGTCTTCAGGTCTTTCGTTCTTACGATACCAGCCTCAGCAACAGCCGCGGACAGATCCGGATCGTTTTTGTCCTTGCTCTCAGAGCAGAACACTCCGTAAATCCAGCCGTCCTCGTGCTGGGTCAGACGCATGTCATAAACGTTGGTTTCCTCTGCGCAGGTATCCGGCAGCACAACCGGGTAATCCCAGAAATGGAATCCGTCGATACCAGTATCACTCTCTGCAACAGCAAAGAAAGATTTTCTGTCATTGCCCTCCACGCGGACAACGAGATAATACTTTCCATTCAGATAAATCGCGCCGGAGTTCATCACAGCGTTGATGCCGAGACGCTCCATAAAGTACGGATTCGTCTCCTCATCCAGATCATATCTCCAGTGAACCGGAGCGAACTCTCTTGTCAGCACCGGATACTCATAGCGGTCATAAATACCGTTGTAAAAATCTGCTTTTGTGTTCTTTCTTGCCACAAGGCGGTCTACCTTGGCTTTTTCCACATAATACTGTTTATTCAGCATCTTTTAACCTCCCAATTACTTCCATACACATACGTCCATTGTGATACGGGCATTTCCACGGTTCTACAATCGGCTCATGAATCGGGCTTCCGTCTGCATTCACGCACCAGAACCACTCAGACCCCTCTCGTTTGTCGATCACATATTCCTTGATGTAGCCCCAGATGTCTTTTGCCGCATCGAGATACTTTGTTTCCTCCGGTTTTTTCTGCCATGCATTTAAAAATCCAACGACTGCTTCTGCCTGTACCCACCAGACTCTTGTGGTATCATCCACACCGCGCTCGCACTCATTCATCAGCGAATGATTTTTGTATGCCGTGTTGTAGATATTTTCCGCAATCTCTCCGGTGATCGGCAGCAGTTTTTCCCGGTAAGCCGGATCGCCGAGCACTTCTGTACCCCGGTCGATCAGCCAGGAAGTCTCGATATCATGGCCATAAGAATACAGATCAATCAGCGTATTCCATGTCCGGTCGAAGAATACTTCCTGACGGCCTTTTTCTTTGTTATATACTTTATCCGCGAAGAGATCCATCATAAAGCGGAGACGGTCACCGGTAAACGGATCCTTTGTCACGCGGTACAGCTCGGTATATGCTTCGAAAACATGCAGCAGCGTATTCATGGTCTTCTCTGCCATGACGCCGTTCTCCGAGAGCTTTTCATTGCTCTCCGGCTTGAAATCGCGGGTAAATGCCTCGAGATAACCGTACTCGTCGGTGCAGTGTGTCTCGATGATCTGCTGCAGCGATTTTGCCAGCTCCAGCGCCTCGGTGTCGCCCGTCGCATCAAAATACGTAGACAGCGCATAAATTGCAAATGCCTGATTGTACGTATGCTTTGTCGTATCGAGCGGTTTTCCGTCGTAGGTGACAGACCAGAACACGCCACCGTACTCGCGGTCCACACACGCCTGTTTCATAAAGCGGTACGCATGCTCCGCATCGGCGCGCAGCTTCTCGTCCTTTAAGGTCAGGTACGCATTCGAGAAAAACCAGAGAATTCTGCTGTTTAAGATGCAGCCCTTCTCATACGTTTTCTGCACGTTCAGATCAAAGTCCTGATAGCCGTAAAATCCGCCGTATTCCTCATCTCTTAAGCCCTCCCAGAACGGAACGATCCGTCCAGTAAGCTCCTGCTTTACTTCCTTTGCCAAAGACTGCATCTTTTCTTTCCTTCTTTCTTATCTTCTTCCAATTTCGGTGTCAGACTCGCGTACGACACTGTTTTTCTTGATATAATCTACAATCAGATCTACGGTTGTGAATGCCAGTCCTACATACGTATCGGCTGCGCCGTAGTAGATCGCGATCTTTCCGGTCTCTGCATCGTGAATGGTTGCGCACGGGAAGGTTACGTTCGGAACGAAGCCTCTCTCCTCATACCACTCTTCCGGTGTCAGAAGGAAGTTCTGGCAGCGGTATTTTACGATGGACGGATTCTCTTTGTCGAGGATTGCGCCGCCGATGCTGTATACATAGCCATTGCAGGTGCCGCTTACACCGTGGTAGAACAGCAGCCATCCTTCGTTGGTCTCAATCGGAGCTGCGCCGCCGCCGATCTTTAAGGACTCCCACCACTCCGGGCTCTTGCTCATGACGTGGCGGTGTTTGCCCCAGTACAGCATATCCGGGCTCTCGGACAGGAAGATGTCACCGAACGGTGTGTGGCCGCTGTCGCTTGGACGGGACAGCATCACGAAGTTGCCGTTGATTTTTCTCGGGAAGAGAACGGCATTTCTGTTGAATGGAAGGAATGGATTCTCCACACGTACGAAGGTTTCAAAATCTTTTGTTTTTGCCATTCCGATGGCTGCACCGTAGAAGTCCTGGCACCAGATGATGTAGTAGGTATCTTCTACTTTTACAAGACGCGGGTCATATGCGTAAACCGGCATGAACGGTTTGCCTTCTTCGTCAACGAACTGGATTTTGTTCTCATCGAAATTCCAGTGGATCGCATCTTTGCTTCTTCCAAGGTAGATGTACGGGATTCCGTTTGTCTGCTCACCACGGAATACTCCGATGAACTCGTCGCCGTACGGCATAACGGCGCTGTTGAAGATTCTTGCTACTTCCTTCACCGGATTTCTTCCGATGATCGGATTCTCGCTGTATCTCCATACCGGTGCACCGGAAAACTCAGCCGGGCCTTCCTGCCATGGCATATTTTTGACAGCATCTCCAATAATTTTAACTTCGCTCATTTTTTGAAACCTCCATGAAAAATATTGTTTGTTTATGAGTTGTACTTTGTTTTTTTAAGTTTCTGTTAGTGGACAGAATCTTGTTTTTTCATTCTTTTTTCTCCGAACCGCCGTGTTTTATCACCCTCACGCCCAGTCCTTTAGCTTAATTTTAACATAGATGATTAATTTTTCAACTGGAAATTACTTAAAAAATAAGTTCCGTTAGATACTGTCAATTTTTAAGTGACTTTGTTGTGTAATATGTACAAAAACGGGGCATTTCAAAATGCCCCGTTTCTTAATTTATAATTCAGTTATAAAAATCAAAGCTTTACGCTCTCTTTCGGCACCAGCTGTCCGGAGACAATTTCCATATTTTTGCCGGATGCCGCGCCGCGGATCTGCTTCAGCGCTTTTTCGAGCGCTACTTTTACCATCGCCTTCGTATTGATCTCATACGAAGTGATCTTGAGATCCGGGAAACCCGGATACAGGTAATTATCGAAGCCGACAACGGAAACGTCCTCCGGCACGGAGATGCCGCGTTTTTCCAGCTCGAGCATCAGAAGGCCGGCGGTCAGGTCGCAGTTGCAGACGAACGCTTCCGGCATCTGTTCCGGGAGATGAATTTCGATCTGGCCCCGCTCATCACGGTCCTCCAGAATCCATTCCGCCGGTGTCACATCGCGGTGTTCCAGAACAGCCTTAGAAAAACCGCAGTACCGATCCATGATACTGCTGGAAAAATGAATCGAACCGACAAAAGCCAGCTTGGTAAGGCCATGCTCATACAGGTATTCCGTCATCAGATACATTCCGTGAAAGTTATCTGCGATCACGGCATCTTTTGCCAGCTCATTGTCGTAGAAATCCAGAAATACGATCGGAAGATCCACGTTTTTCTTCAGATAGTGGATGTAATCGCGGCTCGTGTCTCCCATAAGGATCAGTGCATCGACGGTCTGCTCCTTGGCGATGCACGGCACGATCATCTCATCTTCCATCTCCTGTTTCAGGATCTCCACGGTCACCATACAGCTCTTTTCCGTCGCCGCCAGTGCCATCTCCTGATACATTTTCCAGTAAAATGTCGTATACTCTGCCAGATACCGTTCCGGAATCACCACTCCGATGCAGCGCAGGCTTTTTCCCTGTGTATTTCTCGCTCCGCTTCCCGGCTGGCGGTACCCCATTTCCTTTGCAATTTCCAGAATCCGGGCGCGCATCTCATCGCTGACCCCTTTCTGTCCTGTAATCGCGTTATGCACGGTGACGGCGCTGACGCCCGCCACCTTTGCAATATCTGCCAATCTTACTTTTGCCATATCCGTTGCTCCTTAGTCTACTGCAACAAAGTGATACAGTCTGCTGACGAAATCACCCCAGAAATCTTTCATCCGGAAACCGGCATTCATCAGCATCTCGCCGCTGTAAACCTCATCGGTTCCCTCCAGACGATATTTTTTCGCCGGATCAAAGCCGCGCAGGCGAACCTTGCGGGACGGCATATTTGCCTGTGCCAGCACCTGTACGTAGGTCACAAGCACTTCGCTTTTATCCTCCGATGCTACTGCCCAGCAGTCGGATCTGTGGTTTTCACGGCTGGAAAGAATACGGTAATACTCTCCCTCGCGGATCAGTTCATGATATTTGTGATACATTGCGGTCTGCTCCGGAATCAGCTTTCTCTCTTCTTCCGGCAGTTTTGTGATATCAAGCTCATAGCCGAACGTTCCGGCCAGTGCCACATGGCCTCTCGTTGTAAACGGAGTTACACGGCCAACCGTGTGGTTCGGGCATACGCTGACGTGTGCACCCATTGAGCAGAGCGGGTAAATGAGGGCTGTTCCCTCCTGGATTTCCAGACGCTCAATCGCATCGGTGTCGTCGGAGCACCAGATCTGCGGACTGTAGTAAAGCATTCCAGGATCGAAACGTGCACCGCCGCCGGAGCAGTTCTCCAGAAGCAGATCCGGGAACTCCTGTATCAGACGCTCCTGCATCGCATACATACCGAGCACGTAGCGGTGGAACAGCTCCTGCTGGGAATCTTTGTCCAGGTAGGTGCTTCCCAGGTCGCTTAACTGACGGTTCATATCCCATTTCACGTATTTGATGTTTGCACTGCGCAGGATTTTTGCCACACATTCATACGCATAATCCTGCACTTCCGGGCGGGAGAGATCCAGCACGTACTGGCAGCGGATCTCAGTCGCTTCTCTTCCCGGAATCTGAATCGCCCATTCCGGGTGCTCTCTGTAGAGATCAGAGTCCGGGGAGATCATCTCCGGCTCGAACCAGATACCGAATTCAAGACCGATTTCATTCACTTTGTCAACCAGATTTTTCAGGCCGCCTTTGATCTTCTCTTCGTTGACAACCCAGTCACCGAGGGAAGAATCGTCTTTATTTCGTTTTCCGAACCAGCCGTCATCCATAACAAGCATCTCGATGCCGTCTTTTTTTGCCTCTCTTGCGATATCGAGGAGTTTATCGGTATCAAAATCAAAGTAAGTTGCTTCCCAGTTGTTAATCAGAATCGGGCGTTTTTTGTGGTTGTACGGGCTGCGGATCATATGTCTGCGATAAAATGCATGGTAGGAACGCGTCATTTTGCCAAGTCCCTCGGCAGAGTAGACCATAACAACCTCCGGCGCCTGGAATTCATCGCCGGCTTTTAAATTCCAGCAGAACTCCTCCTGGTTGATACCCATGACCATACGAACGGTATCAAACTGGCATCTTTCCACCTGTCCGATAAAGTTGCCGGAATATACGAAGTGCATTGCGTAAACCTCGCCGCGCTCCTGATCCGTTCCCGGTGTCACCAGGGCCACAAACGGGTGCTCCTGATGGCTGGACTCTCCTTTTCCGGAGGAAACGAGCTGTTTTCCGTAACGGAGCGCACCCTGCTGGATGTGGCGTTCTCTTCCCCAGGATCCATGAAGAGAAAGCATCTCAAAGTCTTCGTTGTCCATATCGAGGCAGGCACTGTAGATTTTCTCTACCTTCAGCGCTTCACTGCCTTCATTTTTCACGCGGACACTTCGGGTGATAACGTTTTCTTTTGTAAAAACAGAGTAGGAAAGGACAACAACAAGATCAAGAACAGGATCTTTGCAGGTGATTTCCAGAGTTTCTACTTCGTCCTCGGTTCCAAAAGAAGCTGGAAGACCGGTCAGCGGGCGTTTTCCTTTGAAAATTTCATAGGAATCAAAGAAAATCTCACATCCCATACGGCCCTGTGCATTTCTTATATTCAGACAGCTCTCACGGTAATCGCCGACTCCTCCGGTCGGGTATTCCATTGGAAAACGGTCGAGGAACGAAGATTTCTCTCTCTTATTGACGGACGGGGTGAACGGCGGCTCATCCATGCGGAGCGGATACAGATCCGGCTCTCCGTGCAGAAGGGGTCCATAGTAAACATGTCCGACGTAGCCTTCCGGGCTCAGGCCGATCACATACGTCGTATTCTCTGTATTTAACTGAAAAAGCTTTTTCTCATCATAATATAAAATCGCCATTTTCTTCTCCTTATTTCAGGTAAGCTTGATCCGCCGGGCCGATTTTTGTACAAAAAGACCTCACCCGCCGGGCTGAGGCCTTTTTTTGTTTCTATATCACACAGCGTTTAAGCAGTTACCATTGCATTTTTTAATTTTTCCAGTTTCTCGGCTGCATCTTCAAGGGATGTGCCTTTTACGCCGAAATAGAATTTGATCTTCGGCTCAGTACCGGATGGGCGCACACAGCACCATGCGTTGTTTTCCAGCTCATAGTAAAGAACGTTGGAGGACGGAAGTCCGGTCGCGCTCTTCTCTCCGCTTACGAGATCCTGGCGTACATCTGCTTTGTAATCGCGTACGGCAAGAACCTGGAAACCGCCCAGCTCTTTTGGCGGGTTCTCACGGAAGTTGGTCATCATGGTCTGGATCTCTTTTGCACCGTCGATACCTTTTAAGGTCATCGTTGCAAGACCCTCTTTGTAGTAGCCGTACTCCTCGTACATATCCACCATGGCATCCCACAGTGTTTTGCCCTGCTGTTTGTAGTATGCAGCAACCTCGCAGAGCATCATAACTGCCACGCAGGCATCTTTATCTCTTGCATATGTTCCGGCCAGGCAGCCATAGCTCTCTTCCAGACCAAATACATAATTGTGTGCACCGCTCTGCTCAAAAAATTTGATCTGCTCGCCGATGTATTTGAATCCGGTCAGAACCTCGATCAGTGCCACGTTATAAGCTTTTGCGATTGCTTTTGCCATATCGGTCGTAACAATCGTCTCAACGAGTGCCGGGTTCTCCGGCATGGTTCCGTTCTTGGTGCGCTCACGCAGAATATACTCTGCGATCAGCATACCGGACATGTTTCCGGTGAAGCTTACGTACTCGCCGGTCTTGCTGTCTTTTGCATAAACGCCGAGACGATCTGCATCAGGGTCGGTTGCAAGGATGATGTCAGCGTCTACTTCTTTTGCCAGTTTCAGCGCCAGTGTCCATGCTTTCTCGTCTTCCGGGTTCGGGTAAGCCACCGTCGGGAAGTTTCCGTCCGGCACTTTCTGCTCTTTTACAACGTAAACCTGATTAAAGCCAAGCTCGCGCAGAACGCGGCGTACCGGCACATTTCCGGTTCCGTGAAGCGGTGTGTAGACGATCTTCATATCTTTTGCCGCATCTTTGATGATTTCCGGATGAATGCTCTGCTCTTTTAATTTTGCAACGTAACGGTCATCAAAATCGGTTCCGATGACCTGGAACAGGCCTTCTGCTCTTGCATCATCTTCTTCCATCGTTTTAACGGCAGAAAACTCGGTTACTTTTGCTACCTCTGCGAGAATGTTTTTGTCGTGCGGCGGTGTAATCTGTGCGCCGTCCTCCCAGTATACTTTGTATCCGTTGTACTCTCTCGGGTTGTGGCTTGCGGTAATGACGATACCGGAAATACAGCCGAATTCACGGACAGCAAAAGAAAGCTCCGGTGTCGGACGCAGGGACTCGAACAGATACGTTTTGATTCCGTTTGCATTCAGGCAGAGTGCTGCTTCGCGTGCGAATTCCGGAGACATTCTTCTGGAATCGTGTGCGATGGCTACGCCTTTTTCCTGTCCGTTCTGGGAAATAATGTAGTTGGCAAGGCCCTGGGTTGCCTGGCGTACGGTGTAGATGTTCATGCGGTTGGTACCCGCTCCGATGACACCGCGGAGTCCGCCGGTACCGAACTCAAGCTGACGGTAGAAACGGTCTTCGATTTCTGCCTCATTTCCTTCGAGTGCTTTCAGCTCTTCTCTGGATGCCTCATCAAAATATGGATCATTGCACCATTTTTCATATACTTCTCTGTAACTCATGTTTGTTATCCTCCCTGTCTGTTGTACTTTATTTAACTTAAGACAGCAGACTTTTTCTGGATTTAAGCTCGTTTCATCACAGCTTAAAGTTACTATTTGTTTAGTCTGCTGTCAACTTAAAAATTAATTTATTTTTTCTAATTCTCTTGGTTCCTGATAAAGCTCTTTTAGATCACTGAGAACCTGTACTTTTCCTTTGCGGTCTGCGGTGCTCCAGGCTTTTCGTCAGTTCCATGACAGCCTTCATATAGCAGGCATGATCCTCTCTTAACCGGCCATACCTTCCGCAGCGTTCCGCGCAGACGGTACATCATATTTTTCAGTGCTCCGTACGGATTTTCACTCTTCTCATCCGTCCAGAGTGCTTCGGTTAACTGTTCCAGTGTTACGATATGGTTTTTGTTGCAGATCATATAAACCAGCAGCTTTGTGATCATCGGGGAATGAATCGCTTCCTCGTTGAGGCAGCGTGTTTCATCGTACATGCGGAATCTTCCAGGCAGCTGTACGCGAATCATAAAACATCGTCTCCTTCTAAGAACTCAAGCTCTTTTTCGGTCTGAATTGCCGGCAGTGCACTGTATTTCAGATTCTTTGCCCAGCCTTTTTTCTCCTCGGAGAAGCGCTCGCTGATTCTCTTGTAGACGAGTTCGCATCCTCTCTGGCTGCCGCCCTGCAGCAGAATCACATACTGGGACGGGCTGTATTTTGCAAAGAAATCGGAATGACGCAGGCTGCGTTTCATTACCTCAAGCAGCTTTTCGGACATACGGTCAAGGCGCGGACCGCCTTTTGCCGGGTAACCTTTTCCGTCTGTAATGGTGCACAGCATCAGCCACGGCATCTGTCCGTTCAGCTCGGACATACGGTAAACAAGTCGGTAGCAGTCACGGAATCCGGCGAGGGAACAGAAGAATGCTCCGCCCTTTTCTCCCGGGCTCTCCTGAAGATCTGCCTGTACCTCTTCGATCACGCGGTGTCTGCTGCCCATGCGGCTTCCCAGATAGCGGTACTGCTCCACCAGTTTCTCGCTCGGTGTAACGCCAAGCTCTTCAAAGTAATGTTTCGAGGTCTGCTCGTACAGTTTCATGGCCTCTTTGTATCTCTCCAGGCCGATCAGCGCCTGCATCTGGACTGCCTGCCACTCGTCGAACGGATACAGTTCGGAAGCAACAGAAGTCAGTTTCTGCAGCTCATCGAACTCCTCGTTTTTCAGAAGATACTCACTTACTTCTTTCAGTGCATCGGAATATACTTTTTTCAGCTGCGCGCGCTCCGCCTGTACCCACTCTTCCTCGCCGAAATCTGCAAGGAACTCTCCGGTGTACAGCTCCAGTGCTTCGATCATCTGATCCATGCGCGCTTTCTCGTCCGTCTCTTTTCCTGCTTCCAGGATCTTATTTTTGATATCAATCGCATCTACCTCGACCGGCATCGGGCTGGTCCAGTGGTAAACGCCTTTCTGTGTATAAATGTACTCAAACTGCGGAAGTCCTGCCTCGACAAGGCTTCTTTTCAGGCGATGTACGCCGACACGCAGGCTGTTTGCCGCGTCCGCCACATCTTCTCTTCCGTATGTGCTCTCCAACAGTCTTCCTCTGGAAATTCCATTGTCCTTGTTATAGAGGAAAATCTGCAGAAGTCTCATCGATTTTGTTGCCATTGTTTTCCGGAAGGAAATCGGCTGGTCGCCGTACTCCAGGAAAAAACTTCCCATCATGTGTACTTTTAAAAGCGGTAACTGTTCTGTTTGGTTTTTCATTTCTTCGTTCATACTAACTCCTGTATTGCCTGTTGTGCTCTAATCTCTGTGGTCGGTTGCGCTGCGCTCCGCAATCGGCTGCGGTAACGGGCCGGCGGTTCCCTGTTCGTTCATTTCAAAAACAATTACGGACGCCGGATTTCTGTTTTCTATTTTACATCATTTTAATCAAAAATCCTACTATAAAATGTATAAAATATTAACTTTAACACCGAAAAATTCCTGCTTTTTCTTCTTTTGTCTTGTTATCTTTTTGTCAATCCCATCTCATCCGTAAATTGCCCGCATGATTTTAGCCATCAGCCGCCCTGCAGGCGCCGAGAGCACCAGTACTACAGCAAGAGATACCATGCCGCACCCGAGCAGTGCGCGGTTCACAAGTCCCCGTGCTGAGCAGAATCCGAGGCAGAATCCCTTCTTCCAGGGCCAGAACAGCTTTTCCGGTTTCCGGTTGAAAAAATCGAGCACCAGATGGGACAGAAAGCCCACGGCAAAATAAGCGGACGCATCCGGGTAGATGATGTCCACGCACGCCGTCAGCAATGCCAGCGCCGCAAATGAATGCATGAAGGAGCGGTGCGGCTGCTGTTTCCCATAGGCGCAGATCAGCAAAAATGCTGCCGTTCCGGTGAGGAGACGCAGCACGCTGCTGTCGCTTGTGAGGCGGCGGTAAATTCCAAGATTCAGTTTATACTCCGCAAGAATTGTGAGCACCGCAACTGCAACTGTTGCCGTAATAATCTTATCGGCATCGCGGTGCGCCTGTGAAGTGCCGACATCAATGTCACTGATCAAACCGCCGATCGCGGCAGCCCCGGCACCGGCCACAAGCGCGGGAACCGTCTGCGGCTGTAAAACAGCAAGTGCCGCTGCTGTTCCAATAAAAAAATGTGTTCTTCCAAGCATTTGTCTGTTTTTTCCTTTCGTAAAATTTCCTTTATCATAGCACATTCCCGCCCTTTTATGCAACCATTTGTTCGATTCTTTTACGACCGTATGGTCCTATCAGGATCAAAAAAGAACCTCCTGCGACCGTTTATCGCCGCAGGAGGTTCTCCTCTGTTTCTGCCTTTATTCCATACTATTTCCAGGTTATCTTATTTCACGTTTTTCCCTTCATTGTATGAATTTTCATTTGACATTTATCGCTCATTTGAGTTATATCTTTATGCTTCATATACCAGTTCACCAGCAAGATACGTCCGGCACACCGGAATGTCTTTGATCGTGCTCTCATCCACCTCAAACGGATTCTGACCCAGTACGACGAAGTCTGCCATCATGCCTTCTGCGATCTGGCCTTTCACGTTCTCCTCGAAACTTGCCTCGGCACTGCGGATCGTGTAACTGTCGAGTGCTTCCTGTACGGTGAATTTCTGATCCGGCAGGTACGGGCCGACATGGTCGCGCAGCGTTGTTCTTGTGACAGCGCACTGCATGCAGGCGAGGGCATCCGGCAGCTCTACCGGGCAGTCAGTTCCGTTGCTGACGGAGACGCCGTTATTCATCAGCGTCTTCCAGCTGTAGCTTGTGCTCGCAAGCTCTTTGCCGACGCGCTCCTCTACGATATGGTTATCGTAATCGAGGAAGATGCTCTGTGTGTAAACGTGAAGATGCATTTTCGCGATTTTTTCAAGCTGATCGGCTCTTGTGATCTGGCAGTGCACGATGCCGTGGCGGTGATCTTCTCTCGGGTTTTCAGCAAGGGCTTTTTCATAGGCACTTAACACGCGGTCGAGGCACGCATCACCGATCGTGTGAACTGCAGCCTGCATGCCGTGTGCATTGGCGTAGCCGATCATCTCATCCATGGTTTCCTGGGTGAATACCGGGATTCCGCAGGTGGACGGGTCGTCTGCGTATGGGCGACTGAGGAATGCTGTTCTCGCACCGAGTGCGCCGTCGCCGAGCATTTTCAGCGGTCCGATTTTAAAGCGGTCTGTGCCGATGCCGGTCACATTTCCAGCCTCAACGAAACCTTTTAAGGATTCCAGATCGGTAAAGTTGCTCTGCTCGTAAACGCGGACGGTCAGCTCGCCGGAATCCTCGAGTTCTTTGTATGCTTCGTTGACGGTCTGCCACGGAACGGCGCGGTAAACGCAGTAATCATCACTCTGGCTGCTGGTGACGCCGTAGCTGTTCAGGGCTTTGCAGGCGCTGCGGATCATATCTTTGATTTCCTCTTTGCTCGGCACCGGAATGCTGTCGTAAACCGGTTCCATTGCATTGTCGAAGAATCTTCCGTCCGGCTCACCGTTTTCCATACCGATCTCTCCGCCCTCCGGCTGCGGGGTATCTGCGGTGACGCCGAGGAGTTCCAGTGCTTTGCTGTTGACTACGAGGCAGTGGCCGCACGCTCTCGTCGCGCAGATCGGAACTTCAGTTGATACGCGGTCAAGATCGTAGCGGTTCGGCATGCGGTCCACGTCCGTGAAGTAATCCTGATTCCAGCCGCGGCCCATCAGCCATGCGCCGTCTTTTCGCGGATGCTCTTTCTGGAAGGTGTCGAGGCAGGCGAGCATATCTTCCAGGCTTTCGGTATGTGCGGCAAGCTGCGCTTTCAGCAGGGAGCTTCCGTAATTTAAAAGGTGCATATGGCTGTCGTTAAAACCGCTGCAGACGAATTTTCCGCCGAGGTCTACAACTTTGTCGCCGGCTGCTGCAAGGGCATCTGCCTCTGCGCTGCTTCCGGCGAAAACAAATTTGCCGTCTTCTACTGCAAACGCTTCGACAAGCGGCAGTTTTCCGGTGTAGACAGCTCCGTTTTTGTAAATTGTTTTCATATCATTATCCTCCTACTGTCATCTAAATTTGATTCTATTCTTTTCTGCCCATTTGCGCAATATACAAATTCAGACACGCTATTCTCTTGCGTGTCTGGATTCGCTTTTGAATATTTTTTATTTCGTTTTCTCTTCGTAGAACAGGCAGGCGTTCTTGTCTACCGTGCCCTGGCCGAAGTTTCTTGCTTTGTAGTCTTTCAGCAGTTTGAAATACTGGTTCGAGAGAATCAGGATCACTGCTACGTTGACGAAGGTCGGGATCGCAGATGTGATATCAACGACAGTCCAGATAAAGCCCTGGTTGTTGGTCTTTACCAGATAGATCGTCCACAGTACGCCCGGCAGAGCGCGGACTGCGTAGAAGATTTTCATGACGATATCTTTCATCTTGCCTTCTTTTTTATACAGATGCTCCAGAATTGCCAGATAGTAGGTGAACCATCCGCCGGAAGTCGTTACAGTGAAAATGACCATGATGACTGCCAGAAGGATGCTTCCAAATTTGCCGAATCCGCTTGCAAATGCACTTAAAGCAAGTGTTCCGCCGTTCGTTCCGTCGGTCCAGTTTCCGCTTAAGATAACGGAAAGTGCGGTGATCGTACAGATAACCATGGTATCAAAGAATACCTCGAAAGATCCCCACAGACCCTGCTCTACCGGATGCGGTGTTTTTGCGGAAGCATGGATCATTGGAGAAGTACCCCATCCAGCCTCATTGGAGTATACGGAACGCGCCATACCCACACGGATAATCTCGCTGACTGCGCAGCCGGCAAAACCGCCGATCGCTGCTGTTCCGGTAAATGCGTTTGTTACGATGGCTGCAAATACGCCAGGAACGCGGTTGATGTTGATGATGATCATGCCAATTCCCATCAAGATATAAAGAACGCTCATAAATGGAACGAGCTTGCTGAACAGACTTGCGATTTTCTTCGTACCGCCGCTTGTAACGACATAGGTCAGAATGCAGAGCAGAACGCCCATCACGATAACGCCTTCTACTTTGAAGCTTCCAAGATTGATATTCTCAATACCGAACGCACCGGCTACGACCTGAGATGCGGTCAGGTTGGAAGAGGTTACGAAGAAGGTGGAGAAAATACCGATGCCGAAGATGAGCGCTGGGATCAGCCACAGCTTGCCCCAGTGGCGCTCCTCGCCAAGTCCACACTCCATGTAGTAAGTCGGACCGCCGTAGTACTCACCTTTTTCGTTGGTGTGACGGTAGTAGCAGCCGAGGGTAACCTCAACCTGTTTTAATATCATACCAAGCAGAGACGAAAGCCACATCCACATAATGGCTCCCGGGCCACCTGCTGCAACTGCAGTTGCAACACCGGCGATATTACCGAATCCTACGGTACCGCCGATAGCGGTCGAAATCGCCTCAAACGAGGAAAGCATACCCTTTCCTTCACTTGCTTTGTCTTCTTTCTGGAACAGTTTTCCGCCGGTTCTCTTCATAATCCAGCCAAAGTGACGGAACTGGAAAAATCCAGAACGAACGGTAAAGTACAGACCGGTCAGAATCATCAGCGCGATCAGCGGCACGCCCCAAAGGACACCGTCCAGCCAGTTAAGAAATGCTATCATGTCAAAATCCTCCCTTTTTTCTTTTCCGGCAACAGTTTTCTTCAGACGTATCCTGTAACACCCGTTTCGTCTTTCGTTCTCCAACCAAACAGATTTCCACCCCCGGAACCTTTTGTCACGGTTCCAACTGCAGTACAATAAAAAGAACAGCGGTCTTCACCACTGCTCCATTAAATCTACGTTCATGAAGCAATAGCTCCTCCACCAGTACGGTGAGAGTGCACAGCCTGTTCGACTGTACCCCAACGCAAACAGTTTTTCGGGAACTGCCCCGTTTCGGCGAATGCTCCTTTCCCTGCCCGTCCCAGACCCCGTTGTCTCAGGACAGGTACTCTTAGCCTTCGCGCCTCTATTGCCGAATATGTATATTGACAGGTATTATCATATGTTTCTTTTCGCCACTTGTCAATCGTTTTTTCGACATTATTTTACAAAAATTTTATATTTTCGAAATTTGTCCCGATTTATTTGAGATTCTCCCAGTCGATTTTTTCGTCCCGGTAAAAATACTCGCGGTCGTGTTCGCCGATTGTGACGCCTGGAACGATGGTGACTTCTGGCTCTTTGGCCAGATCTTCCACATTCGGGTTGTAAATGATTCCTTTTACCATTCATTCTCTGTCTGTCATACCGTCCTCCTGTCTGCTGTAGGATCTAAATAAGTATCCCTTCCAGATGATCCATCTCATGCTGGCAGATCTGGGCTGGCCAGCCGATGAATTTTTGGCGTTGTTTTTTCCAGTCCCAGTCGTAGTATTCGATTTCGATGTTCTGGTACCGCTTTGTTTTCCGCACGCCTGGCAGGGAGAGGCAACCTTCTTCTGTTTCGTAGGGGCCGCTTTTGCGGACGATCACCGGGTTGAACATGATGATGTCGCGGAATCCGGCGTTTACGATGATGATGCGTTTTTTCACGCCGATCATATTTGCCGCCATGCCGACGCATGCCTCGCGGTTTGCTGCCAGTGTGTCCTGCAGATCTCTTCCCACCTGCAGATCTTCCTCTGTCGCCGGGATGGATTTCTGTCCGAGGAAGAGAACGTCTCTCATAATTGGTTTTACCATTTGTGTTTCCTTTCTCTTTCGGCCTTAAAGGCCGAAATCGTTTAATTTTCTATTTGAATCCGCATATCGCACGATGTGCATCCGATTACGGTTTTTCCGCCTTTCTGTTCCAATCGTTCTACTGTTCCGCTGCAGAACGGACAGATCCAGTCAATCTGTTTTCCGGCTTTGACGGCCTGCATCATGTTGACGAATTTTGTCGTATCTACATTTTTCGAATTGCAATTCTGCGTCCAATCACCGGAGAGTACTTTTCGCAATTCGCCGTTTTCATTCAGAATAACGGTGTCGCCCTCCTCGATGTTCCAGTCATACAGCATCTGATCCTCCTGGCGGATGCGCGATTCTGTTCCGTTTTCATCTTTCAAAACAACAACTGCCATGACAGGCTCGTCGGCACCGCGCTCCTCACAACCGAAATCAAGGTCTTCCTCAATTCGCATTACCTGATATTTCATAAAAACGCCCTTTCTTCAAATATAATTCATGCTTTTTTGTATTCCACACGGTTTTTGCTGTTACAAAACTTTTTATTCCTGAATCGTAAAAATCACAACCCGCTCCCGGCTGTCCCCGCCCGGAAACAGATCCATACAGTCGATCTCATCGAGAAATTCCAGTTCCGGCACGGTCATCAGATACGAGATATAAGCATCCGACGGGTAATAGAAAAACAGCTGGATCTCCCGCGGATTTTCGTAGTACGATTCCAGCAGTCTTGCCATCGCTTTTCTTAAGATTTCAAGCGAAAACGGGTTAAAAAAATACACCCGGTCCACTTCCACAGGAACGGGAAAATTTTCGGCGCTCTCCAGCACAAACTCCGTCCGCGCACCAGAGGCCGCCGCCTTTTTGTTTTCCATTGCCTTCGCATAAATCCGGTCATCATACTCCACACCGATGGACTGGCACCGGGTCTGCGCCGATAAGAAGAAATCTACGCGGCCCTTTCCGCATCCGTAATCGAGCAGCGTATTTCCCTTTCGGATCATCCCTGTGTTTGCCATCCGCTCCAGCACGCAGTACGGGGTCGGCTCATACGGATACCGGTACAGATCCGACCGGCTGTCATCCCGCCCCATTGTGTGGATCTGCAGCAGCTTGTCCCAGCGGTTTTCGTTTTTATCCTCTCTCATCGCCCGTCTCCCGATACTGTTCGAATAATTCCAGATACTCCTGTTCCACCGCAGCAAACGGCCGCACCGTGTAGTCCAGCGTGATGTGAAGTTTCGGCGCATCCCCCGCCTGCGGTTCCTCCAGCAGATTTGTCAGATCGTACCACAGCAGATCATTGTCGATCTGTTTCATCATCCGCTGCTCCTCCGCCGTCAGATCACTGCCAAGATATTTCTCATAAATCACCGAAAGCAGATGGTCCTCGATCTCGCGGTACCGCGGCATCTCCTGCTTTAATGGCCGCGGCACGTCCGACATGTAACACTCGCTCGCGTCATGCAGAAGGCACGCCAGCACCAGCCGCCGGGAATAGCCGCGCGCGGCAGCCTCTTTCGCACAGCAGATGCAGTGCTCTCCCACTGACCAGAACGTCGTCACATGACCGTTTCCGCGGCAGATCATCGGCAGCGCATGCGCAAAATCCTCCACACAGAGCAGCCCCGGATCAGGATGTACGGGATCGAAATGTTTTCTTGTATACGTCGTTATCGTACTCATTCTTTAACCTCGCTGTACGGCTTTACTGCCGGCTGTCCCGCGTGCGGCTCGCCGATGATTTTTTCCATCCAGACCATATCGTACCAGCGGTCGAATTTGTAGCCGCAGTTGTGGAAGGTTCCCACGAGTTCGAATCCGAGATGCGCATGGAACTCGGCGCTGTTTTTCGTCAGATATTCATCCTCGACCTGCGGATAGCCGATGCAGGCGTAGAGGTTCAGAATGCCCATTTTTTTCAGACGATCGGCCAGTTCTTCATACAATCTCCGTCCCAGTCCGCCTTTCCGCGCATCGTGGTCGAGATAAATCGTCAGCTCGCTCGACCAATCGTATGCGGCGCGGCCAACGAACGGATGGGCATATGCGTAACCCTCGATTTTTCCATCTCTTTCGATCACGAGATACGGGTATTTCTTCATGATATCCCGCATACGGTTTTCGAATTCTTCCAGCGACGGCACATCCCACTCGAAAGAAATCACGGTGTGCTCTACGTAATACGCATAAATCTCCAGAATCCGTGCAGCATCCTCTATTTTTGCATCTCTGACAGTAATTGTACTCATAATAAACTCCTCCTCTGACCGTACTGCTTGCGTTTTCTGAACTTTATCTTATCACTCCGCTGAAAAATGGACAACATGATTTCCAGATTTCCTTTTTTTCTAAATTTTTCTGTGCTCTTTGCTTTCTTTCCTGTATAATAAAAGAAACAAGACGGATCACTATTTTTCTTCTTAATGAAAGAAAGGAACGTGCCTATGAAAATTTTAAATCTCGAAAACGAAAACCGGAAATTCACCAAATCCATCGAAAATTTCCACGTCATGGAATATCTCCAGGATTCCAGCGTCTCGCCGATGACTGCCATGGAGGAGTATTACATGAGCAAAATGAATGTGCGCCGCCGCCAGGTTGTCATTGAACTGGACAAGGAGCACTCCGCGATTATCCAGTCCGGTGCGATGCAGTGGATGGGCGGCCATGTACAGGCGACCGCCGGAATCAAAGGGATCGGCGACCTGTTCGGAAAGGCCATCAAAGGCGCCATGACAAAGGAATCTGCCGTAAAACCGGAGTACGTTGGCGACGGATATCTCGTGCTGGAACCGACCTACAAATACATCATTCTTGTGGATGTCGAGAAATGGGGCTCCTCCGGAATGACGATTGAGGACGGCATATTCCTCGCCTGCGACGGCAGAGTCAAAAACAAACTGACCGCCCGCAAGAGTATTTCCTCCGCTGTCCTCGGCGGTGAAGGCTTCTTCAATCTGAGCCTCGTCGGCAGAGGCGCCGTTGCCCTCGAAAGCAACGTACCTGAGGGCGAGCTGATCGAAGTCGAACTCGAAAACGACGAACTGAAAATCGATGGAAACCTCGCCGTCTGCTGGTCCTCCAACCTTGATTTCACCGTAGAGCGCTCCACCAAAACCCTCGTCGGCTCCGCCGTCAGCGGCGAAGGCCTCGTCAACGTCTACCGCGGAACCGGCCGCGTCCTCATGAGCCCGGTCGCCCCGACAGATTCCCTGCTGACTGCAACCAACACGACCCAGGCGAACCCCGCTGCGAAGAACAACCTTCCGCCGGAAAATTAAATTCGAATCCTCTCCGCCCCTATGCCTAATACGCATAGAAAA
This sequence comes from Blautia sp. AM28-27, assembly GCF_003480905.1. NCBI lineage: Bacteria > Bacillati > Bacillota > Clostridia > Lachnospirales > Lachnospiraceae > Blautia > Blautia sp. AM28-27. The sequence continues at coordinate 214,762 of NZ_QUJK01000004.1, forward strand.
AAGTCAAATTAAACCTCGTTTTTGATTGACACTTTCTTCAAAACATGTTAGCGTAAAATACGCATTTATCTTTACATTCTTAAGAAAAACCATACGATAAAATACATGTTCTGGAGAAAATGATGAATAGAATAAACTGGACTGAACTGAAACCGCAGATTCAGCAGGTCGGGCGATTAAGTCTGCCTGCGATTCTTACACAGATTACTACGATTGCGATGCAATACATTGATTCCGCGATGGTCGGCGCGCTTGGGGCGAATGCTTCGGCGGCGATCGGACTGGTTTCGTCGACGACGTGGCTCCTCAGCGGTACGATTTATGCGGTTTCAGCCGGTTTTTCTGTTCAGGTAGCGCATCAGATCGGGGGAAATCATGACAAGAAGGCAAGGGATGTTGTGCGGCATGGCATCGCGTCCGCGCTTGTTGTGTCGGCTGTTTTGTGCCTGATCGGGCTTCTGATCAGTCATCCGCTGCCGGGGTGGCTCGGCGGTGCGCAGGAGATCCGACAGAATGCCACGCTCTATTTTATGATGTTTGCCATCATGCTTCCGTTTTCCCAGCTCAACTCGCTGATGTCGTCCTTCCTGCAGTGCAGCGGTGATATGGTGACACCCAGTATTTTAAATGCCGTTATGTGCGTGCTCGATGTCATTTTCAATGCTCTTTTGATTCCGGTTTTCGGTGTCATGGGTGCCGGTATGGGAACGATGCTGGCCTGCGCCGTCATCAGCCTCACGGGTGCCTGGTTCTGTTGTGTCCGCAATCCGCGGCTGCGTCTCCGCCGGAAGGAAAAAACGGTTTTCGATGCGAAAATTCTGAAAACTGCATTCAAAATCGGTGTGCCGGTTGCCGTACAGGAAATCGCGATGAACAGCGCCATGGTTGCTGCCACCATGCTGATTGCCCCGCTCGGCTCCATTGCGATTGCGGCCAATTCGTTCGCCGTCACCGCCGAAGGCCTCTGCTACATGCCAGGCTACGGCATCGGTTCCGCCGCGACAACGCTCGTCGGCAGAAGCTACGGCGCCGGAAATTACAAGCTGGCGAAACGCTACGGAAATATCTGTATTGCCATGGGCGCAGTCCTGATGGCCATCACCGGAGGTCTGATGATGATCTTCTGTCCGTTCGTCTTTAGCATTCTGACTCCTGACCCGCAGGTTCGCTCGTTTGCCGCCGAGGTACTCCGCATCGAACTGCTCGCCGAGCCGTTTTTCGGCGCTTCCATCGTTGCCGCCGGAGCCCTCCGCGGAACAGGCGATACGTTTGTGCCAAGCCTTCTGAACCTTGGCAGCATCTGGGTCATCCGCCTCGGTCTCGCGGTACTTCTCATCACCCCGCTCGGCCTGCGCGGCATGTGGATCGCCATGGCTATCGAGCTCTGCATCCGCGGACTGCTGCTGCTTTACCGCCAGCATACATCGAAATATTATAAAATATCATAAACGCCATACAAAAAAGAGGTGATCTGCCGGCACAGAGCAGATCATCTCTTTTTTTTGCATCCTGCTTATTTTTTGTTTTTCATTCCAAAGTTTTTCTGTTCATCCTCGCGGAACAGACGGTTTTTATCCTTATAAGACTGAAACGCATGTTTTGTCGCCTTCCACATGGTCCGGAACGAGAGCCCCTGTTCTTTATCATATTTCGATGGCAGTAAAAGATAGCAGAGAAGGGAAATCAGTACGCCGATGCCGGTATCCAGAATCCGGGCAAGCGTATAGAAAACAACTCGTTCCTCACCAACTGTGTAAAGTACCACAAAGTAGACCACGATTCCCGGCTGGATCGCAGAGTCCGCCTGCAGTGCCAGATTGCACCACAATACCAGGCAGAGCCCTGCCGCCAGCCACAGAAAAGCCGGAATTCCAAACGGCTGTTTCTGATACAGCATGTAGAATGGAATGACCAGGATTCCTCCCACAAACGTTCCGATCAGGCGATTGATTCCATTGTGGAATCCCTCTTCAAACCGGCTCCCAACCCCGTACACTGCGCCGATCAGCGCAAAGCAGGGGTTGCGGCCGCCAGGAATCAGATATTCATAAATCAGGGAAGTCAGCAGAACAACCACCGCTGTCCGCCACATGCGTTCCGTCAGACGGGGTGATTTGAAATCCTTCAGCGGCGTGAGCTGCCACTTATTTTTCACCTCCGCCCGGTCCAGCATTTCCTGTGGTCCCATAGGCTGCTCCTGTCAAAAACTCTTATTATTTGATAAACTTCACTTCCGGATAAATTGCCTGTTTTGCAGCCTCTTTGCGCTCGTTGAAAACAACTTTGTTCTCTTCAAACAGGTTGCGTCCTTCTGCATCAATAGAAACGATCAGCGGACCGAACTCTTTTACTTTATTGCACCATAACGTCTCCGGCATTCCCAGTTCATCCCAGTGATGCTCTGCAATTCTTTCCACCTCAGTCGCGGCAACAACCGCGCAGCCTGCCGGGAAGACACAGTGAATGGCACCGAATTCTTTACATGCACGCTCGGTATTCGGACCCATGCCGCCTTTTCCGACAATGACACGTACGCCGGTCAGTTTTGTAAATTCATACTCGAATTTCTCCATACGCATGGAAGTAGTCGGTCCGACAGAAACCATCTCGTAATCATCTTCTGTTCCCTCAATTTTCCGTACGATCGGGCCGGCATGGAAAATTGCCTTGTCTTTGATATTATATGGAAGCTCTCTTCCGTACTCAACGAGTCTGCGGTGTGCAACGTCACGGCAGGTCATGAGATCGCCGTCCAGCCAAACAATATCTCCGATGTGGATATCTTTCAGGTCTTCTGCGCTTACCGGTGTAATCAGAACTTTTTTATCTCCTCTAATTTCGATCATAATTCGTACCTCCGTTTATGCATTAAATTTCCAGGTGGAATGTGTATCACAAGTTACTGTCAGATCAGGATTTACCACGATATGGCCGCGGCGGTGGGACCAGCATCCCACATTTACGGCAACGCCGATCGTGGATGGATGGCGGGCGGTGTTTTCAATGTTTACACCCATAACGGAATATTTTCCGCCCATTCCCTGCGGTCCAAGGCCGATGGCATTGATGCCGTCTTCCAGCAGACGCTCCATTTTTGCTGCATTTGCATTTTCATTGTGGGAACCGATCGGGCGCATCAGCGCTTTCTTTGAATTTAATGCTGCGGTTTCGATGGATGTTCCAACTCCAACGCCGACAAGAAGCGGAGGACACGCATTTAAGCCGTAGCTTGTCATCTGATCCAGTACGAAATCGGTGATTCCTTCATATCCTGCACCTGGCATCAGAACCATCGCTTTTCCAGGAAGCGTACATCCGCCGCCTGCCATGTAAGCGTAGATTTCGCATTTGTCACTGTTCGGAACGATATCCCACCATACGGTCGGGGTTCCTTTTCCTACGTTTTTCTTGGTATTGTACTCATCAAAAGTCTCTACCGAGTTGTGGCGGAGCGGTGCTGCAAAGGTAGCCTGTACAACAGCCTCTTTCAGCAGGCCTTCCAGTTCATTGATGTACGGAAAATTCGTTCCGCATTTCAGCCAGAACTGAAGCACGCCGGTGTCCTGGCAGCTCGGACGGTTTAATTCCACCGCCAGTTTCTGGTTTTTGGTCATCGTCTCATACAGTGCTTTCGGAAGCGCTGCTGTTTCCTGGGAGCCCAGCTCCTCCAGCTTTGCAACTACATCGTCCGGCAGCTTTTTGCCGATGTGGGCAACAAAATCAGCTACCATGTCTGTTAAAACTTTTACTCCATTTTCGTTTGTCATAATATACCTCCTATGAATGATTTTCATGAGTGAACTTTGTGGTGCGGGGCAGGAATTTTCTGCCCCTTGTGGTGTGTGATACCTGTTTATGCGAAGGAATGCTTATCATGGATAAAAAGGAAACAGGATGGGCAGCAGTATCATGCAGATTGCAAAGGATACGAGGATCAGAGGCAGGCCGGATTTTACATAATCCTTGAATTTATAGCCTCCGAGTCCGACTACCATCGTGTTTGCAGGCATACCAATTGGTGTTGCATACGCGCAGGAACCGGCGATAACAGTTGCAATCACAACGGACCGCGGGTCTGCTCCAAGGCTGTTTGCAAGAGAAACAGCGATCGGAATCATAAGTGCCGTAGTGGCTGTATTTGACATAAAGTTGGTCAGTACACAGGTTACCAGGAAAATTACCAGGAGAAGCAGAATCGGATTTGGATTGGATCCGAGCAGACCGACGATTTTATCGGCGATCATACTTCCTGCCCCTGTGACATCCAGTGCTTTTGCCAGGGAAAGAGAGCCTCCAAAGAGGAGAACTACTTTTAAGTCAATGGAATTCAACGCTTCTTTTTCTGTCAGAACCCCGGTCAGCACCAAAAAGAGTGCGCCAAGACAGGCGGAAAGCTGAATGCTGATTCCAATTAATTCTTCGAAAATCATAGCGAAAATTACAACGATCAGAACAACAAGTGAAATGATCTGTTTCCATTTCGGAACATTGCTGAAATCTTTCTGCTCTTCCAGGTTCTGGGCTGCTTCGTTCTGATTCTGCGTAAGAAGTTTATATCCAAAACAGACGAAGTAGAGGATTCCTATCAGCAGCATCGGAATTCCGATTGGCGCGTACATGAAAAAGCTGGTTTTGATTCCCATCTCCTGCAGTGCATTGACGCCCATCAAATTTCCCGGCGCTCCGATGATAGAGAGGTTTCCGCCGAGGGCTGCCGCGAATACAAGCGGCATCAGCAGGTGGCTTCTGGAATAACCGGACTCATCTGCGATTCCACAGACAACCGGGATCAGTACGGCAGCGGTTCCGGTGTTGGATAAGAATCCGGACATCACGCCGGCAATTACCATAATGGCGATGATCAGTGTTTTTTCGGTTTTGGCAAAGCGGGTTACAAGTCCTCCGATTTTGTTTGCCATTCCCGTCTCGAAAAGTGCCTGGCCGACAACAAACATGCCGATGCAGAGGATAACGTTGCTGTTTACGTATTGAGAGAAAGTCGTTGATACATCCAGAATTCCGGTGAGAGTCAATCCAAGCGCACAGATCGAAGCTGTCAGACCCAGCGGAATTTTCTCCAGAATGAAGCTGACAATCGCAAATACCAGAAACAGCAATGTGATTGTGGTTTGAGACATTCCCAAATCTCCTTTCGTTTTTTCAGTTTTCTTTTTCTTGAAAAGCATCGGCCGAACACGTTTCTTTTGTTACTTGTATTATACGGCGTGTACTGGTTAAAAAACAAATTGGTGGAATACATGACCCCATAAAAAATTTTTATATTCGCAAAACAGGGGCTCTTTTTTTGTGCATTTTTACCTGGTTTTGCGGGAAACCGAAAAAAAATATAGAAACATTTACGTCTCTATGGTATCTTAATGGTAATATAACGTTGTCTCAACGAACATTTGGAGGGGAAAAATGACTTTAAATCAGCTTCGTTACTTCTGTATGGCAAGCCGGTGCCACAGTATTACAAAAGCAGCCGAGGAATTGTACGTGACGCAGCCGACCGTATCGGTTGCTATCCGTGATCTTGAAATTGAATTCGGCGTCAGTCTCTTTTCCAGAAAGGGAAATCAGTTAATTCTGACGCGTGAAGGGGAGGAATTTTATCAGAAAGCAAATTATATTCTCCAGTACTGCAATGAGCTGCAGGCGGATTATTCCAATCTCTCCCGTGTGCGCCCGCCGATCCGCATTGGTATTCCGCCGATGCTGAGCACCGTCTTTTTTCCCGAGCTTCTTCTCGCTTTTTCAGAAGAGCATCCCGAAATTGCGGTATCTCTTGAGGAGTATGGTTCGGTCCGTGCCTGTAATCTGGTGCAGGATGACACACTGGATCTGGCGCTTGTCAATATGGAACAGTATAATATTGATAAATTTCACCATGCCGTTCTTGCGGATGACCAGGTCGTATTTTGTGTAGCAAAAAACCACCCCCTGGCAGGCAGAGAAGTGGTTTCCATTCAGGATATGGCAAAACAGCCCTTAATTTTCTTTAATGCTGACTCGGTGCAGAATCAGCTCCTGAAGCTGCGGTTCGAACTTGAGGGGTATACACCGAATATCATCATGCGGAGCAGCCAGATTTACACGACACTGCAGTTTTTAAAGACGGGCCGCTATGCCTGTTTTCTGTATTCCAGCATGACTGATAAATTTCCGGAAATCATCGGCATTCCGATGCAGACACCAATTCGAGTGAAAATCGGCATGATATGGAAGAAAAGCAGATACATCAGCAGCGATATGCAGACGCTGATCTCTTTTACAAAAAAGTATTATCAGATGCATTCGTTGATTCCATCGGACAAAAAAACGAACGGGGATTGAATATATCCCCGCCGTTTTCTGTAATCTTTTTTTATTTCTCTGGAAAATCGTATCGTACAATCTCACAGTTTTTCACACCAAATGCCGCATATTCTTCATTCGTCATATCGTGAAAATACGACTGCACGACACGCGCAATGCCGTTGTGTGCGACGAGAATATACGTTTTTTCATCGGATTCTTCCCGAATTTCATCCAGCAGATTATAGATTCTCTGCGCCAGCCGCAGAGTCGATTCGCCGCCCTCGTGGCTCATTGCGAAGCATTCCTTCGCCTTTTTGAAGTCCGCTCCATCGCGTGCTGTGGACTCCCATTTTCCAAAATTCTGCTCCGTCAGCCGCGGCTCCGGCCGCGCCGGGATGCCGGTCATCTCGGAAATATGTTTCGCGGTGTCTGCCGCACGAACCAGCGGGGAATACAGAATCTCATCCGCCTGAATCCCCTCTTTCAGGATTTTCTCCCCGGTCTCAACCGCCTGCTGATGCCCAAATTCCGTCAATGCAATATCCGTCGCCCCACAGATCTTATTCTCCACATTCCAGATCGTCTGCCCGTGACGCACAAAATAAAAATGTCCCATGAAATGATTCCTCCTGCTTATCCTCGTCAAATGTTTCTTTCTTTTCAGAATATCACAAGCCCGCATCTGCCGCAATGAACTGTTTTTAAAAACTCCATTTCCACCAGATGAATCTTATTTTATTCACTTTTTGTACCTTTTCTTTAATTCATTTTCAATTTTTAAACGTCTCAACCTCCACAACCCGGTCTTTCCCTTTCGTTCCCCAGATCATCAGATGGGCCTTATATTCCACCGAATCCCGTGCATAAAAGAATGGCTCCTCGCGCAGCAATGATGCGCGTTTTCCTTCGGCTTCCAGTATCTTTTTCCGTTTCATTGCCTGCTCCTGGATTTTTCGGATCTGGGTTCCTTCTTCGCCAGTGAAGCGTCGTTTCGGGTAATTCTGTGCTTCGCGGGCCAGTTTTTTTTCCAGTAAATCCACGACTTTCGCGTGGCGGCTCGTATGCAGCAGTTTTGCGATCTGTTTTGCGAGGAGTTTTCCCTGCCATTTTTCATAAAGTGCAAGATACCTCAGCAGCACTTTATCGCCTGCCTCCGATGCCAGTTTTTTCATCTCCGTAATTGCCTCTTCCGTCGCTTCCCACCACGGGCATGACGGTACGAGATACTGATCCGGCACGGCCGGGTAGCAGCAGAAATTGAGCGGCGGGAAATTGGCCAGCGATGCCAGACGCATTTCTTCCTCGGTGCAGAACGCCTCGCCGAGGTATTCCAGCTTGTCCCGCAGGATCGCAATACGGAACTCAATCTGCCGCAGATACTCGTATCCGTCCACCCAGAAATGACCCGTTTTTCCGTAATCAAACAGATGCACTTCCAATGAAAGGCGGCTGAAAAACAGCGTGCACACCGTCTCTCCCTGCCGCACGATCAGAACGTACTGCTCCCCGTCTTTTTCCAGTGCAGCATCTATTTCTCCCTCGTATTCCTTCTGATACGTTCCCGTCAGCTCCGCGTCATGAAAAACGAGAAAGCTCTCTGCCGCATCGTTCATCAGATAGACAAGCCAGATCTCCTTTTCTCCTCCCCCGTACCGCTCACCCGGAAGCAGCAGCTCGAACTGCCCCTGCGAAAGAAGCACATCCAGCCTTTCCAGTTCCTCGGTCCATGTGATATTTTCTGCAATTTCCATTCCGTGATTCTCCCCTGTTTTCTTTTACTTCCTATGATACACTATAAAAAGGCTCCACTGCAATCCAAAGCAGTAGAGCCCCTTCTCCAAATTTTTCTGTTATTAATCCGTCCCGTTATCCGGCGCATGCCGTCCGCACTTTCTCGTCCAGCGTCGTCTGAATTTCTTTTAAGTTCACCGGTTTCAGAATATGCCCGCGTCCGCGCACCGCTTGCGATCCGTTGCAAAGGTATTTGCTGTCATCGCAAAAATCGGAACATCATTGTCCTCACGCACACTGTTTCGAATTTTTTCGTCGCCTCGATGCCCTCCATCACCGGCATCTGCATATCCATGAAGATCGCAAAATAGCTTCCCGGATCCGACGCTTCAAACTGATCCACGGCCTCGGAACCATTCTCCGCCCAGTCCACGACAAGGCCGAGGCTTCCGAGCAGCTCCGTCGCAACCTCTGCATTCAGTGCATTATCCTCCGCAAGCAGAACAGCAGCACACCTGCAATCAGTGCCACCAGATACAGCGGGTGGTCAAACAGATACGCCATGATGGTCGGTGTCCCCACATCTTCCACATAGCTCTGCACAATTTCCGCTCTGCTCTTTCGTGATACGTTGTAAAGCGTTTTTTCCCACAGACCGTAGAAACTCCGGTCAACCTCTGAGAGTACGCCCATCCGCAGGGACATCGATGCACCTGGCACAACTTCCACGCGGAGGCGGTTCTGCGTATCATCTCTTGCCAGCTTCTGCGCTGTGTAGGTCATCAGCAGTGCACCGTCCACATTCTCATTGACCAGTCTCTGCACACATTCGTCCGTATCTTTCACCGACACAATTTCTGCATTCGGCCATTCATTGTTCAGGATTTCTTTGACCGTCACACCATCGTCGATTACCACTATTCTCTGCAGTTTTCCCGACGCACCGCGCCGCCGCAATTCCTTTTGCCTCCCCGTTTTCATACCACGAGTATTGATTTCCGTCCGGATTCATCACGCCGCGGATCACGGCGCCGCTCTCTTTCAGCTGGGAAAGAAGCGCTTTTTCCTCTGCCGTGTAATCAGTATTCACTTCCACGGAACCGTAATATTTATTGTACAGATCAGACCGCCAGTTCGGTGTCTCCACGTTCATGCTCGTAAATGCGGTGATCGCCGGATGGCGGGAAAATGCAAACTCCTCCTCGCGCTCCGGTATCTTTTTGGCAGCCGTATAAATGTCTGCTTCTCCATTTTGCAGCATCTCCTCACATTCCTTCGCCGTCTTATCGTATCCGACGTAGGAAAACGTACACTGCATATATTTGGCAATGCCCTGCATCATCTCATATCCATATCCGCTCCACAGTCCGTTTTCGTCCTGCATGTGATAGCTGTCGAAGGCTGCTGCTGGACCTATGAAAAAGCCTATAAGAGAATTTATCAGGTACTCACAATGGAAAATTCCTGAAGTAAACTGCGGAATCGCAAGTATGTGTTTCGTCTTGAAAAAGCAGCAAAAATATAGTATAATATTTTTGTTGCTGACCCGGCTGAAACATTTATAATTCTTGTTTCTGTAGCTCAGTAGGATATAGCGTCCGCCTCCTAAGAGAAAGCCGAGGCATTCCCCAAATTGGGGAACGTTCTAATGTTACCAAATCAAAAAAAATCTGTAGATTGACAACTCGAAAAAGAGTTGATAATCTTATATATGGCCGAAGGGAAAAATCCCAGAAACCCAGTAAAATCAAGGGTTTGCGGCATGTGTCGTCATAGCTCAGCTGGATAGAGCACTCGCCTCCTAAGAGAAAGCCGAGGCATTCCCCAAATTGGGGAACGTTCTAATGTTACCAAATCAAAAAAAATCTGTAGATTGACAACTCGAAAAAGAGTTGATAATCTTATATATGGCCGAAGGGAAAAATCCCAGAAACCCAGTAAAATCAAGGGTTTGCGGCATGTGTCGTCATAGCTCAGCTGGATAGAGCACTCGCCTCCTAAGAGAAAGCCGAGGCATTCCCCAAAGGGAAAAAATGAAAAACAACTTTCAGTTCGAATCTATTCTGAAAAATGCTAATGGTGACAACAAAGCATTCCCAAAATTGGGGAACGTTCTAATGTTACCAAATCAAAAAAATCTGTAGATTGACAACTCGAAAAAGAGTTGATAATCTTATATATGGCCGAAGGGAAAAATCCCAGAAACCCAGTAAAATCAAGGGTTTGCGGCATGTGTCGTCATAGCTCAGCTGGATAGAGCACTCGCCTCCTAAGAGAAAGCCGAGGCATTCCCCAAAGGGAAAAAATGAAAAACAACTTTCAGTTCGAATCTATTCTGAAAAATGCTAATGGTGACAACAAAGCATTCCCAAAATTGGGGAACGTTCTAATGTTACCAAATCAAAAAAATCTGTAGATTGACAACTCGAAAAAGAGTTGATAATCTTATATATGGCCGAAGGGAAAAATCCCAGAAACCCAGTAAAATCAAGGGTTTGCGGCATGTGTCGTCATAGCTCAGCTGGATAGAGCACTCGCCTCCTAAGCGGCAGATTGTTCGATTCCTTCGAGCAATGAAAATTGCATAAATCTTAAAAATGTCTCAGTAGCTCAGCTGGATAGAGCACACGCCTCCTAAGCGTGGGGTCGGAGGTTCAAATCCTCTCTGGGACGCCAGAAAGCACCGCTGCAAGCCTTTTTTCGGGGTTTGCAGCGTTTTTTTGTTCCTCCTTCTCCAGGTAATTTCACTTCCGTTACCGGGAGATTTTTATACGCCGCATGATGTATATTTGCTAATTGGACTCGAACGCTTTTCAGAAATTTGCTAAGAAAATTCTGCGTTTTGCTAATTCGATTTTTCGGATCACTTTGCCGGGGCTTGCGCCGCTATCAGGGCTGCGAGCGCACTTGCCAGCTCCGGCGACTTTTGAAGCTGCTCCACAAGGCTTTCAAGGTCCAGGGTCGCAGGCTCCGATTTTGCCGGTTCCTCCGGCGGACGGACATTGCGAAGATCAGGCTTGGCATAGAAAGCTGTCTCGAATTTCTGAGCATTGACCTTTCTATCCTCGTCCAGAATGTGAGCATAGATACTGGTTATCATGTCGATCTCGGCATGGCCTGTATCGCCCTGGGTAGCTTTCAGATCACCGTGGTTCAGTTTCAGCTTGTAGGTGGTACTGGAATGACGGAGAGAATGAAAGACCACCTTCGGCAGCCCTGCGTCCTCACGGAGCTTTGCAAACTCTTTGAGGATGATCCGATCCTCGCAGGGCCGTCCATTGGGAAGTGCCACCACCAGATCGAAGTCCTGATACTCGTCGCCCAGGAAGCCTTTCAACTCGTCTTGGGACTTCTTCCATTCCCGCAGGATGTAAGCCAGCGTTTTCGGCAGCCACACCTTACGGATACTGGAATCGGTTTTCGGCTTTTTCAGGATAATTCTTGTGCTGGTGTTCGGCATGAGCGGAGTGAAGATGTAATAGATATCCTTCTCACCCAGCGTTTCAATCGCCCGTTTGGAAGCCCGTGTCAGCTCCTTGTCGATGTAGACATAGGCATTATCCGCCGCAATATCTTCATCGGAAATATGGACGTTTTCCCAGGTCAGCCCCAGGATTTCACCCATACGCAGAGAGCAGGCAAAGGAAAGGTTCATTGCCACATAGAGCTTGCTGTCCGTGCATTTGTCCAGGGCAAGGCGGATCATATCCGCCGTCCAGATATCTCGTTTCGCATACTCCGTTTTCGGGAGGATCACATTGTCAAAGGGATTTCTTGCAATGATTTCCCATCGTACCGCCTGCTTAAACGCACACCGCAGGAGCTTGATGATCTTTTCAATGGTCTTGTCGCTGACATAGGTGGTAACAGCCTTTCGGGTCTTGGTAGACACCGACTTGGTTTTCTGCAAGGTCTGGATATAACCGTCAACCGCACGGGGAGTAACCGCCTGTACCTCCATATCACCGATGATCGGATTGATATAGTTCGCAATCAGCGCCGTTTGGCTGTCATACATAGACACGCCCCATTTCTTTTCTCCGTAAAGAGATACGAAGTCATAAAGGAATTCGGTGATCGTCTGATTGCTTGGTGGGAGAAAAGTTCCCGTGTGCTGCTGATTTTCGATTTCCGCCTTGCGCTTCAAGGCCTCTTTGTGGGTATGCCAGGTTTCCCACTTCTGTTTGGTTTCTCCGTTTTCGTCCACATAGTTGTAAACAACGGAATAGTTTTTCTTTCGCTTGATTATAGATGCCATATCGTTCTTCCTTTCTTGGATCACAGGTCGAGGGAGTCAAGCCACTCGTCAAATGACCGCTTGGAAATGCGTATGGCGTTACCAATTCGCACGATTTTGAAGTGCCCTTCTTTTACAAGGATATATGCGGAAGTTCTTCCAATGCCCAGGATTTGAGCAATATCGTCAACCGTATATGTCCTTCTTTCAGGGGTTTCTTTCTTCGTGCCGTTCCATGTTTGAGACATGAGAACCCCCTTTCAGTTATGAAAAGGAACAGCACGAATATGTGTGGGTAATATAACTTCCACCATCATTTTACCGTGCTGCTCCGTGTTTGTCTGCTGCTAATTGAAAAGTTTACGATCTATCCATAAACTTTCAAAAAAGAAAAGTAGGCTTACGGACGGCTGTTGGCACAGCTCCACGGGAGTTTCACCCCGGCCCATGCTGATGGGTGCGGCGCACAATGCTTTGTGGGCGTTCAATGCGCGAGTATCTTTAACCCTGCCCGTGTGTCATCGCCCACAAGCTGCCACGCTTGCTTTGCGGTCTGGCGCTGTTCGCTCGCCCGTTACAGTGGTCCCGTCCTGCGGACTTGAAACGAGGTCATGGCGCACCGGCCGTATGGCTCGGCACAAACAGGAATGTATCCGTTTGCCTTATACTGCGGCGTTGGCCTCCCAACGGGCTTTCTTTGTCAAGGTGCTGCCTCCGGCCACGAAAGAGAGGAAACAGGGAAAGGGTAAGCTGTTTTCGCTTTCAGACCGGGCTTGTCAACTCATGCTGACAATGGAATGAATGAGCTTGATCTCCAATCGGCGCTTCATGTATTCGTCCACCCGAACATGGGGCTGGCCGTCAGGATCGTAAAGTGTCCGGGTGCAGAGCTTGTTGATATAGCCCTCATAGTACCGAAGCACCTGATCCACAGCCTGGGAATCCCCATCACGGGCGGCGTCGATCACCGAAAGAGGAAGAAGCTCCTTGCTCTTGTATGTAGGCTTCATCGTTTCTTTAACCTCCCTTCGGCATGAGTGCAGCCAATTTGATCCGCAGCTCATTGAGTGATTTTGCCCGTCGCCGCTGCACGGCGCTGCGGGACATTCCCACAAGGCGGCCAACCTCCTGATCCGGCAGGTCCAAAACAAAATGCAGAACCAAAATACTCTGCTCCTGAACAGACAAACCGGCGAAGGCATCAGCCACAAGCTCGTTTTCAATATGTAGGTCATACCCGTGGGACGAGAATGTAAATCTGTCACTGGGGTAATGATCTACAACGCAGAGCTTGTCTATCTCCATTTGCGGAAGGTCGCTGAATGACAGTTCCCTGTCACGGCGCCTCTGCATTTCCCGGAGGTAGTCGATTGCCTCATGGTACAGTACCAGCTTGCAGTAAGCATCGAACTGGCACCGCTCGCCATAGTCATTGCGGGGGATCATATCCATCTTTTCACCCCCTTTCCTGGGGGAATGAGGTGGGTTTCTCCCTTTCCGCTAACAAGGCGAACGCAAAGCCGCTCGCTACCCGCTAAAAGCCTCCTTTTTGAAAATTTATCAAAAATTTTTTTCGAGGCGGGCTTGTCCTCGGAAAACAGCAAAAAGCGCCCAGCAAGTCGCAACGGACCTGCTGGACGCAGAAATGTTTTATAAAGAAGATTACTTGCATGGTATAGTTCATATCCAAAGCCGGACGACTCCGACGGAGGGGCTACGCTTTTTTTAGCTGGTGCAGATCATGGGCACTGCAAAAAGGCAAAAATGACACGGCGATACCTCCTCGGACACCGCCGTATCCTTAAAAAAGGGCGACTTTATCACACCCTCCGTAAATCCATTTTTTCAAAAGGAAAACGGCGGCCTGAAATGCAATATTTTCAAGCCGCCGTCATCTTTGCAAAGCCGGACGGCTTTTGCTCAGGTGTTATTCGATATTCTCAATTGTTTCAACAATGTTCATTTTTGCAATAGAGTGCAGCGGGATCGCCGTTGCCAGCAGACAGGCAGCAACAGAAACCACAGCAGCCTCTATAATCGCAATAACGGGAACGGCAACCAGTTGTAAGGCATCCGTCTTTGCAGCCCCGACAAAGATACAGCAGACATAGCCCAGCACTGCGCCAATCACAGAGGCAAAGATAGCGTAATAGGCACCTTCCCACAAGAATGTTTTATAAAGGCTTGCGGCACTCATGCCAATAGCCCGCTGCATACCAATTTCATTGACACGTGTATGGATGTTGCTGTAAACGGTGTTTATGATATTCAATATGCCAATGATGCCAATAAAGATAATCAGTACCCAGCAAAGCATTTTGATTTGTTCAAAACTCTCTGCCATTTCATTGCTGCTTTCAAGGTAAGAAAGCCAGTGAGCACCCGGATATTTGCTGCACCAATCATCCAATATACTTTCAAAAGAATTCGTATCTACGCCATCCTGCAATGTCAAATAGATTTCAGAATAGGTATCATCCTGCATCAGCGAGCAATATATTTCTTCGTTCACGATAAGTTGCACACCGTTGGTGAAACCTTCATTGTTGATTGTAATAGGAGTATCAATTATCCCTATCACACGAAGCGCCCTGCTGCCCAACTGGATCGTATCACCAATAGAAAGCTCCGTATGCTCCACAGGCATATCCCCGTAAGAAAAGGGAATAGGATTTTTGACAAGGCAGCCTGTTCCATTATTTAGCGCCTGCTTATCCTGATCAGAAAGATTGGGAGCGTAGATTTCTAATAGCCCATCGTCAATATTGACAAGCTGAAAAGTTTCGTGGCTCTGCACGGACAAATCTGTTTCAAAGGGAAGTTCGTCACCAGCACCCGGCGTAAATACAGAAAGCCTGACAGTGGAAATGTCTTTTACAGTGTCGTTTGCCTCCAATGTGCTTATAGCTTCTGCCGGAATACCTGATGTTTCATTTGTAACAGCATAATCGCTGAAATACATATCCTGAATCGAACTGCTGGCATCAAGCAGCCCAGTAAAGCTCTGCAGAGCAACAAAGACGGTAATGCTCATAACAAGAGACAGTATTGTAAGAAGCGTCCTGCCACGCCCGCGTTTCAAATTGAGTCTTGCATAGTAGGCTTCAAAATTGTAGATTTTGTGATTTCTTTTCCTGCGGCGTTTGATCTTAACAGACTGGCCAGACATAGCAACTGTCGGGGATACACGCGATGCGTACCGAGCAGCTGGAAAGGCAGCCATTAGCGCAAATAAAAGTGTGACCGCAATACTTGCAAGGAGCATGGGGAATTTTACCGTACTGGCAGCGCTGATTGCTTCGTTTAATTCGGAAACACTATTTGCCATGAATATATCAGGATTGAGAGCACCCGTAGCAGCAATTAGCGTAGCCTTTGCTGCTAATGTGCCAAGTACCAGCCCAATCGGAATACCGATTCCGCAAAGGATCAGGAGCTGCAAGGAAACAAGACGATAGATTTGTCCACGCTCTCCGCCGATTGCACGAAGTGTTCCATATTCTTTAATTCGTTTTGTAATGGAAATTTTTAGAATATTATAAATTACCAGTCCGGCTGCAAACAAAACCAACAAGCCTACCAAAACACACGCCACCGTCATAAAGGAAAAACCTGCACCAGCATCACTGTTGGATGTCTCATCATAAGAAATACCGACAGCATCAAGAAGAATCCAGTTATATTGGATATACCGATCCTCTACATCCAAGTTCTTCGCAAGATCATAAACGATGCTCTGAAAGTTTTTCTTGTCATGGGTCTTAAAGTCAGTAGAATAAAGCAGATATTTTTCTGGTAATAGTTTTTCTGCGGTTCCGTTTCCTACAATTCCTTCAACTGTACCTGTTGAATAGCCGATATAGCTGCTTTCAAGAATACCCGTTAATATGAATTTTCCGCAATATTCAAATTCAGGAAGTGAACCATCCATAACAGATACGCGCACATCCAAAGAAACGGTATCTCCAACCGCAGCATCTAATCCAAGATACCTCAAGCTATCCTCTGATAATGCAATTTCACTTGCTTTCTCCGGCAAATGCCCCTCTTTTATCTTGCTGATTGCTGGGTACATCGCCAAAGCGTTGTCATGATACTCTCTGAGATACAAGTTCAGGCTGCTATTACCAAGGGTTGTGCTGCCTACAAAGACGGTATCTCCTACATCATATACTCGATCATCCTCGTGGAGTTTCTGTGCTTGTTCCCTGCTGAGTTGATGAAATGTTACATATCGGTTTCCGTTTAGGCTCGCAGCCTGCTCTATTCTCATAGACTGCAAAATTCCAATGGACTGACCAACAACGGTTGTTATGATCGTTGACATGATAACTGCAATCAGGATTAAAGTCGCTGTAATTTTTTGCGTTTTTAGTTCTTTCCATGTAAGAGCTAAATAGGATTTCATCTTACTGTCACCTCCGAAAGCACTCCGTCAATGATGGTAAAACGACGCTCTGCCATTTCTGCAATATGAGGGTCGTGAGTAATGACAATAAGTGTCTTTTTCATTTTCGCCCGAAGATCGCAGAGCATTTTCATGACCTCGCCGCCGCTTTTGCTGTCAAGGTTTCCCGTAGGTTCATCAGCAAAGATGATGTCTGGTTTTGTAATCAGAGCGCGGGCGATTGCCACGCGCTGCTGCTGCCCGCCGGACAGTTCATGGGGCAGATGGTTCAAACGGCTGTCGATCCCTAAAAAGGCTGCGATCTCCTGTAAATAGGCATTGTCCGGCTGGCGCTTGTCGAGAAGCAGCGGCATGATGATATTCTCCTGCGCTGTCAGCACCGGGAGCAGATTGAATTGCTGGAAGATGAAGCCGATCTTTTGGCGGCGGAACGCCGATAACTCCTTGTCACTGCCGTGATGGATGTCAGTATCGCCATACAACACCTTGCCGGAAGTTGGCGTATCCAATCCGCTGATGATGTGAAGCAGCGTACTTTTGCCACTGCCTGACGGCCCCATAATGGAGATGAAGTCACCGGAGTGGATTGTCATATTTGCATGGCACAGCGCAACGACTTTGTTCTCGCCTGTACCGTAGATTTTGGAAACATCGTTTACTTGAATATCCATGAAAAAACTCTCCTTATCGGTTTGATAAGGAGAGTATAAAAGGCAAATCTCAAAAAACGCTCAAGAGTTATGAGATTTTCAAAATAGCGGAGGCAACAGCCCCGATATCGGTATTTGCGATTTTCAACGTACCGCCGTGTTTGCGGCAAAGAAGATCGCAGATATAAAGTCCCATGCCCAAATGCTCCGCTTCTTCCGTACCTTTGCGGAACGGCTGGATGCCGTTTTTCAAAAACTCCGCCGGAAATCCGTCGCCATCATCCGCAATTTCCAGTTTCAGATTTTCGCCCTCTATGGAGAGTTCTACCGAAACATTCTCTTTTGCAAATCGGAGAGCATTTGTTGTAAGGTTCTCAGCAACTTGAAACAACATCCCTTTATCCAGTGTGACAGTGCTGCCTGCGGATAGACCGTGAAAGTAAAGCTGCTTTCCATGATCGGCTGCGGAAAAGCCAAGGGCTCTTTCCAAATCGGCACTCAGCGCAGCGGTGTCAAAAGTCACTTTTTCCGGCTGCACCTGCTCCAACCGTTGAACCTTGCTCATAGTTTCTACATAGCGTTCGATGCGCCCTGTATAGGCTTCCATGCGCTCAAGATTATCCATGAGCTGCGGCGTATTGCCGCTATCTGCACACTGTTTTGCCATTTTTGCCGAGCCTTTTAAGACCGTTATCGGGTTTCGGAGATCGTGGGAGAACGCGGCGTTCAGCCGTTTCCGTTCCTCAGTTTGCCGCCACAGCTCGCGGTTGCTGTTCAATAGCGATTGCCGCATGGTTTCAAATGCAACACAGAGCTGTCCCAGCTCGTCCCCAGACACGGATGGAATGGTAAAGTCCAAATCATTCTCCATCATGCGGTTTGCTCCATCCATAAGAATAGCAAGTGGCTCTTTCAGCTTACAGCGATAGAACAGAGATGCAGTTAATATCAAAGCGACAATGAAGAATAGCATCGGCAAAACGAACTGAAAAATGGCCAACGCATTTCTAACTGCGGTTGCTCCTACTACCGGTTCCGGAAACTCTGTCTTTATTGTGGAATCTGCTCCAACGATAATTTGCACGCCAGATGGGGCGAATACTGCACTCAATTTTGTGCAGCCCACAAAAACAACAGCCGAAAGGCTTAATGCCAGCAATAGGTTGATGAGCGTCAGCGTGAACAAGGACTTTTTCAGGCTCATATTTTTTATCCATTCCATTTGTAACCCACCCCCCAAACTGTTTCGATATAACTGTGATGCGACAAGGCAGTAAACTTGCTTCGAATTTTTCGGATATGCTCCATAATGGTATCACTGTTGCCTTCGCCATCAAGTCCCCACACAGCTTCATAAATCCGTTCCCGGTCAAATACCTGCCCAGCGTTCAGTGAAAGCAGCTCCACAATGTCAAATTCCTTTTTTGATAAGTTGACAGGCGTTCCGTTGATAGATACCTCTCGTTTAGAGTAGTCGATCACCATTTCAGAGAAAAAGCGGAGTTCGGATTGCCCCTGCTTTCTGTTTTCCCGCCGCAAGTGTGCAGCGACCCTTGCGCCTAATTCATCAATGTCAAACGGCTTTATGATATAGTCATCCGCTCCAACCTGAAACCCTTTGATCTTATCGGCGGTTTCTATTCTGGCCGTCAAAAATAAGATGGGACAAGAAATGTGGCTGCGGATTTTCTCGCATACGATAAGTCCGTCCATGCCGGGCATATTGATGTCCAGCAGCACAAGATCAGGATGGCAAGCCGCCTGTTTCAATGCTGTTTCGCCATCATACGCCGTATAGACCACAAAGCTCTGCATTTCAAAATAGCTTTTCAGAACATCAACGATGCCTTTTTCATCATCAACGATGAGTAGCTTTTCGTTCACAAATCAACGCCTCCTTTTGCAAGCATATAGTATCGCATGAAAATCTCAAAAATTTCTCAACTTTTTCGTTCTTCCATCAACAGGCTTTTCAGCGTCCTTTGGTATCAACCACATACGGCTGAATTTTGCAACACCCGGTATTCGGTTTTCTTCGCACAACTTTTGAACCCGTCGTTCGGAAATGCCCCACTTTTTTGCCGCTTCTGGGGCAGAGATATATTCAAGCATTTTGCTATCCTCCCGTAAAAAATCCTTTGTCATTATTATATACGGTTAGCCGAATGATAGCAATACCGAGATATGAAATATAAAGTGTATGAAGAATGGATATCACATCATTCCATGTGCAGACTATGAAATATAGAATGTATGTGGGTGATGTTGAATGGCAAAAGTTGAAGACTGCCCTGGCTTTGAAACCTTCGGTGCAGATGTAAAAGAAGCACGGAAGGCGAAGAACCTTGCACGAAAAGATTTAGCCGAAAAGGTGAACATTGATACCAGGTATCTTGCCAACATCGAAAACGAGGGCACGATCCCAAGCCTGCCGGTCATCATTCAGCTTGTAAAAATCTGCGGCCTGCCGATGGAGAGATATTTCAATCCAGAGGTCATGCGAGAGGAAAGCGAGCTGCGCCAGCGGGTCGGACAGAAGTTAAAACTCTGCCCGGAACAGTATTTGCCTATCGTGGAAGGTGCCATTGACGGGGCCTTAAAAATTGAAAAGCCGAATGAAGAAACGGAGGGTGTCTGAACATCCTCTGTTTTTCTTATTTTGTGGGCATTTTGGGGCTTCCGCAACGCTTTATAAGTAGGGATAAGATACGGTAGCAAGCACAGCAAGCGAGTACCCGCTTGCGAATTTTGAGATTTTCAGGTCCCTTGCCCGAAAATTCAAAATTGCTTGTTGGGATAGTCCCAAACCCTTATAAAGAACGGAGGCGGCGCATGGCAAATCGAAAACGGAATATCCAAATGAAATTCTATGTTACGGAGGATGAAAAACGGCTCATAGACGAGAAAATGAGCCAGCTCCCCACACGCAGATATGGTGCATACCTCCGAAAGATGGCGATTGACGGATATATCATCTATACGGACACCGCAGATATCAAGGCATTTACCAAAGAGCTTTCTGCCATCGGCCGGAACATCAACCAGATAGCCAAGCGGATCAACGCCGGAGGTCCTGCGTATCAGGCCGACATGGACGAGATACGGGAAAGGCTGGACGAGATATGGCAGTTACAAAGACACATCCTATCAAATCAACGCTGAAAGCAGCCATTGACTATATCTGCAACCCGGAAAAGACGGACGGAAAGCTGCTTGTTTCTTCCTATGGCTGTGCCGCCGAAACTGCGGATATCGAATTTTCCTGGACCCGCCGCCATGCCATCGACAAGGGAACGAACCTGGGCCGCCACCTGATCCAAGCCTTTCAGCCTGGGGAGGTCACGCCGGAGCGGGCCCATGAAATAGGCATGGAACTTGCAAAAGAAATCCTGGGCGGCAAGTATGAATTTGTCCTTACCACCCACATAGACAAAGATCATGTTCATAACCACCTGATTTTCAATACGGTCAGCTTTGCGGATCACAAGCACTATCATTCCAACAAGCGGAGTTATCACTATATCCGCCGCACTTCGGACCGGCTTTGCAAGGAACACGGTCTGTCTGTCATCATCCCAGGACAGGACAAGGGCAAGAGCTATATTGAACATCAGGCTGCACAGAACGGCACCAGCTATAAGGCAAAGTTGAAAGCTGCCATTGACCGGCTTCTGCCAGCCTGTTCCGATTTAGAAGAACTGCTTCGTCGCCTGCAGAGAGAAGGCTATGAGATCAAGCGGGGCAAATATATCTCCGCCAGAGCGCCGGATCAGGAACGATTCACCCGTCTGAAAACCCTGGGTGTGGACTACACCGAAGAAGCCCTTGCCGCCCGGATTGCCGGACGTTCCAGACCTTCCCGCCAGCCGAAACAGCGGAACGGAAAGATCAGCCTGCTCATTGATATCCAGAACAACATCAAGGCACAGCAGAGTGCAGGCTTCACCCATTGGGCGAAGCTGAACAATCTGAAACAGGCCGCCAAGACCATGAATTTCCTGACGGAACATGGGATAAGCAGTTATGGAGAACTGGAAAGCAAATTGACCGCAGTATCCGCACGCAGGGATACCGCTCATGCAGAGATCAAGCGGATAGAAAGCAGAAGTGCCGAACTTGCCCTTGTGATGAAGCATGCCGGAACTTACCGTCAGCTAAAGCCGCTTTATGAAAGATACCGTAAATCGAATGATAAAGAAAAGTTTCTGCGGGGGCATGAGAGCGAGATCATCCTTTTTGAAGCGGCCGCCAGAGAATTAAAACGGCTGGGGACTGTGCCGCTGCCGACAACGGAAAGCATGAAAACGGAGCTTGCTAATCTCAACGCAGAAAAGGAACGGCTCCTTGCTGAATATAAAGCCGCAAGAGCCGAAGCCCAGGAATACGAGACCGTCAAGCAAAATGTGGATGCGCTGCTGACCGTTGCAAAGGAACAGGAACAACAGCGGCGGCATGAACTGGAATAAATTTCATTGAAAGACGCTGGGCGCAGCTCCCGGCATCCTGTATAATGGAACTGCGGAAGGAGGTTTTACCGATGACAAGAAGCGAAGCAATCAAAGCATTTTTCTTCAAAAGCGTATTGCCCGTGACCGTGGCACTGATCCTGTATTGTATCTTCAAATCTGCCTGCGTGAAGAACGGAGAGGTTGACTATGTATGGCTCTGGATACTCTGCGGGCTGCCGTTTGGCCTCCATCGGATGTGCCTCTGGATCGTGCCGGGCGGCGGCTCCCTGGGTGGAGGAATCGCCTTGTTTGCATTGAACTTTATTATCGGCGGCGTGATTGGTGGTTTCGTCCTGGCATGGCGGCTGATCGTGGCGGTGTGGTATGTGCCGCTGACGGTGTACCGGCTGATTGTTGGATGATTTTCTTGCGTCATGGAAATATGGAAAACTGCCGCTCGTGCCGATGGAAAAACCATTCACAACCTGATGGAAAAAGACAAGCCTTTTCCCACAGGCCTGCAAACAGCTTTCCCACAGCCTCGCAATTCTGACAGTTTACGCACATTCCCACAACGCCTACTGCGGCGGCTATCCATCCTTTCCTATCCAATCCTAATGAGAAAATACTATGGAAATTCCTTTTCAACGGAGGTACAATTTGTACCCCTGTTCAAACAACAGAACCGTGTTAAAGTAATTTGATGATAGCAAAAAGAAAAAGCGGGAGTACAGCCAATCGGATGAACCGAAAAGCTGTACTCCCGTTTTGTGTATCAGAAAGTGTTTGGAATCGAGCCATTTTCTCTATGTGCCAGCAAGCAGACCGACACATGAGAAATCATAAAGGCTCCCATTGAAAATACGAATACAGGGAATTATTCTGCGTTTTTCGCCCCCTTATCTTCACATATTTTAGACCGTTTGGAATTGTAATGCGGACAAGCGACCAGACACGCCCGGAAACTCTGCTTGCAGCCGTGAACACATTTTTTACAGATATGGTTATACTGCCGCCTGCCGTTCTCACCCAGGAAGAACGCCCATTCCAACCTCCACTTCTTGCTTCGGCTCATAGGCAGTCGTGCTCCGGCACATCACGGCCGGGCTTTTTGACCTCCTGGGGCTTATGCTCGGCACATTCCCGTTTGGCATCCTCCAACCGCTCGCGGATGGAAGGCTTCTCCGGCGTTGTCCGTTCTGTGTACTCCTGAGCTTTTTCCAATTCCTCGCCGCGTCTGCCGTTGTTGATAACACCGTCTATCATGCCGTAGTCATCCTCCAGCGTCATTTCAGCGGTGCGGAGAGGATTGTCCTTTTCCGGCTGTTCCGCTGCCACGGCAAAGGCCCGTGTGCCGTTTCCCATGATAAGATACTTTCCATCATCGGAAATATGGTGGACACCGTAACCGGCCGCCTCCATCTGCTCCCGGCTCATAGCCGTCACCTGAAAGCTTCCCCTCGGTGTCTGCACACGTTCGCCAGTTTCAAAACGGTCTGGCAGATAAGTGAGGTCTTGCTTCTCTGCCGGGACAGGGAGAACAACAATATTGCCATTGATCTGCATAAATCGTTCCGGCGTTTTGAACTGTTCCGTGTATTTCTGAATCAGTTCCGGGGACAGGGAGGCGAAATCTTCCTCACCAAGTCCAACCACCAGGAAAGTCCCTGCTACGATATCATAAATTTCTCCATCTTCATCCCGCAGTCCACGGTTCAGATCAAGCCCGATGAGCTTCCCTTCATCATTGCAGACCAGCGCCACCGGGTCGGAATAGGGATAGGTCGCTCCAATATCACCGCCAACCTCTGCCTGCAGGGAACGAAGGTTGGGGTCGATCTCCTTCACATAGGGTTCCTTCATAGGTTCCACTACAAGCACAGTCATCTTTTCCGCGGCAGCCCTTTCCGCAGCGGACAGCATTTCACCCGCATGGGACTTCTCCGGGTCCTCCAAAGCTGCCTTGACCTCCGCCGGGTCAAAATCAAGAAATTCCTCATAGCCCGTGGCGTCCTTGAACTTTTCAATCTCCGAAGGAAGATAGTCCTCCTGCGTCTGCCCCAGTGCTGCCAGCTTTTCATCCAAAGCGGAAATGCGTCCGACCATCAGGTTTTCGTAAAGTTCTTCCTTTGCGGCGTGTGCCTCCGGGTGCTCCGCCGCATACTGCGGATCGTTCTGACGGAAAAACTCGTCCATGTCAAAGGCAATATCCATAGCCCACTCGGATTTTTCTTCTTCGGGAAGATTGTCCTGGAAGGTCATCACCCGGTATTCGTCGGGGATACTGCCGCGCTCACCGTCGTAATACTCATGGAAACTGTCACCCGTATCACGCACATAGCCCTGATCCGTGAAGGTGCCGTTTTCCTCCAACGCAACGTCCCGGCCGTAGGCCTCATAGTCGATGTAATTCTGCAAATGCTCTGGCACCTGCATAACGTCCAGTTCTTCGATGTAATAGCGCCCCAGATCGTCATAGTCCTCAATGTTGGGGTAAATCTCATAGCAGTCCAGATTTTCCGTCAGGTTGATGATCTCCTGCACGCTGCCGCAATGGTCGCCCATCTCCATACCGGCCTGGAACCGCGCATAATCGCTCTGGTCCATTTCATCCAACTTGGACGCCAGATAGTTCAGCTCGTCCAGATTCTCGTATTCGCCCAGCTTACTGTAAAGACCGTCCACATAGCAGTCATAGTCCGTGATGAACCATTCCTCATAGGGATTGCCGAAGTCATCCTTCTGGCCGATCCCGATCCGCTTAAATACTTCCTTCAATTCCTCGGCGGTGGTGGGAAACTTCACCCACTCGCCCACAAGCTCGCCCTCATTATACTTCCCAAGATTAGTGATAAAGGCGGCAAAGGGATAATCCTTGTCGTGATCGTAATATGGCATATCAGCACCTCCTTACAGTTCCGGCGCAGCCTTTTCCTTGTAAGGCTGCGCCTTGTGTTTTTCCGCACATTCCTTTTTGCCCTGTTCCAGCCGTTCCCGGATGGAAGGCTTTTTCTCCAGCTTCGCAGGGCGTTCCTGTTCCCACTTGTCGCCGGAGAGAGAAATGTATCCGTGTTCCGTAAAATGCCCCTGTTCCTCCTGCATGGCGTACTTGCCAAAAGGAACAGGGTCGATTGCTTTCAGAAGTTCCGGGGGTAACGGCGTATCTATGTGCTGTGCCAGATACCGCCAGCCCAGATCGTTCAGATCGTGGATGTTGGGCTCAAATACGAAATAGTCGATGTTGTCCACGAACTCCTTAAATTGTTCTGGTGTTGTCAGCTTGAAGGGCGAGGCCTGCACCGCCGCCAACAGTTCCCGGTCCTCCGGGGAGAGGGCAGCCACCGCCGCCCTCACTTCGGGTAAATGTTCCAAAGTCTTATTTTCTGCCATCAGCACCAACCTTTCTTTTCGGAAATTCCAGCTTGAAATTGATGTACTTGCCGCCCGTATCGTCCAGGATTACCGCAGCGTCATAAGCAGCCTGTTTCTTTTCAGACCACATTCCCTTGACATTGGTGCGACCCTTTTTCAGAAGGTCCGTTGCCATCTTCTTTGTCAGCTCCTTCTTGCGGCTCGTCCAGAAGCGGTCATTTTTCCAGAGGACGAAACCGCAGGAGCGATCCGAACAGGCAAAATTCTTCTTACCCTCATAAACCGGCTGGCCGCAGCGGGGGCAGGTACCGATCATTTCCTTCTCCGGGGCAAACAGCTTTTTGCCATCCTCGGAAATGCAGGAATAGGTGGACACGATCTCTTGAACCATCGTGCGGATACCGTCCATGAAGGTATCCGGGTCAGCGCCGCCCTTTGCGATCTCCGTCAATTTCTGTTCCCATTCCGCTGTCAGCATGGGAGAGGTCAGTGGCTCCGGCAGAATCGTGACAAGGTTGATACCGGCTTTTGTGGGGATCAGGCTCTTGCCCTTGCGTTCCACAAATCCGGCTGCCACCAGCTTTTCGATGATGGCCGCCCTGGTCGCAGGCGTGCCAAGTCCTTTTCGCTCCGCCTCATCGGGAATATCATCCTTGCCTGCGTTCTCCATCGCGGACAGGAGGGTATCTTCGGTATAGGTCTTCGGCGGCTGGGTGAAATGCTCGGTAACAGCAATTTCCGCACTGTCAAAAATCTGCCCTTCGGTGAAGTCCGGGAGCGTGCCGCCGTCCCCATCCGCAGGCTTTTCTTTCAGAAAGGCACGGAAAATGCGGTCGATCTCCCGCCAGCCTTCGGAGAGGATGCGCTTGCCCTTTGCGGTGAAGGAATAGCCGCCGCAATCAAAGGTGGCCGTGACCGCCTCATACACATACAGCTCCGCCGATGCACACAGCAGCTTGCAGCAGACTAACAGCAGAAGGTTTCGTTCACCAACGGGGAGCAATTTCAAATCCGCTTTTTCAATCTCCATAGTCGGGATGATAGCATGGTGGTCAGATACATCCTTGTCGGAGATCATGGTCTCCACCAGCGGGAAGAAGTTGGAGCAGCCATCAAAGGGCGGCAGCTTCGCCGCCAGGTGGATCACACAGGAGGCTGTTTCCGCCATGTCGGAGGTCAGATACCGGCTGTCCGTGCGGGGATAGGTCAGCAGCTTCTTTTCGTAGAGGCTCTGGGCGTAGTCAAGGGTCTGCTTCGCCGTGTATCCGAACAGGCGGTTCGCTTCACGCTGCAAGGTGGTAAGATCATAGAGCTTCGGCGGCTGCTCCTTTTTCTGCTCCTTCGTGACGGAAGTACAGGTGACGGTCACACCCTTGCACATAGCCGCTGCCTGTTCCGCCTCCGCCGGATCAGTGAACTTCTCCGACACCGCTTCGGCTCCGTTCAGCGTCAAGCGCAGCAGATGATATTTTTCCTTGTGGAACAGCGTGATCTTCGCGTCACGCTCCGCCAGCATTGCCAGTGTGGGGGTCTGAACACGGCCCACATTCAGGGTACGGTGATAGAGAACGGAGAAAAGGCGCGTGGCGTTGATTCCCACCAGCCAATCCGCTTTCTGGCGGCAGAGGGCAGATTGATACAGGGCTTCATAGTCGGCGCCGGGGCGCAGATCAGAAAAACCCTCTCGGATAGCGCTGTCCTCCATCGAGGAAATCCAGAGGCGAAGGACCGGCTTGCGGCAGCCGGTCATTTCATACACCAGACGGAAGATCAGTTCCCCTTCACGCCCGGCATCACAGGCATTGACGATGGTATCCACATCGGGGCGGTCCATCAGGGCACGGAGATTTTCAAAAGCATCCTCCTTGCCTGGTGCCAGCACATAGCGGAACGACTCCGGCAGAATGGGAAGATCATCATAGCGCCATTTCTTGAAACGTTCGTCATAGCCGCCAGCATCCATCGGGGATACCAGGTGCCCTACACACCAGGACACAAGAAGGCCGCTGCCCTCATAAAAGCCGTCGGCCCTGGATGAAGCACCCAGGGCCGATGCGATAGATTTTGCCACACTCGGTTTTTCTGCGATAATCAGTTTACTCATTCTTTTCCTCCGTTTCCTCGTCCTCAGTCAGATATTCTTCTTCATCCTCCAGGTCGAAATCATCCAGATCAGCGGGAACTTTCTTTCCCTGCTTCGGTTTCAGCACCAGGAAATAGACCGCCGCGCCGCCTCCGGCTGCAAGGATCAGCAGCACCGCCAGGATCACCCCGGCATTGCTTTTCTTTTCGGGTTCCGGATTCTCCGGTTCGGTGGGTTCCGCAGCTTTCTGTTCCGTGCCAACACATTCACTAAGGTTCTTTACGCAGACCGGGCAAGCGGTATTGACCGCTCCGGCCTGGCACTTTTCCGTACAGGTGCAGACAATGGGCGTTTCCGCCTTTTCCCCATCCTCCGTCAGCGCCATGAGATCGGCTTCATCCACCTGGTTCAGAAAATGCACGGTTTCCTCGCCCTCATCGTCACGGTCGATAATGAGATAGAACACATTGCCGTTCTTCGTTTCCACTGTAATAAACTGCTTGCCGCTGGCGGTCGGACTGCCGATATCGTCAATCAGCGAAAGGTTCCCGTCCGGCGTCAGGGCGGCACCGTCATTCAAACCACCGCCCAGCATCCCCAGCAGATTTTCCAGTGTTTCCGCATCCAGAGAGAAAGAACCTTCTCCGGGACCAGCCTCGCCGTCACTTACCGTCATGTAGCCGGAATAGACATATCCGACCTTTTCCGGCAGGATGACCTTCAGCCAGTCGCCGTCCGTGCCGATCACCTTCACGGTCGTTCCGTTGGGAAGCTGGGTGAAGGCGGTATAATCCATTCCGGCGCCAGTGCGGACATTTAGATTGCCGCCGCCCGTGGTGACGGTGCCGGTCTGCCCGGAGTCATTTTCGCCGGAACTGAACTGGATACCGTCCTCGGTGACGGATACCGTGACCTGGCTGCCTGCCAGAGCGGAAAGCAGATCAGAAACATCCCCAGCCGTTTCCTGTTCAGCCACGGACTCCGTGGTTTCCTCGCCGCCGCTGGCAAAGGCGGTGACAGAAAAAGCGGCAGTGCTGAGCACTACCGCCAAAAGAGCCGATGCCATTTTTGTCATAAAGTTATGCTTCATCCTCGTATCCCTCCGTTTCCTCATTCTCGGTGTCTCCCTCCTGCAGCATACCTTCCGGCAGGGAGATCATGCCGCTGGCATAGGCTTTCAGGAAAGCGGTCAGCTCCTTGTTGTCCATCTTCACGGCTTTCACCATGCGGACGATTTCCAGATTTTCTTCCTCCGCAAGCTGGGCCTCCAGCGCACGAAGGCGTTTCTGCTGTTCCGCGATCTTTTCTTTGGTTTTCGCAATGTCATTGCGGATCTTCTGTGTCGTTGCCATAAATCAAATTACCTCCATATCGTTTTTTAGTTGTAGGGCGGTCGCCCGAAAGCGTAAAAGTGGGATTGCCAATAGCTTGTGTTGATATCTGCATACTGAATGGGGTCGCCGCAATGCAGCATTTTCCCGCCGCTCACATAGATACCCACATGGGAAACGCCCGGTGTATCGTAAGTGCCGACGAAAAAGATCAGGTCGCCGGGTCTTGCGTTGGCAGAGGATACCGGGGTGGAAATATTGTAGAGTCCTTGGGCTCCCAGCCTGCCCGTATTGCAGACGCCGCTTTGCGTCAGCACCCAGGACACGAATCCGGAGCAATCAAAAGAAGTGTTTGGATTGCTGCCGCCCCAGACATAGGGATAGCCGATATACTTCTCCGCCTCGGTAATGAGCGCTGCAAAGGTTTCATCTTCCAGTGCGGAAGGCGGAATATCATAGGTGGTGGGCGGTTTGGTGTACTTGTCTACATAGCCGGAGCCGGGGAACAAATCTTCCCGGTTTCCCAGCGTTGCCATATAGACCGCATACAAGGAAAGTGTTTCTTCGTCCATGATGTAGACCGGCACATGGGAAAGATCGAAGTTTTCCAGCTTCACATTGCAGATATAGTAGTTATACGGTACTTCCACGTCATAGTCATTTCCCTCGCTGTCCGTCCGGGTCACCGTCCGATAGCGTACCTCCACCTCCACGGTCTGCGTCAGGATGTACTGCTTTTCAAAGAGCATTTGCAGCTCCGCCTGAACCTCGTCGATGGTGAACACCCCTTCATGGAACGCCGTGAGAATGGAAATCAGCACATAAGGGTCATGCTCGATCTCGTCCAGATCAAAACGGTATTCGTCATATCCGGGGTGCAGAGCCTCATAGTGGTCCAGCTCATATTGAAGTTCCTGCTCCAATTCGCAGTAGGCCGCCTCCGCAGCCAGCATATCCGCATCCTCGGAGAGATAAGAGGAAGTGAACACGCCGCCCACGCCGGAGCCCGCCATCATGGAACAGGAAGATACCCCGCCAAACAGCAGGGCAACACAGGCGCCAATGCCGATCACCAGTAGCACCGCACGGCTATGGTGCTTGATGTAGAGGAAAGTTTCCTTGAAGGCGTCCTTTGCTTTTTGCGCCGCACTTTTCGCCGTGGCTGCGGTATTCTTTGCGGTTTTCTCCGCCTGTCGCAACTCCTTTGCATAGTTCCGCTTGATCCGCTGTTTCTGCAGAAAGCGGGATACCGGGTTAGAAGCCGCCAATGCAGGATCATCATGCAGTGCCTTTTGGTAAAGGTAGTCGGCGTTTGCCTTAAAAGAAGCCTGCTCTGCCTTCGCCGCGTCACGCCAGGGCTTTGTGAGGTGATGGTGGACGGCGGCACGGACTTTGCCTTTTCCGTAGGCAAGCCCACGCTCCGTCAGCACCTCGCCCTTGTGTCCGGCCTCAACACCCACATTTTCCTGTTCCACCTCATGCACCTTCGCATGGGCAGCGTGGACGATCTCATGGACCGGCCGGGAAAGCGGATTGTGCCGCAATCGTCCGTTGGGGCGTTTCTCCACTTCTTCAAAGTGAAGCTGCATTTTGCCTTTTCCGGCTGTCTCGTCAAAAACACGCTCGATACGGAGAACTTTCTTTGTAGGGATAGCGGCCTTTGCCGCGTCCAGCCTGTCCGCCGCACGGTCGGAACGGTCGATGTACTTCCCAAGTGCGGGATCGACACGTTCTTCCTCGGTGAATTGCAGACGGGAGGACGGGCGCTGCCTTGCGGCAGAACCATCCCGTACCGCCTGGGTGTCAGCCTTTTCCGCTTTTCGTGCGGCTTTCCTCTCATGGCGTTCCGCCGCACGCAGGGCAAGATCAGCCGCAGCGCCAGCGGATTCTTCCGAAGAAACGGACAGCTCCGTTTCCGGCTCCCGGCTGCTGATATGTTCCACCTCGCCCGTGGCAAGGTTTTCCGATACCGCACCGTCACGGGTCATTTTCTGCGTGATCTTATCGGTCGCTTTCAGTTCCCTCATAGGCAGTCACCTTCCTTTCCATAGGGGCAGAAGTTACCGCAGGTGCCATTCTCAATCATGGCGATATAGCGGAAAATGGGATAGGCCTGGGGCGGGCAAACCGCATTTCCCAATGTTTTCAGCCGCAGCGCCCGGTCATCCATGCGCTCGGTCATGCGGGGGATTCCTTCCGGTTCGGCGGTCCAGAGGATACGTCCGTCCATCCTTTCGGGAAGCCCATGAGCCATTCCACCCAATCCGGGTTCAGCGCCGCCGTTTCGGAAACCGGCTGTTCCTGAGAGATGATCTGCGCCGACAGGTTCCCGTCCTTCTTCGATGGATCGAAGGCCGACGGCTTCAAGGTCGAGCGGAAACCGTCCGACGCCACCGGGGTCAGATAGAATACCGCCGCCGACAGGCTCAGGCTCCAGATCGCCCCGTTTCGGTTCCTCTTGCGGAATATCCCATTGTCCGACAGGAACACATCCAGGCTTGCCGCGTCCCTGGCGGTGTTGTTGTCGGAGGCAAGGGGTGTGGGAAACATCAGCCGCGACGATAAAAGTTCGCTGGCGCTCATGCCATGCGCCGACGCCGCAAGCCGGAAATACGAATGGGAGAACAGCGTATCCCGCTTTTGCCAGGTCAAAGATCGTTTTGTCGAGCCCCATATTGATGAAGCCAGCAACATTTTCCCCAAGCACCCAACGGGGCCGCAGCTCGGTAATAACGCGGCACATTTCCGGCCACAGGTAGCGTTCATCCGCAAAGCCCTTCCGTTTTCCGGCGGTGGAGAAGGGCTGACAGGGAAAGCCGCCTGAGATAACGGTAACTGTTTCAAGTCCTGTTTTTTCAAAAAACGCCTCCTTCGTGAAAGTAGTAATATCCCGGAACCTGGGAACATCCGGCCATCGTGCGGAAAGGACGGAGTGCGGAAAATCCGCCCACTCACACTGGCAGACGGTTTCAAACCCGGCAGCCTCCGCCGCCAGGTCCAGACCGCCAATGCCGGAAAACAGGCTCACATGGGTCAGTTTATTCATAGTCCTTCGGCGCACGGAACGGTTCGATCTCACTTTCCAGCTCCGCAAGGACCGCCTCCATATCCGCCGTGACCGCCTTGCTTCTGGCAATCAGCCGGTTCATCACATCAAAGAAGGTTTCGCCCTCCTGTTTTTCTTCTGTATGCAAATAGCGGGGATCATTCATGTTCGTTTTCTCCTTTCCCGGTTTCACCAAGTTTTGTCGTCATAATGCTGTAAAGCTCGTTGTCCTTCGGGAAGTCATCCACAAAAGGAAGGATCACATTACCGAAGAAGATCAGCCCCTCGCCGGGGCCTGCGTTGCTGATATGCGCCGCCTGCTGGTTGGAGATATTCAGGCGCTCGCAGAGGATTTTCCTGTCTCCGCTGGCCTGGTTCAGAAGGTACACAAAATCGCTGTTTTCAAAGATATTCTCGATCTCCGGGGAGGAAAGCAGATCCTTGATGTTCTGCGTAATTCCCGTGGGGATACCGCCCCATTTGCGAAAGCGTTTCCAAATCTCCACACTCCAGGAACCAACTTCACCGCGCAGAAGAAGGTGGAACTCGTCCACGAAATACCAGGTAGATTTGCCCTGATCCCGGTTCTGGGAAACACGGTTCCATACCTGGTCCTGGATCACCAGCATACCCAGGCTTTTGAGCTGCTTTCCCAGCTCCTTGATATCGAAGCAGACAATGCGGTTGTTGATATCCACATTGGTGCGGTGGTTAAAAACATTCAGGCTGCCATGCACATACAGTTCCAGTGCCGCCGCGATCCGCTGTGCCTCCGGCTCCGGCTGCCGTTTGATCTCGTCATACAAATCTTCCAGCAGCGGCATATTCTCCGGGCGGGGGTCTGCGATATATGGGCGGTACACGATCCGCACGGCACGGTCAATGACCGTTTTTTCCACTGGCTCCAGACCGTTCCGGCCGCCTGCCGCCAGTTCACAGAACGACAAGATAAAGTCAGATTTCAACGCCAGCGGGTTATCATCCTCGCTGTAATTGAGGTTGATATCCATAGGGTTCACATACTGCGTACTGGTAGGTGAGATTTTGATGACCTGACCTTCCAAACGGTTCACCAGCGGAAAATATTCCGCCTCTGGGTCGCAGATCAGGATATCGTCCTTTGTGTTCAGGAATACCCCAACGATGGAACGCTTTGCGGAAAAACTCTTGCCGCTGCCGGGTGTGCCTAAGATCATGCCGTTGGGCGTTTTCAGCTTTTTGCGGTCAGCAAGAATCATGTTGCCGGAAGTGGCATTG
Source organism: Blautia sp. AM28-27 (assembly GCF_003480905.1). Classification (NCBI taxonomy): domain Bacteria; kingdom Bacillati; phylum Bacillota; class Clostridia; order Lachnospirales; family Lachnospiraceae; genus Blautia; species Blautia sp. AM28-27. The sequence continues at coordinate 247,625 of NZ_QUJK01000004.1, forward strand.
AGCCCGTAGTAGAGAGCCTCGCCGCCGTGGAAAATCTCCTGTGTGGTGAAGGGAACGAACACCGCCACCGCCGAAGTGGTAAGCCCGCGCTGTATCTTAATGCGGTTGACACCCAGGGGCAGAGCCGATACGAAGCCGTCCTCCTGCTGAAAGTCCAGCCGCACCAGGGAGCAGTTATATTTCTGCGCCACGCTTGCCGCACGGAGAAGGTCATTCTCCAGCTTTTGCTTGCTGTCCGCAAAGTTCACCACCAGGAAGGTCATCAAAAACATTCGCTCATTTCTGCTTTGCAGATCACGGAGGATATTCTTTGCCTCGCCTGCGTAGGTGGCAAGATCGGTGGGGATGATATCCATGTCGAAACCTTCCCGCACCGCCTTTTTCTGCGCGTCGATCTTCATACTGTCAATGTCGGTGATTTTTCGCTTGACCGTTTTGATTGCCTCGTTCTGATCCATACTGCGGATATGGAGGCTGACAAGCAGCCCGCTGTCCGTATCCAGCAGTTCGGTGAGCATACGGTCATCCATTTCCGGTGCGCTGATCTGCAGAAATGACACGGCACAGAATTTATCCGCCATCGTGAACTTCCTTGCTTCACCGAAGCGGAAAGAAGAAGGTGCGACAAAATCCTGGACCGACAGGCCGGAAGGGGCAAGCCAACTCCATTCAAAGGCAAACCGTTCTCCGTACGGGTGCAGGATGCCGTGGAGCATTTCCAGCCACTCCTTGCCGCCAAGCTCCTTTGCCAGAGCGCCCATGACCTTGAAATGGTTGAGGGCGTCCATGACGATTCGGGAAAATCGTGCCCGTGCGGTTTTGCTGTCCCGTGCCTCGATGGTGAGGGTCAGGTACTTTGTTTTGATAAGACCGTTGTTGCCCCGTTCAAGCTGCTTGCGGAGCATTTGCGTGTAAAGCTCACGGATATGGTCGAAGTGATCTCCCTGCGCCGCGATCTCGATACGCTTCACAAAATCCTCCCGGTTCATGCGGCGGCTCACAAGGGAGAGCTGCATCCCGATAGAAGCGTCATGGGCGTTATACATATCGCAGAGGGCTTCAAAAATCGCCGTCTGATCGTCAAGTTTCGCAAGCTGATAATTCACATCCTCGAACTCGATACACTTCGACCAGGTGTGATCGTCCAGCTTGCACAGGCCGTCCGGGTACATCTGGCGGAACGGTAAGGTATCCTGTGCGGAATGTACCTTGCCGTCACCTCTGGCGGTTTCCAGGATACGGCTGATCTCACGCTTTTCCGCGGCGGTTAGCTTTACCGTGGGTTTGGACGCCTGCCGTGCCTGCGGCTCTGGCTTTCGCTTTCTGAACAATGGCTTTCACCTCCTTTTCCGCCTGGGCCTGCCGCTCCAAGGCTGCGTAGAAATTGTTTGTCCGGTAAGGCCGCTCTTTCGTCCGCAGGAACATACAGCGGATGACCTGTCCGGCCACCACTTCCAGGGGTTGGCCGTGCCGCTCATACATGGCGAGCAGAAAGAACGGGAGCATGACGATAATCATGCAGAACGCGGCGGCACTGTTGCTGGCCGTGCGTCTGAGCAAAAAGAAAAGCGGTACTCCGATGAGTGCCGCCGCTCCGAAACATATAAGCTGCCGTTTGGTAAGCCCAAACAGCACTTTGGATTTTACTTTCGTCAAATCCTTTGGAATGGTTACATACGCCAATTTATCAAGCCTCCTTAATGCGCTCCGAACAGGCTCTTAGAGAGGCTGCCGGTCTTGAACAGGGCGAAGCACAGCAGGACCGTGTAGCCCATGCAGGCCCATATCGCGCCTGAGATATTTCCGTCCGTGGCGATACTCTGTACCAAAACAGAGTAGATTCCCACGCACACCATGATTAGAAATGCCTGGAACGCCAATGCAAACAGGGATTTCAAGTAGTTCTGTCCTGTATGGCTCCAATCCCGGTTTGTCATAGTGGCAAGCGGAATCGGTCCAACGGAAGTCGTCAAATACACCTCGATCATGCGGCCGTAGATGACAAGCATGATACAGATGGAAAGGGCGTTCATGGTAAGTCCCACAAAAAGGGACTGAAACCACAGCCCGAACAGTTCTCCCGTGCCCAGGGCTTCAAGCTGCGCCTCCATATCCGTGATGACGCTGCTGATATCAATGGAGGTATTCCCAATGATGACGCCCGCGCTGCTGTTCACAACGCTTTGCCCCACATCGAAGATACCCATGACGATATTCCATGTGTTCGTTACAATGAGGACGGCACAGAAGGTCTTGAAAATCCACTTGAAGAACATCCAGGTATCTACATCGTGCAGATTGTTTTTCTCTGTCACAAGCTGGATCAGCTCATAACACATTACGAATGTCAGGATAACCCCGGCGATTGGAACGATCACCGTTTCAGAGAGGTTTCGGATCATAGAAAAGACGCCGCTGTTCCATGCCAGCGGCGTCTGTCCCACTTCACCGGCGATCTCGCCTACTTTGGTATTGACCGTATCGAACATGCCCGACAGGTTTCCCGTGATTCCCTCGATGAGCAGTCCTCGGAGCCATTCATCGAGTTTGTCGAGTATGCCGCCCATAAGCGATCACCGCCAGACGATCAACCGAACAGGCCGGAGAGCAGAGGTACAAGGGTGATGCCGATGAGGGCGACACCGCCGCCGGCCATCAACTGTTTTATCCCCAATTAGGTGTAAAACTCTGCTCGATGGCGGGCGGCGGCGTACAAAAAATCTATATGGTGTTTTTAAGAGAACCGTCCCGGCGGGACAGGTCAGGCAGTGACCTGTTCCACCTCCGGGATGGGTTTGAGATTAAAATGAATTTCGATAGAAATGTGTCTTGTTTTATCTTCGTCAATGCGCTCATGCACGACGATTTCTTTGATTAAGCGGTTGAGGGTGGCTGCGTCCAGCTCTGTGATGTTGGCGTATTCCTGAATGGCTTCCACCCATTGTTTTGCGTCATT
>NZ_QUJK01000040.1:0-1228 GCF_003480905.1 Blautia sp. AM28-27
AGTAAGGGGATTACCCATAAATATATTGTAGTAGTGATGAGTTAGACGCGCAAAATTTTTACCAAAATGGGAACAAATGTTTGAGTTATTCCTATGCATATGGTATACTATTTTTATGAAGAAAGAAGTCATCTGCTTGTAGATTACCGACCACAGTTTTATATTTCAGACATGATCAAAATCATGAAGGGGAATCTTGCACACCAGATGTTCCTTTTACATCCAGAGCTAAAGAAAGAGTTGTGGGGAGGACATTTGTGGAATCCGTCTTATTGTGTTGTAACGGTCAGTGACCGGAGCCGTGAACAGGTACTTGCTTACATAGAAGGGCAGAAGGAAAAATCCCGTTAAAACCCGGAGGAAAAAGCGAATGAAAAAGCGAATGAAAATCATATCCAGTTATGGTGTAGAATTACGAAAACAGAATATTCCGATCCGCCAGACACTGGAGATTTACCGTTCTGCTGTCCGCTATCTGGTCAAAGTGTATGAATCTGTATGGGAAGAACTGGCCCAAATTGAGAACAGTAAGAAACGTTTCAATGCAGCGGAACATCTGGTGCATACAACGAAACGGAATCCGGCCCGGTTTGATTTTGATTTCTGCTTTCCCAAGATGCCATCCTATTTCAGACGGGCGGCAGTCCAGCATGCGCTTGGGAGTGTATCTTCTTATCGGACGCGTCTGGAACAGTGGAAAGCAGAGGGGGAGAAAACGGGAAAGCCGTATCTGAAAAGTGAACAGTATGCCATGCCTGTTTTTTACCACGATATCATGTACCGTGAAAACACAGAAGAGAAAGATGCGGCCTTTTTAAAACTGTACGATGGCCATGACTGGAAATGGTTTGCTACGCGGCTGAAACATACGGATATGGAATATTTAAGAAAACACTGGTCGGGCAAAAAAGCTTCGGCGCCAACGTTGGAGAAAAAGCACGACAAATATTTCCTGCGTTTTACGTATGCGGAAGAGGTATCTTTAAACCGGACACCTGTCAAAGAACAAACGATCTGCAGTGTGGATCTCGGCATCAATACGGATGCAGTCTGTACCATCATGCGTCCAGACGGAACTATCCTGGGAAGAAAGTTTATTAACTTTTCCAGTGACAAAGACCGGATGTACCGTGCGCTGGGACGGATCCGAAGATTTCAGCGGGAACATGGATCGTGTCAGGCGCAGGGAAGATGGGCATATGCAAAACGTCTGAATACAGAGCTTGGC
>NZ_QUJK01000041.1:0-993 GCF_003480905.1 Blautia sp. AM28-27
ACCCGTATGGTCGTTGATAGCAAGGTCGATACGCTTCATCACGCCACCGTCTATGAGTGCGTCCATGAGAAAGTCATACCAACTTCTTTGTTGTGCCAGCAGGTAACTTTCAAACTGTCGGCAACCACGCCCCTTTAACTCTAAAAGGACACCTTTTTCTTCGTCAGCCGACGTATAGATAAAGATGTCCCCTAAAGAATAATGCTCCGTATAACTGTAATGTCCGTAATCTTCATGGAGCATATAATTGATATTCAGTTTTAATATATCTTTGATGATGTGCTGTATATCCAGCGTGGGAAAACGAATTTTCACATAATCAAACAGCATGGTAAGCGGTACTTCTGGATTGAACCTTGCCAGTTCCTTATGCAGAGTTTCCAGAAGTTCCTTTGACGGCTTCATTTTTCCACTTTCTATCTTGTTGAAATATTCCCTTGTGATACCAGAAGCCACCGCCAGCCTGCCTTGTGAGATACCGTAAGCAATCCGTTTCTCCCGTAATTCTTTTATCCGTTGTTCTTCATTCAGAACCATACCCCCAATCTGTAAAGTGTGAAGTTTTTTAAGGCGACTTCACAGCCGATTTTTGCTAGAAAACCATGCCAGAAGCCTTATGTTTCCTATGTTTTTTGTCTATTGTCTATTTGCAAACGTACCCCTCTGTTAGATACCGAGGGGTTTTACCTGCTGGCGTGGCTGACGCCACACCAGCAACGGCTAGTCCGTGCCGTCGCCTTTCGCTTCGCACGTCGCCGTCCCGTCCTGCCTTGCTTGTGCAAGAGAGCTGATAGTCTGTAAAAAATCATGTCCTTTTGGGACTAAAGGCGTGTAAAACTCACTTATGACGCTTGTTCCCACATCACAATAGCCACGCCCCTTGATACGCTTCTGGAAAAACTGCTTTTTCACATCTGAACCAAACAGCATACCGTAACCTAATTCGCTGATACGCCCAAGTCCCACACGGAAATTGAAGTTATCTCTGATACC
>NZ_QUJK01000042.1:0-986 GCF_003480905.1 Blautia sp. AM28-27
GACAGCCCGTTGCACCCCCTGTTGCTATCCCGTTGCCGAGCCGGTTGCCGGGGAAAATCCCGAAACTATCGGCTTTTCTCCCCTATGACAACCAAAACAACAGAAAAATAAAAGAAAAGTATAAATAGTAACCATCGCCAGATTGAGATTGTTTGCAAGGTCTTTTGAAGCCCGTTGCCGGACTTCGTTGCCGACACCCTCTGTCTGGCTATTTTCATGTATGGAGGATAACTGCCTATGGCAAAAAACAAAACAGAGATTCATGTTACAACGGTGTTTGACGGGGAACTGGACGCAACCGATGTGTTCGTCAGCCTGATTTCCCAGAAATATGGAAAGACAAATACAAAAGAATATCTTGCTAAAAAGAAAGATTTGAAGTATAATGAAGATGAGGTTCAAAAGAGCCAGATACCGTCTGGATTGTGTGGGTAAATGGCTATGATGAACGAAATGGAATATAGAACAATCGGAAAGGCACTTGCCGGGGGCTATCGTGCAGCGGTCTATTGCAGGCTGTCAAAGGACGATGACCTACAAGGCGAAAGTGCCAGTATCGCAAACCAGCGTGATATGCTGGAAAAATACTGCGAAAAGCAGGGATGGGAGGTTGTGGCAGTCTATCAGGACGATGGTTTCACAGGTCTTAATATGGAGCGTCCTGATTTGCAGAGAATGTTGAGAGCCATTGAGCGCAGGCAGATCAACCTTGTCATCACGAAAGACCTCAGCCGTCTGGGGCGTAACTATCTGCAAACCGGGCATTTGATTGAGGACTTTTTCCCAAGAAACGGTGTCCGCTATATCGCCATGAATGACGGTATCGACACCCTGCGGGATAACAACGATATTGCCCCGTTCAAGAATATCCTGAACGAGATGTACAGCAAGGATATTTCCAAGAAAGTCCATTCCTCTTATCTTCTGAAAGCGCAGAAAGGACAGTTTACCGGGTGTCTTGCCCCGTTTGGGTATCGGAAAGACCC
>NZ_QUJK01000043.1:0-775 GCF_003480905.1 Blautia sp. AM28-27
ACACCGTTTCTTGGGAAAAAGTCCTCAATCAAATGCCCGGTTTGCAGATAGTTACGCCCCAGACGGCTGAGGTCTTTCGTGATGACAAGGTTGATCTGCCTGCGCTCAATGGCTCTCAACATTCTCTGCAAATCAGGACGCTCCATATTAAGACCTGTGAAACCATCGTCCTGATAGACTGCCACAACCTCCCATCCCTGCTTTTCGCAGTATTTTTCCAGCATATCACGCTGGTTTGCGATACTGGCACTTTCGCCTTGTAGGTCATCGTCCTTTGACAGCCTGCAATAGACCGCTGCACGATAGCCCCCGGCAAGTGCCTTTCCGATTGTTCTATATTCCATTTCGTTCATCATAGCCATTTACCCACACAATCCAGACGGTATCTGGCTCTTTTGAACCTCATCTTCATTATACTTCAAATCTTTCTTTTTAGCAAGATATTCTTTTGTATTTGTCTTTCCATATTTCTGGGAAATCAGGCTGACGAACACATCGGTTGCGTCCAGTTCCCCGTCAAACACCGTTGTAACATGAATCTCTGTTTTGTTTTTTGCCATAGGCAGTTATCCTCCATACATGAAAATAGCCAGACAGAGGGTGTCGGCAACGAAGTCCGGCAACGGGCTTCAAAAGACCTTGCAAACAATCTCAATCTGGCGATGGTTACTATTTATACTTTTCTTTTATTTTTCTGTTGTTTTGGTTGTCATAGGGGAGAAAAGCCGATAGTTTCGGGATTTTCCCCGGCAACCGGCTCGGCAACGGGATAGCA
>NZ_QUJK01000044.1:0-753 GCF_003480905.1 Blautia sp. AM28-27
TATGTCACAGACACAAACCCGGCGGAGTTCTCAGGTCGATCTGCTTCACGGCCCGATCCTGAAATCTCTGCTGCTTTTTGCCCTGCCGATCATGGCGTCCCGCGTGTTTCAGCAGATTTACAACACGATGGATACGCTGATCGTCGGCTATACACTTGGCGACTCATCGATTGCGGCGATGGGTGCCTGCTCATCCATCTATGAGATGATGACCGGATTTACGTTCGGCGTCGGAAACGGTCTTGCGATCGTCACGGCGCGCTGCTTTGGACGGCAGGAGACGGACCGGATGAAAAAATCGGTCGCATCCTGTATCGTCATCGGCGTTGCCGTGACACTGGTAGTTACCATTCTGGCGACGATCTTCATGCATCCGCTGCTGCGCCTGCTGAAAACACCGGCGGAGATTCTTGAGGAATCCTACAGCTATATTTCGATTCTCTCGATTTTCCTGTTCGTCATGTTCGCCTACAACCTGTGCTCCGGCCTGCTGCGGGCGATCGGCAACAGCTTCATGCCGCTTGTGTTCCTGATCTTTTCATCGCTGGTGAACATCGTGCTCGATCTGCTGTTTATCCGCACCTTCGGCATGGGTGTCCGGGGTGCCGCGATTGCAACCGTCATTGCACAGGGCATTTCCGTTGTGCTCTGCCTGATTTATATTGTTACGAAAGCGAAAATCCTGCTTCCGGAAAAACGCCACTTCGCGCTGGACCGCGGACTGTACGCAGATCTGCTGGCGCAGGGATTTTC
>NZ_QUJK01000045.1:0-472 GCF_003480905.1 Blautia sp. AM28-27
AAACAGTATATCGAAAACCAGAAAACATCGCAGAGACAAAAGGATAAGATGGGCTAATGCAAAAAGGGATCAAATTCAGAATCTACCCGAACAGAGAACAGAAAAACTTCATCCGCCAGACGCTGGGATGCTGCCGGCTGATCTACAACCGGGGACTTGCCATGCGCAAGGAAAGCTATGAAGAAGGGAAGAAGATTGGATATACCCAGACTTCCGCCATGCTGACCGAACTGAAAAGACAGGAGGAGTTTGCTTTTTTGAAAGCAGCAGATTCCATTGCCTTACAGCAGTCTCTGCGGGATCTCGACCGGAGCTTTGTGAATTTCTTTCAAAAACGTGCTTCCTATCCAACCTTCAAGAGCAAACATAACCGGTTCCAGTCATACAGAACGGTCAATCAAAAAGATAATATCCGTATTGTGGGAAGATATATCAAACTTCCGAAACTTGGATTTGTCAAAATACGCCAGTC
>NZ_QUJK01000045.1:482-687 GCF_003480905.1 Blautia sp. AM28-27
GATTTGTCAAAATACGCCAGTCGATGGAAGTGGGAAAAATTAATCACGTAACCATTGAGTACACACCGGCCGGAAAATATTTTGCAGTCTTAAATGTTGATTTCAAACCGGAACCACGCCCAAATGCTGGAGGAACGATTGGAATTGATGTTGGAATCAAAGCATTCTATTCTGACAGCAATGGAAATACGGTATCAAATCCCAG
>NZ_QUJK01000046.1:0-653 GCF_003480905.1 Blautia sp. AM28-27
ACTGCATTGACGAATACCTTACGGTACTGCAATGTCTTACACAGTGTCCACAAGCTATGTTTATCCTGTTCCCGTATGCCCTACGGTACAGCTTTTCATCTTTATGCAGACTGCATCTGCAGTGCTTTTTTCAGAATATTAATGCCTGCATTCGTATCCCGGTCATGAACTGCATGGCATTTCGGGCACTCCCAGATACGAATGCTCAGATTTTTTATCCGTGGATTTCTGTAGCCGCAAGAGCTGCAGGTCTGACTGCTCGGATACATCGTTGGTACTCTGTGAAGTTCATTTCCATACCAGCTGGCTTTATATTCCAGCATTTCGAAAAACTTTGCCCAGGAAACACTTGCTATGGATTTTGCCAGTTTATGGTTCCGGATCATTCCCTTCACGTTCAGATCCTCGATACAGATGGTTTGGTTTTCGCGCACCAGCATCGTTGACTGTTTCTGCAGGAAATCATTCCGCTGATTGGCTATTTTCTCATGCACTCTGGCTACCCTGAGCCGCTGCTTCCCACGGTTATGGGAATCTTTCTGCTTCCGGGAAAGTCTGCGCTGTTCTCTTATGAGTTTTCGCATGGCGCGTTCCAGATATCTGGGATTTGATACCGTATTTCCATTGCTGTCAGAATAGAATGCTTTGATTCC
>NZ_QUJK01000047.1:0-207 GCF_003480905.1 Blautia sp. AM28-27
GCCAAGCTCTGTATTCAGACGTTTTGCATATGCCCATCTTCCCTGCGCCTGACGCGATCCATGTTCCCGCTGAAATCTTCGGATCCGCCCCAGCACACGGTACATCCGGTCTTTGTCACTGGGAAAGTTAATAAACTTTCTCCCCAGGATAGTTCCGTCTGGACGCATGATGGTACAGACTGCATCCGTATTGATGCCGAGATCCAC
>NZ_QUJK01000047.1:217-593 GCF_003480905.1 Blautia sp. AM28-27
CGAGATCCACGCTGCAGATCGTTTGCTCTTTGACAGGTGTCTGGTTTAAAGATACCTCTTCCGCATATGTAAAACGCAGAAAATATTTGTGGTGCTTCTTCTCCAACGTTGGCGCCGAAGCTTTTTTGCCCGACCAGTGTTTTCTTAAATATTCCATATCCGTATGTTTCAGCCGCGCAGCAAACCATTTCCAGTCATGGCCATCGTACAGTTTTAAAAAGGCCGCATCTTTCTCTTCTGTGTTTCCACGGTACATGACATCGTGGTAAAAAACAGGCATGGCATACTGCTCACTTTTCAGATACGGCTTTCCTGTTTTCTGTCCCTCTGCTTTCCACTGTTCCAGACGCGTCCGATAAGAAGATACACTCCCAAG
>NZ_QUJK01000048.1:0-566 GCF_003480905.1 Blautia sp. AM28-27
AGTAAGGGGATTACCCATAAATATATTGTAGTAGTGATGAGTTAGACGCGCAAGATTTTTGATAAAAATGAGAACAAATGTTTGATATATTCCTATGTATATGGTATAATGTTTTTATGGGAAAAGATATGTTTACAATTAATAAAAATGATCTTTCATATGGTAGAGGATATGTGTACTCTCTGCAGTATCATCTGGTCTGGTGTACCAAGTATAGAAAAAAGGTTTTAAAAGATGGAATTGATGTGGAATGCAAAGAAATGCTGGAAAGTCTTGCACAGGAATATAAATTTCAAATCCTGGCTATGGAGGTTATGCCGGATCATATTCATCTGCTTGTAGATTGTCGACCACAGTTTTATATTTCAGACATGATCAAAATCATGAAGGGGAATCTTGCGCGCCAGATGTTCCTTTTGTATCCAGAGCTAAAGAAAGAGTTGTGGGGAGGGCATTTGTGGAATCCGTCTTATTGTGCTGTAACGGTCAGTGACCGGAGCCGTGAACAGGTATTTGCTTACATAGAAGGGCAGAAGGAAAAATCCCGTTAAAACCCGGAGGAAAAA
>NZ_QUJK01000005.1:0-184049 GCF_003480905.1 Blautia sp. AM28-27
GGGAGGAAGCGCAATATGCCGAGAATGAGCAAAAAGAGGAAGCATGAGCTTTCTTTTTACCTCAATGACCGGGGGCGTGTCACTTACAACGAATTATGCCGGAGATGCCAGCATGGGTGCAAGCAGAGCTTCCGGGCGGTTGTGATTGACTGCCCCCGTTATTTATCCAAACGAGCCAAGAAAAAGGAGGAACACACCGAATGAATTTTGAATTTATGACGATAGACACACCATTGCCGCCATGTATGCCATTTCCCATAGCGTTGACAGGATTTCCAGTCAGCAGCACCGCAAAGGTCATGTACTGCCGGATGCTGGACGCTATGCTATCCAAAGGGCAGGAGGACGAGAACGGAATCCTGTTTGTCTGCTTCCCTGTCACAGCCATTGCAGCAGTCCTGTCCCGCAGTCCCATGACGGTCAAACGTTCATTGAATGAACTGGAAACCGCCGGACTTATCATGCGGGTGCGTCAGGGCGTTGGAGAACCAAACCGGATTTATGTACTGATACCGGGAAAGGGGGACGCTGCCCTTGCCTGATACCTCAAAGCTGGAAAAGCTAAACCGGGAGCTGGAGAATAGCGAAAAGAAACTGCGGAAAGCAATCAATGATGAAAAGGCATTGCAGCACCAGTTAAAGCAGCTTACCCGAAAGGAACGGACGCACCGGCTCTGTACTCGTGGCGGTATGCTGGAAAGTTTTCTGCAAGAGCCGGAACGCCTGACAGATGATGATGTCATGCTGTTGTTGAAACTCATTTTTCACAGACAGGACACGCAGGAACTATTGAAAAAACTGCTGGAACGGGAGAAGCCGGAAACCCCTTAGTTTACTAAGGGCGCAATTATACACCACCCAGAGGTTGGTGCATTGCGTTCTCCGAAGGCTCCTCGCCGGAGGGCTGTGATTTTCCGCAGTCATGGTCTGCTCCAAATCAAACAGGGGACGCTACGCTTCCCCTGCGCTGGCTGCCGCCAGCTACCCTTTTGTGGACTTGCCATCTGGGGACACCTTGCAATGCAAGCTGTTCCCAGCCGACAAGTTTCATAAAATATGCTATCTTTTCGATAATCGATGAAGTATAATAAAGTCAGAAATAAATCAGGAATTTGAGGTCAAGGCTTAAACGGGAGGTTTATATGAAAAAATACCAATGTCCTTGCTGCGGATATTTTACCTATAATGTTCCGGCAAATGAAGATTGTGGGTATATCTGTCCCGTTTGTTTTTGGGAGAATGACCCGTTCATTGCTTCTGATAACGAACCAAGCGACTCTAATCATGGAATAACACTAAAAGAAGCGAAATTCAATTTCTCAAAATTTGGTGCTTGTGAAAAAGAAATGTTATGTTATGTCCGATCACCAAGAGATGATGAAAAAGAAATTTCATAGCGACAACTTCCAACTTGTAGAACTGAAAAATTGAAATTTGATGGGATGGTGATATTATGAAAAAGATAATGGCGGTTATGCTATCGTTGCTTGCTTGTACGGTTCTGCTTGCAGGGTGCAACACTTCCTCCGAAAGCAATGAAGAACAGTCCTTAAAGGTATATTCATTTAGCGGAGAAAATGAATATATTTCTGTGTCGAATGGTGTAATTATTTTAGATGGCAAAGATGAAATTTGCTATGGTGGTGATTTGAAAGTGATGTCAGACGATTTTGCTAATATTACCACATACTCAACGACCATTTATATCAATGGAAGCGAAAAAGAAACTCTGCTTTCTAATGGTGTTGATGATCAGACAGGTGAGACAATAGATGTTTCTGGAAATGTTGGACAAATTTCTGGTGACATTCTCAGAGATAGTGACGCTGATAAGTTGACTGATAATTTGTGGTTTGAATTGAAAACAACCAATTTGAACGGAGAAGAAAGCACTTATCGGGTACAGTTAGAGACAACTGAAATCACAAAGGAAGTCAAAAAGTAACCCCAAACTCTTACAACTAAATACCCGCCGCCCACATAGCGGCACACCAAGCAGGAAATCTGAAAAAGGTTGCCTGCTTTTTTTCTGCCCAAAATGAGGTGGCAAAACGCCACCCCATCCGCCAATCACAGAAAGGAGTGACACGAAATGCCCTGTCCGCACAACGAAATTTCTATTGTGCAGCGCAGCCAACAGCAGTCTGCGATTGCCGCCGCTGCTTACCAGAGCGGCGAAAAGCTGTTCTGTGAATACGACCAGCAAGTGAAGCACTACCCGGAAAAGCGTGGTATCGTCCACAATGAAATCCTGCTTCCGGCAAACGCCCCGCCGGAGTATGCAGACCGCAATACCTTATGGAACGCCGCCGAAGCGGTGGAGAAGCAATGGAACTCCCAGCTTGCAAGGCGGTGGGTGCTTACCATCCCAAGAGAGATACCACCCGACCAGTATGCTGTCCTTGTCCGGGAATTTTGTGAGCAGCAGTTTGTTTCCAAAGGCATGATTGCTGACTTTGCCATCCATGACCCCCATCCGCCGGGACACAATCCCCACGCCCATGTCCTGCTCACTATGAGGGCAATGGACGAACATGGGAAATGGCTTCCCAAGAGCCGCAAGGTTTATGACCTTGACGAGAATGGGGAACGGATCAAGCTTCCGTCCGGCAGATGGAAAAGCCACAAGGAGGATACGGTTGACTGGAACGACCAGAAGTATTGTGAAATCTGGCGGCATGAATGGGAGGTCATCCAGAACCGCTATCTGGAAGCCAATGACCGTCCGGAGCGTGTGGACTTGCGTTCCTATGCCAGACAGGGGCTTGATATTGTCCCCACTGTCCATGAGGGGGCTGCTGTCCGGCAGATGGAAAAGCGTGGTATCCAGACGAATATCGGAAACCTGAACCGGGAAATCAGAGCCGCCAACAGTCTGATGAAGTCCATCCGGCAGCTTATCCAAAACCTCAAAGGCTGGATTACCGAGCTGGGAGAAAAACGGAAGGAGCTGCTTGCACAAAAAGCGGCGGAGGAAGCAACATTTCTTCCCAATCTTTTGATGAAATATATGGAAATACGAAAGGAAGAACGGAAGGACTGGACAAGGGCTGGACAGAACCGGGGGACTTCGCAGGACTTAAAGGCAGTCAGCGAAGCCCTGTCCTATCTCCGGCAAAAGGGGCTTTCCACTGTGGAGGACTTAGAAGCATTTCTGGAATCTTCCGGGAAATCAGCCGCCGATTACCGCAATCAGATGAAGCCAAAGGAAGCCCGCAGCAAAGTGATTGACAGGATTCTTGCCAGCCGGACAGACTGCAAGGAATGTAAGCCTGTCTATGAAAAGTACCAGAAGATATTTTTCAAGAAAACAAAGGAAACATTCAAGCAGGAACACTCGGAGGTTGCCCGGTATGAGAAAGCCGCCGCCTACCTTGCCAAGCACCCGGACGATAAGGACAGCACCCAAAAGGAGCTGCAACAGGAGCAGGAAAAACTTCTCAGCGAAATCGCAGAGCTGAAAGTACCGCTGACAGAGGTGCAGGAGGATTTGAAGAAGCTGCGGGATATCCGCTACTGGGTACAGAAAGCCACCCCCGGCACAGAGGAAAGCAAAGAGCCGCCCAAGAAGCAGCCCATCAAGGAAGTCTTGCAGGATAAGGCAGACGAGAAAAAAGCACAAAGAACTGCCCAGGAACAGACGAAACACAGACAACAGGATATGGAACTTTAACAGGCACTTGCCATTTTCAATCAGAGAATGTCAGGTGCTTTTCTTTTTTCAAGGAGGGATAGATTTGAATGTATTTGAAGCTGTGAAGCAGGCCGTCACAACAAGACAGGCTGCGGAGCATTATGGAATCCATGTAGGTCGGAACGGGATGGCTTGCTGCCCGTTCCATAACGATAAAACCCCAAGCATGAAGCTGGATCGGCGTTACCACTGCTTCGGCTGCGGTGCGGATGGGGATGTGATTGATTTTGCCGCCGCCCTGTATGGGCTGAGAAAGAAAGAAGCCGCCGTACAGCTGGCACAGGACTTCGGGCTTTCCTATGAGGACTGGAAACCGCCGGGAAAGGAAAAAAAGCCAAAGCCCCGGCAGAAATCCCCGGAGGAACAGTTTCAGGAAGCAAAGAACCGCTGCTTCCGTATTCTTGCCGATTATCTCCATCTGCTTCGGGCATGGAGAACGGACTACGCCCCACACTCCCCGGAGGAAGCCTTTCATCCCCGGTTTATAGAAGCCTTACAGAAGCAAGACCAAGTGGAGTATCTGCTGGATGTGCTGCTGTTCGGGGAAACAGAGGAAAAAGCGGCTTTGATTACGGACTACGGAAAGGATGTGATACAGCTTGAACAGCGAATGGCAGAGCTTGCCGCCGCAGACGCAGCAAGAACTAAAAAACACCATGAACGCCATGCAGCCACCCCAGAGCATTGAGGAAATCAAGGAGGGGCTGGAAACTACCGAGAAAGGCGGTGTCCGTCAGAGCATACGGAACTGCCTGACTGTATTCCAGCGTGACCCGCTGCTTTCCGGGGCTATCGCATACAACATCCTGACTGACCGCAAGGACATCATAAAGCCCATCGGCTTCCACAGGGAAAGCACCGCCCTGAACGATACAGATATGAAGTATCTGCTTCTCTATCTGGAAGAAACCTACGGGCTTACCAATGAGAAAAAGATTGATAACGCCATCGGGATTGTGGCGAATGAAAACAAGTACCACCCCATCCGGGATTATTTAAGTTCCCTTGTGTGGGACGGGACAGAGCGAATCCGCTTCTGCCTGCGGCACTTTCTGGGGGCTGACGCAGACGATTACACCTATGAAGCATTGAAGCTGTTCCTGCTGGGTGCAATCTCACGAGCCTTTCAGCCGGGGTGCAAGTTTGAAATCATGCTCTGTCTGGTCGGCGGTCAGGGGGCTGGCAAGTCCACTTTCTTCCGTCTGCTGGCAGTCCGGGACGAGTGGTTCTCCGATGATTTGCGGAAGCTGGACGATGACAATGTGTACCGCAAGCTGCAAGGTCACTGGATTATCGAAATGTCGGAAATGATGGCAACCGCCAACGCCAAGAGCATTGAGGAAATCAAGTCATTTTTAAGCCGACAGAAAGAGGTTTACAAGATACCCTATGAAACCCACCCAGCAGACCGCCCCCGTCAGTGCGTGTTTGGCGGCACTTCCAATGCCCTTGACTTCCTGCCCCTTGACCGTTCCGGCAACCGCCGCTTTATCCCCGTCATGGTGTACCCGGAGCAAGCCGAGGTTCACATTTTGGAGGACGAAGCCGCTTCCAGAGCCTATATCGAGCAGATGTGGGCAGAAGCGATGGAAATTTACAGAAGCGGCAGGTTCAAGCTGGCTTTCAGCCCTGCCATGCAGCGGTATCTCAAAGAACACCAGCGGGATTTTATGCCGGAGGACACCAAAGCCGGGATGATACAGGCGTATCTTGATAAGTACACCGGGAGCATGGTCTGCTCCAAGCAGCTCTACAAGGAAGCCTTGAACCATGCCTTTGACGAGCCGAAACAATGGGAAATCCGGGAAATCAACGAGATTATGAACCAGTGCATTGACCGCTGGCGGTACTTCCCGAACCCAAGAATGTTTTCAGAATATGGCAGACAAAAGGGCTGGGAGCGTGAAAACCCGGCAACGGACTCCGGCAACCCGTCTGAAAAAACGATGGACGGTTTTGTGGAGGTCACAGAACAGATGGAGCTTCCATTCTGAGAATGACAGCCCGTTGCACCTCCTGTTGCTATCCCGTTGCCGAGCCGGTTGCCGGGGAAAATCCCTTATTTCCGGGCTTTTCTCCCTTATAACAACCAAAACAACAGAAAAATAAAAGAAAAGTATAAATAGTAAGTAGTGCCAGATTGAGATTGTTTGCAAGGTCTTTTGAAGCCCGTTGCCGGACTTCGTTGCCGACACCCTCTGTCTGGCTATTTTCATGTATGGAGGATAACTGCCTATGGCAAAAAACAAAACAGAGATTCATGTGACCACTGTATTTGACGGGGAGCTGGACGCCACCGATGTGTTCGTCAGCCTGATTTCCCAGAAATATGGAAAGATAAATTCAAAAGAATATCTTGCTAAAAAGAAAGATATGAAGTATAATGAAGATGAGGTTCAAAAGAGCCAGATACCGTCTGGATTGTGTGGGTAAATGGCTATGATGAACGAAATGGAATACAGAACAATCGGTTCGGCACTTGCCGGGGGCTATCGTGCGGCGGTCTATTGCAGGCTGTCAAAGGACGATGACCTGCAAGGCGAAAGTGCCAGTATCGCAAACCAGCGTGATATGCTGGAAAAATACTGCGAAAAGCAGGGATGGGAGGTTGTGGCAGTCTATCAGGACGATGGTTTCACAGGTCTTAATATGGAGCGTCCTGATTTACAGAGAATGTTGAGAGCCATTGAGCGCAGGCAAATCAACCTTGTCATCACGAAAGACCTCAGCCGACTGGGGCGGAACTATCTGCAAACCGGGCATTTGATTGAGGACTTTTTCCCAAGAAACGGTGTCCGCTATATCGCCATGAATGACGGTATCGACACCCTGCGGGATAACAACGATATTGCCCCGTTCAAGAATATCCTGAACGAGATGTACAGTAAGGATATTTCCAAGAAAGTCCATTCCTCTTATCTTCTGAAAGCACAGAAAGGACAGTTTACCGGGTGTCTTGCCCCGTTTGGGTATCGGAAAGACCCGGAGGACAAAAACCATCTGCTCATTGACGAGGAAACCGCCCCGATTGTGCGACTGATTTTCGGATATGCCCTGAACGGTCATGGTCCGAACTATATCCGCAGACGGCTGGAGGAAGAAAAAATCCCCTGCCCCACATGGTGGAACCGGGAACGGGGGCTTCGCAATACCCGCACCAAATGGGAAAAGAAAGACCCAGAAAAAGGACGGTATATGTGGGACTTCTCCGTTATCAAAGACCTTTTGATGAATCCCGTCTACACCGGGGCGATTGCTTCCCAGAAAAAAGACTACCGTTTCAAAATCGGCACGATTGGGGAAAAGAAGCCGGAGGACTGGATTGTGGTGGAGGGGCAGCATGAACCGCTGATTGACCGCATGAGCTTTGACATTGTGCAGAATAAGCTGAAATCCCGCCAGCGTCCGGGGCAGACCAATGAAATCAGCCTGTTTGCCGGACTGATAAAATGCGGCGAGTGTGGGAAGTCGCTGACGGTACGCTACACAAACGCAAAACATCCCCAGCAGATTTATTCCTGCAAGACCTACAATGCCTTTGGAAAGAACCACTGCACCCAGCACCGGATTGACTATGACACCCTTTGCAGCCATGTGCTGCGGAAAATCAGGGAATGTGCCAGAGCTGCCCTGATGGACGGGGAAGCGGTTGCCGACCGCCTGACCAATACCTGTGAAACCGAGCAGCGGGAACAGCGGGAAGCAATGGAACGCTCCCTCACAAGGGACGAGGAACGGATTGAGGTTCTGGACAAAATGGTCATGCGGCTTTATGAGGATATGATTGCAGGGCGTATCAGTGAGCAGAATTTCAACACCATGCTGGAAAAGACACAGACCGAGCAGACGGAGCTTAAAACAAAAGTGTCCGAGGGCAGGAAGCGGCTGTCCGATGAAGTCCAGCTTGCCAATGACGCAAAACAATGGGTGGAAGCCATTCAGGAATACGCCAACATCACAGAGCTGGACGCAGCCACCCTCAACCGCTTAATCAAAGAAATCGTCGTGCATGAGCGCATTGACGAAGATAAAACAAGACACATTTCTATCGAAATTCATTTTAATCTCAAACCCATTCCGGAGGTGGAACAGGTCACTGCCTGACCTGTCCTGCCGGGACGGTTCTCTTAAAAACACCATATAGATTTTTGTACGCCGCCGCCCGCCATCGAGCAGAGTTTTACACCTAATTGGGGATAAAACAGCTCATGGCGGGCGGCGTTGCGCTGATCGGCACGACCCTTGTACCGCTGCTTGCGAACCTGTTCTCCTAATCGGCAACAGGTAAACGCTTATGCAGAGCATACTTGACGCGATCACGGAATGGATAAAGGAAATCCTCATAGGAGCCATTAACGGGAACCTGTCAACTATGTTCGGGGACGTAAACGAGAAAGTCGGCACTATCGCCGCCGAGGTAGGGCAGACCCCGCAGGGGTGGAACGCGGGCATATTCAACATGATACGCACGTTATCGGAGAATGTGATCGTACCCATTGCGGGGCTTGTCATTACCTACGTCCTATGCGTGGAGCTTATCAGCATGGTAACGGAAAAGAACAACATGCACGACGTTGACACATTTATGTTTTTCAAGTGGTTTTTCAAGGCGTGGGTGGCGGTGTACCTTGTCACCCACACCTTTGATATTACTATGGCAGTCTTTGACGTTGCGCAGCACGTCGTTTCCGGCGCGGCAGGGGTGATAAGCGGCAGCACGAACATTGATGTTGCCGCCGCCCTTGCTTCCATGCAGTCCGGGCTTGACGCAATGGAAATCCCCGAATTACTCCTGCTTGTCATGGAAACAAGCCTTGTGAGCCTTTGCATGAAGATCATGTCGGTGCTTATCACGGTTATCCTGTACGGCAGAATGATTGAAATATACCTTTACTGTTCCGTGTCGCCTATCCCATTTGCAACAATGACTAACCGGGAATGGGGACAGATCGGGAACAACTACCTAAAATCCTTGTTCGCTATCGGTTTTCAAGGCTTCCTCATTATGATATGTGTCGGTATTTACGCGGTGCTGGTAAACAGCATGATTGTAGCGGATAACTTACACAGCGCGATATTTTCCCTTGCGGCATATACGGTTATCCTCTGCTTTTCCCTGTTCAAATCCGGCGCACTTGCAAAGTCAATTTTCGCGGCGCACTAAAGGCGTGTCAAGGGTAGGGTGGAGATTTTCAGAGCGGAGCGGCGAAAATACAACCCGACCTTGACGCGGGAGGAACCCCATACAATAGGGACGGGCAAAGGGCATAAACTGACCTTTGCCTTAACTGCCATAATGGGGGACTTGCAGGAAGCACACAGAAAGGAGGGACAAGAAACCATTGAAAAGAAATACGGCATAATCTACGCCGATCCCCCGTGGAAGTACGCACAGAAGCGGCTTTCCGGCGCGGCAGAACACCACTACCCGACCATGAGCATAGAGGAATTATGTGCGCTCCCCGTGGCTGACCTTGCGGCAGAGGACAGCGCACTTTTTTTGTGGGCGACATTCCCACAGCTTCCCGAAGCCCTGCGGCTAATTAAGGCTTGGGGCTTTACCTATAAGACCGCCGCCTTTGTATGGCTGAAACTCAATAAAAAATCCTACACATGGTTTTACGGCTTGGGATTTTGGACGCGGGGAAATGCGGAAATCTGTCTGCTTGCCACACGGGGACACCCAAAGCGCAAGTCGGCGGGTATTCATCAATTCATTATCTCCCCCATAGAGCAGCACAGCAAAAAGCCGGACATTACGCGGGACAAAATCGTTGCCCTCATGGGCGACATTCCCCGGATAGAGCTTTTCGCAAGGCAGGAAACGGCGGGCTGGGACACATGGGGGAATGAAACCAAAAACAGCATAGAACTCTGACAGAAAGGAGGTTTTCGGTATGGCGTATGTACCCGTACCAAAGGATTTATCAAAGATAAAAACGAAAGTCGCTTTCAACCTTACGAAGCGGCAGATCGTTTGTTTCGCGGTAGCCCTCATTGTGGGCTTGCCACTTTTTTTCTTGCTAAAGGACAGCGCGGGAACCAGCGCAGCGTCGTTCGTGATGATCGTCGTCATGCTCCCCTGCTTCCTCATGGCAATGTACGAGAAACACGGACAGCCCCTTGAAGTCGTGGTGAAGAACATCATTCAGACAAAGTTTGTCCGACCAAAGGAGCGACCCTATCAGACGCAGAATTTATACGCTGTCTTGGAGAAGCAGCGAAAACTGGAAAAGGAGGTATCAGCGATTGTCAAAGGAAACAACCAAAGGCGGCGCACCGGGAAAAGACCCCGGAAAGGCTAAACCGAAGCGGAAACTGACCCGCGAGGAAAAGAAGCAGATCGCCGCCATTATCAGACAGGCAAAGGGGGACGGAAAGGCGCACACCGCCCAGCAGACGATCCCCTACATCAACCTGTACCCGGACGGGATATGCCGGGTGACGGAAAGGAAATACAGCAAGAGCATTGTCTTTGAGGATATAAACTACCAGCTTGCACAAGCGGACGACAAGACCGCCATTTTTGAGAACTGGTGCGACTTCCTCAACTACTTTGACGCTTCCGTATCAGTGCAGCTCTCTTTCATCAATCAAGGGACGCAGCGGGAGGAAGCGGAAAAGGCAATCAACATTCCGGCGCAGGACGATGCTTTCAACTCTATCCGCACGGAATACGGGGATATGCTGAAAAGCCAGCTTTCCAAAGGGAACAACGGGCTTGTGAAGCACAAATATATCACGTTCAGTATCGAAGCGGATAACATGAGCGCGGCAAAATCCCGCCTTTCCCGTATCGAAACGGACATACTGAACAATTTTAAGGTTTTAGGCGTGACCGCCCGCCCCATGACAGGCTATGAACGCTTACAGACCATGCACGGGGTATTCCACCCGGAGGGGGAGCCGTTCAACTTTGATTTCTCATGGCTTGCCCCGTCCGGGCTTACCACAAAGGACTTTATCGCCCCGCCCTCATTCCGTTTTGGCGAGGGGCGGTACTTCCGCATGGGGAAAAAGATCGGCGCGGTATCGTTCTTACAGATACTTGCGCCGGAGCTGAACGACCGCATTTTAGCGGATATGTTAGACCTTGAAACGGGCGTGATCGTAAACCTGCATATCCACAGTATCGACCAGACGGAAGCCATTAAGACCGTCAAGAGAAAGATCACCGACCTTGACAAAATGAAGATTGAGGAACAGAAGAAAGCCGTCCGCGCCGGGTACGACATGGATATTATACCGTCTGACCTTGCCACTTTCGGCGGCGAAGCGAAAAATCTCTTGCAGGACTTACAGAGCCGCAATGAAAGAATGTTCCTCTTGACGTTCCTTGTGGTGAACATGGCAGACACGAAGCGGAAACTGGAAAATGACATTTTCGCGGCGGCGGGTATTGCACAGAAATATAACTGCGCCCTCACCCGGCTTGACTACCAGCAGGAAGCGGGGCTTATGTCAAGCGTCCCTATCGGTGAGAACCTTATCCCCATTCAAAGGGGACTGACAACCAGCAGCACGGCGATCTTTATCCCCTTTATC
This sequence comes from Blautia sp. AM28-27, assembly GCF_003480905.1. NCBI lineage: Bacteria > Bacillati > Bacillota > Clostridia > Lachnospirales > Lachnospiraceae > Blautia > Blautia sp. AM28-27. The sequence goes on from NZ_QUJK01000005.1 coordinate 11,240, forward strand.
ACGCAGGAGCTTTTTCAGAGGGGCGCAAGCCTTTATTATGGGCTGAACGCTCTTTCCAACAACATGATACTCTGCGATCGCAAGCAGCTTAAAAACCCCAACGGCTTGATCTTGGGAACGCCGGGAAGCGGAAAATCCTTTGCGGCAAAGCGGGAAATGACAAACGCTTTCCTCATTACGGACGACGATATAATTATCTGCGACCCGGAAGCCGAGTATTACCCCCTTGTGCAGCGGTTACAGGGACAGGTGATAAGGCTTTCCCCCACCAGCCCGCACTACGTCAACCCTATGGATATTAACCTCAACTATTCCGAGGACGACAACCCGCTTGCACTGAAATCTGACTTTATCCTCTCCCTTTGTGAGCTGATCGTCGGCGGCAAGGAGGGCTTACAGCCCGTGGATAAGACCGTGATTGACCGCGCTGTTAGGAATGTGTACCGCCCTTTCCTTGCAGCCCCCGACCCGGCAAAAATGCCGATCATGGGCGACCTTTACGACGAGCTTTTGAAGCAGCCGGAGCCGGAAGCGGCGCGTATCGCGGCGGCATTGGAGCTTTACGTTTCCGGGAGCCTTAACGTCTTTAACCACCGTACCAACGTGGAACTGAACAACCGCCTTGTCTGCTTTGACATTAAACAGCTTGGGAAGCAGCTTAAAAAGTTAGGTATGCTCATTGTGCAAGATCAAGTATGGAACCGCGTCACCGTGAACCGGGCGGCGAAGAAATCCACAAGGTATTTTATGGACGAATTTCACCTGTTACTGAAAGACGAACAGACCGCCGCTTACAGCGTGGAGATTTGGAAGCGTTTCAGAAAATGGGGCGGCATACCCACGGCGATCACGCAGAACGTGAAAGACCTCTTGGCAAGCCGGGAAGTTGAAAATATCTTTGAGAACAGCGATTTTGTCCTCATGCTCAATCAGGCGGCGGGCGACCGGGCTATCCTTGCAAAGCAGCTCAATATCTCCCCGCAGCAAATGAGCTATGTCACCCATTCCGAAGCGGGCGAGGGGCTTTTGTTCTATGGCAACGTCATTCTGCCCTTTGTAGACCGTTTCCCGAAAGATACCGAGCTGTACCGCGTTATGACGACAAAGCCGGAGGAAGTGGGCGGCGCGTAATTTGCAGATTATTTTATCAACCTTGCGCCCTCTGCTGGGCGCAGATCGGAGGTGACAGACCATGAAGCAGTACAAAGCCCGCGACAAGATCACGCAGAAAATGACCCGTGACGGGGCTATCGAAGTAAACGCGGCTACCGGGAAACAAAAGCGTATCAGCAAACGGGCGCGGGAAGCTGCCCTGCTGAAAACGCCGGAGCAACAGGCGGCGCAGGACGCACAGGCAGCACAGCCCCTACCGGGCAATCCCGCCCCGGATATTTCCCCTAACGCGCCGCCCCTGCCCCATGCGCCGGGGACGGAAGCCGCACAGAACACGGGAACCGCCGAGCGCGTCTTAGAGCATATCGACGGGGCGCACACCCGCGCAGCCAGCAAAAAGGCGGCAAGGAAAGCACAGGCAGAAGCGGAAAGCCGCGCCCGCACTTCCCGGCTGCAATTCACCGAGGAAGAACGGGCAACGCCGGAGCTGGAAAGATACATCAAGAAATCCGACAAAGCCGCTGACAGGCTGGACGAAGCAAGGGCGAAAATCCCAAAGGAAAAGAAACTTGTCAAGGAGCGAACTTTTGACGAAGCTGCCGGGAAAGGCAAGACCCGCCTGCGTTTTGAGGAACGGGAAAAGCCTATGAACGGCGGCAAGGCACATAAAAACCCGTTATCCCGCCCCGCGCAGGAAGCGGGTATTTTCGTCCATAACAAGGTACATTCCGTGGAAAAGGACAATTCCGGCGTGGAGGGTGCGCACAAATCCGAGGAATTAGCGGAGAAAGGCGCAAAGTACGGGGCGAGGAAGATTAAGGAGGGCTACCGCAGTCACAAGCTCAAACCCTACCGGGCGGCGGCAAAAGCTGAAAAGGCAGCGGAAAAAGCAAACGCCAATTACCTCTACCAAAAGGCACTCCACGACAACCCGCAGATCGCCGCGTCCAACCCGCTCTCCCGGTATATGCAGAAGCAGCGTATCAAAAAGCAGTATGCAAAGACCGTCAAGGCACAGGGCGCAAAGTCCGTCAAGAACGCAGCGGAGAACACCCGGAAAGCGGCGAAAAAGACCGCAGAGGAAACCAAAAAGGCAGTCGCTTTTGTAGGGCGGCACCCGGCGGGTGTCTGTATCGCCATAGGTGCGCTGCTGCTTTTCATTATGGTATCTTCCGCGCTGTCCTCTTGCGGGGCTATGTTTTCCGGCATGGTAAACGGCATTGTTGGGACTTCCTACACGTCGGAGGACGCGGATTTAGTCGCCGTGGAAAATAACTATACGGCATTGGAAACGGAGCTACAACGCGAGATTGACAATATTGAGCGCGACAACCCCGGCTATGACGAGTACCGCTATGACCTTGACAGTATCGGGCATAACCCCCATGAATTAGCGTCCTACCTTACCGCGCTTTTACAGACCTATACCCCGGCAACGGCACAGGCAGAAATAGATCGTATCTTTGCGCTGCAATATACCCTCACTCTCACGGAGGAAGTGGAGGTACGCCACCGCACGGAAACCCGGACAGGGACGCGGACAGTCACCGACCCGGTAACGGGGGAAACCTCTACGGAAACCTACGAATACGAGGTAGACGTAGCCTATAACTATTACATTCTCAACGTCAAGCTGGAGAACAAGCCCATATCCGAGCTTGCGCCGGGACTACTCACGCCGGAGCAGCTTGAAATGTTCCGGGTGTACTTGGAAACCAGCGGAAACAAGCCCCTCATTTTCGGCGGCGGTTCCCCGGACACAAACCCGTCCGAGGATTTAAGCGGGGTACAGCTTGTGAACGGCACACGCCCCGGAAATACCGCCATTGTAGACCGGGCGAAGTCACAGGTAGGAAATGTAGGGGGACAGCCCTATTGGAGCTGGTACGGCTTCAACAGCCGCGTGGAATGGTGCGCCTGTTTCGTTTCATGGTGCTACAATCAAGCCGGGAAAAGCGAGCCGCGCTTTGCCGCCTGCCAGTCACAGGGTATCCCGTGGTTCCAGTCACACGGGCAATGGGGCGACCGCAATTATCCAAACATAGCACCCGGCGACGCGATTTTCTTTGATTGGGACGGGGACGGGAGCGCAGACCATGTAGGGCTTGTGATCGGCACGGACGGGCAGCGCGTTTACACCGTCGAGGGCAATTCCGGGGACGCTTGCAAGATTAAGAGCTATTCCCTTGACTATGGCTGCATTAAAGGCTATGGACTGATGAATTGGAACTGAACAACATTTTTTGACTATGAAAGGAGTTTTACATTATGGCAGCAAACAAGATTGACCGTATCAACCGGGAGATTGAAAAGACCCGCGAGAAGATCACCGAGTATCAGAACAAACTGAAAGGGCTGGAAGCACAGAAAACCGAAGCGGAGAATTTGCAGATCGTCCAGCTTGTGCGCTCCATGCGGCTTTCCCCCGCAGAGCTTACTTCCATGCTGTCCGGGGGCGCAATCCCCGGCATGACCCCCGCGCCCGTTTTAAGCGGCGCAGACATCGACGATAAGGAGGAAAACGAAGATGAAGAATAAGAATAAGAATAAGAAGATTTTTAATGCCCTGCTGACCTTATGCGCCGCCCTTGTCCTTATGGGCGGCTTTTCCGTTACCGCTTACGCGCAGACCCCGGAGGGACAGGACGACGCGACCGACGACAGCGGCGTTGTCTACGAGGAACCCGAAAAGGAAGAACCCCTCACCCCGGACGGGAACGCTACCCTTGTGGACGATTTTGGCGGCAACAAGCAGCTTATCACCGTGACGACCAAAAACGGCAATTACTTTTATATCCTCATTGACCGGGACGACAAGGGCGAGAACACCGTGCATTTCCTCAATCAAGTGGACGAAGCCGACCTTATGGCACTCATGGAGGACGGGAACACCGCCACGGAGCCGCCCACAGTCTGCAACTGTACGGAGAAATGCGAAGCCGGGAAAGTAAATGTAAGCTGCCCCGTCTGCAAGGACAACATGACCGCTTGCAGCGGCAAGGAAGCGGAGCCGGAAACGGAGGAACCCGCAGAGCAGCCGGAAAAGAAAAACAACACGGGCGGGCTTTTGGTATTCCTCATTGTGGCACTTCTTGGCGGCGGGGGCGCAGCCTACTACTTTAAGGTTATGAAGCCGAAGCAGGACGTAAAAGGCGGCACAGACCTTGACGATTTCGATTTTGACGATTACGACGAGGACGAGCCGGAACCCGACGAAACCGGGGACGGCGGGGGAACGGAGGACGAGGAAGCATGACCCTGTTCACCGACAACCCCTTAGAAAGAATGATGATACAGAAACCGGGTGACGGGCGGCGTGGAAAATCGCCGCCCGCTTCCATTCCCCCGCGCTGCAAGGGCTGTCCCTACAACCGGGAGCCGCCCTGCGTGGGGTACTGTATCAAGAAGCTGACAGAGAAAAACATGGGAAAATGAAAGGAGGATTTTTAAGTGCAGTTAGTGATTGCAGAAAAGCCCAGCGTCGCGGCAAGTATCGCCGCCGCGCTTGGGGTAAAAGAGAAAAAAGACGGATATATCGAGGGCGGGGGCTACCTCATTTCTTGGTGTGTCGGTCATTTGGTGGAGCTTGCGGAAGCTGCCGCCTACGGGGAGCAGTATAAAAAGTGGAGCTATGAGAGCTTACCCATTCTGCCGGAGGAATGGCAGTACAACGTCGCCGCCGACAAGGGGAAGCAGTTTTCAATCTTAAAGGAGCTTATGCACCGCGCCGACGTTTCCGAGGTAGTCAATGCTTGCGACGCTGGGCGCGAGGGCGAGCTGATCTTCCGCTTTGTCTATGAAGTGACGGGCTGCAACAAGCCCATGCGCCGCTTGTGGATTTCCTCAATGGAGGATAAGGCGATCAAGGCGGGCTTTGCCGACCTCAAAGACGGGCGGGACTATGACGCGCTCTATGCTTCCGCATTATGCCGCGCAAAAGCCGACTGGATCATTGGTATCAATGCGACGCGCCTTTTCTCCTGCCTGTATGACAAGACCTTGAACGTGGGGCGGGTGCAGACCCCCACACTGAAAATGCTGGTTGACCGGGGCGAAGCGATCTCCCATTTCAAGAAAGAAAAATACTACCATGTGCGCCTTGACCTGTCCGGCGCGGAAGCCGCCAGCGAAAGGATTTCGGATAAATCGAGAGCCGACGCACTGAAAGCAGCTTGTGAAGCAGGAACGGCGGTTTGTGTTTCCCTCACAAAAGAGAAAAAGACCGCCGCCCCGCCGAAACTCTTTGACCTCACTTCCTTACAGCGGGAAGCCAATAAAATCTATGGCTACACGGCGAAGCAGACCCTTGACCTTGCGCAGACCTTGTATGAAAAGCGGCTGCTTACCTACCCCCGGACAGACAGCGCATTTCTGACCGACGACATGGGGGACACGGCGGCAAAGACCGTTGCCATGTTATCCGGCAAGCTCCCCTTTATGGAGGGCGCAGAGTTTACCCCGGAGGTTTCCCGGACACTTGACAGCAGCAAAGTATCAGATCACCACGCCATTATCCCTACTATGGAGCTTGCAAAGACCGACCTTGCCGCGCTGCCGGAAAGTGAAAGGAATATCCTCACCCTTGCCGGGGCGCGTCTTATTTTCGCTGCCGCCGAGCCGCATATTTTTGAAGCGGTCACGGCGGTTTTCTCATGCGCAGATACAGAATTTACGGCGCGGGGAAAGACGGTGCTTGCGGGCGGCTGGAAAGACCTTGAACGCCGCTACCGTGCAACGCTGAAAGGCAAGCCCGACCCGGAGGACGCAGACAGTGACGGGGAAAACACCCTGCCGGAGCTTTCCGAGGGACAGAGCTTTGAAAGTCCCACGGCAAAGGTGACGGAGCATTTCACAACGCCGCCAAAGCCCCACAACGAAGCAACCCTTTTGTCGGCAATGGAACGCGCCGGGAACGAGGACACCGACCCGGACGCAGAACGCCGGGGGCTTGGCACTCCCGCCACCCGCGCCGCCGTTATTGAAAAGCTGGTGAAGTCTGGCTTTGCAGAGCGCAAGGGAAAGCAGCTTATCCCCACACAGAACGGAGCCGCCCTTGTGTCGGTGCTGCCGGATATGCTCACTTCCCCGCAGCTTACCGCCGAATGGGAAAACAATCTGACGCAGATCGCAAAGGGAGCCGCCGACGCCGGGGACTTCATGCAGCGCATTGAAGCTATGGCGCGGGAGCTGGTAAAGGAGAACGCCACCGCCGACAAGGACAAGGTAGCTTTCACGGGCGGGGAAGAAAAGCCCTCTATCGGGAAATGCCCCCGGTGCGGTTCTCCCGTCCATGAGGGCAGGAAGAATTTCTACTGTTCTAACCGGGATTGTGCTTTTACCATGTGGAAAAATGACCGTTTCTTTGAAGAAAGGAAAGTCACCTTTACCCCGAAGATTGCCGCCGCCCTCTTAAAATCCGGCAAGATAAATGTCAAGGGCTTGTATTCCCCGAAAACAGGCAAAACCTACGACGGAACCGTTGTTTTAGCCGATACGGGCGGGAAGTACGTCAACTACAAGATAGAGATACCGAAGAAAAAATAAGTTTCGTAGCAAGCATAGGAAAAGAGTACCCTTTTCCGTAAATCCCCTTTCGACGCTGACGCGCCGGACGGGGATTTTGCTTGTTGGGAAGTGTCCCAAACCCTCTTGAAAAAATTAAAATCTTGGCAGAAAGCGCGGGTGCTGCAAGGCAGACCGGGCAACAATAAAAAAAGCAGCTTCCGCAATGCTGCCATAAAAGAAAGGAGCAAATGCAAATGAGCGAAACATTTTCAATCTTAATCGACAGCCGCAGCCGCTTTGAAACCGGGCAACCGGGCGGCGAATGGCTATCCATGCCGACCACCACGGAGCAGCTTCACGCCGCCATGAAAAGCGTCGGCATTACAGCGGAGAACCCGCAGGATTTTTTCATTAACGGATTTTCCAACACCGAGCAATACCCCTTTGACGTGCCGCTTTCCGTGATACAGGAAAGCACCATTGACGAGCTGAATTATCTTGGAAAGCTCTTAGAAATGCAGGGCGACGAGGACAGGAACAAATTCACGGCGGCGGTAACGCTGGGGGAACACGCCGGGAGCGTGAAAGACCTTATCAACCTTGCACAAAATCTTGACTGCTACTGGATTTATCCCACCGTCCGAACCGAAGCCGACTATGGCTATTACCTTATTGACGAGCTGGACGAATTGGAGCTGCCCGAAGAAGCAAAGAAATATTTCAAGTACGAGGAATACGGGCGGGACGCGGTACTGAAAGACCGGGGACAGTTTACCGATCAAGGCTATATCTACAACAACGGCAACACCTTTTCACAGTGGTACAATGGGCGGGAAAATGACATACCGAAAGAATACAAGGTAATGAGCTTCCCGGAGCCGGAACACCCCACCCCGGATAAACTGGAAAAGGACGAAGCCGCGCCGGAGCAGGAGGAACCCCAGCCGGGGACACAGCAGGAACCGCCGCCCCAGCCGCGCCCGGTCAACCCGATTATCCTCACCGCCGACAAGCCCGCTGAAAAGATCAAGGAGATCACAGACCGCTTAGAGCAGGGTATCACGGATTTATTTGACAGTGAACGCTACAAGGAATATCTGCAAGTCATGTCAAAGTTCCATAATTACAGCTTCAACAATACGCTGCTGATTGCCATGCAGAAGCCCGACGCTTCCCTTATCGCTGGATTTAACGCATGGAAAAATAACTTTGGACGGAACGTAATGCGCGGGGAAAAAGGTATCCGTATCCTTGCCCCGTCGCCGTACAAAATCCGGCAGGAGGTAGAGAAAAAAGACCCGCAGACGGGAAAGACGGTGACAGACAGCAACGGGAAGCCCGTCATGGAAACAAAAGAAATCCAAATCCCCGCCTATAAAGTCGTCGCCGTTTTTGACGTATCGCAGACCGAGGGGCGGGAGCTTCCCGCCATTGGCGCAAACGAGCTGACCGGGGACGTGGAACAGTACGAGGATTTTTTCGCCGCGCTGGAAAAGACCTCTCCCGTGCCTATGGGCTTTGAGAAGATCGAGGGGACAGCCCACGGCTACTACCACTTGGAGGAAAAGCGCATTGCCATTGACGAGGGCATGAGCGAGCTTCAGAACCTAAAGACCGCTATCCATGAGATCGCCCACGCGAAGTTGCACGACATTGACCTTAACGCCCCGCAGGAGGAACAGGGGGACAGACCCGACCGCCGCACCCGTGAAGTTCAGGCGGAAAGTATCGCCTATACCGTATGCCAGCACTACGGGCTTGACACTTCCGACTATTCCTTTGGGTACGTCGCCGGGTGGAGCAGCGGGCGGGAGCTTGCGGAGCTGAAAACGTCCCTTGAAACAATCCGTGCCACCGCCGCCGAGATCATCAACAGCATTGACGGGCATTTTGCAGAGCTGCAAAAAGAACGGGAAGCTGCGAAAGCACAGGAAGCAGAAAAAGAGCCGACACCCGACCTTGCGGCAGAGCCGACCGTTACAATCGAATGGAGCGAAAGCCCCCAGCTACGGGAGGGCGAAACAATCCCCCTATCCCGCGCCAATACCCTTATCGCAGGGCTGGACGAAGCGAATCTTGCAAGCCCCGGTTACGATAAAGTGGCGTTCCGCATTGATTATGTGATGAACGGTATAGCCGACCACTACGAGGGGCGGCAGGACTTGGGCGACGGGGACGGTTCCCTTGTGGAGCATATCGAGCAGCACCACACCTATTATCTGAACGATAAAGAATGGGAAAACTACCTTTTGCACAACGAGGGCAAGGAAGCACTGGAAGCCGACAAGGAACACCGGGCAATGCTGCTGAATGAATTTATCCCCTATCTCAAACTGCACTGTAATTTATCCGAAATGGAGCGTATCTCTACGGAAGCCCTGCAAGCCGGGGAGAGCCTTACCTCTACGGAAACCGCCTACCATACCGCCATGCAAGCCTATGTTGCCGAGTGCAGGGGGCTTGTCAATCAAGGCGAATACAACTTGCCGCCTGTTCCCCAGCTTAGAGATTTTGACGTGGAGCTTGCCGCCTACAAGGAACACGTCAAGGAGGAAATCGCACAGGAAGCAGCCGCCGCAGGAATGACCGTGGAGGAATACGCTGCCAACGGGTACGAACCTTACGCCGCCCCGGAGCCGGAAGCAGCACAGACCACAGAGCCGCAGGAGCCGAAAAGCCCTGTTTCTGAAAAAACAGACACGCCGGAACAGGCAGGACAGACCGCCGACAAACCCCTTACAGATTTACAGAAAAAAGCGGTTGAGATCGCCAAACAGTACGAAAATCTCCCCTTGCAGGATAAGATCGGGATTGTCGCACAGGCTTTCGGCAGTACGTCGGGCAAAATAGAAACTTCCCCCTGTACCGGGAAATGGCGCGGTACAAGCGACATATCTATCAAGTTTGACAATGGCGCGTCCCTGTTTATCGGCAACCACAGGACACCGCAAGCGAAAACCGTAAAAGTGCAGACTGAATGTGTCAATGCCGCGCTGGTACGGTACAACCCGGAGATCATAGCCGCAACAAAGGAAGCCGCCATTTCCGCACTTAGGAAGCGGGAAACAAAAGACAATGAGATTGCCGGACAGAAAGGCTTGAAGCCCTACACCCTGCTCAATGTGGAATTTAACGACGGTACGGACGAGAAAAGCGGCGGTCACATGGGCTGGTATTATGTGACGCTTGCCGTTGACGGTAAAATCTGTTCCCACATAGAAACGGGGCTGAATTATGCCATATCAGACGGAAAAGTGAGCGAGAACCCCACAAGGGAAGATTATTTTACAGCGGGGGCATTGAAAGAAACTGATGTTGATTATGTTTTTAACAACGTAGGCTTTTCCTCAACCTCTGACCTGTATTCGCTGTCAATTAGCAAAGAAGTCCGGGAGCGTGCGGAAAAGACGCTTGCACAGCGGAAAGAAGTGCAGACGGAGAAAGCCGCCGACCCGCAGAGCCATACAGCAGAACAGCCGGAGCAGACGGAAACAAAGGTTACATACTACCCGATCAATGAGAACGCAGCCCGCCGCGCAAAGGAAGCAATCAGTTTTTCCGATTACAAGCCCGGAAGCGCAACGGCAGAATACCGCCACTATGTAGACGAAGCCGCCGAGCTTGCTGCAAGGCAGAAAAAGCGCGTTGACCCCTCTTTCCATGAAAGGATTGACGGGCTGCTTGACGCTTACGCCCGGAAGCTGGCGGCGAACATGAATAAGGGCTATGAGATCACCGCCCGCGTCCCGTCCATTATGATTGCCGGGGGAAGCAACTTCCCTGTCCGCAAAAAGGAGAAGCAGAACGCCGCCGCAGATAAGAACATGGAGGAATACCGGGAGATACAGGGTTTGCTTGACAAAATCCGCAGTACCGGCATGGGCGGTATCAGTGCCGACGACCCGAACGCCGTTTCTAAGCTGGAAAGCAAACTTGCAAAGCTGGAAGCCTTGCAGGAAACCATGAAAGCGGTCAACGCTTACTACCGCAAGCATAAGACCCTTGACGGCTGCCCCCATTTATCCCCGGAGCAGATTGAAAAAATGAAAGCGTCCATGTCCGGGAGCTGGCGGGGGAACCCGAAACCCTTTGAAAGCTATGAATTATCCAACAACAACGCGGAAATCCACAGGCTGAAAGACCGCATTACCGCCCTTACCCGCAGGAAAGAGCTTGGATATGTGGGCTGGGAGTTTGACGGGGGACGTGTGGAAGCCAATACAGCGGATAACCGCTTGCAGATTTTCTTTGATGAAAAGCCGGACAAGGAAATCCGGGAGGAATTAAAAGGGAACGGCTTCCGTTATGCGCCCAGCGCGGAAGCATGGCAGCGGCAGCTAAACGACAATGCGATCTACGCCGCCGACCGTATCAAGTGCATACAGCCCCTTAACGGGGAAAGCCCCACCGAGTTACAGAAACGGGCAAGGCGGGAAGCCGCCGCACAGAAAGAAGCCGTCCCGGAGCAGCCGCAGGAGGAAACACAGGGCGCGGAGCCGGGGAACGCCGTCACGCCGGAAACCTTTTACAAGGTGCGGCAGAACCCGTACAGTGACAGCCCGGAAAACAGCTACATTTTGCAGGAGTATGTCGCGCAGGATAACGGCATGGCAAAGCTGGGGGATATTCTCTACACGGGAACCCCGGAAAAGTGCCGGGAGCTTTTGGGGAAGCTGGAAACCGGGGAACTGACACAGGGCGACGTAAAAGAGCTTTATGCAAAGGCACAGGAAGCACAGCCCGCCGCCGAGCCGGGACAGGGAACGCCGGAGCCGACCGCCACCGGGAAAGAGCCGGACAAAGACACCTTTTCCATTTACCAGTTAAAGGACGGGGACGGTATGCGGGACTATCATTTTGAGCCTTACGACCGTCTGCAGGCGGCTGGGCTTTCCGTGGAAGCGGCAAATTATAATCTGATCTACACCGCCGAGCTTACGCCGAGGACTTCCCTTGAAGATATTTATACCCGTTTCAATATCGACCACCCCAAAGATTTTAAGGGACACAGCCTTTCCGTATCGGATATAGTGGTGCTTCATCACAACGGGGAGGACACCGCGCATTACGTTGACAGTTTCGGCTATAAGGAAGTGCCGGAGTTTTTACAGGAGCAGACACCGCAGCTTACCCCCGACACCCGCATGACCGGGGAGCAGATCAGAACGCCACGGGGGAGCTTTTCTGTAACCGATATGACCGCCGAACAAATGAGGGAAGCCGGGTATGGACTTCACCATACGTCGGAGGACGGAAAATATCTCATTATGGGGAACGGGACACAGGCGTTTGCAGTTGCCGCCGAGCAGCCGGAAAAGGCAGACACCCTAAAGCACGTCGAGGACGCTATCGAGCAGAACGACAACCATTTTGACGGTATCATCAACAATACCCCTACCGCTGACGAGCTGGAAGCAAAGGCAAGAAACGGCGAACAGATCTCCCTTGCCGAGTATGCCGCCGCGCTGAAAGCGGAAAAGGAACAGGGAAAGGAAACGAAACCGGGGAAAAAGACCGAAAAGAAGCCCTCTATTCGGGCGCAGCTCAAAGCCGACAAGGAACGGGCAGCGCAGAGGAAACAGGCAAGAAGCAAGTCGCAGGACTTGGAAAGGAGCTGATTATGGGGAAATTGAATAAATTTGAGAATGTGGACGTGTTCGCTTCCCTTGAAGCCATTATGAAGCAGAACACGGGATTTTATCAGAGTGATTTTGACATTGACAAAAAGATCATTGCGGAAAAGGCGGCAAGCCAAAACCCCGCTGACAAAACGCTCTTGTGGCTTTCCCGCCCGTCCGGGACATACTGCTTTCGGGAGCGTGACGTTTTCATCAGCGACACCGCCCCGCATAATACATGGCGTTTCTACAAGGAGCAGACCCGCGACCCTATCCTTGCTTACGCCGTGGAGCTGACCGGGGTACAGGACGGGAAGATCACGGGCAATCTCTATGAGCTGGACTATGAAAAACACTATGAGCGCGTCAAAGACAATACTGTTGACGCTGGGACGGTGACGCTTGTTTATGAGCATGGGACGAGGGAGCAGCCAGCCGAGCAACATTTTAATGGCTATCCCGACCCCCAGCTTGGGAAGTTTGAATATTTTGAAGTACAGCCGAAAGACCCGGAAGCCCTGCAATCCCTGTTACGGGAAGAAAAGCACAGCCGGGATAAGCTGACACCGGGGGACTTAAAGGAACATATCGCCGCATTGCATGAGGGTATGATCGAGCATGAAGCGCGGCGCATTGTGGCAGACATGAAAAAGCTGTCTGCCCCCAACAGCCCGGATAAATCTCATTTCATGGTGGAGCTGTCCCCGTCCTTTGAACGGCTTGCGTCCACAAAGGACACGGAACGCCTTTTCTCCATGCTGCCCTATAAGACCCTTGCTTTCTCACAGATCAAGAACAGCTACGGTACATACGCACTGATCGGTAAGGACGAGAACCGGGACAAGGAGGTAAGGAAGCCCCGCCCCTCTGTCCGGGCGCAGCTTGCACAGGATAAAAAGAGAACCGTCCCGAAAAAGGCGGCGGCAAAAAAGAAAGATCACGGATTGGAGGTATGAGCATGAACAAATATAACAATTTCACGGTTGAGGAAACCAACCTTTTGAGTATCTACATGACAGGCAGCAAGGAGGGGCTTGTAGTGGCTATGAACGCCGCGCTGCCCTTTATGGAGGGGGAAATGCGGGACTTTGCCGCCCGTACCCTTGCCAAAGTGGGGCGCATGACCGAAGCGGAGTTTGCGGGGCTTGCCCTTTACCCCGCCGACGAGGTATGAGCGACATTAAGCGGCTTACGCCGCCCCAAAGCCGGAAAGTCAATACCCTTGTGCGCCGGACGTGCTGTAACTGCGATAATGGGAACTGTATCTTGCTTGACGACGGGGACGAGTGCGTATGCCCGCAGCTCATTTCCTATTCCCTGCTCTGTAAATGGTTCCGCATTGCGGTACTGCCCGCAGATAAGGAGCTGTACGCCGAGCTTTGCCATACGGAGGATATGAGGCGGTGTAGCGTGTGCGGTGCGCCCTTTGTTTCCAGCTCTAACCGGGCTGTCTACTGCCCGGACTGCCGGAAGCGTATCACCCGCAGACAGACCGCCGAGCGAATGAGGAAAATGCGGGCGAATGTGACGCGATAGGGGCGAAATAAGCCTTGATTTATGCGGCTTTCCGGGCGGGAAAATAAGGCAGCAAGGGATTTATACCTTTACCCCCGAAAATGGCGTTCTATTGCGTAACAATCCAATCTCTGCACCCATGAGAAAACCGGGGCGCGGTGGCTATCTGACAGCTACCGCGTCCCGGCTATTTTTTTGTGTCCTTATCCGCGCTCTGTCTGCCTTTCCCGCTCCGGCTGCTTCTCTGTCTGTAAAATACTGTCTATGTTCCGTTTGATAACATCATATTCCTGCACCTGTTTTTTCAGCTTGCCATAATCGGCATAAAGGCTTTCTTTCTGTCCTTGCAGCTTTTCATATTCCGCTTGGAGGACGGGGACGCTGGGGAGCTTGCCGCCGATCTGCGCCGCCTTTAGTGCCTTTGCCGCCGCTTCATGGAGGATAATACCCCGTTCATGCTCTGCCCGGTACTTCTCTTTGTTCCGGGCTTTGCGGTAGGCTTCATAGAGGGGCTTTGTCTTTTGGTAGGTAGTGACATTCTTAATGAGCAATGCCATATCTGATAGACGCTTTTCCACTTCCTTTAGGCTGTCCCCTGCCTGTTCGCTTGCCGTGGTGATTTCCTCTATCCGGGTGAGCAGATCGGCGTACTGCTCAATCTTATTTTCCGTAAGGAAATTCATAGTCTTTGCCGCCTGTTTCAGATTGTGGATTTTCGCCCACTGTTCATAGCCTCGGCTTTGTTGTGCTTTGATACTGTGCTCAATATCAATGAGAAGATTAACGCCCTTGCGCTCTGCCTTTGGAGCTTTGGCGGCACGGGTACGCTTGCCCGCTATCCGTTCTTTTATGGCTTCCTCCGTATAGTCCGTGCCGAGGGTTTTCAGACGGGTAAACCGTTCCTGCCCCGGTGCGCGGCATGAGATATATTTTCCGGGCTTGATCTCATATCCTGCCGCCTGTAACCGCTGCAATAGTTCCTCAAAGCTGGAAACTTGGGGAATGAGCGCGTCCACGGCGATCTTTAGCTTGCCTTTCCAGCTTGTCCCCGTTTTCTCCGCTTGATATTCTGCATAGCTCTTTCCCTTGCTGCCCTTGCCGGGGACGACCACGGAAAGCCCATTGTCCCGGCACAGCTTGTCGCTCATGTTCCGTATACCGTAATAGCTCCTTTTGTTGGAATTGTATTTGTGGTGGTCTACGAAGTTCACCGCGCAGAAAATAATGTGGTTATGGATATGCCCCTTGTCAATGTGCGTCGTCACAACATACTCATGTTGCCCCTTTGTTACCGCGTCGGCAAGCTGCTTTCCGATTTCATGGGCTTTCTGATAATCCACTTCCCCCGGCTCAAAGGACTGTATCAGATGAAAGGCTAAATTGTTCCCCTTTTGGAGTGCTTGGGACAATGTATATTCAAACTCAATATCTGCCGTTTCATAGGAGCAGCCGAAAGAGGACACAAGCATTTTTCCGTCCGTCTTGTCCGGGTTTTCGATATAGTCAAGGGCTTTGCTTAGAGTGCTTTTAATAGGCTTAATCTTTGTAACCGCCATATCTCCGCAAGCACCCCCTTTATTTCCTCTATGTCCTCTTGGTATGCGTTCCCCGTCGCGTTTACGCGGCGTGCTATCTGGTTGACGTTGACACCGATTTTTTGTATCTCTGCGGTCATAGCCTTTATGTCGGCGTGGTCTATCTGAATGATATATCCGTCAATGGCAATCTTCCGCAGATACGCCGCCATGTTCCGGGTGGGTACGAGCTTCATTTTTTCCAGTATTAAATCCCGTTCCGCTTCCGTCACTCTGAATTTGATTTGTACCGTCCTTTTGCGTCCGTCCATGTATTCGCTCCTTTCCTTTCCGTTCCGAGGGTTTGGGACACTTCCCAACAAGCAATTTTCAACCGACGCGCCGCAGCGCGGGAGGGGGAAAATACGGAAGTGGGTACCCGCTTCCTATGCTTGCTACGAATGTTTTTATCCTTTAGGCTCTTATCCCCTACTACGGAGAAAAAGCGATTTTGCCAAACTTCCGCAAAAGAAAAACGCTGCAATCTCAAAAAAGATTACAACGCTCTCTAAATCCTGTTCAGTTTTAAGCCGGACATTCCTATTCGCCCTCTTTTTCGACTTCGGAAATCTCTTTTGCCGTTGCGGTCACAATCCGTATGCCTGTATCGCTCATACCGTCAAGGAGCGCGTCAAGCTGCCGCCGCTTTGTGTCCTTTGCAGCGGGCGTGTCTAACAGGAATTGGTCTACGGATATATGGTAACGCTGTATCAGCTCAAAGAATATCTGTAAACTTGGGTGCTGCCCCTTGTTCTCAATGTTCGCAAGGTAGCGCGGCGAGATAAACATTTCGTCGCCTACTTTCTTGCGGCTTTCCTTGCGTCCTTCACGCGCTGCCTTTATCGCTGCCCCAAAAGCCTTGAAGTCGTATTTTGGTACTGGTCTTTTTGCCATAGTTATTCACCCTCTTACATTTTACTGTTCCCCTTTCTTCTTGGATATGTCTACATAGTTCTATCAGTTAGCCAAAATAATTCATATATATATGTTGACAACAAGCTGCTTTTGTATATAATATTATATAAAAGGGGGGAATGTTTATGTTACATAGCATGCGTATTCGATAAGCATTGAAATCAAAAAAGATTTTTCCCATTTTCAATATGGGCTTTTTTGTCATGCTTATTTTGCGTATGCTATACAACAAAACTAACGACGTATAGACATAGTATAAAAACTATGCCTTAATTTTGTTGTAGTATTATATGTATAAATGCAGGTCAATGCTCATGTTGAGAATTGACCTGCATTTTTTTGCGCAAAAGGAGAAATATTATGCTTGAAAAATATTGGATAAAATGTCCAATTTGTAACGGAAAGACGAGGGTTCAAGTATTTTATAATACGGTATTAAGAAATTTTCCTCTTTTCTGCCCTAAATGTAAATTAACGCATATCGTTGATGTTGAAAAACTAGAAATCATAATCAAAAACTCTGAAAAACAAACTTTTTAATTTTGAAAAGGAAGGATATTTAAATGAAACACTTACCTAAAAGTACACCTACGGAAATATTGAATGACCCATACGGATTTACTTACAAAGAAATGTCGGAAGTAATTGGAGAGGATAAAGCAAGAGCCTTATATACGGAATTGTATAAACAGCCATTTCACAAAGAAAATCTATCAATATCAACAAAAAAAGTCTATAAAAGTAGCGATACTGAAAAGTATGTTTATGAATTGAAAGATAACAGGTATATTGAAACGGTTTTTATTAAACGGCGAGATGGTGGGACTGTTTGCGTAAGTACGCAAGTTGGTTGTTCTGTTGGCTGTATTTTTTGTGAGTCCGGACGCAATGGTTTTGTTCGTAATCTAACACCGTCTGAAATTGTGCAGCAGGTTGTATTGATACGTCAAAAAGTAAATCGTATCGTTTTTATGGGAATGGGAGAACCTTTATTCAATTACGACAACTTGATTGCAGCAATCCATATTCTTCGAGATAGAAATGGACTTAACTTTCCAACCGACGGCATTACCGTATCAACAGTTGGTCCAGTTAATCAATTAAAAAAATTGCGCGAAGAACATCTAAAAATTCAGTTGACAATATCTTTACATGCAGCAACACAGGCTGCGAGAAACTGTATCATTCCTCATATGCACATGTACGCTATTGAAGATGTTGTTAAGCAAGCATTGTCCTATTCTCAAAGGCATAATCGAAAAGTGGTATTTGCGTATTTGCTTTTACCAGGTATAAATGACCGTTCCTCAGATATAAGGCAACTTGCAAAATGGTTTAAGGGCAAAAATGTTATGATTAACGTGCTGCAATACAACCCGACGAGTAATTCAAAAATTAGAGCACCACAAAAACAAGAAATGGTTGCGTTCAAACATCAATTAGAGCAAACAGGACTTGAAGTTACCATGAGAGTTTCTCATGGTAGAGAGATTAAAGCAGCTTGTGGACAGTTAGCTAATACATATAATAAAGCCAAAAAACAACAGAAATAATTTAATTAAAAGAGCCAGACGCACAGACGCAGAGCCGATAATATGCAGTTTGAAATACTGCTGTTATCGGCTCTTTTTTGATTTTAATTTGTGCCCCTAATAACCATATTGGAGCAAAATCAGAACTGTTGCTTGTCGTTCTTTGATTTCCGCAGCAGCTTTGAAAAATCAAAGCCGCCGTTTCTTTTTATCTTCTAATGAAATGACGCGGTATCACTGTTAAAAGCGGCGGCTAAAGGAGGTAGCCGCCATGAAGCACATACCCTATCGACAAAATCCGACGGTCATTGACATATCAAAAAAAGCCCGACCACCGCCGGGAACCTCTCTACCCTTGACTATGAACTGTCTAATCATCTAAATACTGCTTACAATACCTATACGCCTGTCCGGGCTTTTCGGACAGGCGTATTTTGCTGCTCAAAAAATTTTTTGAAAAAATTTCAAAAAATCTTCGGCGTTTTTCAAAAACGCCGTATTGCCCCGCGAAAAGGGGGAAGCACCACCAACTTTCCAACGAGAAAGGAGGTGAGAATGTGGAACCTAATAGCAGGGAGTTTTACAAACAATGTGCTTTTCAGAAGTTTTGTAATACGGTGCTGCACAATGAAGCGTGTGACGCTCACAGGGAGCTGCACAGGCATAAGGCAAGGGAAGTCACCTTTTCCGATTTGCCCTTAGACGAAGCGCGGCAGCTTCATACCTTTGATGAATATTTCAAACGGGAAACCGCCGAAACCGTCTTTGAGAAAGCCGGGAAGAAAATCACGCCGAAGCTGCTTCTTGAAGCAATCCGTACTTTGCCGGAAGAAAAGCGCAAAGCCGTACTCCTGTACTATTTCGAGGGAATGAACGACACCGAGATTGCGAAGTTGTTCAATACATCGAGAAGCACGATACAGTACAGGCGGACAAGCTCTTTTGAGAAATTAAGAAAATATCTGGAGGAAAATGCTGATGAATGGGACGAATGGTAACGAACCCGGCTACCCGGAAAATGCCCTTGTTCCCTATCCTGTCATTGTGGCAGCGACAAAGGGTGACCCGGACGCCATGAAGATTGTCTTGCAGCATTTTAGCGGCTACATAGCCCGCCTCTCCATGCGGAAGCTGTACGACGAGCGCGGGAACGTCTATTTCGGCGTAGACCACGACATTCGGGAACGGCTGCAAGCAAAACTGATGATGGCTGTCCTCACCTTTAGGACAGAGGAATAACCGCAACGGCGGCGGGACGCTTTCTCTCACCCCCTTTTCCGTTCCGCTGTTGACGCGGGTAGCACAGCCATTTTGAACCTTGAAAAAGAAAGCGGCGCAAGATAACGGCGGCGCAGCATAGGGCAAATCGGATACGTTCCTTTTGCGTCGAGCCATACGGCGGGTGCGCCATGACGCTATCCGGGCGAGGTTATCACCGCCCGGACAGCCGAGCGACCAACACCGCGCCGGAAAGCAAGTGTAGCGGTTTGCGGGCAACGACACGCAGAATATACAATGATACTTCCTTACAGCCACAGTCCGAGCGTTAAGAGCGTCGCAGGCAATGGGTAGGGCTGCATGAGAACCATGCCGGGGTGAAATTCCCATGAGGTTATGCTAATAACCGTCCGATCACAGCCCCTTTTCACTATTAACCTTTTACCCATTTTTGAAAGGGGGATTTATAGAATGAACAATGCTGATGTGCCTATTTGGGAAAAGTACACGCTTACGATTGAGGAAGCGTCAAAATATTTCCGCATTGGAGAGAACAAACTGCGGAAACTTGCGGAGGAAAACCCTACGGCGGGCTGGGTGATCTTGAACGGGAATCGTATTCAGATCAAGAGGAAACAGTTTGAAAAAATCATCGACACACTGGACGCAATTTAGCGAAAAAGATAGTGAAAAAGAGCCTTGAATGTGCTATAATAAATATAAGCATATCAAGGCTCTTTCCGACACGGAAAGGAGCAAAAACAATGTCGGAGAAAAGACGTGATAATAAAAACCGCATTTTGCGTTCGGGAGAGAGCCAGAGAAAAGACGGGAGATATGCTTATAAATATACCGATACTTTTGGTAAAGTGCAATTTGTCTATGCGTGGAAGTTAGTACCTACGGACAAGACCCCAGCCGGGAAGCGTGACGACATATCCCTTAGAGAAAAAGAAAAAGAGATACGGAAAGACCTTGACGACGGGATAGACACAATCGGAAAGAAAATGACCGTCTGCGAGCTTTACGCAAAGCAGAACCGCCACCGGGGGAACGTAAGGCATAACACCACAAAGGGGCGCGAACGGCTGATGAAGCTGCTGGAAGCGGATAAACTTGGTTCCTGCCCCATTGACAGTGTGAAACTGTCCGACGCGAAAGAATGGGCGTTGCGCATGAAAGAAAAGGGAATATCCTATAAGACCATAAGCAATGACAAGCGTTCTTTGAAAGCTGCTTTTTACACAGCGATACAGGACGACTGTATAAGGAAGAACCCCTTTGACTTCCAGCTAAACACCGTGATTGAGGACGACACAGAGCCGAAAGTACCTCTCACAGCGGAACAGGAAGAAAGCCTTTTATCCTTTATGCAAGGTGATAGCGTCTATCAGAAATACCGTGACGAGGTTATCATACTGCTGGGGACAGGGCTTAGGGTTTCCGAACTCTGCGGACTAACTGAAACCGACCTTGATTTTGAAAACAGGATAATCAATGTAGACCACCAGCTTTTACGGAGCGCGGAAACAGGCTACTACATAGAGAAGCCCAAAACAGAAAGCGGTATCAGACAAATTCCAATGAGTGAAAAAGTATATGAAGCGTTGGGGCGCGTGTTGGAGAACCGCAAGGGATCGAAGCCGATCACGATTGACGGTTACAGCAATTTCCTTTTCCTCAACCGGGACGGTTGCCCGAAAACGGCGACAAGCTATGATAATATGTTCCGGGGGCTTGCGAAGAAGTACAACAAGTGCCATGAGGAAGCCTTACCCAAAGTAATGACACCTCACACCCTGCGTCATACGTTCTGCACCAACTTAGCCAATGCGGGCATGAACCCGAAAGCGTTACAGTATATTATGGGACACTCCAATATCACCATGACACTGAATTATTACGCACACGCAACTTTCGCTTCCGCAAAGGCTGAAATGGAAAGGCTGATTGCAGCATAGCCGCAGAGCAATTTACTACTTTTTTACTACCATTGAGAGGGAAAACCTAAAAGGTTATGAGGGTATATAAGAACTTCTCCCCATATCTAAAATGCCGGGAAAGCCCGAAAATACGGGCTATACCGACATATAAGAACTTCTAAAGAGATAATCTAAATTCACCAATAATTTTATACGAAAAAACGCTGCTCTGTATCATCAAAACACAGAACAGCGTTTTTGCATCTTATTTGGAAATCGTGCGGGTGGCTTCTTTCAGCCACTCTTTTTCGTCCCCTTCCAGATAAGGAGAAATCTTCTCATACACTTCTTTGTGGTAATTATTCAGCAGCTCGACATCTTTCTCCGTCATATACTGCGTATCGATACCGTCGAGGTCGATCGGAACCATGGTAACGAACTCAAAGCGCATGAACTGGCCATACATGTTCTTTTCTGCTTTGCGGCAGAGCATCAGGTTCTCGGTACGGATACCGTGGCTTCCTTCAATATAGATACCTGGTTCGTCGGAGGTCAGCATACCTTCCTCGAGAACGGCATTTTCCATGCGCTCCGGAACCATTTTCCAGCGGAAACCGTTTGGACGCTCATGGACATTTAAGAGATAGCCGACGCCGTGGCCGGTTCCGTGATTGAAGTCAAGACCTCTCTCCCAGAATGCCTGTCTTGCAAGGTAATCAAGGTTGATACCGATGCAGCCGTGGAGGAATTTTGCATTTCCAAGACGAAGGGTTCCCATCGCAGTGATGGTGAAATGTTCTTTTTCTTCCTCGGTCAGCGGTCCAACTACGATTGTTCTGGTAATATCGGTCGTTCCCTCATAATACTGTCCGCCGGAGTCCACCAGGTACATGCCTTTTGGCTGCAGAACAGAGAAATCGTCTTTCGTTGCCTGATAATGGCACATAGCAGCATTCGGGCCGTAAGCGGAAATCGTTCCGAAGCTTGGCTCAATAAAGCCTTCCTGCTCCTTCCGGAAGGATTCCAGTTTTTCAGCAACGGAAACCTCATTCATTGGGATCTTACCGATATTCTTCTTTAACCAGTATACGAAACGGGTAACGGCAACGCCGTCTTTGATGTGGGCTTTTCGGATGTTTTCCATCTCAACCGGTGTTTTGACTGCTTTTAAAGAAGAAGCCGGGTTCATGACATTGACAATCGTATTGCTGCCCATGACACTCTGGCAGATCGTGTAGTTGACTTTGGCTTTCTCCAGAAGAATGGTTTTTCCTGTGATGCCGGAAACAAAATCATAAACAGCATCGTATGGATGAAGGGAAATGTCAAGATCAGCAAGATACTGTTTTACTTTCTCATTTAAGGTTTCTTCCTGAATGAACAGATGACTCTCGGTTTCTGTCAGTACGAGATAGGAGAGGACAACCGGGTTGCATGGAATATCGTTTCCACGGATATTCAGCATCCAGGCGATATCATCCAGTGCAGTCAGAATATGCACTTCGGCACCGTTCTCTTTCATCTTTTCGCGTACTTTTGCAAGACGCTCCGCAGCGGATTCACCGGTATATTTTGCATCAAGGATCCACACGGGTTCTGCGGAAAGTGCCGGGCGGTCCGACCAGATCTCACCGATCAGGTCGCTTCGATAGGAAAGAAAACGCTCCGGAAGTGTTTTCTCCAGTGCTTCGCCGAGCATTTCATTGACAACGCGGCCGTCAAAACCAATGGTCATGCCCTCTTTTGTATTTGCCGCCAGGTATTCCTCTACCGTCGGAACGCCTTCCTGGCCCATTTTCATTAAGGTAACGCCGGTTCCGGCAAGTTCTTTGGCTGCTTGTACGAAGTAGCGGCCGTCGGTCCAGAGGCACGCTTCATCCTGGGTAATAACGGCGGTTCCGGCAGAACCGGTAAAGCCTGTGATATACGTTCTTGCTTTAAAGTAAGTTCCTACATATTCAGATTCATGGTAATCGGCGGTCGGAACCAGATAAGCGTCCACGCCGTAGGCTCTCATTTTTTCGCGGAGAGCAGCTAATCTTTCTGGTATCATAATTTTTTCCTCATCTTTCTTTTCGAAAAATAATGTCGACATTTTTAAATGGGATGCCAACATTTTTATTCTATCACATTTTCCAAATCTGTCAAAGTGATGATTGAGAATTTGTCTCACTGTTTTCCTGTTTTTGCGAAAATTTTTGTGCATTTGGAGATTTTTCCTATTTTTCAAGAGCTTTTTTGTACCATTTTCTGCACAAAAGAAGTAAGATAGGAAGAAAGAAAAAGCGTGGTGAAACTACGCGAAGAAGCAGAAACTATGTAAGAAAGGGGGACATACTGTAATGCATACAATATGTCTGAAAGACAACTGGACCTTAACGGTCCTTGGAAAAAATGTTTACGATATTCCAGAGACTCCAATTGAGACAAAGGTTCCGTCTACCGTTTACGGCACACTTCTGGAAAAAGGTCTGATCCCGGATCCGTTTTATCGTGACAATGAACTCGACGCACTGAAACTGATGGAGAATGATTTCGCATACGAGACAGAAATCGTGATCGGAGAGGAAGACAGAAAAGCGGACCGCCTGTTTTTACATTTTGACGGAATTGATACGATCGCGGATGTTTATCTGAACGGAGAGAAAATCGGCTCCGCAGACAACATGAACCGTGTCTGGGAGTACGATATTACCGATCTTGTTGCAGGTGATGCAGCCGATACCGTATATCAGGTAAAAGTGATTCTGCATTCCCCGACCAAATTCATTGCGGAAGAAGATACAAAATGCCCGGTTGGCGGATCCTCCGATGCAATGCCGGGATTCCCGCATATCCGTAAAGCAGCGTGCATGTACGGCTGGGACTGGGGCCCGCGTCTTCCAGATGCAGGACTGTTCCGTGAAGCTTCCGTTCTCGCAGTAAAAACAGCCCGTCTGGCGCAGGTATTTGTAGGCCAGGAGCATCACGTAACCGGAAAAACGGTTCACGGAAACGTTGTTGATTCTGTTCGCCTGACGGCAGATGCTGAGATCGAGTGGATGCCGGGAGTTACCGACGGAAATGTAAAAATTGTCATGACGGTTACTTCTCCGGATGGAAAAACCGTTCTGACAGCAGAAAGCGGCAGCATCGATCCGCTGACCCATTCAGCACCATCAAAAAATCTGACCGGTCTTACATGTGAGCTTCGCAGCAACCGTGTACAGGCTTCTCTTACCGTAGAAAATCCGGAGCTGTGGTGGCCGAACGGTTACGGCGCACAGGCACTGTATCAGGTAAAGGTAGCGCTTGTTGCAGAGGATACCCTGGATACCTGGGAGAAGAAAATGGGTCTTCGCACCATCACGGTCAATACCGATCCGATGGAAGATGAAGTTTATGATGAGCACATGACCGGACAGGCACCAGATTACGACGACGGCGACAACATGGTTATGACAAACGGTGAAAAGAAAATCATCATCACCGATAAAGCAGCAAAGACAGTAAAAGGCCGCAACTTTGCATATGAAATCAACGGACTGCAGATTTTCGCGATGGGCGCGGATTACATTCCGGAGGATAATATTTTAACCCGCCAGACGAGAGAACGTACCGATCTGCTGTTAAAATCTGCACAGGAAGCAAACTTCAATTCCCTGCGTATATGGGGCGGCGGATACTTCCTCGATGACTTCTTCTATGATGTCTGCGATGAGAGAGGACTTCTGATCTGGCATGACTTCATGTTTGCCTGCGCTTCCTATGAGCTGTCAGATCATTTTGAGGAGAATATCTCCACAGAAATCCGTCAGAATGTACGCAGACTTCGTTCTCATGCAAGCATTGCTCTGTGGTGCGGAAACAATGAGATGGAGACACAGTATGAAATGCTGGCATGGCCGAAATCCAAGAAACAGTATTACGATTATATCCATCTGTATGAGTACATCATTCCGAAAATCGTCAAAGAAGAGGATCCGGAGAAATTCTACTGGCCGTCATCCCCGTCTTCAGGTGGAAATTACGAAAACAGCAATGCGGAAAATGTCGGCGATACCCATTACTGGGGCGTATGGCACGGAAGCGAGCCGTTTACCGCTTATCGTTCCCACCATTACCGTTTCCTGTCCGAGTTCGGATTCCAGTCCTTCCCGTCCCTGCAGACTGTAAAACGGTTTACGGAAGACGGCGACCGCAACATCTTCTCACGCGTCATGGAAATGCACCAGAGAAATACGGCTGCCAACGGAAAGATCCTGAACTATATCTCACAGACCTATCTGTATCCGAAGAATTTCGATGAGCTTCTTTACTGCTCACAGCTTCTTCAGGCAGATGCCATCCGTTACGGCGTAGAGCATTTCCGCCGCTTCCGTGGTACCTGCATGGGTGCTGTTGTATGGCAGCTGAACGATATCTGGCCGGTAGCATCCTGGGCAAGCGTCGATTACTACGGAAACTGGAAAGCCCTGCAGTACGCAGAGAAGAAGATGTTCGCACCGGTTCTGCTTTCCTGTGAGGAGCATGGAGAGATCGATCAGAAACCGTTTGTCAACACCCTGCCGCATCCAATCGATGTCAGTGCAGACCTTCACGTTGCGAATGAGACGGGTGAGCCGATTGTTGGAACCGTAAAATGGTCTCTGCGCCGTCCGGATTCTTCCGTAGTCAAAGAGGGAACCTTCGAGGTCAACGCACCGGCCTACGGCGGACAGTGGATGCCGCATCTTGATTTCAACGGTCAGGATCCGCTGGAAGTTCATCTGACGTATGAGCTGGTTGTCGATGGAAACGTCGTATCTTCCGGATCGACGCTGTTCTGTGCACCGAAGCATTACCATTTCGCAGATCCGAAACTTTCTGTATCGGTAGACGGCGATACCGTAACTGTAACGGCAGAGAACTTCGCAAAATCTGTCAGCGTAGAGACCGAAAACGGTGTGCTTCGCCTGGACGATAACTTCGTTGATATGGAAGCAGGAACAAAGACCTTCCGTATTCTGCCGACCGCAGACTTCACCGCCAAGGGAACCGGCGTATCGGGCGCATATCGCGTACGAAGCGTATACGAGACAGCAGCACGATAAGGCATGGAAAAGGGCACGCAAAATGAATGCGTGCCCTTTTCTGAAAAATAACGTTATTTATTTTTTTCTGCCTGGATTTTTCTGGCCTGTTTCGGTGTGATTCCTTTTATTTTTTTATAACACCGGATGAAATAGCTGCAGTCCGGATAGCCGACTTCTCTGGCAATAAAAGAAACATCGTGACTGGAAAAAAGCAGCATGTTTTCTGCCGCATTGATTCGGGTTGCCGTAATATATTCTTTGCAGGTCATATTGTAGCGGCGGTAAAAATTCATGGAAAATGTGGAGTGCGACATGTTGCACATGGCGGCAAGTTTCTCTACGGTCAGTTCTTCAAAATAATGGGAATCAATGTATTCGGAAATCAGGTCAAAACTGATTTCGTAGGAAGGATGCACGCCGGGAGACGGAAAAGAAGTCCCGCTTTTTTGCCAGTTCCGTACAAAACGGCTGATGATTTTCCGAAGATCCGCTGTAAGAATCATGGAATAGCCAAGCTCTTTATCCCGGTATTCCTTAAGAATATCCGAAAAAAGAGGAAAAAGGTCCATTTTCTGTACCTGCTCCGGAGAAAAAATACAGGGGCAGCGGAACGTGTGGAGGCCGTGCAGAATCGAACGCAGATCCAGCTCATCCGTCTTGCAGGTGGGCAGAAGATTGGGGTCAAATTTAATCACATCATACTGCACCGGAACAGACCCCTTTGCAAGCGCGATGGAATGAACGCATTTGGGCGGAAAAAGGATCACAGATCCTTCCGTTCCGATGGATGTCACATTATCAAGGGAAACCTCAATTTCTCCTTTCAGAACGTAGAGAAGTTCTACATAATAGTGCCAGTGAGCAGGAATCGGAAGGGAGTCCCGCGTGCTGTCAAAAAGAAAAGCCTCATAAGGAGAGGCGATGGGGTCGATATATTCATATAAGTTATTCATAGATGTCTCACTTTTCGTTCGTAGTGGATGTTCCATACTGACTGTGGATGGAAACAAACTTCTTTTAGTATATAGTGATTTTATATGATTTGCAAGAAGGAATGAAGAAAGGAAAGGTTACAAGATTATCATCATGCAAAAAACAACAAATAATATGACGCAGGGCAACAGCATGAAGCTGATTTTTCAGTTTTTCCTGCCAATATTGATTGGAAATCTTTTTCAGCAGCTTTACAGCTTTGTGGATTCCATGGTCGTCGGAAAGGGAATCGGCGATGTGGCTCTGGCGGCGGTTGGAAATACCAGTTCGGTGCATTTTCTGATTCTCGGCTTTGCCATGGGACTGACCGGAGGACTCGGGATCTGCATTTCCCACTCCTTTGGAGCGAATGATATCGAAAAACTGCGGAAAGAAATTGCGATGTCGGTTTATATCTGCCTTGCCATTGGAATTGTAATTACGGTGGGCAGTCTGTTTTGGATGCGCCGTCTGTTTGTTTTTCTCCAGACACCGGAGGATATGATGACAGACACTCTGGTTTATTTTGGAACCATTCTGGCGGGCAGTACCGTTACCATTTTTAATAACTTTGCCATGACGCTGCTCCGGTCCGTCGGAAACAGTAAAGTGCCGCTGGCTTCTATGATCGTTTCGTCGGTGGTCAATATTGTGCTGGATCTTCTATTTGTATTTCCGTTTGGCATGGGCGTGTTTGGAGCGGCGCTTGCAACGGTCCTGGCGCAGGTAGTTTCTGCCCTTTACTGTCTGGTATATATCCGGCGCGCCGCAGAACTGCTTCCGCGGAAAACAGACTGGAGGGCAGATGGTGTACTTCTTGGCGCACTCGTTGGAAAAGGCCTGCCGGTAGCTGTGATGAATTCTGTAACTGCGGTGGGCGGTATGGTCCTTCAGGTTTTTGTCAATCAGATGGGAACGGCTTATGTCGCAGCTTATGCTGCATGTATGAAGGTGTGCGGTCTGTTCGAGCAGCCGGGTATAACACTTGGACTTGCACTTCTGACTTTTACAGGACAAAATTATGGAGCCGGAAAATACGACCGGATCAAACAGGGAGTCAGGGCAGGTGTCGTGCTTTCTGTCCTTGTCAATCTTCCTTTTGCAGCACTGGAAATTTTCTGCCCGAAGCTTCTAGCATCCCTGATGCTGAATGATGCGACAGTCATTTCCTATACCTGTATCTTTCTGCCGGTTACCGGAGTTGCCCTGTTCGCCCTTGGCTGGCTGTTTGTCTTCCGAAACGCCTGCCAGGGAATGGGAAAAACAGTTCTGCCGATGGTGTCCGGGATTGTGGAGGTTGCCATGCGCGTCATGGTTGTGCTGCTTTTAGCACCGCGCCTTGCGTTCCGCGGAGTGGCATTCGCAGAAATTTCCGCATGGGTCGGAGCTGGAGTTATGCTTATGATTACCTACTTTTTTTATCAGAGGCGGCTCTCCGGGAAAACTCCAGATGTGAGAGGATAAAAGGAGAAGTTATATATAAAAACCCTGCCTGCACAGCTTTGTAACATAGTCTTTTCAAAGACTGAAAAACTGTGCGGGCAGGGTCTTTTGGTTAAACAAGCGTTCCCATATAGTAGAAGCCGCGGCATTCGTCCAGGGAAACGTTCCGCAGCGTTCCGATCATCGAAGCATCTCCCGGGAAATGAACCAGCGTATTGTTGCTCATACGGCCGGTGACAAGAGAAGCGTCCTGCTCATTGATACTTTCCACCAGAACTTCCTGTACGGTATGAAGATGTCTTGCGGTTACCTCGCGGGAAATTTCCTGGACCTCGGCAAGAAGACGGTCAAAACGGTCTTTTACAACATCCGCCGGGATCTGGTCTTCCATGGCAGCTGCCGGTGTTCCGGTTCTTCTGGAATACTGGAAGGTAAACGCGCTGTCGTAACGAACGCGGCGGACCACATCCAGTGTTTCCAGAAAATCTTCTTCGGTCTCACCAGGGAAACCAACGATAATATCTGTTGTCAGAGAAATATCCGGCACTTTTGCGCGGATTCGGTCTACCAGGTCAAGATACTGCTCTTTGGTATAACGGCGGTTCATCAGTTTTAAGATACGGCTGCTTCCGGACTGGAGCGGAAGATGAAGATGGAGGCAGACCTTCTCGCAGTCGCGCATTGCATCGATCAGTTCTTCCGAGAGATCCTTCGGATGTGAGGTCATGAAACGGATGCGTTTCAGCCCTTCAATCTGATTTGCCTTGCGCAGAAGCTGTGCAAACGTCATCGGCTCCTCGAGATTCTTTCCGTAGGAATTGACATTCTGACCAAGCAGCATAATTTCAACAACGCCGTCTGCAACGAGGCGTTTGATCTCTGCGATGATTTCCTCCGGCTTCCGGCTGCGTTCGCGGCCGCGCACATACGGTACGATACAGTAGCTGCAGAAGTTATTGCAACCGAACATAATATTAACACCCGACTTGAACGGATATTTGCGGTCAACCGGGAGATTTTCCACGATTTTATCGGTATCTTTCCAGATATCGATCACCATGCGGTCCTCTGTCATACAGCGGACAAGATACTCGGCAAAGCGGTAGATATTATGCGTTCCGAAAATCAGGTTGACGAAATGGTAGCTTTTTTTGAGTTTTTCGACAACAAGCGGCTCCTGCATCATGCATCCGCAGAGGGAAATAATCATGCCCGGATTTTTCTTTTTGTACTTGCCAAGCTGTCCAAGACGACCGTAGACACGCAGATTTGCGTTTTCACGGACGGTACAGGTGTTGTAAACAACAAAATCGGCATCTTCGGTCTCCACAATGTGGTAGCCGACGGTTTCCAGAATTCCTTCCAGTTTTTCGGAATCGCGGGCGTTCATCTGGCAGCCGAAGGTTGTGATGCAGGCAGTCAGATACTCTTTTCCGTTTTGTTTTGCACGCTCCGGTACGAGCTGCTGTTTTAAAAGTGCCATAAAGTAATACTGCCGCTGCGGTTCTGTCTCCGGCGCCGGAACAGTAATGTCAACATTTGCAAGATCAATGCCGGAAACCTCGGCATCTGGAACGTTTCTGAGATCTATCTTCATAAATGAAACCCTTTCTTTTTCAATATAAAATGCTAAGTACAGTAATCATGAGACGGTATAAAATGCCGTGAAAAAAGACCCGTATAGCCGGATCTTCTTTTTATTTTAGCGTATCTGATACAAAATAGCAAGAAAAACAAGATTGAAAACAGTAAAAATCAGGATATATTTTTTGCGGCAGGAAGCGTCTGCGGCCGTAATCTGGCGATAGGAGATCAGGCTTGCCATAGATGCAATTAAAGTCCCGAGGCCGCCGAGGTTGGTTCCTACAATCAGTTCCGGGATTTCTTTTGTATATCCGGAAAGCAGCATGGCGGCAGGAACATTGCTGATGATCTGGCTTGTGAGGACGGAAAGAAGCCGTTCGTGTCCGGTAATCATCTGTTCCAGATAAATACGAAGCGCTGCCATTTGTTTCATGTTTCCAATAAAAAGAAAGAAAAACACAAAAGTGAACAAAAGAGAGTAGTCTGCTCTGCGGTAAAGGCTGCGGTTCACCAGGCAGATCCCGGCAATCGTGATCAGAAGCAGAATACTATGCGGGAGAAGTTTGGCAACCGTAAGAATACAGCAGAAAAAAAGAGCTGCAAAAACTACGATTTGCCGCGGATGAGTAATCGCTTTTTTCTCCAGGGAAACGGAAATTTTCTTTCCGGAGAAAAACAGAAAAATGCAGATCAGAAAAAGAACTGCAGCACCCAGAGTATAGGGCAGCATCATAAGCAGAAACTGCAAAAGGGAAAGTCCGGAAAGCGAATACAGATAAAGATTCTGCGGATTGCCGATAGGAGTAAACATACTGCCAAGGTTTGCAGCCATGGTCATAAAGGTGACAAGAAGTATTTTTTTCTGCTCCATATGGCACATTCGCAGAAGCAGAATGCCAAACGGAACAAAGGTAATCAGAGCGACATCATTGGTAATCAGCATGCTGCAGAAAAAGCACAGGGAAATCAGAAGCAGAGCAACCATCCGTTCTGAGTTTACATGCCGGAGAAGACTGGTGCCAAGCCAGTCAAATACGCCACATTCCCGCAGGCCCGCGACAATCAGCATCAGACAGAACAGCAGGATCAGAGTATGAAAATCCAGATAGCCAAGATACTGTGGACCGGGAGGACAGAAAAAGAAGGAAAGCACTGCAAGAAAAAAAGAGACGGTAAGCACTGCATCTTTTTGAAAAAAGGAAATCAGTTTTTTTATCATAAAAATCATCCTTTCATGAATAAGCAGGACTGATGTTGGAAGATCGAGATGAAAAATCAGGCTGCATATTTCGGATACCGCAGATTATTATATAAAAGATATGGAAAAGATGCAAGAAAAAGGTCCGAAACCGAAAAAAATGCGGTTTTTCAAAAAATCGACAAATTTTTCCAACCAATTCTTGACAATCAACAAAAATCGCGTTAAAATTGCTTCTGTCGTGTAAAACCAAATTCTGAGAAAAGAAAAAGTAAATGCAGACAAATCGTTTTCAGAGAGCTGCCGGAAAGGTGCGAGACAGCAACGAATCTGGATTGAAAATCATCTTGGAGAAGGAAAGCCCAACGAATCGGCCGTGTATCGTACTATGTGCCGGAATTCCAGTAGGTTTTCACGGGAGTTTCCCGTTACAGAAACCGCGTATGCTTGTGCGTTGTATTCGTGCTTGTTTCAAAGAAGAGACAAGGGTGGTTGCGGGAAAAGAACAGTTCCGTCCCTCGTTGAGGGGCGGATTTTTTTGTTTGTCAGCTGCAAATTCACCCCGGTAATACAGCCTGGCAAAGAATAGATCCTGCTGGAACATTGTACCTGACAGCGGGAAAAGGGAGGAAACATATGAAAGTGTACAAAAAAATCATGAATGGACTGGCATTTGTTGAGAAACTGGTTCTCGTGCTGTCCACGATCCTGATTGTTGTGCTTACGGTGGGAAACGTTCTTTCCCGTAAGGTACTGCATCAGTCCTGGTCATTTACCGAAGAGCTTGTCGTTGCGGTATTTGTCCTGATTACACTTCTCGCAGCAGCGCTTGCTGCCCGTGACGGAGAACTGGTCAATCTTTCTTTGCTGCCGGACCGTCTTTCTGCGAAGGCGAGAAGAATCCTGCTGGTTGTCAACACAGCATTTAGTGTTGCCTTTACCGTAGTTCTGTTTAAATACGGCATGGACAAGGTACTGACCCAGCTTGCCAACGGAAAGAGAACGTTCGTTTTAAACTGGCCGGAATGGATTTTCTGGTCTTTCGTACCGATCGGCGCAGCCTGCATGACGCTGCACATGATCGAATATCTGATTGATACATTCGTAAAAGCAAAAGAGGAGGGACAGAAAAAATGATCAGTGCAATTCTTTTTCTTTCATTCTTTGTTTTTCTGATCCTTGGTATCCCGATTGGCATCTGCCTTGGTCTGTCTTCGATCTGCGCGATCCTGTACTCCGGTACATCCCTGACCATCGTAGCAACCAATATGTATTCCGGTATCAGTAAATTTTTGCTCCTTGCCATTCCGTTCTTTGTATTGTCCGGAAACATTATGGCAAAAGCGGGCATTTCCAAACGACTGATTCGTTTCGTCGACACCTGCGTCGGCCATAAAAAAGGCGGTATCGCCATCGTATGCGTTATCGTAGCCTGCTTCTTTGGTGCGATTTCCGGTTCCGGTCCGGCAACCGTAGCAGCACTTGGTATGGTTCTGATCCCTGCCATGATTGAGCGAGGCGGATTTTCTGCTCCGTTTTCCACGGCCCTGATGGCGACGTCAAGTTCGATTGCGATCGTCATACCGCCGAGTATTGCATTCGTTGTTTATGCATCCATCACAGGCGTATCCATTGCCGATATGTTCACAGCAGGTATTTTTCCTGGTATTCTGATGGGTGTGGCCCTTGTCATCGTTGTTCTTCTGGAGGCAAAGAAACACAACATTCAGCCGACCCAGAAAAAAGCAACAGTCAAAGAAAGATGGGATGCTTTTAAAGATGCTTTCTGGGGATTCTTAATGCCGGTCATCATCCTTGGCGGTATCTATGGAAGTGTTTTCACCCCGACCGAGGCAGCTGCCGTTTCCGTTGTATACGGTCTGTTTGTCGGAATCTTTATTTATAAAGAGATCAAACTGAAAGACCTGTGGGATCTGATGGTAGATTCTGCCAAAACAACCGGTGGAATTATGCTGATCGTCGCAAGTGCTTCTCTGTTCTCCTTTGTCTGCACAAAGTTTGGTATTGCGCAGGCAGCATCGGATCTTCTTGGAAGCGTTGCTCATAACCAGTTTGTATTCCTTCTGATTGTCAATATCATTTTCCTGCTTGCAGGATGCTTTATCGATGCAAACTCTGCCATGTATATTTTCATCCCGATTATGCTTCCGGTCTGTAAAGCCCTTGGCTATGACCTGGTAGCATTCGGTATCGTGGCAACCGTCAACCTGGCCATCGGACAGGTAACTCCACCGGTTGGTGTCAACCTGTTTGTTGCCATTTCCGTAAAACTGAAAAAAGGAATGGAAGTTACCATTCAGCAGATTTCCAAAGCCGTTATGCCAATGATCGCAGCATCGGTAGCAGTTCTGCTTCTGATTACGTATGTTCCGCAGATTTCCACGTTCCTTCCAAAAGCACTGGCAAAAGACGGAGCTTATACCGGAACGGTAGCTGCAGCAACGAATTCCGATACTTCCAGTGGCGATGGTGCGGATGGCAGCACAGCAGGAAATTCCTCCGGCAATGAGGATTACAATGATATCGCTGATTACAGTGACCTTGGATGGGAAGAGCAGACCTGGAACTTTACCTGCTCCACCACCGAGAACAGTACCTGGGCAGAAGGCGGACGCAAGTTCGGCGAGCTCATGGAAAAAGCAACCGGCGGCAAGATCAAAGTCAATGTATACGCCGCAGACCAGCTGACCAACGGAAACCAGTCCGAGGGAATCCAGGCACTGATGAACGGAGACCCGGTACAGATTTCGATGCACAGCAACCTGATTTACTCTGCGTTTGACCCGAGATTTAACGTCGTATCTCTTCCGTTCCTGTTTGATTCCGTAGAAGATGCGGATGCAAAACTGGACGGCGAGGCAGGCGAAAAATTAAAAGCAATCCTCGATGAGTACGGCCTGCACTGCATGGGAATCGCCGAGAACGGTTTCCGCCAGCTGACCAACAGCAAGCAGGAAGTAAAAACCGTCGATGATATGAAAAACCTGAAAATCCGTGTCGCAGGAAGTAACCTGCTGATGGAGTGTTACAAACGCTGGGGCGCCGATGCGACCAACATGAACTGGTCCGAGACCTACACCGCCCTGCAGCAGAAAACCGTGGAAGGCCAGGAGAATCCGCTGCCGGCTATCGACGCAGCCAGCGTACAGGAAGTACAGCCGTACTGCTCGATGTGGAATGCAATTTATGACTGCCTGTTCTTCTGTATTAACGGAGATATCTATAACAACCTGACCCCGGAGCAGCAGAAAGTTGTCGATGAGGCCGGACAGAAAGCCGTCGATTACGAACGTGCCATCAACCGTGCCGGTGACGATGAGATTATGGACCGCTGGCAGAACGAGAACGGTGTCAAGATCACAAAATACGAAGATATGGACATCGATTCCTTTAAACAGGCGGTAGACGGTGTGGATGCGTGGTATCAGAACGAGCTGGAAAGCCAGGGATATGATGATGCAAAAGACCTGATCGAAGTCTTTACAAAGAAAGATACTTCTTCTGCAGGCACATATGATGTAGAAGACAGAAGCGATCTCGACTGGCCGGAGCAGACCTGGAACTTCACCTGCTCCACGACAGAAACCAGTACTTGGGCAGAAGGCGGCCGGAAGTTTGGAGAACTGATCGAAAAAGCAACCGGCGGCAAGATCAAAGTCAACGTATACGCTGCAGACCAGCTGACCAATGGAAACCAGTCCGAGGGTATCCAGGCACTGATCGATGGAGATCCGGTACAGATTTCCATGCACAGCAACCTGATTTACTCTGCATTTGATCCGAGATTTAACGTCGTATCCCTTCCCTTCCTGTTTGATTCCGTAGAAGATGCGGATGCCAAACTGGACGGCGAGGCAGGCGAAAAATTAAAAGAGATCCTCGATGAGTACGGCCTGCACTGCATGGGAATCGCTGAGAACGGTTTCCGTCAGCTGACCAACAGCAAGCAGGAAGTAAAAACCGTCGATGATATGAAAAACCTGAAAATCCGTGTGGCAGGAAGCAACCTGCTGATGGAATGCTACAAACGCTGGGGCGCCGATGCCACCAACATGAACTGGTCCGAGACCTACACGGCCCTGCAGCAGAAAACCGTAGAAGGCCAGGAAAATCCGCTCCCGGCTATCGATGCAGCCAGCGTACAGGAAGTACAGCCGTACTGCTCGATGTGGAATGCAATTTATGACTGTCTGTTCTTCTGCATCAACGGAGATATTTACGACAGCATGACTCCGGAGCAGCAGGAAGTAATCGATGAGTGCGGACGTCTTGCAACACAGTACGAGCGTGAAATCAACCGCGCCGGTGATGATGAAATCATGAACCGCTGGCAGAATGAAAATGGTGTTACCATTACCAATTATGAGGATATGGACATTGATTCGTTCAAACAGGCAGTAGACGGCGTAGACGAGTGGTATCAGAAAGAACTGGAAGGCCAGGGATATGATGATGCCAAAGAGCTGATTGATACGTTTACAAAATAGGCAGCTTCGTGAACATCTTTATAAGATTTGCTGAGTTTGCCTGAAAAAATAATGTAACAAACTACATATTTGGTAGAAAATAAAAATCCATCCATGACTTGGAGGTCTCTGGTGAGACTGCTTCCGGGCGTGGGTGGATTTTTTTATTTGAGTTTTCCAGGAAAACAGGTATACTGGATGGTATCAGAAAACGGGAGAGTTGGAGCAATGAAACAGAAAAAAGAACGGGAAAAAGAAATCAGCCAATGGCCATGGATTTCCATGCTGCCGTTCGGAATCCTGGCGGGATACTGGGGAGATAAGGAAGTGCGGATCACGGCAATTTCGGAATATGGCTTTCAGACCCGCCTTGCGGCACCGGCCACAGTTGAGCAGAAAAACGCACCGTGGGAACTGGCATTTTATGATCAGAAAACGGCATCCTACCAGCGGATTCTTCTTCGTGATGCGACTTTTCTGCAGGAAAAAGAGGAAGATTTTGATGTTGTTTATACCTTCACTACGGAACAGGAAGATTATCGAAATGCGGTACAGCACCTTGCCCTGCAATACAGCCAGTATATCCGGTGGAAAATGGAGGACGATGATGCCGCCCTGGCAGAGCATATGACAGGATATCCTGCGGAGCAGGACGCGTTTCATCTGGAAAGCCTGGAAGAGCAGAAGAAGGTATGGTTCTCCGGAATCGGAAAGGAAACATTTGTGACATTGCAAAATGGCTTTGTGGGATCCGGGCAGCCCGGGCAGCCGGTCGAGCTGGCACTCGAACTGGACCGGCCGGAATGGTATACGGCGTATCTTTCGATGGAAAGTGCGGTGTTTTTTGATGCTTATTTTCGGAAAAACCAGATTCCAGATCCGCCGATTTTTCACCCAGACCGGCTCTATATAGGAAATGCTTTCTGCCCGCATCTGGCACCAAAAGAAGAGGAACTGTTCGCACTGATGGATAAAGCCTGCCGGGAGTCGTTTGCAGTTACACTGGTCTTTCCTTTCCTGCTGGAAGAAAATCTGTCGGAAACGCAAGCACGTCTGCAGCATCTTGCCAGATGGTGTGAACAAGAGAACAAAACCATCGAGATTGTCGTAAATGACTGGGGAACGGCCCATCTGGCAGCTCAGTTTCCGGTGTTTTCCCTCTGCCTCGGCGTGCTGCTCAACAAGCGGAAAAAAGATCCGAGGATGGCCTATAAGCTGGGAGAACGTATACTGTTTGAACAAAACAGCGTTCATGCGGCGTTTTACCAGGAATATTTAAAAGAAGAATTTCGGATGGAACGGTATGAATGGGAGAGCTGCGGCGATACCAGTACCGGGAAGTTCCCGGAAGGGAAAAACAGTCTTCATCTTCCCTTTTATCAGACCAATACCTCGCAGTATTGTCCAATGTATGCAACGTGTGTCGAAGGAAGCCGAGGAGCCCAAGTGCCGGTGCGGAAGTGTCCCAGATTCTGTGAAGAACAGGCGTTTTTGTATCCGGAGCATTTGCGGATTGTGGGGAGGTATAATTCGTTGTTTGGGGTGGATTTGGATGTGTGGAAAAGAATGGAGGAAATGTTGAAGCTGCGTGGAGTGGATCGGGTGGTGGTGAATTTGTTATAGAAGAAAATAAAAACAAACGAGACGACTTATTTATATGGATTTACATAGACATGCGCTCGGATAATATGATTTATCGGTTTTGAAATAATCTTCCTTGAGTGTCTGATGAAATCATGATAGTATGAAATCATAAATAAATGATTTCGCTGAGAAAGGAAATTTTTGATGATAAATAAGAATAATATGGTGGAGCAGGCTACACCACAACAGAAGAAAGTACCAATACAGTTTTACTTAACAGAGGATATGAAAAAACGTTTGAAAATGTATTGTGTTGCAAACGATACAAATATGAAAGATGTGTTGGTCGATATATTAGATAAATTTTTAAAGTCTGAGGGATTTTAGAGGAAAGTGGAAAAGGAGAAAACACAATGGCGAATAGTGATGAGTTAATTACAAGCGTTGGTAAAAATTCTAATGATACAGCAGCTCTTGTATGGTCTGTTGCAGATGACCTTGTAGGTGCATACAAACCACATGAATATGGTCTTGTTATCCTGCCTATGACAGTAATCAAGCGTTTTCATGATTGCTTACTGCCAACACATCAGGCGGTTCTTGATACATACAAAAAAGTAGAAAAGCTGGCTGTAAAAGATGGTTTTCTGCGTAAAGCATCAGGCTATCAGTTTTACAATACAAGTCCATTTACGTTCAAGACATTGATTGCTGACCCTGAAAACATTGTAGATAATTTCAAGGCGTATCTGAATGGATTTTCCGACAATGTACAGGATATTCTTGCACGTATGGATTTTGATTCTCAGATTAAGCACATGGAAGAAGCAGGTCTTCTGTATCAGGTAATCTCTGATTTTTGTACAGATAAGGGTGATTTTTCTCCTGAGAAAATTAGTGCGGTTGATATGGGATATGTGTTTGAAAATCTTGTTCGTAGATTTTCTGAATCTTATAACGAAGAAGCCGGAGCACATTTCACAAGCCGTGACATCATCTATCTTATGAGTGACCTTCTTGTAGCTGGCGATGAATCAGCATTTACAGGTGATGGCATTTCAAAGACAGTCTATGATATGACGATGGGAACATCTCAGATGCTTACCTGTATGGAAGAAAGATTGAAACAGATGGATGCGGATGCGGACGTTACTGTATTCGGTCAGGAGTTCAATCCGTTTACATTCGGTATTGCAAAGGCTGATATGCTTATTCGTGGTGGAGACCCTAACAATATGCAGTTCGGTGATACCTTATCTGATGACAAGTTCAGCGGATATAAGTTTGACTATATTATCAGCAATCCGCCGTTTGGTATTCCTTGGAAACGTGAGGAAAAGGAAGTAACGGCTGAATATAAGAAAGGTACAGCCGGAAGATTCGCACCGGGACTGCCAGCAAAAGGTGACGGACAGCTTTTATTTATGCTGAATGGTCTTGCAAAGTTAAAAGATGATGGTCAGATGGCAATAATCCAGAATGGTTCATCTTTGTTTAATGGTGATGCTGGTTCTGGTCCTTCTGAGATTCGTAGATATCTTATTGAAAATGATTGGTTGGATGCCATCGTGCAGTTGCCTAATAATGCATTTTATAATACAGGCATTGCGACATACATTTGGATTGTGATGAAGAATAAGCCAGCGATACATCAGGGTAAAGTACAGCTGATTGATGCATCAGGGTGTGCATCTAGCAGACGTAAAAATATCGGTTCAAAGAATGTCGATATCTCAAAAGCTTGTAGAGATTTGATTATTGAAGCGTATGGTGCGTATGTAGATGGTACATATAATGGTGTAGATGAAAATGACAATACAATCATTGTAAAGAGTAAGGTCATGGATGCTATAGACCTTGGCTATAACAAGATTGTAGTGGAAACACCGCAGTTCGATGATGATGGAAATATTATCATGAAGAAAAAGAAACCTGTAGCAGATACATCGAAACGTGATACAGAAAATGTACCATTAGCAGAGGATATTGATGCATACTTTGAGCGAGAAGTAATTCCGTATAATCCACATGCTTGGATTGATAAAGCCAAAACAAAGGTCGGATATGAGATTCCGTTTACCAGAACATTTTACGAATACAAGCAGATTGAACCATCAGACGTGATTGCAGCGCGTATTGAGAAACATGAAAAGAGCCTGATGGCAAAACTGCATGATTTGTTCGGGGGTGAATGATTATGGGAACTGTAATTAGACTTGAAAATGAAATGAAAGATAGTGGGATTGATTGGTATGGTTTAATGCCAGCAAATTGGGAAATTAAACCAATTTATGCAAGCTTAGATGAAATCAATCAAAAAAATAATCCGATTATTACTACAAATATTCTTTCGTTGACCAATACAGATGGTGTTATTCCTTATTCAGAAAGAGGAAATCAAGGTAATAAGTCGAAAGAAAATTATGAAGAATATAAAGTTGTATATCAAAATACAATTGTTGCTAACAGTATGAATATTTTGATTGGTTCAGTCGGTTTATCAATGTATGAAGGGTGTGTGAGTCCAGTATATTATGTATATTGTGCTAAATCTAATGTAGATATTCGTTATATGAATTATCTTTTTCAGATGGAGCAATTTCAAAAAAAATTGAGACAGTTTGCAAATGGTATTTTGGAGATTCGTTTGCGTGTGTCTTCTCATGATATTCTTCATCAGAAAGTAGCTATGCCACGTTTATCTGAACAGCAAACTATTGCTGATTATTTGGATGAAAAATGTTCTAAAATTGATAATATTATTGCAGAAGCGAACGCAAGTATTGAAGAATATAAGGAACTGAAACAGACTGTAATTTTTGAAGCTGTTACAAAAGGTCTTGATAAAAATGTTGAGATGAAGGATAGTGAAAACTTAATTATTGGAAAAATTCCAAAACATTGGAATATGGCGAAGGTTAAAAATGTTGCGACTAGAATAACGGTTGGTGTTGTAGTTACACCTGCTAGTTATTTTGATGATAAAGGAACTGTTGCTTTTTTACGAGGGATTAATGTTAAGGAGTATGTTATTAATTCTGAACCAATGGTGTATATTACCGAAGAAACAAATGAAGAACTTTCTAAGACAATTGTTCACACAAATGATTTAGTGATTGTCCGAGATGGTGCAATAGGCGTTACGGCTGTTGTACCTAAAGAATATGATGGTTCAAATGTGGTTTCAATGATTATCGTTTCCACAATAGATGAATATAATTCTGATTTTTTGTGTTATGTTTTAAACTCGTATGTAGGGAAGATACAGTTTGATTTAACAAGAATTGGGTCAGCATTATCACATACGAGTGTTTTTTCAGTTTCTAATATCGAAATTCCAAAACCTTGTATTGACGAGCAAAATGAAATTGTAAAACAATTAAAAAAGCAACATGAAAAATTAGATTCCCTCATTGCTGAAAAAGAATCTCTTATCAAAGACCTTGAATCATATAAAAAATCATTGATTTATGAAGTAGTTACAGGAAAAAGAAGGGTGGTATAACCTATGGCTGAAAACGAAAAACAGTTTGAATCCAATATCGAAGCCTTTTTAATCTCGCCTGATGGTGGATATGAAAAGGCAACAGATG
The DNA here is from genome assembly GCF_003480905.1 of Blautia sp. AM28-27. Lineage (NCBI taxonomy): Bacteria > Bacillati > Bacillota > Clostridia > Lachnospirales > Lachnospiraceae > Blautia > Blautia sp. AM28-27. Next base: position 52,067 of record NZ_QUJK01000005.1, read on the forward strand.
CTGGATATACTGCATCTTCCGATATGGCGTTGGATATTCATACATTGGTTGGGTTTGTAAAAGCAACCCAGCCAATCATGTGGCAGCGTTTTGAGAAACAGTGTAATTCTGACCCATACAGGAAGTTTTATAAATGTTTTGAAGATGCCGTACAGATGGATGGTCTGCTGTCCGTCATGCGACATGGTTTTAAACATCGTGGAATGGATTTTAAGGTTTGTTATTTCAAGCCGGAATCCACTCTTAATGATGTTGCTGTAAAAAGATATGAGCAGAATGTGTGTCAGTGTATCAGACAATGGCACTATTCGCAGCAGAACAACAATTCAGTTGATATGATGCTTGCAATCAATGGTATTCCAGTGGTTGCGATTGAATTAAAAAATCAGCTGACAGGTCAGACTGTGGACAATGCAAAATTACAGTGGCAGTATGACAGAGACCAGAGGGAACCTGCTTTCTGGTTGAATCATCGTATTCTTGCTTATTTTGCAGTAGACCTTTACGAAGCATGGATGACCACGGAATTAAAAGGTACTGATACATATTTCTTGCCATTCAATCAGGGTTCTAACGGTGCAGGAAACGACGGTGGTGCAGGAAATCCGCAGGCAGAAGATGATAATTATGTGACATCTTATATCTGGGAAAATGTATTACAGAAAGACAGCTTGCTTGATATTATTCAGAAGTTCATCAGTTTCGAGGTGAAGACCGAAAAGAAAGATGGAAAGAATGTTACAAAGAAACGTCTGATTTTCCCTAGATTTCATCAGTTGGATGTAGTGCGTAAACTGATTGCGGATGTGCGTGAGAACGGTTCAGGGAACAATTATCTGATTCAGCACTCAGCAGGTTCGGGAAAGTCAAATTCTATTGCATGGACAGCGTATCGTCTTGCATCTTTGCATAATGATGATAATGAGCCTGTATTTACATCGGTTGTTATCGTCACCGATAGACGTAATCTGGATGCACAGTTACAGGAAACAATTACGGGATTTGACCATACGCTCGGCAGTGTATGCGCGATTGATGAAAAGAAATCTTCTAAGGATTTAAGGGATGCTTTGAATGCCGGAAAGAGAATCATTGTAACAACATTGCAGAAATTCCCGGTCATTTATGAAGAAGTGGATGATACAACAGATAAGCGATTTGCGATTATCGTGGATGAAGCACATTCTTCACAGACTGGTTCCTCTGCAATGAAATTGAAAGCTGCACTTGCAGATGTGTCGGATGCTCTGAAAGAGTATGCGGAACTGGAAGGTAAAGCCGAAGATGAATTGTTGGATGATAATGAACGTTTGGTGCGTGAAATGATTGCTCATGGAAGACATAAGAATCTTTCATTTTTTGCATTTACAGCAACACCAAAAGGTGCAACATTAGAGATGTTCGGTACAGAATGGAATGACGGTTCATATCATCCATTCCATGTATATTCGATGCGTCAGGCGATTGAAGAAGGATTTATTTTGGATGTTCTTCAGAACTATACAACGTACAGAACGTGCTATCAGATTGCGAAGAACACAAAGGATAATCCTGATGTTCCGCAGTCAAAGGCATTGAAGACAATCAAGAAATACGAAGAACTGCATCCGTATAACATTCAGCAGAAATCAGCAATCATTGTTGAAACATTCCGTAATGTGACGAAGCAGAAAATCAAAGGTAAAGGAAAGATGATGGTTGTAACATCGTCAAGACTTGCCGCTGTTCGATATTATCATGAGATTAAGAACTATTTGGAATCAAATGGTTATAACGATGTGGAAATTTTGGCTGCATTTTCTGGTTCTATCAAAGACCCGGATGATAAAAGAGATATTGAATGGACAGAAAGTAAGCTGAATGGTGTGAATGAGTCACAGACGAAACAGGTATTTCATGACGAAGGAAATATTCTGATTGTAGCTGAGAAATATCAGACTGGATTTGATGAACCATTGCTTCATACAATGATTGTTGATAAGAAACTGCGTGGTGTAAAAGCAGTTCAGACATTGAGCAGATTGAACCGTACACATCCAGATAAACAGGATACGTTCATCATTGATTTTGTAAATTCAAAAGAAGATATTTTGAAAGCATTTCAGCCGTTTTATCAGGAGACATCACTTGCTCAGGAAATCAACACTGACTTGATTTACAAAACACAGAAGATGTTGCGTGAATTTAAAATTTACGATGATTCTGATATTGAAAATGTAAACAAAATTTATTTTGATGAAGATAAGCGTAAAGCCAATAAAATTCAGGCAGCAATTACGAATGCTCTTTTACCGATACAGCGGAAATATAATGATTTGAATCAGGAACAGAGATACCAGTTCCGTAAACTTTGCAGAACATTTGTAAAATGGTATGAATATATTACGCAAATTATCCGTATGTTTGATAAGCAAATGCATGATGAATACATTTTCTGTTCTTATTTGGCAAAGGTTGTACCCGCTGATCCCCAAATTCCGTTTGACCTTGGTGATAGAGTAAAACTTAAGTATTATAATCTTGAGAAAACATACGAAGGTTCTATCGGGCTTGTAAAGGAAGAAAAGGGTGTTTATAAAACTGCTAAATTAAAGAAGCCTGTAAAAATGACAGAGACACTTAGTCCATTGGAGCAGGTCATTGAAAAGATTAATCAGCAGTATATGGGTAATTTTACAGATGGTGATAAGGTTGTAATAACTGCATTGCATCAGAAATTGAAAAACAATAAGAAGCTGATAAAAGCTGCAAAGACAGATGGTCGTCAGATTTTTGAAAAGAATATTTTCCCACAGTTGTTCGATGATGCAGCACAGGAAGCATATGTTGAGAGTACGGAAACATATACGAAGTTATTTGAGGATGCCGGAAAATATCATGCTATCATGGGTGCATTAGCTCAGGCAATGTTTGACGAAATGAAGAATGAATAATAATTTGAGAAGATGGCGGCAAATAGAATGATGCGTGAATCTTATATTGATTTGCAGGTGTTATTTTATTTGTCGTTCTTAATGATTTGAAAGAAGGTGTTGGATATGCTGGGTACAGAATTAATAGATAAATACCGCGACAAATTATCATCACCTGATTGTACAGATGATGATAAACATTCTGCCTTATTATTTGCTTTACAGATACCTAGCATCTGTAGCCGAATTGAATATCCGGCAGATAAATATACTGAGTTTTACCAGGAAAATGGTAGACCTATTGATAATAAGCTTTATAAATATTGGATTAGAAATCATAAAGGCAAATTTGAAACATTATGGCGTTTAATTATGAGTGTTGATGAACTTGCAGAAAGAATTTATGGTTTACGAAATCAGTTGACACATGAAGGGTATATCGTTGGAAAAACAACGAAATTCTATTTTACTGATGATTCGGATAAATCCATATTTGTTGATGAGATATTAATCATTTCCATTAAGTCATTTTGTGAAATATTTTTTGATATTGCATATGATGTTTTCAAACAGAATAGAATTGAAATTTCTCCGATGTCTAGTTTGACATTAGAATCTAAAGATGTTGACAACATTTTGAATGATATTTGTAAAACATATCGTGAATTTTGGAAGACACATACGACTTTAGATAATGAATTATTTATGCTTTATGATATGGTTTTTAAGTATGATTCAGATTTATGTGACAATGCAGATGATTTTTTTGCAAAAAATCCTGATAGTGTTTATGTAATTAAGAATTTTGATATGAAATATTCGCAGGTTAATGTTGATAATGAACTGTTTTGGGAAAGAGAAATAGATGTTCCATTTGGAGAAAACAATAAGCTGCACCGTATTGATTGCCATATTACAAAAAGTCAGTATGAGCGTATGAAACAGATACGCGATGATATGGCTGATTTTGAATCGCAACACAGATTTGATATTCGTAAATATCTCTGATAAATTATTCTGTATCAGGACTGTAAAAGAATACTTTTACGCATGACATTTATTAGGTCTGTGACCGCATTGGAGTCTGACCTCTTACGAACTGTAGCAGAATTAAGAAAATGATAAAAAGCGATTAGTTCATTTGAAAAATGGGGGAGAATATGAATATAAAGGATTGGTGAGACAACAGAATATGATAAAAAATTTCATTAGAAGTAAAGAAACCAAAAAGCTGGTGTAAAAGTGTCAGTGTATTTGCGAATACATTGGGTGGAGCGTTAATCTTTGGAATATCTGATGACGAACAAATTGTAGGGCTTGGAAATCCTCAGGGGGATGCTGAAAAAGATAAGGAAATCATTAAAACGAGGTTGACTCCCATTCCGGAGTTTCGGCTTAGATTTGAGCAGGTGAATGGCAAGATATTAATTATTCTGGATATTTTTAAAGGCGAGGAGACAGGTTGGCCATAAGAAGCGTGCAATGGCTGCCAGCGAATCTGGAGCTGACATAAGATTAAACGCGCAATAGCGAAAGGGTAGGTTTCGACTGCATACGTTTATACAGCTGGATTTTTTTGAAGAGGGATGTAATATGCCAGAAAAGGAAAGGAGAGCACGAAAATGGGAAAAGAATTATTCGACAATATTCCCAGCAAGGTATCTGATTTGCTGTCTGATGTAAAGAATGGACGGATCGGTCTGCCGGACCTTCAACGTCCTTTTGTCTGGAAAGATAATAAGGTTCGTGAACTGCTGGATTCTATGATGAAAGGCTATCCAATCGGATATATCATGCTGTGGTCATCTCCGGATGATTATGAAAATACGGGACATATTGGCAAGAATGAAAAAGTTTATAAACGCCCGGATGACCTTGTTATCGATGGACAGCAGCGTTTGACTGCATTACTTGCAGCAATGTATGGCGTGACCATCAAAGATCAGAATTATGAGGAAAGAAAAATCAAAATCTCCTTCAATCCTCTAACGTGCGAATTTGCCGTCTGGACACAGGCGTATGAACGCAATCCAGAATGGATCAGCGAGATTTGCAGCGTGTTTGCGGCGGACCAGGAGCACACTATTTCAAGATTCCGAAAGTCTTTTATCCGATCGGTAAATGAAAGCCGGGAGAAAAACGGGAAAGAGTTGCTTACGGAAGAGGAAGAAGATGTCATTGAAGAAAACATCAATAACCTTTTGAATCTTGGAATTTATTCTCTGCCAACCCTGAAAATCAGTTCAAAAGCGGATGAAGAAGATGTGGCCGAGATTTTTGTCCGTGTAAACTCCGGCGGTCAGAATCTTACGGAAAAAAATTTTATTGAAACTCTGATTGCTGTCTATGATAATGATGTCCATGCAAAGATTAACCAATTTTGTGCGGAATCAAGAGTACCGTCAAATGGAACCGCATTTAATCAGATTCTTCAGGTTGACCCTTCTCATCTGATTCGAATGTCTGTTGGCGTAGGATTTCGGAGAGCGCGTTTGCGATACGCGTATCTGCTGCTCCGCGGAAAGAATTTAAAAACCGGTGAAATTACGCAGGATGTGCGTGAAGAGAATCTGAGAATTTTCAAAGAATCTTTAGACATGGTAACCAATCTCAATAACTGGCATGCCTTCATGAATCTTTTTGCTTCTGCAGGCTATTTGAAAGGCAGCCTGGTGGCATCATCCAATGCGGTAGTTTTCAGCTATGTTTTATATCTGATCGGAAAATATGAGTATAAAGTATCGTCTGTTGAACTTCAGAAAATTATTCGCAAATGGATTTTTATGTCTACGATTACTGGATTTTATACGGGATCTACAGAATCAGAGGTTGAAAAACAGTTTGCTGATTTGCGAGATGTCCATCATGCAGATGAATTCGTATCATATCTGAATTCTGTTATCGGCAACCGATTTACGGATGACTACTTTGTTTATTCGCTGCCAGCCGAATTGAACAGTTCTTCGGCCAATTCACCGGCCTGGTACGGATATATTGCGGCAGTCAATGTACTGGGAACACCTATGCTGTTCAGCACAGCACCTCTGTCACAATACTTTGTATTAGGAGCAAATGGAGACAAAAATTCCGTGGACAAGCATCATATCTTTCCGAAACATTATCTTGAAAAGATCGGGTACGATAATGACCGTGACAGAAACCAGATTGCAAACTTTACATACTTGGACTATACAACAAACATTGATATTTCCGATGAAGCTCCGGCGGAGTATGTCAGCCGGTACCGAGAGAAATTAGGAGAAGAAGGATACCGGCTTGCCTGTGCTCAGAATGCATTACCTGAGAATTTTGAGCAGTTACCGTATCCTGAATTCCTGAAGCAGAGAAGATTATTGATGGCGCAGATCGTCAAAAAGGCATATAACGAACTTGACAAGTAAGTATCTATAAAATGTCTGAAGAAGTGTTTTCGGTTTAAAAAAGAGAAAACAGTTTTGCACAGCACATGCTTTACATTTTCTATCAAGGAGATCATCACAATATGGAAAACCAAACAATCGCTTATTACAACCAAAATGCAGCTTCTTTCATACAAGGCACTGTTTCTGTAGATTTCCAGACGACGCAGGATAAATTTTTAAACGCTTTGCCGGGAAAGAGAGTGCTGGATTTCGGGTGTGGTTCCGGAAGAGACACGAAGTATTTTCTGGGAAACGGTCTTGCTGTTACGGCGATGGACGGTTCAGAAGAACTGTGCAAATACGCCAGTGCCTATACCGGTATTCCGGTAAAAAACATGATATTTCAGGATTTGGAGGAGATGAATCAATATGACGGCATCTGGGCGTGTTCATCGATTCTGCATTTACCGAAAAAAGAATTAAAAATGGTATTCCATAAGATGGTAACAGCGTTGGACACTAATGGGATTATTTATACCTCCTTTAAATATGGAACGTTTGAAGGCGAAAGAAGCGGCCGTTTTTTTACGGATTTCACGCAGGATACTTTTTCTGATTTTATCAAGGATGTGGAGCAGATCCGAATAGAAGAAGAGTGGCTTACGGATGATGTAAGACCGGGAAGGGAGAGGGAAAAGTGGCTGAATCTGATATTGAAAAAGACAGATTTCTAGCAGAACACGCAGATTTTAGATTTCGGGAACAGGTGTGTTATCCAAATGGCGGAATTTCCCGGTTTTATGATAATGGGATAGATATGGTTGTTATTGATGATGGTATCTGCTCTCATGAGCCAAAAGAGCCGGTTTTTCCCTATATGCTGATTACGGAGAAGCAGAATGATTATATGCATCGCTTTCAAAGGGTGTTTCGTTTTCTGGGATATGCGCGGGAAAATCTGGATTCATATCTTGTCAAAGATGGAATTGTCCTGGAAGGCGGTTATATACGAAACACAGGAGATCGGAGCGAGCAGGCCGATGCTTCTCCGCTGGAAATTCATTTCGAAGAGAATTTTTCAAGTGTTTATGGAATGAATGCGCTGAGATATCTGACGCGGGAATATGGAATCTGTGATGAAAATGGAAGGAATTATTTTCTCGATTATTTTGTCAGAACAAAGGATCAGAAATATGCGATCGAAGAAAACGGCCTTGATTACCATCATCCGCAAATTATTGGAGAGGAAAAATATCGCAATCAGCTCAAGAAACAAAATACGTGCGCCCTGTGGGGGATCAAGTTATTTCGCTTTTCCAAAGAGGATTGCGAATTTGCCAGTCGGATTGAGGATGATATCAAACAGTATTTTGGAAAAGATTCTTCGAATTTTGTGGATGACGGAATCAAAGTTGAAAGAAAAGTTGAGCTGTATGAACATCAGACTGTCAGCCTGCAGGAGATACAAAAGCGCAGAGATGCGGGTATCAAGGCATTTTTGATTGTGCTGCCTACAGCAGCGGGAAAATCGAAAATTGTGGAAGAAGATTTACGGACATTCGCGGAAGGAAAACAAAAGTTTCGTGGACTGATTCTGGTTCCGGGAGTCAATCTTTTGCTGGACTGGGAAGAAAGAATAAAGGCTTCGCTGCCAGAGTTAAAAGATAAGATTGATATTCGAACGTATGCCTTCGCGGCCAGACATTATACGGACACTACACCAGACTATTACAATTATCTTGTCGTGGATGAAGCACATCATGCGGTTGCGCCAGTGCTGAAAAGAGTTGTGCAATACTATCGGACAGAATTTACGATAGGCCTGACGGCGACGGATCAGCGGCCGGATAAAAGAAAGCTGGAAACGGTGTTTGGATCGTATACGACTTCGTTATCCTTAAAAGAAGCGATGGAAAAGGGAGTGGTCGCGAAAGCGAATGTTTACCGGATTGAAACGAATCTTGATCTTTCCAGTGTAAGGTTTAATGGGCGGGATTATGTCAATGCGGATCTGGAGAAAAGAATCCGGGTCACTTCAAGAAATGAGCTGATTGTCCAGGTACTTTCAGAGTATTTTACGTCTGGCGAAGCGGGCACGAGACAGGGTGTTGTTTTTTGTGTCAATGTTGCGCATGCGAACGAAATGGCAAAGCTCCTTAATAAGGCAAATATTTCAGCGGCCAGCTACACAAGGCAGACAAAAAATCAAAGTTCTGTTATGAAAGCGTTCAAAGAAAAGGAAATTCGTTTCCTGTGTGCCTGCAATATGATTTCAGAAGGATGGGATTATCCGGAACTCGGCATTCTGGTGATGGCAAGGCCTACGCTTTCCAAGGTTCTTTATCTGCAGCAGGTCGGAAGGGGACTGCGGAAAACGGACACCAAGAAAAATGTGATTGTGATTGACGTAGTCGATGAGTACGGCGCCATGATCAAGCCCTGCAGTATGCATTCTGTTTTTGCCAATCCTTATTATGTTCCATTTGGCGATATCACAAAAATGGATTATAAACCGGGAGATCTGGTGGTGATTGATGGAATGGAAGAGCGGATTGAGCGGATTACAGAGGTGGATATCCATTCTTTTGAAGAAAAATACGGCGATTATCTGAGCCAGGAGCAGGTTGCCAGGGAATATTTTGTGAATACGGGAACCATCACAAGCTGGATCAGAGCCGGAAAATTAACGCCAGAAGTGCAGTACAAATTCGGCAGTAAAACGTTATACTTATTCAGTCCGGACGAAGTGGAAAAATATCGGAAGCAGCTTGGAATTAAGGAACACAACGATGCGACCATCAAAGAAGATTTTTTTGCGTTCCTGGAAGAAAGAGATTATTCCCTTTCTTATAAAATGCCGTTTTTACTGGCTTTTATCCGTCATGTGGATTCTATTGGAGATGCAAAAATAGAGGAGATTCTGGAGGACTATATTGCTTTTTACCAGGACAGAATAACCCGGGGACTTCCCGTAGACCGGAGTACATGCCCGTATAATGAAACGATGCTGCAGGATAAGAAAGCAATGCAGAGAAGTATGCTGACCAATCCGTTTGAGAAATTTGAGAGAAAACGGTTCTTGTATTATTCGAAGGATCTGAGTGTAATCTCGATGAATCATGCGCTGTACAGCCAGATGGAAGCAGGGGACTGGGAGCGGGTGAGAAGGCAGATGGAGGAAGATCTGGCGGAGTATTATGCGAAAGTGGAAGGAGCTGTGCTGGTGAAGAGATAGCAGAAAGAATTTCTTCCCCAGAGATTTGATTTGGAAAGGTGCGTGTAAATATAGCAGGATACAAGAGATTACCGGTGGAACTTGAAGACTTTCGGGAAGTTTAAAAATCCGGATTTTACTATGTAGATAAAACAAAGCTGATGGAACAGCTTTTTGAAAGTAAACGGTAAATTCCGAGTACCTTTTTATCCCACTACATTTATGCCATAATCATACTGACCAAATTAACATAGTCCAAAAAGTTCAGTACTCAACTTTTTAGACTGACTATAATTAAGGGAGGGATGGTATGGCTACGCAAACCAGTCTTATAGCGCAGCAGGTCAGGATCCGGCAGTGGGCAGAACAAATTCGTGCCTGTCAGAACCGTCCGGCGGTCATGGATGTTGACACCTGGTGCGTACAGAACAATCTCACAAAATCTAATTCTCTGAGATTTCAAGAGACGATGTGTTAGATGCGTATGAGGATATGGAAGAGGATGCCGGATTATTAATCCCACATCCACAGAACGAACCGGTCATAGGTGTGATAGATACACAGTTCAATGAAAAAGTGTATTTTCACGAGTGGGTTGAATATAAAAATCTATTGGACCCTAATATTCCTCTGTCCAGGAAAGATTATGAACACGGAACAGCTGTCAGCTATATTATCGTAGATGGTCCACAGGGAAACCCGGAGCTTGCGGATGGCTGTGGCAGATTTCGTGTAAGACATTTTGGCGTGGCAACAAATAACGGATTTAGTTCTTTTACTGTTCTGAAAATGATCCGAAATATTGTTGCGTCTAATCGAGATATTAAAATCTGGAATTTATCGCTGGGGTCAAAGCTTGAAATCAAACCAAATTTTATTTCGCCGGAGGCTGCAGAGCTGGATCGTATTCAGAGTGAATATGATGTTATTTTTGTGGTAGCAGGTACAAATATTCCGGCAGGAGTTACCAAAAAGAATATGAGAATTGGATCTCCGGCAGATTCCCTGAATTCTATGGTGGTTAATGCTGTGGATTTTGCAGGAAACTCTGCTTCTTATACCAGGATTGGACCTGTTCTGTCGTTTTTTCATAAACCGGATGTCAGTTATTATGGTGGTGATGGAACGGTCTATACAGATAAAATGGTGGTATGCAAAGACGATATGGGAGCAGCATACGTAGCGGGAACTTCATTTGCAGCGCCATGGATTTCACGTAAACTGGCATATTTGATTCATATTATGGGATTAAGCCGGGAAGTGGCGAAAGCATTGCTGATTGATGCAGCTGCCGGATGGAATCGAAGAGATGATATTTCACATAGAATCGGATATGGTGTTGTGCCAAAGCATATTAATGAAGTTTTAAAAACACCGGATGATGAAATACGTTTCATTATGACAGGGGCATCGGAGGAATATGAAACTTATACTTATAATCTGCCAGTGCCTGTTGTAGATCATGCGCACCCGTTTTATGCAAGAGCTACCCTGGCATATTTTCCACAGTGCGATCGCAAACAGGGTGTTGACTATACGAGTACAGAAATGGATATTCATTTTGGCAGAGTTGTTGCCAAAAGAGGGTCAACCATGATTAAAGCAATTGATGACAATCGACAGTCTGAAGAGAAACAGATTACTTTGTACGAAGAAGATGCAAGAAAAATGTATCGCAAATGGGATAATGTGAAACATATCAGTGAAAAAATAAAAGAAAAAAGGGTTCCCCGAAAGGCTTATGATTCTGGGTTATGGGGACTTAAGATTAATACGAAAGAACGCTTGCAGAAAAGAAAAGATTCTCTTCCGTTTGGTGTGGTTGTAACGTTAAAAGAGATGAATGGAGTAAATCGTATAGACGATTTTGTGAAGATGTGTCTTGCAAGAGGTTGGCTGGTTCAGAGACTTGATATTGAAAATCAGCTGGATTTGTATGCTAAGGCGGAGGAAGAGATTGAATTTGAATGAGTCGCAAGCGAAAGGATTTAACTTATGAAAATCACATCAGGCCTCGGCTCCATTGATGACTATCCCCGTTACGTCCGCGCCGGTGCAGACGAGCTGTTCTGCGGTTACGTTCCATTTTCCTGGTCAGAAAAATACGGAACGGTTCTGCCGCTGAATCGGAGAGAGGTCTTAAACTATAATGTACAAATCGGATCGTTCAGTGAACTGGAAATTCTGGCTAATATGGTGCAGAAATATCAGAAGCCGGTGCATTTGACGTTTAATTCACTGTATTACCGGCCGGAGCAGTATGAAGAAATTGCGCAGATCATCCAACAGTGCCGCAGCATAGGGTTTGACAGTTATATTCTTGCGGATCCCGCGCTGCTTGTGTACCTGCGAAAAGAAAAGATCGACTGTGAGGTGCATCTGAGCGGGGATTTGGGAACGGTGAATTCTGCGATGACAGAGGTTTTTGCGAAAGAATACCCGAAGAGGATCATTTTCCAGCGCAAAAATACGATCTCGGAAATGCGTGCAGTGATTCGGCATATAACTGCGCAGAAAGAAGCCGCTCGAAAAGAATGGACTTATCCAACGGAGTTCGAGGCATTTGCTTTGAATGAACTGTGCCAGTTCAGTGGTGCTTTCTGCAATTCCCTGCACTGCGATGAAATGGGATATCTTTGCCGGGTTCCTTACTGGAAGAAACCGATGTCGTTTTCAGAATCTAAATTAGAAAAACAAGAAAAAAATCGTCCGGGAGAAAATATTTCTATATCCGAATGGGATTCTGCATCAGAACTGACGAATCCTGTATCGGAAGATGGTTACCTCTGTGGCGCAACCGGCTGCGGCCTGTGTACATTAAAACGGCTTTCCGATGCCGGAATCACTCATCTGAAGCTGGTAGGCCGGGGAAATTATACTGATTTTATGGAGCGTGATATCCGAAATCTGCGCCGCACACTGGAGATTCTGGAGGATTCTTCTACGGAAGAAGAATATATCCGAGCGATGAAAGCAGAGCTTTTTCCAAATGGATGCAGTCACATGTGCTATGCCAGATAAAATATGTCAATTCTTTCTGAATCTAAAGAGATAGTGGAGAACGTAATGAGAAATGTTTTCCCAGCACGCTTTAATAATTGACATAATGATGAATCGTCTTCTGCGTGATTATTTATAATAATTACGAAATGCGACGAAAATCAACCAGACGCTGCTGAAACGGATCGTGGCCGTAGCTTCGATTGCGATCGCGTGCAGCAAACTCTTTTTCTGATTGAAAAACTAGAGTGTGTTTGAAAAACCATTTCCGCAGCCTGCACGCCCCGCTTTGCGGTATATTTTGCCCTCATTCAGTCGCCGTAGCCCGCTACGCCTCCTTCATTCAGACAAAATCTCCCACAAATTGGAACATGCAGACTACGAAAAGCCTTTTTCAAACACACTCTAGCGCTTTGCACACAAACTTTAGTTAGAAGCGTATCCCAATTGTTCTTATTGACTAAATATTTCCTCAGGGAATACAATATAGAAAAAGTAAAAAGGAGGGATACCATGCAGGCACTTTCAAAGAAAAAAACCGGTGATATCTGTACCATCAAATGGATGTTTGGAATCCCTGATGTTCTGGATTTCCTCCGAAGCCGTAAAATCAAAGAAGGCAGCACCGTACAGGTCATCCAGAGAATAAACGGTGGATTGATCCTTGGCATGGATGGAAAACGGATTGCAATGTGTGATGCAGCTGCAGACCGGATTCAGGTATGAAAGGAAGAAAAATCAAAATGAGCGGAACCTTGGAAGAGGAGCCGCTCATTTTGATTTTCCAAATACCCACAAAAGAATTTTCGTAGATAAGTGTGCAGACTACGGAAATGATTTTTAATAAAGATGTACCAGGAAGTTTTCAAGTTTTTCTTTACATAGAACCGTTGCGAAACAGCCGCCAGATAGAGTAAAATAGAGCAGATCTTAAGAAAAAGGAAGTTGGAATTTTATGACATTATTAGAACAGATACAAAAAGAACATGCCGCTGCTTTTACGCACGGCGGAAAATTTCATGCGGATGATGTGTTCTCTGCGGCACTGCTTCTGCATTTTAATCCGCAGCTTACCATCCAGCGCGGAAATCGTGTGCCGGAGGATTTTGACGGGATTGTTTTTGATATTGGAAGAGGAGAATACGACCATCACCAGAAAGACAGCCGGATCCGGGAAAACCAGGTTCCGTACGCGGCGTTTGGCCTTTTATGGGAGGCACTTGGCACAGAAATTTTAAGTCCGGAGATGGCCGCGCGGTTTGACGAGAAGTTTGTACAGCCGCTCGATCTCAATGATAATACAGGAGAAAAGAATGAACTCGCCAGTATGATCGGCATGTTCAATCCGGTATGGGATGATAACAGCGGAAGCGATGCAGCTTTCCTGGAAGCGGTGGCAGTGGCCGGACGGATTTTGGAACATAAATGGGAGCGTTTTCGTGCGGATGAGCGGGCGGAGCAGCAGTTTGCAGCTCTTCTTGCCGAACACAGGAAGCGGATCGCAGCGGAGAAAAAGGCAGGAACAATGGATGAAAAGATTCTGATTCTGTCGGAATTTTTTCCATGTCAGAAACAGCTTTCCGCGACTGAAATTGCATTTCTGATATTCCCATCGAACCGCGGCGGTTGCTGCGTGCAGCCGGTTCGAAAAGAAAATTCATTCAATTACAAGTATGATTTTCCGGAAACATGGCTTGGCCTGGAAAAAGAAGCACTGCAGGAAGCGACGGGGCTTTCCGATGTGTCTTTCTGCCACAAAGGAGGATTTCTTCTCACCGCAGAAACGCTTGACGATGCCGTCGCTGCCTGTCGCATCAGCCTTGCGGGAATGCCAAAAGCACCGGTTCTGATCCACATCGGTACCGATGCGATCGATGCGGATGACGCGCTTTTGCGGCAGATGCCGGGCATGGAGCATGCAGTTATTCTTCATAAACCGCTGCCGGAGGCCCCGGAACTGAACATCTGTGGCAGTTATGCCGTGTCATCACTTGAAAAAGCAGAATGGAAGATACGCCTGCGGGAATACCTGTCGGACTTGTTAAAAGAAAAGCCGGAGGCTGTCTGTGTCAGCGGTGATCTCTTTGCGGCCTATCCGGTCATGCACCAGCTCCGCAAGAAACATATTCCGGTTCTGACGGTATCAGAGCAGAATGGAAAACGGCTTCTGATCCGCATTCCGTCCGGTTCCTGAGAATTTACAGAGAATCTCTCTCATTTCACGCGTTAAACAGAAAAATTCCTCAATAGGTGATTTGTTTCTTTGCATCTGCTGTTGTCTGTGATACAATATAGAAAATACGTGAAATTTTTTGCACAATGAAAACGAATGATATCATTTTTGGTTTATCTTCAAAAAAAGAGGCCAGACTTTACAGGAACGATACGTTTTTGTGATTTCATCCGAACGGCCTCAAAAGCAGAAAATGGCAGGCAGAAATCGACAAACAGCAGAGAGGAGAGCAAAACATATATGATTTCAAAGAAAAAATTTGGCACAACGGTAACAGCGTTCGGCGTGGCAGCCGGAATGCTTCTCGGTTCGGCTGCACCGGCGCATGCAGAGGAGACAGCGAAAACGGTGCAGGAAACGCAGAAAGATCAGGCGGATGCACCGACCACGCAAAGTGAAACGGAAAACGGAAACACAGAAGAAGCCGTTGTTCCGGCTGTAGAAACACAGGAAACCGAGACACCAGCAGAAGAACCGTCCGTACCATCTCAGGATGAAAATGCCGCTTCCACAGAGGAGCCAGAAGTACCGGAAACGCCAGAACCGACAGAGGATCCGACTCCAACGGAGCCACCGGAAGACCCGAATCCAGGCGAGATGCCGGAGCCATCTCCAAGTGAAACCCCGGAACCAACTCCAGGCGAAACTCCAGAACCGTCGGTAACGCCATCCCCAAGTGAAACGCCGACTCCAGCCCCGTCCGAAACCCCAGAACCAACAGAAACACCGGTGCCAACCGAGACGCCTGCACCAGCCCCGACAGAAACACCGAAAAATGATGAGACACAGGCGTATGACTGGATTCAGACGATTGATTACGGAAAATATATCAGCTCCATGAAAAAAGATCTCCGCGCAGGTTTCGCACAGGTCGACAAAGCGTACGCCTACGCAAAGGTCGATACCAGATTAAACGTCCGCGAAAGCGGTTCCACCAGCGCACGGATCGTGGGAACACTTCCGGCAAAGGCACTCTGCTTTGTGATCGCCGATGCGGATCAGGAGTGGGTTTATATTGAATCGGGCGACGTCCGCGGCTTTGTCCGTACGGATTATCTGCAGCAGGGAAAAGAGGCGCTGGAATATGTAACCGGCACCGGAGAGGATCAGATGAAACTGGCGGATCAGGTGATCGATCCGTCTGAAAATGAAGCCTTTCCCTATAAAAAAGAAACGGTTTATGAAGTAAAAACCTCAACCGGAAACGGTATTATCACATTTGCAAAACAGTTCGTTGGCAGACCATACGTCTGGGGTGGAAACTCCCTGACGGACGGTATTGACTGCTCTCATTTTGTATGGCAGATTCTGACCCGTTGCGGTGCGTACGACGGTGAATATACGATCTCCGGCGGATGGCGCAGCCTTGGAACGGAGGTTGCAAGCCTGGATGAGGCACGCGCAGGCGATGTTATTTGCTATAATGGCCATGTGGCGCTGTATGACGGAGAAGGAAAAATTGTAGAAGCGCTGAACGAAAACGCCGGTATCACCTGCGACCGCCCGGTGGACTGTGACACGATTCTGACGATCCGTCGTTTTGCAGCCGACGATGAAATCGGTGGAACGAACGCAGAAAAGATCTGGAATTACTTCCTGATGCACGGATTTACAAAAGAAGGAGCCGCCGGTATTATGGGAAATATTGCAAACGAGGCATCCACAGACCTCAATCCGACACTGCTTGAGTATGGCTCTACCAGCCGCACAAGCCTGAGCGGAGAGCAGTACACGAACCTTGTTGATGCCGGAATCATTTCCCGTGACGAAGTGATCCGAAGTTCCCGTTTTGGCCTTTACAGTGGCGGAAGATATGGATATGGTCTCTGTGGTTTTACAGATCCAACGATCAAAGAGTATCTGTGCCGATATACCATTGATCTTGGAAAGAGCCTTGGAAGCCTGTCCGGCCAGCTCGACAGTCTGATGGCCTACCTTTCCGACTACAATCCGAATCTGTTGGACAGACTGAAAAATGCCGAAGATGTTGACACCGCAGCAACTGCCTTCATGCGTGAATACGAAAAATGCGCAAACCAGAGCACACAGCAGAAACTGCGTACAACAGCAGCAGAACAGATCTACAATGTTATGGAATTGTATGATTCGCCGGTAGATGTAGAATAAACGAACAGATGATGAAAACGTGTTAAAGAAAGTCCTCCACAGCAGAAAGATTCTGTGTGGAGGACTTTCTTACAGTAAAATAATTGAATTTATGTATGATTTTTTACTTCCAGCTTTTCAGTTTGTCCGCTTCTGGAGTCTGCAGCAGAATTTCTTTACAGGCCAAAAGAGAAGGACTCACATAATCACAAAATGGAAAAAGCTCTTTTGTATACGGTGTCAGATCCGGGATCATGCAGGAGATGGCACCAGCTGCACGCGCGGCCTTCAGACCATTGATGCTGTCTTCGGCTACTATGCATGCAGCAATCGGAACTTTCAGAAGAGACGCTGCTTTTAAGAAAATTTCCGGATCCGGCTTGCTGTTGATTACCTCATCCCCGCAGACTGAAGCATCGATATACTGGTCAATGCCAGACTGTTTCCAATAGTCTTCCGCAATGCGCCGCGTTGTAGAAGTAGCAACGGCAACTTTGATCGAATGCTCTTTGAGCCAGGAAAGAAACTCATGAAGCCCTGGTTTTTCCGGGACACCGTTGCGTCGAATATAATCGTTTAGATACGCCGTGCGGATTGCGCGTCCTTCATCGTATGTCACCTGTCCGTGAAACCACTCCTCAAACAGCTTTCTGCTCCGCGGAAGCGCACTGCCGCGCATCTGCGAAAGATGTTCCTCCGTGAGCGTAAAATTCAGCTCCCGGGCAGCTTTTTGCCAGCCCTCTTTCATTACAATCTCGGTGTCAAACAGGATACCATCCATATCGAATAATACTGCCTTTATCATAAACATGACCTCCAAAGCACTTCTGTATTTTCAGTTGCTTAAAAACTATGTTCAGTATACGAAAAATCCAGAAAAAAGACAAGCCCAAGAGACAAACAGAAGACCACAAATTATACTTGACTTCAACCTAGCTTGAAGTGATATGCTGTCAAAAAATGACAAATCAGGAGGAATGACAAAATGGAAAAGTCAACGGTTTATTTTACCGACTTTCGATGTCCGGTTGGAACGAGTCAGCTTGACAAGCTGAAAAAGCTCTGTATTGCTGCTGGCATCAAAGACATTGATATGGAAGGCAAATTCGTCGCAATCAAAATGCATTTTGGCGAACTGGGAAACATGGCGTTTCTTCGTCCGAATTATGCGAAAGTGGTTGCAGATCTCTGTAAAGAGCAGGGAGGCCTTCCGTTTCTGACAGACTGCAATACGTTATATCCGGGCAGCAGAAAAAATGCCCTGGAGCATCTTGACTGTGCGAATCTGAATGGATTCAATACCATTACCACAGGATGCCAGATTATCATCGGAGATGGAGTGCGAGGAACCGATGAAATCGAAGTTCCGGTTGTCAACGGAGAATATTGCAAAACAGCATTGATTGGCCATGCAATCATGGACGCAGATATTTTTATCAGTCTGAGCCATTTCAAAGGCCATGAAGCAACGGGCTTTGGCGGTGCACTGAAAAATATCGGTATGGGATGCGGAAGCCGCGCCGGAAAGATGCAGCAGCATGCCAGTGGAAAACCGGCGATCAATACGGATGTCTGTCGTGGCTGCCACCGCTGTGCAAAAGAATGCGGAAGCGATGCAATTTCCTATGTGGATAAAAAAGCAGTCATTGACTATGACAAATGCAAAGGATGCGGCCGCTGCATCGGTGCCTGCAGTTTTGATGCGGTTTACAATCCAAACAGCAGTGCAAACGAGCTTCTCGACCGGAAAATGGCGGAGTATGCACAGGCTGTCTGTCATGGACGTCCGTGCTTCCATATTTCTCTGGTACAGGATATCAGCCCGAACTGTGACTGCCATGGTGAGAACGATGCTCCGATCCTGCCGGATATCGGAATGTTTGCAAGCTTCGACCCGGTTGCTCTTGATCAGGCGTGTGCCGATGCCTGCCTGAAGGCAACTCCGATCGAAAACAGTCAGCTTGGCGAGCATCTTGCAGAGCCGGGATGGCATTGCCACCACGATCATTTCAAGGATTCCAATCCGAATATTGAATGGCAGGCAACCCTTGACCAGGCAGAGAAAATTGGTCTTGGTACGAGACAGTATGAACTGAAACGTATCAAATAATAATTCAAAAATGCTTTATGGCAGGTAAACAACGTGGAAAGCTCCAGCTTCTCGGATGAAAAATCAACGAGAAGCTGGAGCTTTTTGCGATCAGATTTTATTTTCTTCAGAGATAACAACGTTTTTTTCATCCATTATATGGATAATGGTTTCACGGAAAATCTTGTCACACGGGAGAACGTAAGCCGGGAAAAAGACCGGATTCGAATCGGTGACAGGGGAACCCTAAAAATAGATGGTGTTTCTCCGGAAAAGATTCAAATTATTCCATGGGACTGCATTGCGGTATGAAAACAGAGCAAAAGACTGTGCAAATGAATTTATGATTTGCACAGTCTTTTGCTTTATACGTTGCTGATCATCGAAAGAAATGTCTTATGAATCCTCATATCCGGGTCGAGCTCCGGGTGGAAGGAGAAGGCCATCTGGTTTTTATATTTTACACCGACAATCCGCTCTTCCACAACCGCGAGCACTTCCACGCCGTTCCCCACAGATGCGATATACGGCGCACGGATAAACGTCATCGGCACTGTTCCAATGCCCACAACCGGTGCTTCTGTGTGGAAGCTGCCTAACTGTCGGCCGTAGGCGTTCCGCTTGATGCACATGGGAATCGTGCCGAAATACTGCTCTGGCTGTCCCTTCATCTGTCCGTCGATCGTTTCTGCCAGAAGAATTGCACCGGCACAGGTTGCGAGGACCGGCATGCCGTTTTCAATCTGGCTTTTCATGATATCGAACATGCTAAGCTCTTTTAAAAGCTTTCCCTGAACGGTACTCTCGCCGCCCGGCAGTACAAGTGCATCGTAAGGCTCGGCAAGATCGCGGGCCTGCCGCAGTTCGATGCATTCGGCGCCAAGCTGTTCTAATACTTTTTCATGTTCTGCAAATGCGCCCTGCAATGCAAGCACTCCAATTTTCATTATTTTCCTCTTTCTGCCATCAGTAAGGCGATTTCCTGCTCGTTGATGCCGACCATAGCCTCGCCGAGATCAGCGGAGAGTTCTGCGATCCGTTTGGCATCGGTGTAGTTGGTAACAGCTTTTACGATGGAAGCGGCACGTTTTGCCGGGTTGCCGGATTTGAAGATACCGGATCCGACGAAGACGCCTTCTGCTCCGAGCTGCATCATCAGCGCTGCATCGGCAGGCGTTGCCACACCGCCGGCTGCAAAGTTGACAACCGGGAGACGGCCGTTATCATGAACATACTGAACAAGATCGTATGGAACCTGCAGGACCTTGGCTGCCTCAAACAGCTCATCCTCACGCATTGAGGTCAGTTTCTGAATTTCGCTGTTCATTTTTCTCATATGGCGGACCGCCTGTACGATATCGCCGGTTCCCGGCTCACCTTTGGTACGGATCATAGACGCTCCCTCGTTGATCCGGCGGAGTGCCTCGCCGAGATCCTTTGCACCGCAGACAAACGGTACTTTGAAATTTCGTTTGTTAATATGGTAGACATCATCCGCCGGGGAGAGAACCTCACTCTCGTCGATGTAGTCGATTTCGATGGCTTCAAGAACCTGTGCCTCTACAAAGTGGCCGATGCGGCATTTTGCCATAACCGGAATGGAAACGGCTTCCTGAATGCCGCTGATCATCTTCGGATCACTCATACGGGAAACGCCGCCGGCTGCACGGATGTCTGCAGGAATCCGCTCCAGTGCCATAACGGCACAGGCACCAGCTTCCTCGGCAATATGCGCCTGCTCCGGAGTGGTAACGTCCATGATCACGCCACCCTTTAACATCTGTGCCAGTTCTTTGTTCAGTTTGTATCTCTCATTTGCTGCTGTCATAATAAGTTCCTCCGTGTCTGAAAAATTTTAGTTCCTGTTTTAGCTTTACTTTTGCTCTGCCACACAGTATACTGGTAAAGTGACTATAAAAAAATTGCCAAAACAAATATATTCAGTAAGGTCAGATGAGAGGAGAACGGTCGGATGCTGACGTATAATTTTGCGAATATAGGGTCAGATTCCCTGTATGAATATTTATATAAATGTATCAAAAATGACATATTGCTGGGAAATATCCGCCCTGGAGAGAAGCTGCCGTCGAAACGGACGTTCGCGAAAAATCTGGGTATCAGCGTCATTACCGTCGAGAATGCCTATGCGCAGCTTGTTGCGGAAGGCTATCTGTATTCCATGCCAAAGCGCGGATTCTATGCGGCTGATCTGGAAATTGAGGATTCCATGCGGGATGCGGTGCCAAAAGAGATCCTGCAGGTAGCAAACGGGGAGACTTCCTATTTTGCGGATTTTTCCAGTAACCAGACGGACAGCGAGATTTTTCCGTTTACAATCTGGACGCGGACGGTGCGTGCTGTCCTGAATGACAACCGGATCCAGCTCATGATCAATTCCCCGTGCGCCGGGATTTTAAAGCTGCGCAGTGCGATTGCAAAATATCTGCGAGAGTTTCGTGGAATGCAGGTGCTGCCGGAGCAGATTATTGTCGGCGCAGGAACGGAGTATCTGCATAACCTTCTGATTCAGCTTCTCGGAAACGATCTTGTTTATGGAGTAGAGGATCCCGGGTATCACAAAATTGCGCGGATTTATGAGAGTATGAAGGTGCGGTACGAGCCAGTGCCGCTCGACCAGGACGGTGTTTCGGTGCAGGAGCTGGAAAAAAGATCGGTTGATATTATTCATACCTCCCCGTCCCATCACTTTCCAACCGGGACAGTCATGCCGGTCAGCCGCCGTTATGAACTGCTCGGCTGGGCAGCAAAATCAGATCATCACTATATCATTGAGGACGATTATGACAGTGAGCTGCGTCTCGGCGGAAAGCCGTTTCCGACACTGCAGAGTATCGACGTTTCGGACAAGGTCATCTATATGAATACGTTTACGAAAACACTTGCCTCCACGGTACGGATCAGCTATATGGTGCTTCCGCAGACATTAGCGGAGAAATTTTATCGCGAGCTGTCGTTTTATTCCTGCACCGTCTCCAACTTTGAGCAGTACACACTGGCAGAGTTTATTGAGAATGGCAGTTTCGAAAAACATATCAACCGGCTGCGAAACTATTATCAGAACAAACGAGATCTGATTTTACAGGAACTCGAAAAGAAGCCGCTCGGTGATTACGTGACCATCGAGGAGGAAGAAGCAGGCGTTCATTTTCTGATGCATCTTCGCACGGATTTGAAAGAAGAGTCGATTGTCACGCAGGCGAAATCCCGTGGTGTGAAATTAAAGCCGCTCTCCGGCTATTACGCGGATGCGGCGGAGGCAATAAAGCAGGAAAATACGTATGTCATGAACTATTCCTCTATCGATCCGGCTGCAATGGAGCGGGCGGCGGGAGTGCTGCTTCATATTCTGCGGGCGCATATGACGGAAAACACATTTGAGGCAGAGATGAAAAAGAGCCAGGAATAATCATAAATTGATCCACAGAAATAACTGCAGGGAATGAGCTTCTCTGATGCCCAGCAGTTTCTATTACAAACTCATAAAGGAGAAAAGCATATGATGAATCGTGAAATGATGGAGCTTGCCATGAGGCAGTCTGCGGAAGATATGGGGTGCCGCGTGGAAGATTTCAAGGCGGACAAAAATGTTGTTGTTCCCATAAAATTAGGAAAGAAGGCCCGCAAATATTTGAAAGAGCCTATTACCTGCAATCTGGTTTCCTATGGAAATAATATCATGGCGGCTTCCATACCGGAGACGATGGATCTGGTATCTGCGTATGTAGACAAATTCGAATTTTACCACTGTTTTGAGACACCAAACATGCATTGGCTGAATGAACGTTTAGCTGAAAAAGGTCACAAAATATGTTTCATGGCAGAATACTATCTGCCGGACATCAGCCGGATACCGACTCTTTCCTGCGCCTATGAGACACGAGTATTGACACAGGAAGATTTTGCGGATTTGTATCGACCGGAATGGAGCAATGCGCTTTGCGAAGATCGGAAGAATCTGGATGTACTTGGCGTCGGCGCATATGACGGAAGCACGCTGGTGGGACTTGCTGCCTGTTCTGCCGATTGCGACGATATGTGGCAGATCGGTGTGGATGTTTTGCCGGAATACAGACGAGAGGGGATTGCCTCTGCACTGACAAGCAGACTTACAAAAGAGATCATAAACAGGGGTAAAGTACCGTTTTACTGTACCGCCTGGTCTAATGTCAGATCTGTAAGAAACGCTGTTAAAAGCGGTTTTATTCCGGCATGGGTAGAAATGACTGCAAAACCGGCAAATATTGTTGATGAGATGAATTTATGAAGGAACCTTTCCTGTCGATTCCCGCTGAATCAGCTGTGCATGCAACAAATATGTACTGATCGGGATGCGATTGAGAAGACTTGACAATGCAAAAAATCCACTTTTTCCGAGCTCCAGCCGATCTTGTCTGATGGTTGTAAGGGGCGGTGACGTACAAGCAGCAATCGGCAGATCATCAAATCCGATAATGCTGATATCATCAGGAATCTGGAATCCCAGCTGCTGACATTGCGTGAGCGTTGCACTTGCAAGGGTATCCTGGTTGCAAATAATAGCAGTAATTCCGTTTTCCAGGAAACGGGGAAGATGCTTTTCCATACATTCTGACAGATAATAAGAACAGCCGATCGCAGCAGGAGAAGTCTTCAGTCCATGCTGGTGCATGGAACGGAGAAAGGCAGCATGGCGTGCCTGGAGAACCCGGGCACCGAGGGAGCTGCTCAGATAGGCGATCTTCCGGTGTCCAAGTCCGGCTAGATAAGAGACGGCAAGCTCCATTCCCTCCTCATTATCAATACCTACATAAGCGGTGGAAGGATTCCCTACTATATAGTTGTCGAAAAGAACAGCCGGTGTGCGGCTGATTTTAAAGTCCTGAATCCAGGGATCGCTCAGGGAAAAGCCGATCACAAAAGCTCCTATATAATCATGCTCCAGCATGAAAACATCATAATGCTGGCTTCTTTGGGTCTTAATATCAACAGGCACAATTTCAACATCAAATCCGGCCGGTTCTGCCATCTGACGAAAACCCACCAGGATATCATAGGCAAAATGATGCGGTTCCTGATACCGCATATTCTCCTTTTCTATTATAATACAGACTTTTTTCGTCGGTTTCTTATAACGCCGCAGCTTCGTATAACCCAGAGCCACGGCAGTTTCCAAAACCTGTTTCCGTAAAGCTTCGCTGATATCAGGCGCGTCATTGAGCGCTTTGGATACCGTGCTCTTGGAAACTCCCATTTTATCAGCAATATCCTGAATGGTAGTCATAATCGGCAATCCTTTCACAAAACAAAAAATGTAAACTCCCAGCTATCATAGGTGTCAAAAGACCTTTTGATCCCGGTATCATTATATAAAATCATAAGATAAAAAGCAATCAATACCTTGAAAAAGAAATGTTTCGTTAAGTTTCGAAAAAGAAAGCATCCTGCACAAAAATCATCCTGAAAATTATCTGAATTTTACGAAAGCGTAGGGAAAAATGGAAATTGATTGACGAAGAAATAAAAAAGGCTTATAGTAAAGTTACGAAACAATACGAAACAAAAAGTGATCGTGTTTCTTACAAGGATGCAAAAAACAGCTTTAGAGCTATACGGGAGGAAAATGAGATGGAATTTAGCGGTGTATACCATAAAACTTCAGAACAGATGAGTTATGCCCTGGATGAGGACAGACTGATTGTCAATATCAAGACAGGATATGATGTAAAACAGGTTTTTATCCATTACGGAGATCCTTATGAAGCCGGAATTTTGGGCGGAAAAGAAAAGTGGATCGGAAAAAGAGAGGAAATGATATATAAAAAACGTCTGCCTTATCAGATCTGGTGGACAACAACGCTTCTTCCGGAATACAAAAGATGCAAATATTATTTCGAGCTGCGGACGGAAAAGGAAGTCTGGTATTATTTTGAGGATGGTTTCCTGACAGAAGAACAGCTCCGGATGGATGGCCGTATGCAGCAGTGCTTTATTGTACCCTGGATGAACCCGGCAGATATCAATCGCACACCGGCATGGGTAAACGAAACGATCTGGTATCAGATTTTCCCGGATCGGTTCTGCAACGGGACACCGGAAAAAAACGGAGATGATATCACACCCTGGAGAAATCACGGAACCGTAACAAACGAAGAAAAATTCGGAGGAAACCTGGAAGGGATCCGTCAGAGATTATCGTATCTGCAGGAACTTGGGATTACCGGTATTTATCTGAATCCGATCATGAAAGCAGAATCCAACCACAAATATGATACGACCGATTATACAAAAATAGATCCGTCCTTTGGCGATGCAGAGACGATGAAAGCGCTTTGCAGAGAAGCACATGAAAAAGGAATCCGTATTATGGTAGATGCGGTGTTTAATCATAGTGGAAGAAAATTTGAGCCGTGGATAGATATCCTGGAGCATGGAAAAGAGTCTCGTTATGCGGACTGGTTTATGGTAGAAGGCTGGGAACAGGTTCAAAAAAGGGGAGACACCAGAGACCGACGGTTCTATTCCTTTGCATTTACAGACGGGATGCCAAAGCTGAATACAAACAACGAAGAGGTGATACAGTATTTCTGTAAAATCTGTGAGGACTGGGTACGGGAGTTTGATATCGACGGAATTCGTTTCGATGTAGGAAACGAAGTGTCGCACAGGTTCTTAAAGCGGATAAGGGAGCATTTAAAAACGATAAAGCCGGATATTTATCTTCTGGGGGAAATCTGGCATGATGCAAGCCAGTGGCTGCAGGGAGATGAATATGATTCTGTCATGAACTACCCGCTGCTGAGCGGAATCCATGATTTCTTTCTTGATAAAACAATGAAAAAAGAAGAATTTGAATATATGGTAAACCGTTGCTATACCATGTATATGCA
The DNA here is from genome assembly GCF_003480905.1 of Blautia sp. AM28-27. NCBI lineage: Bacteria > Bacillati > Bacillota > Clostridia > Lachnospirales > Lachnospiraceae > Blautia > Blautia sp. AM28-27. Next base: position 77,870 of record NZ_QUJK01000005.1, read on the forward strand.
GCAAAATAACGATGTACTTTTTAATCTCCTGGATTCCCACGATACCGAGAGGCTGATGAACCGTTTTCACGATCTGGACAAGTTCTACCAGCAGCTTGCAATCCTTTTTACGCTTCCGGGAAGCCCCTGTATTTATTATGGAACGGAGATCGCAATGGAAGGCGCTCATGATCCGGACTGCAGAAGATGTATGCCTTGGAGTGAAATTGAAAGCGAAGAGAATCAGAAAAAAATTGCAACGATGCGGAAACTGATCATGCTTCGAAGAAATGAAAAAGTGTGCAGAAGCCTGCATTTCCATTTTCCGAATGGTTATGAAAATGATCGGTGTGTAGAGTATATTAAACTAGACGAAGAGGGAAATAAAATCGAAGTTCTGCTCAACGCATCGGATGAGGAGATAAAAGTAAAAGGAGACGGGGAAGTACTTTTTGCCCGGGAATTTGATGGAGAGATACTTGGTGTAAATGGAACGTTAATTCGCAGGATGTAAGGGTTTCACCTGTTAGAAATATGTGCAGACAGGCACAAAAAAAGCATGTTTTCTGGAAAAGCCACCGGAAAACATGCTTTTTTGATCTCTTGACTCGCCAAAAACATAAGTAAGGAGCCATTTTTCGAAGGAAAATGAGCGGATTACGAATGTTTTTGAAGATTGCGTGAGTGCAAAGCACATAGCAATCTGGTATCGCAGTGATCAGACGTTTAAAATACCGAACGACTGCAGCAGCAGTGCGGCAAGGAGCACGGGTGCAATAAACTTCACCATGACGATATACAGCCTCTTTCGACCGAACTTATATCCTCCCAGCGTCACCTCATCGATGATGACCTGCGGCTTTACAACCCATCCGATCAGAATACAGGAAAGAAGTGCAACGAGCGGCATCAGAAGGTTATTGCTGATAAAATCCATGACATCCAGGATCTGAGCCGTTGCGCCATTTGGAAGCTTCAGTTCAAAATAAAGCGCATTGTAGCCGAGGCATACGATGATACCGACGAGGCACGCATAAACGGTTACAATCACAGTGCTCTTCTTTCTGCTGATGTGAAATTTGTCGATCATACAGGAAACAATGGACTCCATGACCGATACGGAAGATGTAATGGCTGCAAAGGAGACCATAAGAAAGAAAATGGTTCCGATTACACCGCCTGCTGCTCCCATGGACTGAAAGACCTTCGGCAGGGAGACAAACATCAGACCAGGGCCGGCGGACATACCCTCTGTTCCCATAAAGGTAAATACAGCAGGAACGATCATCAAACCGGCAAGCAGCGCAACGATGGTGTCAAAAATCTCAATCTGATTGATCGATTTCATCAGGTTTGTTTCTTTTTTTACGTAGGAACCGTAGGCAACCATGATACCCATCGCAACGCTGATCGAAAAGAAAAGCTGTCCGAGTGCATCGACAAAGACGGTGAAAAATTTCTGCAGCGTCATTCCTTTAAAATTCGGAACGAGATAAATTTTCATACCCTGCAGTCCCGTACGGACTACACCGTCTGCATCGGTATGGGTCAGTGTCAGCGAAAAAATGGAAATTCCGATGATTAAAATCAGAAGGATCGGCATCAGAATTTTGCTGTAGTTTTCAATTCCCTTATTGACACCACGATATACAACGAATGCGGTAAGAAAAAGATAGATTCCTAACCACACAATCGGCTGCCATGTACCGGTAATATAGCCGGTAAAGTAACCATCTTCGGCAGCGGCAGCGCCCTGTCCGGTGATAAACACAGACAGGTATTTTAATACCCAGCCGCCAATGGAGCAGTAGTAAGGCAGGATGACAACCGGCACGATACTGGCGAGAAGGCCAAGACCGTTCCAGCCCGGGTGAATTTTACCGTAAGCGACAAGCGGACTTTGTCCGGTTTTTCTTCCGATGGCAATATCAGTTGTCAGCAGGGTAAATCCAAAGGTCAGAGCCAGTACGATATAAACTAAAATAAAGGTTCCGCCTCCGTCTTTTGCGGCAAGATAAGGGAAACGCCAGATATTTCCCAGTCCAACCGCGCTTCCTGCGGCAGCAAGCACGAAGCCGATCGATCCGGTAAAGCTGCCGCGCGTATGTTTCTTTTCCATATAAGATACATCTCCTTATTGATAGACTGACTGTTTTTAACAGCCGAATACTTCTATTATAAAGTTCGGACGATACTTCGTCAACCATAAGATCTAGAGATTGACAATTTCAATTAGTTGTACTATCATCTAATTAGTTGTATATGCATCTATTTGAAACAGATCGAGAATGGACAGGAGGAACAGAAAAATGGATCCAACAGAACGGAAAATAACAAAAATAGCGCGGGAAGCCGGGAAATTTACGATGCAGGCAATGAAAGAAGAAGGCATCGGTACGGCAGAATTTGACTTTATCCATCTGGTGCGCCATCATCCGGGCATCACCCAGACGGAAGTGCGCGAACAGTTAAAGATTGATAAAGGAGCCGCTGCAAGGCGCGCTGCAAGCCTTGAGACAAAGGGATATCTGATCCGGAAACCGAATCCGTGGGACGGCAGAAGCCAGCTTCTGTATGCTACGGAAAAAGCAGAATCCTTGAAAAATTCCAAAGCGGAAATTGAAACATTCTTTTACGAATGGCTGCTTACAGAGCTTCCGGAAAAAGAGGCAGAGAGCTTCTGCGAAACACTGGACAAGCTGTACTGGAAATCGAAAAAAGAACGGCAGAATCATTTTGCGGAACTTTCAAAAATTTTAAGGGAAAAAGCAGATAAATCAATAAAAACAACAGCAGAAGGAGGCAGCGGCGATGAAGGATGAATCCTTTCGCCCGAACCGGGTACTCTCTTACTTTCAGGAAGAATGGAAAACTCTCTTCTTTGTTGCGGTTTCCGGTCTCATCTATAACCTGGGACTTCTTGCAGGCCCCTGGTTTGAGGGAAAAATGACAGGAAAGCTGGTTGATCTCCTCGGCGGCACAGGAACCTTCCACCAGATGCTGATGCTGGTCACGGCCTATGTCGTGAGTATTGGCATTGTGCAGGTTTCCCGCTATTTCAAACGGTTCTATGTCAGAAGATTTGCCAACAACGTCAACCGGCATATGAAGCAGATTCTTTACGGAACGCTGGTTCGCAAAAGCCGTTTGGAGCTGGAAGCGGAAGGTACCGGAAATGTACTGACGAAGGCCATTCTCGATGTAGACGATTGCGTAGAAGGAATGCGGAAATTTACAACGGAAATCTTTGATACTGGTGTTGCTCTTCTCGCCTATGCGTGCATGCTGCTTTGGTACGACTGGAAGCTGGCCCTTCTCTGTATGATTTTCCCGCCGGTTTCCTACGTGATTGCGGAAAAGATGAAGGTCATTGTACAGAAAACAGGCGCCGCCTATAAGGTGCAGTCGGGTGCTTTAAGTGCCGCAACCCTGGACCGTGCGGCAAACGCGATCACCTATCGTGTCTTTGGCTGCGAGGAGGACAGAAAGGCCGCTTATGAGGAGAATCTTTCGGCTTACGAATCTGCCGCTGTGCGCGCCAATATCTGGAACACAGCTATGCCGCCGATTTACCATATGATCTCGATGACGAGCATTCTGTTTATCCTGTATTTTGGAGGCAGAAACGTCCTGCATGAGGGTTGGACACCGTGGACCATTGCTGTATTTATCACATTTTTGTCCTGCTACACGAAGCTTGCCACCAAATCATCGAGCGCAGCAAAGCTTTTTAATGCGGTACATAAAGCGCAGGTTTCCTGGAAACGAATCAAACCTCTGTTGCAAAATTCGAAAGCCGAACCGGAGCTTCCGGCCGCAGCACCTGCAGAGCTTAACGTCGATCACCTGCATTTTGCCTATCCAAACGGAAAAGAGATCATCCATGACCTGTCGTTTCAGGCGGCTCCTGGCCAGATCATCGGTGTAACGGGACCTGTCGCATGCGGAAAGTCAACGCTTGGAAAGACTTTTCTCTGCGAGTCGCCGTATGAGGGAAGCATCACCTTCGGCGGAAAAGAACTTGGAAAAATGGAAAAAGCAGACCGGAACCGCATGGTCGGTTATCTTGGCCATGACCCGGAGCTGTTCCATGGAAGCGTGGAAGAGAATATCCGTCTCGGGGGAAAAGAGGGCGCAGAGGAGATGATCCGAGTCGTCTGCCTGGAAGATGAAGTGAAAGCAATGGAAAACGGAATCCATACTCTGGTCGGAACGGGCGGTATCCGCCTCTCCGGTGGTCAGGCGCAGCGCCTTGCCTTTGCGCGAACCCTGTACCACAAACGGCCGGTTCTGGTTCTCGACGATCCGTTTTCGGCACTCGACAAAGAGACGGAGGCACAAATTTTTGTAAATTTAAAGGAGCTGGCAAAAGACTCTATTATAATCCTCATTTCCCATCGCCTCTATCTGTTCGACCAGATGGATCAGGTCATCTGGATGGATGAGTGCCATACGAAAGTCGGCACACATGAGGAACTCCTTGCAACAGTTCCGTCTTACGCAAAGCTCTGCAGCAATCAGAGGAAGGGAGGCAGCTTTTGATGCAAAAGAAAGAATCTGTATTGCGGGTAATCAAAGAAACCGTTCGAAAACACGGCGTTTTATCAGCCGTACTTTTGGGAGTCGTCTGCGGTGCGGTTATTTTCGCACTGCTCCCGCCTCTTGTGCTGGCACAGCTGATTGACCTTTTGACAAATAAGCATACCCTCTGGATGGAAGGAATTCTGCTGTATTTCGGACTTCTTGCCCTGACGGGTCTTCTGGAGTCGGCACGAGAGAGTCTTCTGACGGTATTCGGCCAGAAAATTACACATGCACTCCGAAGCAGTCTGATGGAAAAGTTCGGACGCCTATCCGCCAACGAGCTGAACCGCCAGGAGCCGGGCGCTCTCGTATCAAGATTTGTCGGTGACGTCGACACAGTGGAAAACCTGTTTACCTCCGGGATCATCAGTATGTTTGCCGATGCGTGCAAAATCTTAAGCATTCTTGCCGTCATCTGGGTGACTAATCGTGGACTTACGATTGTTCTGATTATTTTACTCCCTGTTCTGTTCCTCTTTACCCGTTACATCCAGAAAAACATGCTGGCCTCCCAGATTGCCAACCGCCGTGCAGTCAGCCGTGCTTCGGGTCACGTTCCAGAGACGCTGCACAACATCCGTACCATCCACTGTCTGCAGAAAGAGACGTATATGGAGCAGCAGTATGCGCACTATATTGATGACAGCTACAGCGCAATGGAGAAGACCAATTTTTACGATGCCGTCTATTCTCCGGTCATCCTGATTTTAAATGCCATTGTTGTTGCTGGTGTCATGCTGCTTTCGGCCTCCGGCAATCCGATCGTTTTAAAGCTGTTCGGCATGTCCGCCGGAACCGCCGTTGCTGTTATAAACTATATTTCCCAGATCTTTGCTCCGGTCGAAAGCCTTGGTATGGAAATCCAGACAATTCAGTCTGCGTTTGCCGGTATGGAAAGAATCAATGAATTTTACAGCCTGAAAGAGAAGAAAGAGCCGGCTGCGCTGACTGCAAATACAGATTACGGCATGGCGGCTGAGTTAAAAAATGTGACGTTTGGATATGACGAAAGCCAGGTCATCTTAAACGATGTAAGTCTGCAGATCAAAAAAGGCGAGCGGGTAACACTTTCGGGACGAACAGGTGCCGGAAAGAGTACCATTTTCAAACTGCTGCTCGGTTTATATGAGCCACAGAAAGGAAAGATTCTGATTTGGGGCGTTCCATCTGTCGATCTGCCGGATGCAAAGAAACGAAAGGTTTTCGGCTATGTGGAGCAGTCGTTCCACATGGTGCCGGGATCGGTAAAAGACCAGATTACTTTGTATGATGCAAAGATTTCGGATACAGATGTAAAAAAAGCAGCAGAGCTGACCGGACTTGCAAAGACCATCGAGGCGCTTCCGGACCAATATGATACGATCTGTACACAGGATCTCTTCTCACAGGGTCAGTGGCAGCTCCTCTCGATTGCCCGTGCAGCCGCAGCGGAGCCTGAAATTCTGCTCCTCGATGAGATTACCGCAAACCTTGATGCAGAGACGGAAAAAATGGTATTAAATGCATTGCAAAGGGTTTCCAAAAACCGTACCGTAATTTCCATTTCCCACCGAACTATGGCAGAAACGGGACGCGTGATTCTAATTTCATAATTTCTTTTCGTTCATTAAATTTTTGAAACAAAGCGTGCCGGATGCATTCTGACAAAAAAAGATGCGCCGACACGCTTTCTTTGTCCCGCCAGGCAGAACAAAATAGAGCGGAGGAGCGAGTTTCAATTGACACAAAAAAGGGGAGCAAGTACAATAAAAGTAACGAAAAGAGAGGAGGCGGTATTCAGTTGAAAAAGAGAAAATGGAAATTCCGCATCGCAGGCGGCGCTGTCACGCTGCTGGGCATCTATCTGATGGCGGTCGGCTACGGAGAGACGATCACACTCACCATCGCCACGGTTGTCCTGATTTTCGGCATTGCCATCTGGTCCATGGCAACCCCGGAGAGCTACAATTCCATGACGGATATGATTGCCATGATCTCCATGGAGAAGCCGCGGAAAATCGAAGAATTTTATGAGGCTTACAAGAACGTCGATACACCGTTCGGTTCTGCATGGCTTGCAAAATTCTACACGATGCGGCAGAAAGCACACGTTTTCGGACCGGACGCCAAGGGAGAATATCTCTACTTCTGGCTGACCAAAGACGGTCATGTCGGTTATTTGGGATATTCCTTCATCGAAGGCTTTATCAAAAAGAAACTCACCACACCCGTGTATCCGATTCATGAAGATGTTGCAGAGAACCTCGCAGACCATCTAAGCTACCATTCCGATCTGATGATGTTCCAGAGCGAATTAAAAGCGAATCTGGAGCATTTCGTCAAAACCGGAACGGTACAGCCGTTTCAGAAGATTTCGGCGTCCCAGATTTACACCTTCACGGAGGATTACCGCCTGACGGGCCAGCATTTCGATCTGGAGGATACAGACGGAAACCTGGTTTACGAGATCGACAGCACCGTGCCGCTGAAAACATTTTATATCTACGATGCGATGCACACCGAAATCTTCCGTATGACGAAGGAACTGCTCCACGCGCTGCCGACGTACCGTTTTTATCTGTACGGCGAGCCGTATGGTGTGTTGAAAAAGCAGTTTGCACTCGTACGGGATCAGTTCTCGATGGAACTGCCGGAGGGAAAACTGGAACTCCGGGAATACGCCGGCTCCATCGGCCACAATTACTCGGTAAAACTGAACGGAACTATGATCGGCGCCATCGTCGACAATATGGATCTTACCGTCGGAAACATCATGTTCGACAATGCGTTTCTGATTGTCTACGATGCAAAATATCTGCCGCAGCTGACCGCACTCGCTGTGATGGCGGCAAGAGAACTGGCACGCGACAAGGACGGCGGTCTTTCCAATCGGTCCTGACAAAAGAAAGAGAGGGGAATCTATGAGAAAAACGACAAAATTGTTTTTAGGTTTTACAGCAGGACTTCTGCTTCTGTGCGGCTGCTCGGCGGCAGAAGAAAAGTTAGGGTATGAAAACGCGGATGTGGCAAAAGAAGCCCTTGCATCGGCTTCGTCCGTCCGCATGCGCTGTGATCTGGATAACGTTGACGCTTCGGGAAACATTTATGCGGATGAAAAGGCTGCCGCGTATATGAAAAACAGCGGTCTCTTTGATCAGACCTGGACGATCTCTATTTCCGGCGAAGAATGGTTCCATATGAAAATTGTGACGGACGAAGAAATCAATAAGATGACAAAATCCGCTACTACCTATGCATTCTATGATCCGGACAACAACCTGCTTGGCTATGCACAGGAGCGCGTGACGACACCGGATCAGATGCCGGAAGCGTATTACATTATTTTTCTCGATGCAGATCTGAACGAAAAACCATATTACGCATCAGAGGATGGACATACCATTTATACAGAGGGCGGAACGGTGATCGGTTCTGCGAAAAAAGAGATGGACTGGTCCGGTTCACAGTGCAATCTCTATGTGAACCTGGAGGATAACGGTACGCAGGTGATGGATTTCCAGGATAAATACGCCTTGCTCGATATGATGTACGATGAGGCAAATGAGTATTACAAGGATAACAAGTAAGGCGGAGGAAAAAGGCAGTTGAAAAAGAGAATATATACAGCCGCTGGTCTTTTTCTTGCCGCCGCTCTGGTGCTTGGCGGCTGCGGAAAAGAAAAAGTGCCGGAATCTGAGTTTGCAACTGCGGATGAGGCAAAAGAGGCGCTTACATCGGCAGAAACCATAGAAATCTACTTTGACCTGTATGGAAGTAAACGAAAGACGAAGATTGTGGCAGACGGAAAAGTGGCGGGCTATCTTCAGAAGAATACGGTCTATATCAACGATGAGGAGTGGTTTTCGATTGACTATGTGGAGGATGAGCCCATCAATGACAGAGAAGGCTCCGGCACGACGTACGGCTATTACGACGCATCCGGTACGTGTCTTGGCTATGCGCAGGAGCAGTATGTGGATACCTCCTATGGAAAAGATACAAGACTGATTTTCCTTGATGTAGATGAAACGCCGCTCGATTACCAGAGTTCGAGAAGCGGCAGGATTCTGTATGATGAAAATGACGAGGAGATCGGCAGCGGAAAGATCGGGCGATCAGGGGTCAGTCTTCTTGACCAGTGGTACACGAATCTTTACTGTGCCGTCTTTAAGACCGAGACGGACGGCGCGCGGCAGATTGATTTCATGGACCGGATGGCGATGCTGTGGCGTCTGGAGCGCGATTACCGCTCAATTGACGACAATCCTGTCAACACCGGCGTGCAGATTTATGAAACGGTTGCCGTTGTTTTTGTGCTGATCCTGTTGATTGGTTCGTCTTTCTCAAAATGGAGACAAAAAAAGAAAAATTAAAGGGAATGCTCGCTTCCTGGACGGCTGGTTTTGAGAAAAAACCACTGACAGGAAGGGGGCATTTTATACGCTTGTGAATCTTGCACAATTTCTGGTTTCATGCTAAAATTGTGCAGGTATGACGTTTGTTATACTTCTTATATTTATTTTTGAGAAAAGGTATGAAATACAAATGAACGATACAGAAACAAAAAACACAGCGGTAAAAGCGCCGGCACTGATGTCCACGCGGCCTGTGACAGCACAGGATGCGCTGGATCAGTGTGAGAAGCTTTCGCCTATGATGGTACATTATTGCCAGACGAAGACGGGCTTGACTGACCCGGCTAATACCATTTTGTTTTACCGCTTAGGTGATTTCTACGAAATGTTCTTCGAGGATGCCACCCTGGTATCCAAAGAACTTGAGCTTACGCTGACCGGAAAGGACTGCGGCATGGAGGAGCGCGCTCCGATGTGCGGTATCCCGTATCACGCTGCAGAAGGGTATATCAACCGTCTTGTAGAGAACGGCCATAAGGTTGCGATCTGCGAGCAGATGGAGGACCCGAAACAGGCAAAGGGCATGGTAAAGCGCGAAGTCATCCGCGTTGTCACACCGGGTACGACGCTGATCCCGCAGGGACTTGATGAGACGAAGAACAACTACATCATGTCGATCGTCTGCATGGAGGGATGCTTCGGTATCTCTACAGCAGATATCTCGACCGGCCAGTGCCTCGTCACGGAAATGGACAAGCCGCGCCGCCTGGTGGATGAGATCACGAAGTTTATGCCGGCGGAAATCATCTGCAATCAGTCGTTCCTGCTCTGCGGGATCGATGTGGAGGATCTCCGGACCCGCCTTCATATCTGCGTGAATGCATTGGAAGACTGGTATTTCGATGATGACATCTGCCGCCGTACACTGCAGGAACAGTTCCATGCTGCTACGATGGAAGGCCTTGGCATCGCCGATTACAACTGCGGAACAATTGCAGCCGGTGCGCTGTTCCAATATCTGCATGAGACACAGAAATCGGATCTGTCTCACATGAATTCGATTACACCGTATGTGACAGACAAATATATGCTGATCGACAGCTCCAGCCGCCGGAATCTTGAACTTGTGGAAACGCTGCGGGAGAAGCAGAAACGCGGCTCCCTGCTCTGGGTTCTCGATAAAACCCGCACGGCGATGGGCGCACGTCTTCTGCGAAGCTACGTAGAGCAGCCATTGATCGACGAGGAGGAAATCAACGCACGGCTCGATGCAGTGGAAGCCCTGACCAGCCAGGCAATGATCCGCGAGGAAATCCGCGAATATCTCCGCCCGGTCTATGACCTGGAGCGTCTCGTCGGAAGAATCAGTTACCAGTCTGCTAACCCGCGTGACCTGATCGCCTTTAAATCATCGCTGCAGATGCTGCCTTACATCAAACAGCTTTTAAATTCGTTTGAGGGCGGCGCACTGGCGCAGGTTCAGGAGGATCTGGACCCGCTCGAGGATCTCTATCAGCTTGTCGATGCAGCTATCGTCGATGATCCGCCGTATCTGATGCGCGACGGCGGTATGATCAAAGACGGCTACAACGAGATGGTCGATAATTACCGCCATGCAAAGACAGAAGGAAAGCAGTGGCTGAGTGAACTTGAGGCGAGTGAGCGGGAGAAAACCGGTATCAAAAACATGAAGGTCAAGTACAACAAGGTATTTGGCTATTATCTGGAAGTTACGAACTCGTTTAAAGACCTTGTACCGGATTACTATACCAGAAAACAGACGCTGACGAACGCCGAGCGCTACATCACACCGCGTCTGAAGGAGTTGGAAGATACGATTCTTGGCGCAGAGGACAAGCTGTACGCTCTGGAATATGATCTTTTCTGTACGGTGCGCGATACGGTTGCCGGTGAGGCGGAGCGGATTCAGCGCACGGCGCAGGCTCTGGCACGGCTCGATGTGTATGCATCACTTTCCTACGTTGCCGAGCACAATCACTATGTGCGTCCGAAGCTGAACAGCCGAGGAAAGATTGATATCAAGGATGGCCGTCACCCAGTGGTCGAGAAGATGATTCCAAACGATATGTTTATCGCAAACGATACCCTGCTTGACAACGGTGACCACCGCGTTTCCGTCATCACCGGACCGAACATGGCCGGTAAATCGACGTATATGCGCCAGACGGCCCTCATTGTGCTGATGGCACAGATCGGTTCGTTTGTTCCGGCTTCGAAGGCAAACATCGGTATTGTGGACCGGATCTTTACCCGTGTCGGCGCATCCGATGACCTGGCAAGCGGCCAGAGTACGTTTATGGTTGAGATGACGGAGGTGGCAAATATTCTTCGGAATGCAACCTCGAACAGTCTGCTGATTCTCGATGAGATCGGAAGAGGAACGAGTACGTTCGACGGTCTTTCGATCGCCTGGGCGGTGATTGAGCATGTGGCGAATCCGAAGCTGCTCGGCGCAAAGACACTGTTCGCTACGCATTACCATGAGCTGACTGAGCTTGAAGGAAAGCTTCCGGGCGTGCACAACTACTGTATTGCCGTCAAGGAAAAGGGCGACGATATCGTATTCCTGCGTAAAATTGTACAGGGCGGCGCAGATAAGAGCTACGGTATCCAGGTAGCGCGTCTTGCGGGAGTGCCGGAGTCAGTGCTCTCCCGGGCGCAGGAGCTGGTGGAGCAGCTGAGCGATGCCGATATCACTGCTGCGGTCAAGGATCTGACCATGCAGAAGAAACCGAAGGCAAAGCCGGTTCACTACGACGAGGTCGATATGGCACAGATGTCGCTGTTCGATACGGTGCAGGACGATGATATCATCAAAGAGCTCTCGGAGCTTGATATCTCGAATATGACACCGATGGATGCTTTAAATACCCTGTACCGTTTCCAGGGAAAGGTGAAAAACCGCTGGAAATAGGGGAATACTGGATCAGAACATAAGTTAGAATCAATCCGAAACAGAAAGGAACAACATGGCTACCATAGCAGTACTGGATCAGAATACGATCGATAAAATTGCGGCCGGTGAGGTCGTGGAACGGCCGGCTTCCGTGGTAAAGGAGCTGGTGGAAAATGCAATGGACGCCGGTGCGACGGCGATCACCGTGGAAATCCGCGACGGCGGTATTTCGCTGGTGCGGATCACGGACAATGGAAGCGGCATTCCGGCCGAACAGGTGCCGCTCGCTTTTCTGCGCCATGCGACGAGCAAGATCCGTTCCGTGGAAGAACTCGTGCAGATTGCATCTCTTGGCTTCCGCGGCGAGGCGCTCTCGAGTATCTCGGCGGTTGCGCAGATCGAGATGATTACGAAAACGCCGGATGCGCTGACGGGAACGCGGTATGTGATTGAGGGCGGCGCGGAGAAGGCCAATGAGGAGGTCGGTGCCCCGACCGGAACAACCTTTCTGGTCCGGAATCTTTTTTACAACACGCCGGCTCGTCAGAAATTCTTAAAAACGCCGGTTACGGAGGCGAATGCGGTGACTTCTGTGGTGGAGCAGCTCGCTCTGTCCCATCCGGGCATTTCGTTTAAATACATGGTCAATTCGCAGGTGAAGCTTCATACAAGCGGCAACCGGAATTTAAAAGAACTGGTCTATAATATTTACGGCCGCGACATCGCGCGGGAGCTGATCGAGATTCACTCGGAAAGCCCGCTGATGACGATTGATGGTTTTATTGGAAAACCGGTGATCTCGAGGGGAAACCGGAATTTTGAAAATTATTACGTGAATGGACGGTATGTGCGGAGCAAGCTGCTCGCCCGTGCGATTGAGGACGGATATCAGACATCGATGATGCAGCATAAATATCCGTTTACGCTGTTCTATGTCCAGATGGATGGAGAGGCGGTGGATGTCAATGTGCATCCGACGAAGATGGAGCTTCGTTTTTCCCATCAGGAGGAGATTTACCGCCAGATGCGTGATATGATCTCGGATGCGCTGAATCACAGGGAGCAGATTGTGAAGGTTTCGCTTTCTTCCGACAGGGAACGGAAAGCAGAGGAAAAAGCGGCACGGAAAGAACAGATTGTTGTTCCGGAACCGTTCGAGCAGAAACGGCAGGTAAAAGAAGGCTTTGCACGGCAGTCCCTTCCGGTGGAGCCGGTTTCCAGCCAGAGCAGAAGAATGCCAATTTTCCCGGAGGTGGAACGAAATGGATACCGCGCAGCGAAAACGTATGTGCCGGTTCAGCAGATGACGGGAATGACGCGGGAAGAGGAAGAACTGTTTGAGCCGGGTGCAGGAAACGTGCCAAAGACGGCAGACCTCTCAAACGCGGACGCAATACAGCATCAGCAGGAGCCAGATGCAGCTCCAACGGTATCTTCCATGCCGGAAGAATCCTCATCTGCATCTGCTTCGCCTGAGCCAGAAGGCCAGATGCAGCTCTTTGATGAGCAGTTTCTTACCCCGGAGGCAGAGAAATCGCACCGCATCATCGGCCAGGTTTTCGATACGTACTGGCTGATTCAGTACGGCGAGAATCTCTACATCATCGATCAGCATGCCGCGCACGAAAAGGTACTGTTCGAGCGGATGATGAAAAATTACCGGGAAAAGAACGTCACCTCCCAGATGGTGAGTCCTCCGCTGATCGTCTCCTTAACGCCGCAGGAAGCGGATCTTGTGACCCGTTACATGGACGTTTTCCAGTCCTTCGGCTACGAAATTTCCCCGTTCGGCGGAAAAGACTATGCGATCAACGCCGTGCCGCACAACCTGTACGGTATTGCGACGGAGGAGCTGTTTATCGAGATTCTCGACAATCTTGAGGAGGTCCGCGAAAAGCCGCTGGAGATTTTAAAAGACCGTCTGGCGACAATGTCGTGCAAGGCCGCCGTAAAGGGCAACAATCATCTTTCCTATGCAGAGGCTGAGCAGCTCATTGCCGAGCTTTTGGCGCTCGAAGATCCGTATCACTGCCCGCACGGCCGGCCGACGATCATTTCCCTCTCGAAACGGGAACTGGAAAAGAAATTTAAGAGAATTGTGTAGGTGATTTTTTTGAAAAAACCTTTGATTATCCTGACCGGTCCGACCGCTGTCGGTAAGACGAAGCTGTCGATTTCGCTTGCCAAAGCGGTAAATGGGGCCATTATCTCCGCGGATTCCATGCAGGTCTACCGCCATATGGATATCGGATCTGCCAAAATCCGCCCGGAGGAGATGTGCGGCGTTCCGCATTATCTGATCGATGTGCTCGATCCTTCCGAAGAGTTTCACGTCGTGAAGTTTGTGGAACTGGCGCATGAAGCGATGGAAAAAATATACGCCGCCGGACAGATTCCGATCGTGACGGGCGGCACCGGCTTTTATATCCAGGCGCTTTTAAAAGAAGTTGATTTTACGGAATCGCACGGTGAACTGCCGATCCGGAAACAGCTGGAAGAAAAAGCAGCAACGGAGGAAGGCGCGGCAGAACTGTACCGGGAACTTTCCGAGGTTGATCCTGCTTCCGCGGAGACGATTCACCCGAATAATGTAAAACGTGTAATCCGGGCGCTGGAATATTATCACGAGACAGGACAGAAGATTTCGGAGCACAACGAGGAGCAGAAGCAGAAGGAATCTCCGTACTGTTCTGCTTATTTTGTGCTGAACGACGAACGTTCGATTCTGTATGACTGCATTGACAGGCGTGTCGATCAGATGATCCGCGACGGACTGGTTGATGAAGTTTTCCGTTTGAAAGAAATGGGATACACAAGAGATCTTGTCTCCATGCAGGGACTGGGCTACAAAGAACTCTTCCCATATCTTGCGGGCGAATGCACGCTGGAGGAGGCCGTCTATATCATCAAGCGGGACACCCGTCATTTTGCCAAACGGCAGCTGACCTGGTTCCGACGGGAAAAGGATGTGATCTGGCTGAACAAGCCGGATTTTGACTACAACGAAGAAAAAATATTATCATATATGCTGGATCGCTGGAACGAAATCGTTTCGGCCGATGCAAAGGAAGAAGGAGAACAATCATGTTGACAGAAAAAGCTGCTATGTACAGCACACTTGGCATTTCCAAAGAGGTTTTCGCATTTGGAACGAAAATTGAGGAAGAATTAAAAGAGCGTTTTGCAAAAATTGATGAAATCGCAGAATACAACCAGTTAAAGGTCATCCACGCCATGCAGGCAAGCAAGGTCAGCGAGGCATGCTTATATGGAACCACAGGATACGGATACAATGACCTGGGACGTGATACGCTGGAGCAGGTCTATGCAACGTGCTTCGGCACTGAGGATGCACTGGTACGCCCGCAGATCGCCTGCGGAACCCATGCGCTTGCAACGGCGCTTTCCGGAAATCTCCGCCCGGGCGACGAACTGCTTTCTCCTGTTGGAAAACCGTACGACACCCTTGAGGAAGTGATCGGCATCCGCCCGTCCGTCGGATCTCTTGCGGAATATGGCGTAACTTACCGCCAGGTAGATTTAAAAGAGGACGGCTCTTTCGATTACGAAGGAATCAAAAATGCCATCAACAAAAAGACAAAGATGGTGACGATTCAGAGGTCGAAAGGATATCAGACCAGACCGACGCTTTCTGTTACCCGCATCGGTGAACTGATTGCATTTATTAAAAATATCAAACCAGATGTCATCTGTATGGTCGATAACTGCTACGGCGAGTTCGTGGAGACGATCGAACCGACCAATGTCGGTGCAGATCTGATGGTCGGATCCCTGATCAAAAACCCGGGCGGCGGACTGGCTCCGGCCGGCGGTTACATTGTTGGAAAGAAAAAGTACGTGGAAAATGCAGCATACCGTCTGCTCTCCCCGGGACTT
Source organism: Blautia sp. AM28-27 (assembly GCF_003480905.1). NCBI lineage: Bacteria > Bacillati > Bacillota > Clostridia > Lachnospirales > Lachnospiraceae > Blautia > Blautia sp. AM28-27. The sequence goes on from NZ_QUJK01000005.1 coordinate 93,581, forward strand.
GGAAAAGAGGTTGGCGCAACACTCGGTGTGAACGGTTCCTTCTACCAGGGATTCTTCCTGGCACCGACCGTTACCGCAGCGGCATTAAAAGGTGCTGTCTTTGCTGCAAATGTTTATGAGAAACTGGGATTTGCCGTTGTTCCAAACGGAACCGAGAGCCGTCACGACATCATTCAGGCGGTAACCTTTGGAAAACCGGAAGGCGTCATCGCATTCTGCCAGGGTATCCAGGCAGCTGCCCCGGTCGACAGCTTCGTTTCCCCGGAACCTTGGGATATGCCAGGTTACGACAGCCCAGTTATCATGGCAGCTGGCGCTTTCGTGCAGGGCTCTTCCATTGAACTTTCTGCCGATGGACCGATCAAACCGCCGTACGCTGTCTATTTTCAGGGTGGGCTTACGTGGCAGCACGCAAAATTCGGTATTCTGATGAGTCTTCAGAAACTCGTCGATGCCGGTATGGTGACATTATAATGGCAAAAAATGTGGTAATTATCGGCGGCGGCGCGAGCGGACTGATGGCGGCAATTTGGGCCTCACGTCTCGGTGCCGCGGTCACCGTTCTGGAAAAGAACGATAAACCGGGCAGAAAGCTTCTTGCGACCGGAAACGGACGGTGTAATTTTACCAATCGTTATCAGGATGCATCGTGCTACCGCACGGGAAATCAGGAGCGTGCATCACGGGTTCTCGAACAGTTTACCGAACAGGACACCGAACAGTTTTTTGAACAGCTCGGCATCCGCATCCGGAGCCGTGAAGGCTGGCTTTATCCGGCCAGCGAGCAGGCACAGTCCGTTCTTGATCTGCTGGTTTTGGAAGCCAGATTCCGAAAGGTAAAAATCAAGACACGGGAAACGGCTGTTGCAGTGGAAAAAGCCGAAAATGGTTATCTGGTGCGCACCGAAGGATGGCAGTACCCGGCTGACAGCGTCATCATCTGCTGCGGAAGCTGTGCTTCCCAGATCGCCGGTTCCGACGGAGATACACTTCGATTTGCCGATCAGCTTCAGCTCGCTTCGATTCCGTTTTCCCCGGCCCTCTGCCCGCTCCGCTGCAAAGGAAACCAGTTTTCCTCCTGGGCGGGTGTTCGGGTGCGCGCGAAGATTACGCTTCTGGTTGAAAATCAGGAGATTCTGACGGAACAGGGAGAACTGCAGCTTACCGACTACGGTGTCTCCGGCATCCCGGTATTCCAGATTTCCCGGTTCGCTGTGCGCGCCTGCATGCAGAAAAAACGCGCTGAACTTCTCGTAGACTTCTTTCCGGAACTGACGGAATCGGAGCTTACTGCAGAATTTGTCAGACGGCAGGAAATCTGCCCGTATAAAGCGCCAAAAGAGCTTCTGATCGGCCTTCTTCCGGAAAAACTCATTCCGGTTCTGATCGGAAAGAAAAAGATTCCGGAAGAAATGGCAGGCGCCATCAAATCATATCGTTTACAGATCACCGGCCAGACCGACTTTGGAAAAGCCCAGGTGTGTGCGGGCGGCATCACGCTCGACCAGCTTACGGATTCTCTGGAATCGGTACAGCACCCTGGTATTTTCTTTGCGGGAGAAGCCCTGGACGTCGACGGCGTCTGCGGCGGCTACAATCTCCAGTGGGCCTGGTCCAGCGGAAGTGCAGCCGGAAGAGCTGCAGCAGGAGAACATACATGATTCGGATACAGCAATTAAAGCTTCCAGTCACTCACACACAGGAGGAACTGGAACAGAAAATAAGAAAAACACTGAAAATCGGAAAACACGATCTGCAGGAAATTGAGCTCTTACGCCGCTCAATTGATGCCAGAAAGAAATCCGAATTAAAATACGTTTATCAGCTTGATGTAAAAGTAAAAGATGAGAACGCCGTACTGCGGAAGGCGAAAAATAACCAGATCGTAAAAGCGGAGAAAAAGCCATATGTGTTCCCAAAATCCGGAGAACAGACTCTTGTTCACCGGCCGGTTATTATCGGAAGCGGTCCGGCAGGGCTTTTTTGTGCCTATGTTCTCGCAAAGCATGGCTACCGTCCGCTCGTTCTGGAGCGCGGCGAATCTGCAGAACAGAGAAAGAAAAGTGTCGATGCGTTCTGGAAAACCGGCGTTCTGAACCCGGAATCGAACGTACAGTTCGGAGAGGGCGGCGCCGGTACGTTTTCGGATGGAAAATTAAACACTTCGGTGAAGGATCCATCCGGCAGAAACCGTGAGGTACTCCGGACCTTCACGGAATGCGGGGCACCGGAAGAAATTCTGTATGATCAGAAACCGCACCTTGGCACAGATCAGCTCATCGGAATTGTGACAACGATGCGGAAAAAGATCGAGGCATGGGGCGGAGAAGTCCGTTTCGGAGCAAAAGTGACGGACTTTGGGATTGAAAACGGCAGACTCACTTCTGTAACCGTCAATGAAACCGAGAAGATTGCCGCGGAGACGGCAGTCCTTGCGATCGGCCACTCTGCACGCGATACCTTCTTTAAACTCTGCGAAAATAAGATCTCCATGGAAGCAAAATCCTTCGCTGTCGGCGTCCGCATTGAGCATCCGCAGAAGATGATCACGGAGGATCAGTACGGACCGGAGGCACCGGATTTTCTTGGGGCAGCACCGTATAAGCTCACCAATCAGTGTGAAAACGGAAGAGGTGTGTACTCATTCTGCATGTGTCCCGGCGGCTATGTTGTCAACGCATCCTCGGAAGCGGAACGCACCTGCGTCAACGGTATGAGTTATTCTGACCGGGAAGGTAAAAATGCGAACAGCGCTATGATTGTCACCGTAACACCGGAAGACTACCGCCCTTACCATGTAGAGGGAACGCCGGACGTACTCGATGGTGTGGCATTCCAGAGAGCACTTGAACACGCTGCGTGGGAAGCCGGAAAAGGCAAAGTTCCGGTGCAGCTTTTTGGTGATTTCTGTGAAAACAGAGTTTCTACAGCACTTGGAGAGGTAACCCCTTCCATCTGCGGAGAATGGACTTTCGCCAATCTGCGGGAAGTTCTTCCGACGTTTATCGGAGACTCCCTTGTGGAAGGCATTCGTGCATCTGAGCGGAAAATCCACGGCTTTTCCCGTCCGGACGCCGTTCTTTCCGGCGTGGAAGCGCGTACCTCGTCACCGGTCCGCATTGTAAGAAATGAAACGCTCGAAAGTTCGTCGCTTACCGGTCTTTACCCGTGCGGAGAGGGCGCAGGCTATGCGGGAGGCATCACTTCCGCAGCCATGGACGGATTAAAAACGGCAGAGGAAATTGCAAAAAAATATATGAATTTTTCATAATTCCTATACATCTGCGGAAAGTTGTGCTAGAATGATGGGTGATTCAAACCAATGTATTCCATGAAAATTCCCGGAAGAGTGGTGGGAGGAATACATGAGAAAAAATGGATTACGAAACCTGCCGACGATGGAACAGCCATATGAAAAATGCCTGGAAAACGGCCCGGAAAGCCTTTCCGACGCGGAGCTTCTGGCTGTCATTTTACGATGTGGGGCAAGGGGAAAAACATCCCTGGAGCTCGCAAGAGAAATTCTTTCCCTTCCCGGAAAAGAGGAGGGCCTGTTAGGACTCTATCACTGTACAAGACAGGAACTTCTGCAGATCCGCGGAGTCGGGGAAGTAAAAGCGATCCAGCTCCAGTGCATCGGTGAGCTTTCCAAACGAATGGCCGCGGCCGGAGCAAGAAAAGGTCTCTGCTTTCATGATCCGGCTTCCATTGCGGATTATTACATGGAACGTCTCCGCCACGAGGATCAGGAGGTTCTTCTCTGCATGATGCTGGACACAAAAAATCAGCTTCTCGGAGAAAAGGAAATCACAAGAGGAACGGTCAATGCGACGATGATTTCGCCGCGGGAGCTTTTTCTTGCGGCACTGCAGTTCCGTGCGGTTCATATTCTGCTGGTTCACAACCATCCAAGCGGAATCCCGGAACCAAGCGGTGACGACATTACCGTGACACGGCAGATCCGGCGGGCGGGCGAAATGCTCGGCATTACCCTGCTGGATCACATTATTATCGGGGATCACTGTTATACCAGTATGCTGGAACAGGGAATCTGATCCCGAAAATCCGAGGCAGAAATGCCCAAAGGAAGGGAACAAGTTAAAGGAGCACGATGCAGATTCGAAATGTATACGGCATAGACCTTGGCACCAGTACCGTCAAAATCTATGACCTGAAGAAAGACACAATCACAAAAGAAAAAAATATGATTGCCATACGCAACCGCGAACAGGTGATTGCCGTTGGAAATTACGCATATGAAATGCACGAGAGAACGCCTTCCAATATCGAGGTAATTACCCCCATGAGCAACGGACGCATTGCGAATGTATTGATGGTAGAAGCCGTTTTGCACACGCTTCTCCACCGCTGTACGCGCCACATGGGATACCGCCCGGAGCTGTACTTTTCAGTTCCCTGCGATATGACAGAGATTGAACGGCGTTCTTATTATACGATTGCACATAAGGGAGCCTTAAAAAACTGCCGCATGTATCTTGTGGATAAACCAATCGCGGATGCGCTGGCACTTGGCATTCCGATCAACCGCACGAAGGGTTCCATGATTGTCAACATCGGAGCGCAGAGCACAGAGATTTCTGTTATCGCCAACGCGAGGGTTATTTTTTCCAGAATCATCCAGGTAGGCGGAAAACAGTTCAATGAATCGATATGCAATCTGAACCGCCGCAAAAACAATTTCCAGATTGGCTCCAAAACAGCCAAACGTGTCAAGATTGCGCTGGCTGATCTTGGAACAGACAAAAAAGAGGCGCGGAAGGTGCGCGGCGTAGATGGTGCATCCGGTCTTCCAATGGAAGGGATCATTACTTCTTCCCTCGTAAACGAAGCACTCCTTTCCGGTGTTAATGAGATCGGCGAGGAAATCAAGCATGCGCTGGAGCGTACACCGCCGCAGATCCACGATCATATCCAGAAAGAGGGTATTTACATCACCGGCGGAAGCACAAGGATTCCGAACATTGACCGCTATCTTTCAAGACAGCTCGGCTGTCCGGTGCAGCTTTCCCAGTATTATGACCTCTGTACCATCTGTGGGCTCAAGGAACTGATCACGCACGATGCGCTGCATCGCTGGGCTTACACGGTAAATAAAAAGAAGTAAATCTATCAAAAAGGACCCGCTATGAATAAGAAGAAAAAATTTCAGCTAAAAAGCAAACATTTACTTTTCATCATGACGTTCCTGTGTCTCTCCGGCATTTTAGGCAGTGCAGCAGACAAAATGCCGGTCACGCCGATCCGGGAAGCCGCAGGCTTTGTGATCATCCCGTTTCAGAACGGAATTAACCAGATCGGTGCGTATTTGACAGACTGTCTGACCGGTTTCCAGAACGTCAAAAAACTGTCTGCCGAGAAAGAGGAGCTTGAACAGAAGGTCACGGATCTGACTGAGGAAAACAATCAGCTTGTACAGGATCAGCAGGAGCTGCAGCGTCTTCAGGAGCTGTATCAGCTGGACCAGTCCTACTCGGAATATGAAAAAGTAGCAGCACAGGTCATCTCAAAGGATCCGGGCAACTGGTATGATACCTTTGTCATCAACAAAGGATCAAATGACGGGATTCAGAAAGATATGAACGTTATTGCAGACGGCGGCCTTGTTGGACTTGTTGAGGAGGTAAGTTCCAATTCCGCTACTGTCCGCTCTATCATTGATGACTCCAGTTCCGTGAGCGCCATGACAGCATCTACCTCGGATACGTGTATTGTATCGGGTGATCTGCGCCTGATCAGCGACGGAAAGCTTGCCTTTTCCCAGCTGAATACAACCGACACGGTAGCTGAGGGCGAAAAGATTGTGACATCGAACATCAGTGATAAATACCTCCGCGGTATTCTGATCGGCTATGTTAGTGAAATCACCGAGGACTCCAATCACCTGACGAAAAAGGGATACATCATTCCTGTTGTGGATTTTCAACATATTCAGGAAGTTCTCGTGATCAAAGAATTAAAACAGCAGGGAGGAGAGTAAATGCGCAGAAAAATCACGCTTGCCTTTCTGATTCTGGCAGCTTTCCTGTTACAGACAACTGTATTTCAGTATTTTCAGATCGCGTCCGTAACGCCGAACCTTCTTCTGATTTTGACGTCCGCCTTTGGGCTGATGCGCGGAAAAAAAGAGGGACTGATGGTCGGATTTTTCAGCGGTCTGATGATTGATCTGTTCTACGGCAGCCTGTTTGGATTTTACGCACTGCTCTACATGTATATCGGTTATCTGAACGGCTTTTTCTGCAAAGTCTTCTATGACGATGATATTAAGGTACACATTGTACTGGTCGCTGCCAGCGATCTTGTCTACAGTCTGCTGATGTATGTGCTGCAGTTCCTGCTGCGCGTGCGCCTGCACTTTTTCGATTATCTGGCGCATATTATTCTGCCGGAAATGGTATACACGGTAGTGCTCTCCATTCTGCTTTACCGGCTTTTATTTATCATCAACCGTAAACTGACCGAAAATGAAATGGAAGGACAACAGTCGCCATGGCTAAGAAGATAAGAAAACTTTTCCGCAGACTCGGTGAAAACCGCACCCTATTGCTTGGTGTGGTTTTCCTTGCTATGTTTGCCGTCCTGATCGGAAGACTTTTTATCCTGCAGGTAGTGCATGGAGAAGAGTATGCGGATAATTTTGAACTGCAAATCACAAAAACCAGAACCCTTGAGAGTACAAGAGGAAATATTTATGACAGGAACGGAAAACTGATCGCTGGAAATAAGGTTTCCTACTCTGTAACCATCGAGGATAACGGAACGTACAACACGACAAAAGAACGTATTCTCTCTCTGAACGCAGAACTCTATCGTCTCTGTAAGCTGATTCGTGCAAACGGAGACTCGATTGACACCAGCACCTTCCCGATTGAAGTGGATGAGAACGGTGCGTTTGTTTTTACAGGTGAAGAGGGAACGACCCGCGACCGTTTCCGTGCAGACATTTATGGACAGAAGAAAATCGACGATATGACGGCAGAACAGAAGAGTTCCAGTGCCGAAACGCTGATGACATTTCTTGCCGGACCGGACGGCTTTGGCCTGGATGCCTATTCTGACGATGAAAAATACGCATATGCTGCCAAAGATTTTGAAGAGTATGGTCTTCCATACCAGACAGACGAATCCGGAAATGCTGTCCTTTCTCTTTCCAATCAGGAGCGTCTGGAAATTCTGGTGATCCGCTATAAGATGAAACAGACGAATTATCAGAAGTATGTCCGCGTGACAGTTGCTTCCGGCGTCAGCAGCAATACAACTGCATCGATTGCAGAGAATGAAGATGTTCTGCAGGGTGTCAGCATTTCGGAAGATTCCGAGCGTGTATATTATGACGGAAAGTATTTTTCCTCTCTGATCGGTTATACGGGCCAGGCGTCCTCAGACGAGCTGACAGAACTGAATGAAGAGCTGAAGAGCCAGGGAAAAGAAGAAACGTATTCCACGGAATCCATCGTCGGAAAATCTGGTCTGGAACAGTATATGGAGACAATCCTTCAGGGAACCGACGGATCAGAAGAGATTATCGTTAATAACGTCGGAAAAGAGCTGGAAACGGTAGAGGGATCCCTGGTTGAGCCAAAACAGGGAAATAACGTCTATCTTTCGATTGATTATGACCTGCAGATTGCGGTATATAAAATTCTGGAACAGAGAATTGCCGGCATTCTGAAACAGTATCTGAGTGATGTAAAATCCGTTGATACCTCAACACTTGCCAATACGGATGCCGTTCCGATTCCAATTTACGATGTATACAATGCACTGATCGAAAACAGCACGATTGATATTTCCCATTTCTCGGCGGCGGATGCCACGGAGCGTGAGCAGCGGATCTATGCACTGTTCCAGCAGAAACTCCAGCAGGTGCTTGCCGAGATTACGCAGGAACTGACCGTTGAAACAGCAACCGTTTACAACGACCTCAGCGATGAAATGCAGGAATATGAGACCTTCATCGTGGATAAGCTGCTTTCCAGTACGATGGGTATTCTTTCTTCAACAGCAATTGATGAGAAAGACGCCACCTATCAGGCATGGAATGACGGAACGATTTCTCTTCGTGATTACCTGACGTATGCGGCAAGCCAGAACTGGATTGATGTCTCAGCACTGACGCAGGATGATGCCTACCTGGATTCTCAGGAGGTTTATCAGAAGCTGACGGAGGTTATTCTGGACCGTCTGGCAAACAATACAACATTTGCAAAAAAGATGTATCACTATATGCTGCTGCAGGATATGCTCGATGGCTATGATATCTGCAATCTGATGTATGATCAGAACCTTCTGACGAAAGAGGATGACGATTATGCCGCTTATGTTGCAGGAAATATGACACCGTTCCAGCTTCTGTCCGATAAAATCGCCAAACTGGAAATCACCCCGGCACAGCTTGCACTCGATCCGTGTTCCGGTTCTGCTGTCATTACGGACCCGAATACCGGTGCTATTTTAGCCTGTGTTTCCTATCCTGGCTATGACAACAACCGCCTGGCAAACCAGATGGATACCGCATACTGGGCAAAATTGAATACCGATGAATCCAGCCCGCTGTACAACAAAGCAACCCAGCAGAAGACGGCTCCTGGTTCCACCTTTAAACCACTGATAGCGGTTGCCGGATTAAGCGAAGGCATAATTACTCCGACCAGTATCATCAACTGCAACGGTCTGTTCGGGGAAGGACTTGTCAACGAATCTGACTATGTCCACTGCCATCAGTTGAGCGGCCACGGAGATCTGAACATTGTCGGTGCCATCCAGAACTCCTGCAACGTGTTCTTCTGTACGCTTGGATATCGTCTGGGACTCGATGAGAACGGCACCTTTACACAGAAGCGCTCTCTGGAAATGATCCAGAAATATGCCGATATGTTTAAGCTGGATGAAAAGACTGGAATCGAAATTTCGGAAACCGATCCGAATGTAACCGATTCCCTTCCGATCCCTTCCTCGATTGGTCAGGGTACCAACAACTATACGACGACACAGCTTGCACGCTATGTCACAACGATTGCAAATTCCGGTACGGTTTATAATCTTTCCCTTCTGCAGAAAGCAACGGATTCGGATGGCAATGACATCGATATGGGCGCAGATTTCGGCCCGACGGTAAATTCAGAAATGGATGTTGATTCCAGCATCTGGGATCTGGTACACGAAGGCATGCGAAAAGTAATCAGCGTATCCAATGCGACCATTTTCCCGGAATCCTGGCCGGTAGAGCTTTCCGGAAAAACCGGTACCGCGGAGGAAGACCATACACGTGCAAACCATGGACTGTTTATGGGCTTCTCTCACTATGAGAGCAGAGACGATATTGCTCTTGCCGTCCGCATTCCGTTTGGATATTCTTCTATGAACGCAGAGTTGGTAGCTAAGGATATCTTAGATTATTACTATGGCCTCTCAGACGATATTCTGTCCGGTCAGGCAAATTCCAACGGTGTTGCAAGCGTGAGAGCAGACTAAGGAATTTTTCCGGCGGAAACGAAGCCTGGGAAGAAAGCTGCAAAAGAGAAAGGATGTGTTTTTAAACAAAGGTTTGGACGCATCCTGCGGCATGAAAATGCAGAACAGTTTTCAACAAGGAGGTTCCAGATGAGTGAAGTCATTGTAATTACATCAGGAAAAGGCGGCGTCGGAAAGACGACAACCGCAGCAAATATCGGAATCGGGCTGGCACAGCTTGGAAAGAAAGTTGTGATGGTAGATACCGACATCGGTCTTCGAAACCTGGATGTCGTGCTCGGCCTTGAAAACCGGATTGTCTACAATCTTGTGGATGTTGTGGAGGGCAACTGCCGGATGAAGCAGGCGCTAATCCGCGACAAACGGTACGAGCAGCTCTACCTTCTCCCGTCTGCCCAGACGAGGGACAAGACAAGCGTAACGCCCGAGCAGATGAAAAAACTCTGCGATGAATTAAAACAGAGCTTTGATTTTGTTCTTCTTGACTGTCCGGCAGGCATTGAGCAGGGATTTGCAAATGCAGTTGCCGGTGCCAATAAGGCAATTGTTGTGACTACGCCGGAGGTTTCGGCCATCCGGGACGCGGACCGCATCATCGGCCTTCTGGAGGCGCAGGATCTGAGGGATATCTCTCTTGTCATCAATCGTATCCGGCCGGATATGGTAAAACGCGGTGAAATGATGTCGGTGGATGATGTACAGGAAATTCTTGCTGTTCCGCTGCTCGGCATTCTGCCCGATGATGAGCAGGTAGTAATCGCCACCAACCAGGGCGAAGCGATCGCTGGAAGCGGTTCCAAGGCAGGAGAAGCCTTTACGAATATCAGCCACAGGATCCTCGGGGAGAGTGTTCCCTACTTGGATCTTGACAGCAAAAAGGGATTTTTCCGCCGTGTATTCGGGCGATAGGAGGGAACTGGTATGGGTTTATTTTCAGGCAGAAAGCCGCACTCCGGCCTCGTTGCAAAAGAACGTCTGTCCAATCTTTTAATGGCAGAACGTCTGAACTGTTCTCCGGCATCGCTTCAGATGCTGAAAAATGATCTTTCTGCTGCTGCAGGAAAATACCTTACCGTTGAGGCGGATGAAATTTCCGTCACCATTACACAAACAACCCCTGTCATACTGACAGCGAAAATACCATTGAAAAGAAACGAGGAGTATCATGTTAAGACGATATAAGCTGAAAAATTATAATTTCCGGCTGGTCATTCTTCTGATTGCCATCAGCATCATTGGTGTGCTTCTGATCGGAAGTGCAGACAGTGCAGACCAGAAAAAACAGGCCATCGGAGTCGTATTGGGCGTAGTCATCATGATTATTGTCTCTTTGCTTGACTATAGCTGGCTTCTGAATTTTTACTGGGTTCTTTACATCGGAAATCTGATGATGCTTGGCGTTCTTTATCTCGGCGGTTCTACCGCAAAAAACACGTTTGGTGCGACCCGTTGGATTCAGATCGGAAGCTTTCAGTTTCAGCCGACCGAGCTGTCAAAAATCTTTCTGATCATGTTTTTTGCGATGTTTCTGATGAAGCATGAAGAAGATCTGAATACGGCGAAAACCATTTTTACCGCGATCGGGCTTCTGATTCCGCCGCTCGTTATGATTTACCGTCAGCCGGATTTGAAAAATACGATTACGGTCATGGTTCTGTTCTGCTTTATGATGTATGTGGCGGGCTTAAGCTACAAAGTTATCGCCGTTGTTCTGGTTTCCGGTTCAGCACTGGTACTTGCGCTTCTGCTTGTCATTACGCAGGTGAATTTCCAGCTTCCGGCGGCTCTTGACAAGACGATTGGTTATCAGCTTGGGCGAATTCAGGACTGGTTAAGCGATGATGCCGACAACGCCGACGGCCGTCTCCAGCAGCAGAATTCCATTACAGCCATCGGTTCCGGAAAGCTGACCGGAAAAGGACTCAACAACAATAAAGTTTCTTCCGCAAATAAGGGAAATTTCGTTTCCCAGAACCATAATGACTTTATTTTTGCAGTGGCAGGAGAGGAACTTGGTTTCTTTGGATGCTGCGGAATCATCCTGCTCCTGTTCCTGATTCTCGTCGAATGCATCCGGACTTCCCGGAAAGCAAAAGATCTGTCAGGAACGTTGATCTGCTGCGGTATGGCAGGACTCATTGCCTTTCAGAGCTTTCTGAATATCAGTGTTGCAACCGGAATCCTGCCGAACACCGGTACACCGCTTCCGTTCGTCAGCTATGGACTGACCTCCCTTGTAACACTTTACATCGGAATGGGGCTTGTCCTGAATGTCGGACTGCAGAACCGGGATTTTGTAACCAGAAACTATGAATTACTAAGGAGGAAAACCATCAATGAACATCGGATTGATCGCGCATGATGCAAAAAAAACGCTGCTTCAGAACTTGTGTATCGCCTACCGCTCGGTACTTGCCAAGCATACTCTTTACGCAACCGGAACTTCCGGCCGTCTGGTAGAAGAGGCAACCGGACTTAACGTCCGCAAATATCTGGCTGGACACGTTGGAGGCGTTCAGCAGATGGGTTCTCAGATTGAACAGAATGATCTGGATCTTGTGATTTTCCTGCGGGATCCGGAACAGCCGAAACAGCATGAGCCGGATGTCCATCGGATTATCCGTCTCTGCGACGTACACAGCATTCCGCTTGCCACCAATCTTGCAACGGCAGAAATGCTGATCAAATCATTAGACAGAGGAGAAATGGACTGGCGTGAAATCTACCGGAGAAACGACTAATACTACAGAAAAAGAACAGAAACTGCCTGTAACGGAGAAAAACGGGACTGCTCCGGAAAAAACCGAACATATTTTAAACCGCCTGATCATCGGCGCGGGTGTCTGTGTTGCTGTTATTGCGGTTCTGATCGGTGTGAAACTGTACCGTCAGGACCGCCAGATGGACATTACAGAGCCGTTTGCGCGAAGTATGGTGCTCGCCTCCGATCCGCTTTCGGCAGAAAAACGGTTTCAGGCTGAAACGCTCTCTGCCGATCTCTGTGTCGGTGAGACGAGCGTACCGCTGAATGATATCTCGTTTTCTTCACAGGTAAAGGCCGGACTGTTTGATCTGGATCACAAAAAAGTATTGTTCGCGCAGAATATGTATGATCAGGTCTACCCAGCCAGCATCACGAAGATCATGACGGCTCTCCTTGCCATGGAATACAACCAGCCGGATACGCAGGTAACGATCACAGAAGAGGATCTTGCGCTGGAAGATGGATCCCAGATGAGTGGACTGGCCGTGGGCGATACGGTAACGATGGATCAGCTTTTCCATGCATTGTTGATTTATTCTGCCAACGATGCTGCTATGGCGATTGCCCGCCAGGTAGGCGGAAGTGTAGAGAATTTCGTTCAGATGATGAACGATAAGGCAGCTTCCCTTGCCATGACCGGTACGCATTTTGCAAACCCGCACGGTCTTCACAATGAGAATCATTACACTACTGCATATGATGTTTATCTGATGCTGTATGCTGCCTATCAGCATACGGAATTCCAGAATACGATGTCAATGTCTTCCTACACGCTGAACATGACGCATGCGGACGGTATGGCGGGAACGATCTATTTAAGCTCCACGGACAAATATCTGACCGGAGAGAAAAACGCACCGGAAAACGTGACGGTGCTCGGCGGAAAAACCGGAACGACCGATGAGGCCGGTTCCTGCCTGGCACTGGTATCCCAGAATGCATACGGAGAACCGTTTATCTCAGTCATTCTTCATGCATCAACAAAAGTGGAACTGTACGAGGACATGAACACTCTTCTTTCCAATATCAACTCCTGACGTAATCTTTTTGCAATCCCCCGGACGGCGTTTTTTCTGCCTCTCCGGGAGATTGTCGTATCCGTTTAGAAAAACAGAGCTCCTTTCCCCGCAAATTAGAAGATTTTTCAGAATTTTTTCATTTTACCATTGAAAACGTTGGTGAATTGTACTATAATTAAACCATGAACTTAAAGGTTTTTGGTGAAAATATCTTATTCTAATCTAAGGAGGAAACTGCTATGGTTCAATTAATTGTAGGCAAGAAGGGAAAAGGCAAAACAAAACAGCTGTTAGACAAAGTAAATGCAGAGGTAAAAACCGCAAACGGAAATATCGTGTATATTGACAAGAGCACAAAGCACATGTTTGAATTAAACAACAAAGTACGTCTGATTTCCGCAACCGACTATCCTCTGAAAAACAGTGATGAATTTATCGGATTTATCTGCGGTATCGTTTCTCAGGACCACGATCTCGCAAGCGTTTATCTCGACAGCTTCCTGAAAGTAGCAAAACTGGAAGGCGAGGACATCACAGATTGTGTTGAACAGCTGGAAGGCATTGGCAAGCAGTATAACATTACCTTCGTATTAAGTGTCTCCATGGATAAAGAAGAGCTTCCGGAAGGCATGCAGGATAAGATTATCGTTGCACTGTAACCAAAACTGTATTATAATAATTGCATAGCGACAAAACCAAAGGACGGCGCTTACGGCACCGTCCTTTTAGCGCATGGATTAAACAATAAAAGGAGCATACATTTTGTCTAAGCAGAAAAAGAACAGCCGCCGGCATTCGAGAATCCGTTTCCCTTTTCCGGCGTTGAATATTGGAAATATCATCTTTGGAGCCCTTTTTTTCTATATGGCAGTTTCACTTTTCTTTTACCTGACCGCCGATCATATCAAATCTTTTCAGGTTGTGCAGGGAACTTTATCCCGGAATGATACCTATACCGCATTCGCCATGCGGACAGAGAGTGTGCAGCTTTCCTCCGGCAGCGGATATGTTCAGTTCTATACCCCAAATGCATCGAAAATCAGCCGCGGAAGCGCTGTTTATGGGATTTCCGCAACAGAAAATGCCGATACCTCTGGTATTTCGGCAGATGCGGCAACGAGAACGTCGCTTCGTTCCTCGCTCGCACGTTTTTCTTCTGATTATGATTCCAGTTCCTTTTCCGGCATTTATCAGCTGAAAACAGAACTTTCCGCAAAGCTGCTTGCCGCTGCCGCTGAAAACGGAGATTCCTCATCACAGACGATATTTTATGCAGATCAGGACGGTGTTGTCGTCTACGGCAGTGATGGATATGAAAGCTATACGGAGGACAGCCTTACGCCGGAGCTTTTCTCTACGAAAGCCTCTGTGGTTTCCTTTGATTCCGGCGCGCAGACGGAGACTGGAAATGCAGTATACCGTCTGGTGACAGATGAGCAGTGGGAAATTGCCGTTCCGGTGACGAATAAGCAGGTCGTTACACTTTCCAATTTCAGTACGATAAAAGTTAAATTTCTGAAAGACGGAAAAACACAGACGGGAACACTGAATCTAAAGTCCATTAACGATCAGAACTATGCTGTCATTTCGTTTACAAGCGGGATGATCCGTTATGCGGAAGACCGTTTTCTTTCAATAGAGCTGGTCACAAACACTGGAAGCGGACTGAAAATTCCAAATACTGCCATCACGGAAAAAGATTTCTATAAAATCCCGGCGCAGATGCTCGTACAGGGCGGAGACAGCAATTCTTCCGGTTTCCTGCGGGAAAAGACCGATAAAAAAGGAAATGTCATGCTGGATGATAACGGACAGCCGGTGACAGAATTTGTAAACGCCACGATCTATGAGCAGGTCAATGATGAAAATGATAATCCGGTCGAATATTACGTCGACATGGCCGCTTTTAATGATGGAGATATACTTCGTGCACAGGATTCCGCCACAACGTATCAGATTGGAGAAACGGTTCCGCTGCAGGGTGTTTACTGCATCAACAAAGGATATGCTGTATTCCGCAAAATTCAGATCATCGATCAGAATGCGGAGTATTCTATCATAAAAAAACAAACGCAATACGGCATTTCGCAGTATGATTATATTGTGGAAAATGCATCCACCGTCAGTGAAGAAGATATTGTGCATTAAATACTGGAGGTTAGAAAGATATGCTGAAAGAGAACTATGAAGAAGTCCAGAAGAAAATTACAGAAGCCTGCAAAAGAGCCGGACGGAACCGGGAGGAAGTTACCCTGATTGCGGTCAGCAAGACAAAACCGGTCGAAATGCTTTCCGAAATCTATGATCTTGGCGAACGCAATTTCGGTGAAAACAAAGTGCAGGAGCTGACAGAAAAAGAGGAAGTGCTGCCAAAGGATATCCACTGGCACATGATCGGTCATCTGCAGCGGAATAAAGTAAAATACATTGCAGGAAAAGTTGCCCTGATTCATTCTGTCGATTCTCTTCGTCTGGCAAAAACGATCAGTGAGGAAGCGGTAAAGCACAACTGCGAAATCCCGATCCTGATCGAGGTAAACGTTGCCGGCGAGGAAAGCAAGTTTGGTGTCTCCGTAGAGGAAACCCTTCCATTGATTGAAGAAATCGCAAAACTTCCGGCAATTCATGTGGAGGGACTTATGACCATTGCACCGTATGTGGAAGATCCAGAAGAAAATCGTCCGGTTTTTCGCAAATTAAAGGAATTAAGTGTTGACATTGCCGCCAAAAACATTAATAATGTACGTATGGCCATTTTGAGCATGGGCATGACCGGCGATTACGAAGTAGCAGTAGAAGAAGGCGCCACTTTAGTACGGGTTGGAACCGGAGTCTTTGGCGAACGGGATTACAGTAAAAGATAACAGGAAGTCTTTCCAAGAAGAGTGACCCCGCGCATTCTGCACGGCTGTCTGGCCAAATGCCACAGGACTAAAAATAGGAGAGTATAAGAATGAGTGTTTTAGACAAATTTCTGGATGCCATCCGGCTGAACGACGATTACGAGGAAGAGGATGCTGATTCGGATAGCTTCTTCGATGAAGAAGACGATGATATAGAAGAAAAACCAAAGAAACGTTTCTTCCGTAAACTGGAGAACGAGGATGAGGACGAAGAGGAAGAGCCGCAGGCGAAACCGGTTCACACTGCACCGCGTAAACAGCCGGCGCCAAAGACCACCGCTTCAAGCCAGGCTGCTGCTGCACGAGCTCCAAAGCCAGCTGCTCCGGTTTCCTCGAAAGTTACTCCAATGAGAAAGAAAGCAGGTGCATTAAATATGGAAGTATGCGTCATCAAACCGGCTTCCATGGAGGATACCCGTGAAATCGCGGATACGCTTCTGGCCGGATGTACCGTTGTCCTTAACTTAGAAGGCATTGATGTGGATATTGCCCAGAGAATCATTGATTTCTGCTGTGGTGCATGCTACTGCATGAGCGGAAGTCTGCAGAAAGTTTCCAGCTATATTTTCATCCTGACACCGTCCAGTGTAGAAATTTCCGGCGACATCCAGGATATCTTAAGCGGAGCTTTTGATCTTCCAAATATCCGTACCGATTATTAAAGAAAATTATCTTTGCAGTAAATTAAAATGGATCTACTGGATCAATTATTGATTTACTTAGTAACAAAGGAAAAGCATCAGATGCAGGATTCTGATGCTTTTTTCATGAAAGAACATACAGGAGGCATAATTTATGAAAACACTTACCGTTAAAAGAGAAGGCACATCTACTGAATTTTCTTATGAAATTGTCTGGGACGGCAGCTACGAACGCCTCGCCGGCTGTGTGGAGAACTTAAAACTCCCTGCAAAAAAGGCCTGCATTGTCACAGACAGCACGGTTTCAGAACTGTATCTGGAAGAGGTAAAAAATGTACTGTCCCCGCTGTTTGAGACCGTAACCGCATTTGTTTTCCCAGCTGGTGAAGCAAGCAAAAATCTGGATACCGTCAAAGATCTGTACACGCATCTGATTGAAAACCACTTTGAGAGAAAAGACATTTTATTCGCACTCGGCGGCGGTGTCGTTGGGGATCTGACCGGCTATGCGGCGGCAACGTATCTGCGCGGCATTGATTTCATCCAGCTTCCGACGACACTGCTTGCACAGGTAGATTCCAGCGTTGGAGGAAAAACGGGCGTCGATTTCGACCAGTACAAAAATATGGTCGGTGCATTCCATCATCCACGTCTTGTCTATATGAATATGGCAACCTTAAAATCCCTGAACGGCGAACAGTTTGCCTGCGGTATGGGAGAAGTCCTGAAAACAGGTCTGATCCGCGATGAAAAATTCTACATCTGGACCATCAATCACATGTCTGAGATCGAAGAGCGGATTGAGCCGGTATTAACGAAAATGATCCAGAAATGCTGCGATATCAAACGCCAGGTTGTAGAAAATGACCCAACAGAACAGGGAGAGCGTGCCGTTTTAAATCTTGGCCATACGATCGGTCATGCCATTGAAAAGCTCAAAAACTTCGAACTGCTCCATGGCCAGTGCGTTGCACTTGGAACCGTTGCTGCTGCCTATATTTCCTACAAGAGAAGTTATCTCTCCGATGAAGAGTTTTACGAGATTCGTGATATGAACGTCGGTTTCTATCTGCCAATCACCGTGGACGGCCTGAAATCGGAAGATATTCTGGCTGCAACAAAATCGGACAAGAAAATGGAACAGGGTACGATCAAATTCATCCTTCTGGAGTCTGTCGGCCATGCTGTGGTGGACCGCACGGTTACAGATGAAGAAATGCTGGAAGCTATCAATTCTATTAATGGAGATCTGATCGATGAAGAGTAAAAAACTTTCTCCGCTGGCCGTTTATCTGGTTTGCGCGGCAGCGATTGTCCTTCTGCTTGCAGCAGATCAGTATACAAAATCACTGGCAGTGCAGTATCTGAAGGACCAGCCGTCGATCGAGCTCATTCCAGGGGTTTTGGAGCTGTTTTATCTGGAAAACCGCGGTATGGCATTCGGACTTCTGCAGGATCAGTACTGGCTGTTTGCTATGATGACGGTATTGTTTCTGATCGTCATGGTGATTGTCTTTTACAAGCTTCCAAAGACACGCCGCTTTTTACCGCTTTTTGCCGTGCTGACTGTTCTGACGGCTGGTGCGGTCGGAAATTTTTACGATCGTTTTCTGAATCACTATGTCGTTGATTTCATCTACGTTTCGCTGATCAACTTTCCGGTTTTTAACGTAGCTGATATTTATGTCACCGTATCGGTCGCTGTCTTTTTACTGCTGTATCTGTTGTACTACAAGGACGAAGACTTCGCATTTCTGCATAAAAACGCCAAAAAGGAGGAGTCCGATGGCTGAAGAAGAACGGATTTTGGAAGTTACACCGGATTTTGACGGAAAACGGATTGATCAGTGCCTGGCCGCATCTTTTTCGGACTGTTCCCGTTCTTTTCTGCAGAAGCTTTTAAAAGACGGAAAGGTTTCGATCAACGGAAAAACGCAGAAAGCAAGCAGCAAGGTTGCCGCCGGTGATGCCGTTCTGGTGCTTCTGCCGGAACCGGAAGAACTGAACGTGGAGCCAGAAAACATTCCGCTTGATATTCTGTACGAGGATGATGATCTTCTGGTCGTCAATAAGCCAAAGGGGATGGTCGTACATCCGGCGGCAGGCCACAGCAGCGGAACACTGGTCAATGCGGTTCTGTATCACTGCCGCGGAAATCTCTCCGGCATCAACGGCGTTCTGCGCCCCGGAATCGTCCACAGAATCGATATGGACACAACGGGTGCCCTGGTTATCTGTAAGAGCGATTTCGCCCACCAGAGCCTCGCAGAACAGCTCTCTGTACATTCCATTACCCGAAAGTACCGGGCAATTGTCCATGGGAATCTGAAAGAGGACGAGGGAACCGTGCGCGGTGCAATCGGCCGCCATCCGACAGACCGGAAAAAGATGGCGATTAATGAACGGAACGGAAAACCGGCGGTCACACATTACCGTGTGCTGGAACGCTTTGGAAATTATACGTATATTGAATGCCAGCTGGAAACCGGCCGGACGCATCAGATTCGTGTCCATATGGCAAGTATCGGGCATCCGCTGCTTGGCGATGCGGTTTATGGCCCGAAGAAATGCCCGGTGAAAAACCTGCAGGGACAGACGCTGCATGCGATGGTACTTGGATTTATCCATCCACGGACCGGTGCCTATATGGAGTTTGAGGCGCCGCTTCCGGAATATTTTTCCAATCTGTTGCTGCAGTTTCGAAAAAATGTCTGAAACTGCTTAAAAAGAATGATATTTCAAAAAGTATATAGTTAATTTGTATAAGTTTTATCAAAATGTTCTGTACTTTCTGTGAATTCTGTAGTATACTGGATGTAACGAAAAAACGCGAGTTACTACATCTGTGAAAGCAGATTATTGTGACGGAATGGAAAGGAGCGGATTATATGAAAACTATCATAACGATTGGACGTCAGTACGGAAGCGCCGGACATTCCATTGGTAAGATTTTAGCGGATGACCTGGGAATCAAGTACTATGACAAAGAGCTGCTGGAGAGAGCAGCAAAGGACAGCGGATTATGCCAGGAATTGTTCGAAAACCACGATGAAAAACCAACCAACAGCTTTTTATACTCTCTGGTTATGGACAGTTACTCCTTCGGCTATGGATCTACCATGATGGATATGCCGCTGAACCAGAAGGTATTTCTGGCACAGTTTGATGCCATCAAGAAGATTTCGCAGGACGGTCCGTGTGTCATCGTAGGCCGCTGTGCAGATTATGCACTGGAGGAAAATCCGAACGTGCTGAGCATCTTTATTAAAGCAGATATGCAGGATCGCATCCGCCGTATCGCAAAGCTGTATGATCTTTCTGATGCAAAAGCAAAAGACAAGATCACAAAGATCGACAAACAGCGTGCAAGCTACTACAATTACTACACCAGCAAACGCTGGGGCGAGGTAGACAGCTACGACCTGTGCCTGAACAGCAGTGTATTCGGTATCGATGGAACCGTAGATATGATCAAACAGGCAATTGAAGTTAAAGAAGCGGGAATCCGCAAGATTTTCAGCATCTGATCAAAACAGAACATAGGAGAAACGACCCTCCTCTTAAAAATAAGAGGAGGGTCATTTTATGAAAGGATTTTAAAGATGAGAATTGTTATACAACGTGTAAAAAGAGCAAGTGTTTCGGTGGAAGAGAAGGTTGTTGGATCGATTCAGAAAGGTTTTCTGGTTCTGATCGGTGTCGGCCAGGGGGACGATGAAGCAACAGCAGACAAGTATATGAAAAAACTGCTGGGACTGCGTATTTTTGAAGATGAAAATGGAAAGACGAACAAGTCCCTGGCAGATGTGGATGGACAGCTTCTGATGGTTTCACAGTTTACCCTGTATGCCAACTGTAAAAAAGGAAACCGTCCAAGCTTCACGGAAGCAGGCGAGCCGCACAGAGCAGAAGAACTGTATGAATATATGGTCGCGAAAGCACGGGAACAGGTTCCTGTTGTCGAAACGGGAGTGTTCGGGGCTGAGATGGAAGTATCACTGGTGAATGATGGGCCGTTTACGGTGATCTTAGAGGATCTGTAAATAAAATTTTTTTGTTTGCCGAATCGGTAAAACAGAACGTGGTTTGCGAGATCTGTGAAACCTGTTTTTGTCTAGAGATAGTGTACCATCATCGTACTGAATTGTTTGTATTTATATAGTTTACATAAAATGATTATGTGAACTTGTGAAGAGGAGAAAATCTTTTATGCCGCAATTTGACTATCAGCAGCTGTGTCACTTTGTCCTTCCGGAACAGGGGGGACTGTCGGTGGAAACAATTCTAAAACGTTTTCTGCACCTGACACCACGTGAAATCCGCCATGCCAAATATATTCCGGATGGAATTCAGAAAAACGGTGTTTCCTGCCGCACAAATGCAGTTGTCCAGACTGGAGATACGATCACTTTTCGATATGCGCAGAAGTGTCCCCACCTTTCCGAAGATCAGGTTCTGCCGGTATCAGGTGATTCTGCCGGCGTACGGATTCTCTATGAGGACAGTGATCTCTGTGTCGCAGACAAGCCATCCGGTATGGTCTGCCACGCTTCCCACGGCCATTATTCCGATTCCCTGACACATGCTGCCGCATCCCTGTTAAAAACACCGACAGCGCCTTCTGAACTCCGCTGCATCGGCCGTCTTGACAAAGATACATCGGGTCTGGTACTATTTGCAAAGAATCAGCTGGCTGCTGCCAGACTGTCCCGGCAGCGGGAGAGCGGCGCGCTGAAAAAAGAATACCTGGCTCTGGTACACCATCCCTTTTCCGAAGAAACGCAAAAAGAAACCATTCGTCTTTCCATGGAGCAAATTCCAGGAGATGACCCTGATTCTTTCGATCCGTCTGGGAAACGTATCACTAAAATGCGTATCTGTAAAGAAGGGAACGGCCTGTGGGCTACTACACACTACGAGGCTGTCCTTCAGGATCCTTTCTGGGCCGTCGTGTGCTGCCGTCTGGAAACCGGCCGCACGCATCAGATCCGTCTTCACATGGCATCTATTGGACATCCACTTTTCGGAGATCCGCTCTACGGAGTCCGCGACGGCGGTACCCGTGCCGCGCTCCATGCCTGGAAACTGCACTTTCTGCAGCCGATGACAGGAGAACCAATTGATCTGGAAAATATTCGAACGCACATGTTCGATTAAATATATTTGAAGTATAAGGAGAACATTTTATGGAAGAACAGAAAGAACACAAACGCCGCGTCCGCTACAAAGGCACACATCCGCGGAATTACAATGAGAAATACAAAGAACTGAATCCGGAGAAATATCAGGGGACCATTGAGCATGTGATCCAAAAGGGAAGCACACCGGCCGGCATGCATATCCCGATTCTCGTAGATGAAATCCTCGATTTTCTCAAGATCGAGCCGGGACAGAACGGACTTGATGCAACACTCGGATACGGCGGCCACAGCTCCCGTATGCTTGCATGCCTGCAGGGAAAAGGGCATCTCTGTGCGCTGGATGTCGATCCGATCGAGATGGCAAAAACAAAAGAACGACTGGCCGCGCAGGGGTACGGCCCTGAGATTTTAACGATTCTTCATCAGAATTTTGCCAATATTGATCAGGTTGCTGCCAAATACGGCCCCTTTGACTTCATTCTGGCGGATCTTGGTGTTTCCTCCATGCAGATTGATAATCCGGAGCGCGGCTTTTCCTACAAATATGATGGACCGCTGGATCTTCGCCTGAATCCGGAGGCAGGAATTTCCGCGGCCGAGCGTCTGCGCACGGTTGCACGCGATGAACTGGAAGGCATGCTCATTGAAAATGCCGATGAACCGTATGCAAAAGAAATTTCCCAGGTTGTTACGCGGGCACTTCGGAAAGGAAAGAAAATTGACACTACGTTTGCACTGCGTGATCTGATCGCTGAAGCACTGGATTTTCTTCCGAAAGACGAGAAAAAAGAAGCCATCAAAAAATCCTGCGCCCGCACCTTCCAGGCACTGCGGATCGATGTAAACAACGAATATGAGGTTCTGGAAGCATTCATGGAAAAACTTCCGGATGCTCTTGCTCCGGGCGGCAGAGCGGCAATTCTGACGTTCCATTCCGGCGAAGACCGGCTTGTGAAAAAGTCCATGAAGGGACTGTATCAGATCGGTATTTATTCCGAATATTCAAAAGAAGTCATTCGTCCTTCCAAAGAAGAATGCATCCGCAACAGCCGTGCAAGTTCAACGAAAATGCGCTGGGCAATTAAGGCGGAGTAACTTAAAAAAAAGCAGGAGAGAAGTCGTCTCCATAAAAAAGAGGAATCAACGAATGGGATATAATCCCTGTTGATTCCTCTTTTGGTTTCTGATATGTTTTTATTCCTCATGCTCCGGCATGGACTCCCGCAGCCGTACCGCTGTGGCAGCCTGACGGCGCCTTGCATCGTCCATGGCAGCATAATGTTTCTTCGTCGTATTGACATCCTTATGGCCGAGAACATCTGCAACAAGATAAATATCGCCTGTTTCCTGATACAGCGTCGTACCGTACGTACTACGCAGTTTATGCGGCGTAATTTTCTTCGTTGTCGTCACCTGGGACGCATATTTCTTCACCAGATTTTCCACCGTCTTGACGTTGATCCGTTTTCTCTGCGCCGAATAGAAGAGTGCGTGTTCGTGTCCTGCCACAGGTGTAATACCTGCGCGGACTTCGATATACTTTTTCAGTGCCTCGGCAACTTCATCTCCAAAGTAGACAAACATTTCATTTCCACCTTTTCGAAGCACTTTGATGCCATTGTTTTTAAAATCGACATCCTCAATATCTAACCCGACACATTCCGACACACGGATTCCCGTGCCAAGCAGAAGAGTAATGATTGCAAAATCACGTTCCTTTGTTTTTTCATAGTAGGCCCGCTGATGATTGCTCAGCCCGTCGCCGCAGGATTCAATAAAATCGAGAAGCTCCGCAACCTCATTTGGCTCCAGACGGATAATTTCTTTTTCGTGGAGCTTCGGCATATCGATAAGCAGCGTAGGATTTGTCTCAATCAGTTCCTTTTTGAAATAATAGGAATAGAACGTCCGAAGTGCCGACAATTTTCGTTTCAGGCCTTTTTCCCCGTTGGTGGTATAAGATTCCTGGGAACCGATATAAGCCTTTAAATATTCTGTGTATTCCTCAAGATCAAGTGCAGTGACCTGGTCAAGCACATCAACGGACATCTGATCCATGGGAATTTTGGCAAGTTCCGGATTTTCTTTCTGCAGATACTGAAAAAAGATCCGAAGGTCATATGCATATTTGATTCGTGTGCTGGTCGATGTCGTTGTGCTGATGCCGCGGAAAAATTCGGAAGTAAAAGAGGGAAGCGTCTTCAGAACCTCGCGGAGCTTCAGTGTATTTTCCATATCGGTTTGTTCGTGATACGTAATTTTTGATTTCATAACTGCAAATGAGCCTTTCTAAACAGAAAAACCGGGAAAATAAAAGAAGTATTTCTTCTATATAACTATTCGGGAAACGCAGGTTTTTCGAATAGTTGAAGAGTTACTTTCAGAAATCACCGGTTTTTCCTCTGAAACCGCCGAATTTTACAGGCCGATTTCTTGTTCGTTTTTTCACAACATTTTTTATTTTCTTCTTTTATTTTTCAGGATAAAAATCTTAATACTCCGATTACCTTTCCTACGATCTGCAGATCATTCACAAGGATCGGATCCATCTCATCGTTTTCCGGCTGCAGGCGGAAATAACCGTCTTCCTTGTAGAATGTTTTTACTGTAGCGGAATCATTGACCAGAGCGACAATTTTTTCTCCATTTTCCGCAGTTGCCTGTTGTTCCACAAGAACAAGGTCACCGTCTAAAATACCTGCATTTACCATGCTTTCGCCCTGTACCTTTAAAAGGAACGTTTCTGCGTTTGGCAGACGGTCTACCGGCATTGGGAAATATCCTTCAATATTCTCTACCGCAAGAATCGGTTCTCCGGCAGCTACTTTGCCGATCAGCGGAATCTGTGCAACCTCACTCTGGGATGCGGTGTCTTCCGATGCAATTCCCTGGATTGCACCAAGGCGGCCGGTATGGAATCCTTCATCGCAGATTTCAATGGCTCTCGGTTTTGTTGCATCTCGTTTGATATAGCCTTTCCGCTCCAGTGTTTCCAGATGTGCATGTACCGAGGATGTAGAACGAAGGGAAACCGCTTCGCAGATCTCACGCACAGACGGCGGGAATCCTCTCTGCAAAATTTCCTGTTTTAAATATTCGAGAATCTGTCTCTGTTTCTCTGTCAGTTTATTTTTGTCTCCAGCCATCGTATGTTCCTCCTGTCGTTTCGTTTTTTATATGAATTAGGGTAGTCCCCTCTTTCTATACGATATTTGCTTAAAATATACCAAATAAATTTTACCATAAATCCCACCGGAACGCAAACAAAAGTTTCGAAAATTTGTTCGTATTTCGTATTGACAAACATACGTTCTTTTATTATAATGAACATATATTCGAAAGAACAAATGTTCACATAGCACAACTACTCTTCTATCACAAATCAAGGGGGAATTTTACATGAGTACCAATGCAAAGAAAAGAAAATCACTGAGAGAAAGACGAAAAATCCAGAGAAGAAAACTGCAGATCCGCGCAGCCGCCGCTCTCCTGTCTCTGGTTGCCGTCACATTTCTTTTAATCTTCCACTTCACGCCGCAGAATACGCAGGCAGACAGTGAGCCGAAAGCTCCAACCTACAAATACTACACCAGTATCCGCGTTTCTTCCGGCGATACACTGTGGGACATCGCCAAAGAATACCGTACAGAAGAATACTCCGATATTTCCAGTTACATTGCTGAGGTCCGTGAGATTAATCACCTGAGTTCCAACCAGATCACGGACGGTATGTATCTCTGCATTCCGTATTACTCCGAGGAGTATAAATCATGAAATTCAAGAAATGCTTTACATAATTCTGTTATGTAAACAAAGTAAAAAAACAGCTTCCAAAATGCACGGAACCTTCTAAAACAGCATGTTCGGGAAGCATGGTTTACCAAATAAAGAATGAATGTGAAAAGCAGAAACGTCCCGCAGATGAAATTTCTCATCTGCGGGACGTTTCTGCTATCTTATGCTTTTTTTAATCCTCTTCAATATGCTCCTGTCCCTGTGCGATGATTGTCCGTACATGACCATCTGCAAGAGAGTAGAACACCGATTTTCCTTCTCGTCTGCTCTTTACCAGCTTATTCTGCTTCAGAATGCGAAGCTGGTGGGAAATTGCGGACTGTGTCATGTGCAGTGCTTCTGCCAGGTCGCAGACGCATACCTCTGCCTCAAACAGGACAAACAGGATCTGGATCCGCGTGGAATCACCAAATACCTTGAAAAGCTCTGCCAGATCGTAAAGCTCTGTTTCATCCGGCATGGTCTCATTGACAATCTTTACCAGATTTTCATGAACCTCACAGGAGTCACAGCACAGATCAGCTTCTTCCAGATTGATTTTTGCCATTTTGTGTCCTCGTCTTTCTATAAATTTTTCACAAACAGAGCACGAATTGCATTCAGAACCGCCAGAATCATAACTCCGACATCTGCGAAAATTGCCATCCACATGTTAGCGATACCGATGGCTCCCAGAAGCAGGAACAATACTTTGATACCAATTGCAAAATAAATATTCTCATAAACAATGTGAATACATTTTCTGGAAATGTGAATTGCTTTGGAAATCTTGAGCGGATCGTCGTCCATCAGAACGATATCAGCTGCTTCAATTGCTGCGTCGGAACCAAGTGCTCCCATCGCAATACCGATATCGGCACGGGACAGTACCGGTGCATCGTTGATGCCGTCACCTACGAAGGCAAGTTTTTCTTTTTCTGTCTTTGCGGCAAGCAGCTCTTCCACTTTACTTACTTTGTCACCAGGAAGCAGTTCGCTGTAAACTTCATCAATTCCAAGATCTGCAGCTACCTGATCGGCTATCCGCTTGGAGTCTCCGGTCAGCATAATCGTCTTTTTAATACCGGATTTCCGCAGCGCCTGAATCGCCTCTTTCGCATGCGGTTTGATCATATCACAGATCAGGATATGTCCGGCATACTTGCCGTCTACAGCAACATGGACGATGGTGCCGACGCTGTGGCAGTCGATATAATCAACGCCAAGGCGCTCCATCAGTTTTGCATTTCCGGCAGCGACATTTTTACCGTCTACCTTTGCTGTTACACCGTTTCCGCTGATCTCTTCGATGTCCGTGACACGGCTTCGGTCGATCAGTTTTCCATATGCTCTCTGCAGACTCTTGCTGATCGGATGGCTCGAAGCACACTCAGCAAGTGCTGCGTATTCCAGAACATCTTCCTGACTGATCGTATTGTGGTGAATACCGGCTACTTCAAAGACACCCTGTGTCATGGTACCGGTTTTATCGAATACAACGTATTTGGTCTGGGAAAGTGTTTCCAGATAGTTGGAACCTTTCACCAGGACACCTTCATGGCTTGCGCCGCCGATACCGGCGAAGAAGCTGAGCGGAATACTGATGACCAGTGCACAAGGGCAGCTGATAACCAGGAAGGTCAGCGCACGGTAAATCCATACGTTCCACTCAGGAGCGGCACTTAAAAACAGCATCCGTACCAGCGGCGGCAGAATTGCCAGCGCCAGCGCACCGTAGCAGACGGCCGGTGTATAGTATTTCGCAAATTTGGAAATAAAGTTCTCGGATCTTGATTTCTTGGAGCTGGAGTTTTCCACAAGGTCCAGAATTTTGGATACGGTGGACTCTCCAAACTCTTTCGTTGTTTTTACTTTAATCAGACCGGACATATTGATACATCCGCTGATGACTTCGTCTCCCTCCCGGGCGTCACGCGGAACACTCTCTCCGGTCAAGGCACTGGTATTCAGTGTGGTGTTTCCTTCTTCGATCACACCATCGATCGGAATCTTTTCACCAGGCTGTACAACGATGATTGTGCCAACCTCAACTTCATCCGGATCAACCTGCTCGAGTTTTCCGTCTACCTCGATATTTGCATAATCCGGGCGGATATCCATCAGTTCGCTGATGTTCCGGCGGCTCTTTCCGACAGCATAGCTCTGGAACAGTTCGCCGATCTGGTAAAACAGCATAACGGCTACGCCCTCCGGATACTCGCCAAGCAGAATGGCACCGACCGTTGCAACAGCCATCAGAAAGTTTTCATCAAATACCTGTTTGTTCAGGATTCCCTTACAGGCCTTTTTCAGGATATCGTATCCGATGACCAGATAAGGAACCATAAAGGTTGCAAATCGCACATAGCCGGTTGTCGGCAGTACCGTGCAGAGAATCAGAAGAACCGATGCAACGATGACGCGGATGAGAACCTTTTTCTGTTTCTTATTCATACATATGCCTCCTTTGTTCTTACCGCCGGATGAAAAAATCCAGCATTTCATCCCAGAGATTTACAGATCCAAATCCGCTGCTCCAGAGAGAAAATACTGGATTTTTCTCGAGCTGAACCGCAGACAGGTTTTAGAATCTATTCTGCTCCAGCTTTTTCTTCCATCCGCCGATGAAAGTTTTTTATTTTAGAGGAAGATCTCGCAGTCATCCTCAACTTTTTTGCAGTTTTTCAGAACATCCTGCATAACGCTCTTTGGATCCTGTCCGTCTTCGAACTCAACGATCATTTTGAGCATCATAAAGTTTACGGTAGCATCCTTTACACCTGCTGTATTTTTTGCAGCCTCTTCCATTTTGTTTGCACAGTTTGCGCAGTCAACATCGATCTTATACGTTTTCTTCATCGCTTTTGATCTCCTTTTTCATTTTCACTGTTCATATGAACATTTATTCATATATTTGTTTTTATTATAGCACCAGTGATGCAATTGTCAATGGAAAACTGAAAAAAATCAAAAAAATCTGCCCGTCGGATTTTTTTGATTCCTGCGGGCAGATAGATCTGTTATTTATTCCTCATAAAGAAACGTTATGTTCTGCTATTTTTCACTTTTCC
The DNA here is from genome assembly GCF_003480905.1 of Blautia sp. AM28-27. Classification (NCBI taxonomy): domain Bacteria; kingdom Bacillati; phylum Bacillota; class Clostridia; order Lachnospirales; family Lachnospiraceae; genus Blautia; species Blautia sp. AM28-27. The sequence goes on from NZ_QUJK01000005.1 coordinate 122,389, forward strand.
GAATCACAATCTGTCCGAACCGTGCACATCCGTCCAGAACCTCTATTTTCAGAATGCCTTCTCCTGTAACGGTACCGAGTGTGAACCGTTCGAGTGTGTTCGGTGCTGTTTCATATGCAAAATATGGATGAACATCCGAAGTTACTTTCTCACCGGCAGGAGGCATTACCCCTTCAAAAAGAGTCTCTCCCTGAATAGCTGCCTGTACCTTCACCTCTTTGTCTGCACAGTAAGTTACAGAAACGGTATAGGTTTCTTTTTCACGGATTGTATAGGAAGCATACTCTCCTGCTCCCAGCTGAAGCTGTACATGATCTCTCGGATGTTTGATCGGACCCGGTGCGGCAAACCCGGCCGGTTCAGGATGATATCCTTTTTCATAAACCAATTCAAACCGGTCATACAGACGATATCCTGCAGCATTCGGAAGATCACTAAGACCACGGTGTGAATCCATCGGCAGCGCGTTGTAGCCGATCGCCGGGATCTCAAAATCGCCCTCTCGAAGCAGATAAGGATGATACTGCGTATTTTCTTTGCATTTATCGACCGCCAGGCATTCCAGGTAGCTGTCCCAGATGGCCTGCGCATGCTCGTAGGACGGTTTTGCAGCTCCATTAATTGCATAATCGGTAATCAGATGCCATTCATCCGGAACATTAAAGTTCAGAATCGAAGCACATCCTGCTCCCTCTACCGTTTTCCAGCACCACAGATTATAACCGGCGTGGTACTCGGCAAGAATCTCATACATCGTTGTCTGCCATGCGTGCTCATTTCTTCCTCCTGTCTCGCCCATCCACAGGCAGATCTTCTGTTCCCGGCAGGTACGGAGAACGCTGGCAAGAGAAGCTACCTCCGGAACAACCATCTCATACGCATGAAGACTGATGCCCCAGTTGTGGTATTCCGGGTCAAACTCATGATTAAAGAAATATGTAAGAGAGGAAAACTGTGTACCATTCAGCAAAAATAAGTGTTTCTGGTCGATCTTTCTGCAGCGGCGGATCATTTCCTCGTAAAAATAGACCAGCTTCGGTGTCAGCTCCTCGCGGCGCGGCGTCATGGAGATCGGCTCGTTGATACAGTCATATGCGCCGATGATCCAGCGGTCTTTGTATCTTCTCATAAACTCTTCCATCAGAAGAAACATCCGCTCCATCGATTCTTCATCGTCATACAGATGCTGTCCATTGTCCACGCCGTCATCACACGGAATTCCGGACTGGCCTGCCGTTGCCGCATGGAAATCTACGACAGCATAAACCTGATACGTCTCACACCAGTCGAGAACATCATTCAGCATGGCAAAGGAATCTTCATTATACGTAATCCCCGGCTCCTCATACAGAAAGCTTCCTGCGCGGATCGGCAGACGCACGGAATTGTAACCGCGTCTGGAGAGAAGTGCAATATCCTCCTCCGTCAGATACAGCCGTCTCCAGCGTTTCCAGAACTCCTCCGCATATTTCGTTCCGCAGGTCTCCCGTAGAATCTGGTCCATACTTCTTCCACGGTCCATGCGTCCCATCGGCGCATATTTTCCAGGCTCGAACAGTCCAAAGCCGCTCTGGGTGCCGAGCATAAATCCTTCCAGATTATCCCAGTTTCCCATGCCCCAGCCGCGGAGAATCACCTCTTCTCCGAAATCATTCACAATAATACCGTCCTGATTGTGCAAAAATCCCCTTACACGTTCTTTGTCATAATACCCCATACAAAAATACCACCTTTCCGCAGAAGCCTTCTGGTTCTGCGCTTTTTCTTCTATTATAAAAATTCTGGTTTTCTGTGTCAAGAAATAGATTTTTACTATTTTCAGGGAAAAAACATGATATTTTTTTTAAAATTGCTTGACAAACCGAAAAATGAGACTATAATGCAAAGTGTTCAAAAGAAAAAAGGGATCAGAAAAAAGCAATGAGCAGGACAACATTTTTCGGGTGAGCCTTTGCAGAGAACCATCGGCTGGTGCGAGATGGCAGGTATCCCAAAGAACAATCCCCTGTGAGCTGTACAGACGAAACCAGAAATGGAAAGTAGTCCGGACCGGCCTCTCACCGTTAGCAGAGAAGAGATTCACCGGAAAGTGTATCAAATGGTTTCGGGGATCTTGTCTGAGTGATCGACCAAAAGAAACAGCCGATAATTAGAAGTGGTAACGCGGAGCGTTTTTTGAAAGCTTCGTCTTCTTGCATAAGTCAGGGAGACGAAGCTTTTTTTGTTTCCAAGCATACCAACACAATTGCCTTTTCCCTTTTCTTTTTCCATTTGAAATCCATGTAAACTGGAAATATCATTTTTGAACGAGGAGGAATTTTATTATGAACACGTTGGTTATTGTACTGATCGCCGCCGTATGTCTGATAGCAGGTTATACCTTCTACGGAAGCTGGCTGGCAAAGAAATGGGGCATCGATCCCAAAGCAAAAACACCTGCCGTTGCAAAAAATGACGGTCAGGATTACGTCCCTACCGATGGATGGACCGTATTCGCCCATCAGTTTTCTTCAATCGCAGGTGCAGGCCCTGTCACCGGTGCCATTCAGGCCGCTGTCTTTGGATGGGTTCCCGTCCTTTTATGGATCCTGATCGGCGGTATCTTCTTTGGTGCTGTTACCGATTTCGGTGCGCTGTATGCGAGTGTCAAAAACGAAGGAAAATCCATGGGACTTCTCATTGAGAAATACATCGGCAAAACAGGAAAAAAACTGTTTCTTCTCTTCTGCTGGCTCTTTACACTGATCGTTATCGCCGCCTTTGCAGATATGGTTGCCGGAACATTTAATGCTTACGAAACGGTTGACGGCGTCACAAAGCTTTCTGCCCAGGCAACTGTAAACGGCGCTGCCGGAAGCATCTCCCTGCTGTTTATCGCTTTTGCTGTTGTCTTCGGACTGCTCCAGAAAAAACTGCAGTGGAAAGGCTGGAAAGAAATGGTACTCGGCCTTGCATGCACCGTTGCAGCTTTTGCAATCGGCATGAATGTACCGCTTGTAACAAGTAAAGCAACCTGGACTTATCTGGTATTTGCCTACATCTTTCTTGCCGCTGTCCTTCCGATGTGGCTTCTGATGCAGCCGCGTGACTTTATGACAACCTTTATGTTTGCCGGCATGATCCTTGGCGCTGTTGTCGGACTTGTTGTTGCACACCCGAAAATGAATCTTCCAATGTACACCGGTTTCCACAATGCGGCATCCGGAGATCTGTTCCCGATCCTGTTTGTCACCGTTGCCTGTGGTGCTGTTTCCGGATTCCACAGCCTGGTATCGTCTGGAACCTCTTCGAAAACCATTGCGAATGAAAAAGATATGCAGAAAGTCGGATACGGAGCTATGGTTCTGGAGAGCCTGCTTGCCGTCCTCGCCCTCTGCGTTGCCGGTGCTGCTGCTTCTGCAGACGGTACGGCTGCTGTCGGAACGCCATTTGCGATCTTTTCTTCCGGTGTTGCCGGATTTCTGGAAATGTTCGGCATCCCGGTATACGGAGCACAGTGCTTCATGACGATGTGTGTATCGGCGCTGGCACTTACCAGTCTTGACTCCGTTGCACGAATCGGCCGTATGTCCTTCCAGGAACTGTTCACTGTCGATGATATGGAACATGCTGCCGGATGGAGAAAGCTGCTCTGCAATAAATATTTCTCTACCATTGTTACTCTGCTCTGCGGCTACATCCTGACCCAGATCGGATATGCCAATATCTGGCCGCTGTTCGGAAGTGCAAACCAGATGCTGAGTGCACTCGTTCTGATCACGCTCTGTGTCTTCCTGAAAGTCACCGGCCGTGAAAACAGAACCCTGTTCCCGCCGCTTATCATCATGCTCTGTGTCACCTTTACCGCACTGGTAGAGCGTGTCATTGCACTTGTAAAAGCGTATGGAGCAGGAACCGCTGTCTTCCTCGTTGAGGGACTGCAGCTCATCATCGCCATTCTGCTGATGGTTCTTGGTGTCATCATTGTCATCAGCTGTGGAAAAGAACTGTTCCGGAAGAAAGCGGGACAGGAAACGAAATAATATAGATGTTTCTTCAAAGAGCTTCCTAACGTAAAACGCCGTCAGACTACAACAAGTCTGACGGCGTTTTACATGCCATAGTTTTTTACGAAACAATTGCCGCCTTGGTCGCACCGATAATCGGGGAGCTGACTCCCTTCGCCCATTGCCATGCCAGTGCGGTCATACATTCAGGGCTTCCATTGTTTCCTCAATCGGAGTTTCGTAGTCAAAACGGTGAATGATATACAGATCCAGATACTCTGTTCCCAGCCGTTTCAGTGTACCGCCAATCTCTCTGTGAATGGCTTCTGCCGACAGATTGCCAAAATTTTACTCCGTATAATACTGTGCCTGCGCATTCCAAAGCTCATAGTATTTGCCGTTTGTATCCACAAATCCCCTGTTCCATAAGGTAGCATCCAGATACTTCGGGATCTCCCGGTTGACCGCCATAAAGGTTAAATGACCCCGGCTGTCCTGCTGTAAAAGTGACATCCTCCACCACCTGTAGAGGTGGGGGAGGATGTCACACTTCATGACCTTATTCCTTCTCCAGAAACATACTCTTCAACAGATGCGTTCCCGCTTCCGTCCGAAATACTTTTCTGCAGAAATTTTCAATCGCCTGTTTTGAATATTCGCTCTCGCCGGCATTGACCAGAAAATCGGCTTCCAGCAGGATCTGGTAATCCATTCCCTCTACATTTGTATAGGTATGATGATGCGTAACCAGCCATGTGATGCGTTCGACATCCAGTTCTCCTGCCGGTACATCTTTGAAAAATTCTGCAACGAGCGGCGCACTTTCCTCTTCCTGATGCTTTCCGCTGGTATTTCCGTATTTTTCCCGACACAGCGGGCAGGCAATATCATGGACAACAGCTGCCATCTCCAGCGTTTCCTGTGTTTTTGGATCCAGTCCTTCCGCCTCGCCGATGTTCTTTGCAAAGGCCCATACCTTCAGAAAATGATAAATATCATGAATATTTCCCTTATAAAAATCTGTCATTTTTTCAATTGCAGCAGCAATTTTCATATCGTGTTTCCTCCTTCGCATCCTGTCTTTCTTCCCATTATATCACATGTTTCACGCATTTGAGTATCAGATTATCATCTGATCTTATCACAAAATATGCAAAAACAGGAGGCAGAACCTGCCTCCTGTAGCTTTTTAGCACTATGATGTTCTTTATGCCAGCGGTTTTCCTGTCAGCATCTCATATGCCTGAAGATATTTCTCGATCGTCTTGTCTACGATTTCCTGCGGCAGAGTCCAGTCGTGGTTTCCATCGTTGGCTTTGAGCCAGTCGCGCGCGAACTGTTTGTCAAAAGATGGCTGACCATGGCCTGGTTCATAACCATCTGCAGGCCAGAAGCGGGAGCTGTCCGGAGTCAGCATCTCGTCGCCGATTACGATATTTCCGTTTTCATCGAGACCAAACTCAAATTTTGTGTCTGCAATGATAATGCCTTTGCTTAAAGCATAATCGGCACATTTTTTATACAGAGCGATGGTGTAGTCGCGAAGCTTCTCTGCATACTCGGCTCCTTTTCCCGGGAAGTATTTTTCCAGATGGGCGATGCTCTGCTCATAAGAGATATTTTCGTCATGATCTCCGATTTCAGCCTTTGTGGACGGAGTGTAGATTGGCTCAGGAAGCTTGTCAGATTCTTTTAATCCTTCCGGAAGCTCGATGCCACATACTTTTCCTGTTTTCTGATAGCTTGCCCAGCCGCTTCCGGTAATGTAGCCGCGGACAATGCACTCGATAGGAAGCATTTCCAGCTTACGGCACATCATGCTGTTTCCGTCAAATTTCTCCTGCTGGAAAAATTCCGGCATGTCTTTTACGTCTACAGAGATCATATGATTCGGAAGGATGTCTTCTGTCAGATCGAACCAGAATTTGGACATCTGGGTCAGAACGGTACCTTTTTTTGTTACCACATTGTTCAGAATGACATCAAAACAGCTAATACGGTCGGTTGCTACCATGATCAGGCTGTCGCCGTTATCATAAATCTCGCGTACCTTACCCTCTTTGATTGGCTTTAATTCTTTCATCATGAATACCTCTTCTTTTCGTATAGGATAGTGAACGGAATTACACCCGATCCGGTGAAATTCCTTTGACACCTTTACCCTACACCACTCCTTATAAATTGTCAAGTATTTATTATTAACACTACTAAATAAAACAGGCAAAATGATTGCTGCTCCGGTGCGCAAAAAAGTGCTTCAGGCGTGTGCAGTTCTCCTTTTGCGAAGCAAAACTTTTCATGATGGCTGCGAATGAGCAAATAAAATCGGCCGTCTGCCTTCCGAAAAATAAACAGTTGGCCGATTTCTTTCTTTTATGCGAAATGGAAACGGAACGTATAGCTATATCTTCCCTTGCATACGCGATATTCCGGATGGATGTTTTTCGTCCAGCCAGTATCTCCGCCAAGGCCTGCGTGTGCTGCATCCAGGATCAGCCAGGTTCCTGTCGTCTGCTCCGGAAGTTCTTCCTTATATGCGGCTTTTCGATATTCTGCCATAGAATATGGAAGCGCACTGAAATGGAAATCATCACTGCCTACAATCTGAACGGTATGTGTTCCATCTGAAAGAACGGCAAATCGCGTATCCTCATGGCCACCGCATTCGCAAGGTACTACAAACGGAACGTGCTGTTCTGCTACAGAAGATGTATAAAGTCCAATCAGTGCTGCGTCTTTTCGGTCTGCATACGTCTCCCAGGGACCTTTTCCATACCAGCTGAGCGTATCAAACGCTGCAGGAAGGCAGAACGACTGTCCGACTCTTGCGATGGTCTCAAGGCCGCTGTTGTTTGTTACTTCGTTTTTCAGCTCCATTCCCTCACTGCCGATGCGATACAGAGTATGAGCGGTAAAGAGTACTGCGTTGTCCGGCTCCGCGGTATAGGAAGCCTGCACTTCAAGAAGCACCTGATTTCCGGCACTGACAGCCGATACTGACTGTACTTCCTTTTTCAGACGATCCAGACCTTCCGCGCGCCAGATATCATCGTAATCACTTTCATGGGTTCCCTCATCAATACCGGTTGGGGCACGATAAAATTCATCTTTTCCGCCGTTCATAAAAGAAACGCTCTTTGCCTGATATCTGGTAAATTCACCTGTCTTTTTATCAAAGATAATTTCGGTCTCTTCGCCGGTGATGCGAACCTGATTTTCATCCTCCGCTACGGTCAGTGGTTTCTCCACAATCGTTTTCTCGTCTGCCAGATAAACACCTGTAGTAACCGGAATCTGACGGCGGTATAGTTCTGTTCCCGCCGGGGCATAGAAGGTATCTTGGGCAAGCTCAACGTAATAATTTACATACGCCTCGCCATGCAGTTGTTCCGGAAGCTCCGGAAGCGGAAGCGTCTCTGTTGTTCCGGCTGCCGTGTAAAATGCCGGATAGCTGCCTTTTGCAAGCGTTTCGCCGTTCTGCACAATTTCATAGCGCACCTGCAGATGAGAAAGATCGAGGGTATGGTAGCGGTTTGCCAGCACCCATATAGTTTCGCCGGTATATGGATTTTTCACCTGCTCAATCGTAACCGGGGACTGGCCGTTTCTCACCTCATAGGCGCCCGGTTTATAGGAAAGATCGGCAAAGACAACACCATTCAGACACATATCCGGAACCGGATCGGTCACATCCTCTCCGAACGCTCCGCCGTAGCCGTATTTGATATTTCCGTCCTCCTCGTGGATCGCAATCGCCTTGTCCGCGAAATCCCAGATAAAGCCGCCCTGGAAACGCGGGTATTTATTGACATAGTCCCAGAACTCCTTGAAGTTTCCGTTGCTGTTGCTCTTTGCATACGCATATTCGCACATGATGAACGGGCGGAGATCAGAATCGTCTGCCATCACATCCGTAAGCCAGCTCATCGTCGGATACATCGGGCAGATGACGTCGGAAATATTACTCTTTGGGTTGCCGGACTCATACTGAACGTATCTTGTCTTGTCGTATTCGCGGATCCAGCCGTGCATCGCAGCATGATTCGCCCCGGCACCGGATTCATTTCCAAGGGACCACAAGACGATGGAAGGATGGTTTTTATCACGCAGTACCATACGGGTTGCACGCTCCAGATAAGCGGCTGTCCACTCAGCGGATGCACTGAGCTGTCCGCCGTAACCGTGCGTCTCAAGATTTGTCTCATCGACAAGGTAAATGCCAAGCTCGTCACACAGATCATACCATTTCACGGAATTCGGATAATGGCTGGTACGAACAGCGTTGAAATTCAGGCGTTTCATCACAGCAATTTCTTTTCGCATCTGCTCCTCAGAAACGGTACGTCCCGTCTCGGCGCAAAAATCGTGGCGGTCAACACCTCGGATCACAAGGCGTTTGCCATTCAGGGTCAGAACACCGCGGCTGTTGATTTCCACCTGACGGAAGCCGACCTTGCAGCTCTCGATATCAACCGTCTCATTCTCTTTGTTCTGTAGCTCGACAACGAGGGTGTAAAGTGTCGGAGTCTCTGCAGTCCAGAGTGCCGGGTTCTCTACCGGAGCAGTAACGGTTGCGATGAATTTCGGCATCAGATAGAAGCCGCACTCAGCAAACGGTCTCGAATCCATCTCGGTTACTTTGTTCTGTTCTGCATCATACAGCGTCACTTTGGCATGATACTCGCCGTACAGCGGTTTGGAGTTGTCCGGCCAGATCGTGACAGAGAGGGTAGCTTTCGTGTAATCCGGGTGTGTGAACAGTGTCTCTGCCTTATAGTCCAGGATGTGCTGCACCGGTTTCGATACGAGGCGGACATCGCGGTAGATACCGGACAGATGCCAGTAATCCTGATCTTCCAGGTAAGTACCGTCACAGTAGCGCATTACCTGTACGGCGAGGGTGTTCGTTCCCTCCTGCACATATTCAGTGATGTCAAATTCCGCGTTCACTTTGCTGTCCTGGGAATACCCCACCTGTTTTCCGTTGACCCAGAGATAGAAGCAGGACTCCACACCGCCGAAATCGATGAGAAGCTGTCGGCCGATATAGTCTGTTGGAACCTCAAAGGTTCTGAAATAGCAGCCAGTCAGATTTTTCTCCGGTACGTACGGCGCATTCAGCTCGTAGGTGCCTTCGGTAATCTCGATCTCAAATGCTTCGCCGTTTGCCTCCCGTTTGAACGGATACAGCATATTGGTGTAAACCGGCTTTCCATATCCCTGCAATTCCCAGTTGGACGGCACCGGAATCGTATCCCATGCTGCGTGATCGAAATTCTCTTCATAAAATGCTTCCACCGCTTCCGGTGACGGATACATTTTGAATTTCCAGTCTCCGTTCAGATCCATTACAAAGCGGGACGCGTTCCGATTTCCGGCGAGCGCCTGCTCTACCGTCTCATACGCACCGTACGGCGTATGCATCGGATAACGATTTTTCTGCGTTATATACTGATTTTCCCAGTCTCTTGTCTGTCTCATGTTCTTGAAACCCTCCTTGTCTTTGCTTTCGCATTTTCCGACTGCCTCTCTTCTTTTTATCCAGATTGGTGTTCCTTTTTTGCTTTCCTGTGATATAATACATCTGTGGATTTTCAAAAGATTCATGCAGTTATCTTATGATTCAGTATAAAACACTGCACGCGGATGAGAAATAGTTGATCTGGTGTTTCTTTTATCCAAAATGGGAAAGCAAAGGAGAAGTCGTATGATACCGGAATATCTGCTTGCAAAAATAGAAAAGAGCGATGTTATCTATCGCTGTATTGGAAATGAAATGAAGAACGGGATTCTGGCGTGCGGTTTTATGCGGAAAGAGACAGCGGACCGCTCGCAGTATCATTTTTCGAACGAGTATTACAGCTGTTTCGTGCTGCTGCGCGGGAGCGGGGAATATATTGCCGAGGACGGCACCTCCTATCCGCTGCAGGCGGGAAGTCTGGTCCAGCGTCTGCCGGGTGTGCCGCATTCCACACGCGTAGACCCCGATGGGAAATGGCTGGAATTTTTTATCTCGATTGGGAAACCGTTTTTTGATTTTTTCTGCTCGCTTTCGGTTCTGAACCAGGAGCCGGTGTTAAAGGCAGAGCTGCTTCCCGGCGATCTCGAGCGGTATCAGAAGCTTCTGCAGTCGTTAAAGGCCACACCGGACAGTCTGCTGCCTTTGCGGATTCCGGAGATGGAAAAAGAGATTCTGCGAATGTACGGCTACCATGCGCACCGGGTGAATCTGCAGCGGGATCCGATCGAGGCCGCCTGCGATATGCTCTCGCAGAATCTTGATGAAGAAATTTCTCTCGAAGAGCTTGCCCGGTCACTCCAGATCGGTTATGAGACGTTTCGAAAAGTATTTAAAAAACAGACCGGCGTCTCTCCTGCACGGTACCGCACCAGGAAGAGAATGGAGCAGGCCCGTATTCTTCTCGAGGGCGGCGTACCGATGAAGGAAATTGCCGGTCTTGTCGGATATGGCGATGTCTATGCGTTCAGCAAGCAGTTTTCCCGGTTCTTTGGATTCCCACCTGGAAAGTACCGCGCACGTCTTCACACGGATGCGCCGGATTTAGAACAGTTTTAAGATATCGTCCACGGTTTTACGTTTCGGCTTGTCCGGGTTGATGGCACGGTAGCCGACAGCAATGACAGCACCAAGGAGCTCATTCTCCGGAATGGAGAGGGCTTCACGGATAGCTTTCTCATCACGGATTCCCATAATCAGAGTATCAAGGCCGAGTTCTCTTGCGCGCAGGATCAGGTTTTCGTCATGCAGGCCAAGATCGTAATAGCCCCAGCCGTTTCCGACTTCATTGTCCGGTGTTCCGTCCTGCGTGAAGCCGGAGCGGTCTTTTACGAATGCTGTTACGACAAGTGCGGCTCCCTTTGAACTCTTCTGATTGAATTCTGGAAGGCATTTTGCGGAAAATTCTTCGACTTTCTCCGGTGTTACAAGGGCATAGTACCGTGTTGTCTGTGAGTTTTTCCAGGATGGTGCCTGAATCGCTGCCTGTACGATCTCCTGGATCTGCTCTGCGGTTACGTGTTTCTCCGGAGCAAACGCGCGGATGCTTCTTCTTTCTTCCAGCAGTTTTGTAAATTCCATGGTGTATATCCTCCTTTTATTTATAAAGCCTCGTAATCTTCCCGTGAAAAACGGTGATACGTCAGGCCGAATTCATTTTCTTCGACACAGTAACAGTATTCATCTACAGACGGGTCTGAAAAAGAAAATACATGGCCCATCTCATGCTCCTCGGATGCGTTTTCTTCCACGGTAGTATGCATTTTCTCTGCATAGGAAGAAAAGCAGTTTCGAACCTGTTCCATTGTGTTTCCAGGCGTTGTGATCACCTGCAGAAGGTTCTGCAGGAGCTCCGGAACAGGAATTTTCCGCTCGATATAAGAACATCCCTCCTCCGGGATTTCCATGCAGTAGCGGTCCTTGACCGCTGAAATCGCAAGTGTTCCAAAACGCGGCTGTACTTCCTTACAGAACGCGGCAAGTGCCGCATCCAGGTCTTCTGTTTCGTCTAAAGAGAGGGAACGGCGCAGGGACTCCGCCGGGTAGTAGAGCTTCATCGTACCGCCCTCATAGCCGATCTTCACCTGCCATTCCCGAATCGTATCGGTAATATGTTTTTCCAACAGTTTTGCTGTCATGTTTTCTAAGTCACCTCCATTATGCTGCATGTGCAAAAAATACAGTATTATTATCGCATGAATTGGGAGTTGTGTGAACACTTAATTTTTTGTTTTTACAAAAAAAGAATCACTTTTTTTACTCCTCGAAACGGCAGAAACCTCCGCCAGAAAAGCTGGAACAGAGGTTTCTGTGATTTCTTATGTCAGAAGAATTTCTCAGTCATTTCGTTCTGAATTACTCTTCGTCGTCTTTTTTCTTTCTGCCGCGGAGTTTGAATCCAAGTCCGCCAGCGCCAAGAGATGCAACTGCCATGCTTACCCATCCCCAGATGTTGGTAGCATCACCGGTCTTTGCATTATCGCTCTTCTTGGAAGTAGAGGTATTGGATACTTTATTACTTGCAAGCGGAGTAGATGTTGCTTTCGGGGTGCTTGTCGGGGTCTTCGTCGGCTGCGTCGTAGGTATTGTGGTAGGAGCAGTCGTCGGGGTTGTGGTTGGTGCTGTTGTAGGTGTAACCGTCGGAGTCTCAGTTGGGGTTACGGTCGGGGTAACAGTCGGAGTCTCGGTCGGGGTTACGGTTGGGGTCTCTGTAGGAGTAGGAGTCGGCTCTTCTGCTGATTTCTTCCAGGTGAAGCTAAGATCCTGATATCCCAGTGAAGAAACTGTAATTTCAAAAGAATCGCCCTCTGCGAACGGTACTGCATCTGTCTTTAAGGAACCATCCTCATTGAACAGTACAACAGCTCCTCTTCCGCTTGCTGCATATGCTTTTCCATTTACAGTAACAGAGGTAATGTTCTTCAGATAATCTGCAAACTCTTCATCTGTTGCATCCCCGTTCTTAAGCAGACCCGGTGTTGTCGTATCTTCGTTAAATGCTGCCGGCATCTCTTCCGTGTAAAGGATAAAGTCTGCGGAAAGATCTGCATATTTACCATTCTTATCGCTGACAGTCAATGTATAAGAACCTTTCTCTGCATTCTTGAAGTACAGAGTATCACCGGACACGGTTCCCGCCAGACCTTCTATTGTATAGACAGCATCGTAATCATCCGGCAGGCCTTCCAGTTTAACAGAAGTATTTCCAGCTGTTACGGAAGCATTCTCTACAGAGAATTCGTTTGTAAACTTAACCGGTACATATACATCTGCATCAACTTCATAAATTCCCTTGCTGGTGTAGTATGTAATCTTGTTGATTGTCTGTCCCATCATACTCTTGTAATGTTCAGAAGAAGTCGGGCAATTATGAACGCTTGTGGTAAATCCAGTGCTCCATGCCAACTCAGACACTCTCCAGATATTCTCCAGATGACGCATTCCGTAATCGTTGCCCTCTTTTGTGCTGACAACAACACCGTATACGGTATCTTCGCCTGCTTTGATTGTATCAGTAATACCATCCAGATCAAGCTGATAATCACCATATCTAGTCTCAGTAGAAAGCTCTGCTGTTACATTTTCCAGCTTTGTTGCCTCAGCTCCCTGAACAGCACCAAAGGTTACATTTCCGTCTGCATCTACAGATGCCTCTTTGTAATAAGATGGAACTTCATTTAAGGTGTAATATGCATAGCTTGCATTTTCGTACAGTGCATCTTTTCCGGTATACGTTGTGGTGGATGTCTGTCCACGGTTGGTAACAGTGATTTCTACAGAATCCTCATCTGTCACTTTCGTGTATTTGCTCAGATCCATACCCTCTGTTACTTTTACTGGGAAGGTGATACCTGTAATATCGCTTCCGTCTGCATTCACATGGTAAGATCCGCCGGAAAGGGAGGCTGTTCTTGTTTTGTTCTTGGTTGCGGAAGTAAATGCATCTACTGGAATATCGTTATGAACCTCTGCCTGATAGAACTCAGCATACGGAATGTTCATTAATACATACTGGGACTGAAGTGCTTCGATTGCTGCATTCAGATGCTCTGTTGCTTCGTCTACGGTTCCCTGGCTCTGTTTTTTCTCCAATGCTTCTTTTGCTTCTGCCAGTTCTGTCTGCATATTATTCCAGGAAGTTTCCGTGTAAAGCTCTTTATTCAGTGTATCTGCCTTTGCAATTGCCTCTTCCAGTGCTGCTGTGCTCTCTACCGGATCAGCTCCTACAATATTCGCTTTAGTTGCTTCAAAAGTGTAGGAAGCATCTGCATAGCCAAGTGCATGAATCGTAATCTTCCAATAACCGGTTCCATCCGTTCCCTCCGGTAAAGTGCAGCGCAGGGAATCGGTAAGGCCAAGCTGAATTCCCATTACTTTATGCATCCAGTTATCTGCTGCGAATTTTGTTCCATACGTTGCTTTTGCATTCGTATAAGTGGAATCATCACCGTAATAAGTCCAGGTTACGGTCTGCAGATTAGCAGCCAGATCGCCGTAATTTCCCGTTAAATCTACGCGAAGGAATTCTCCATAAGAACCTTTGGCTTCTTTCACGGTCAGTCCTACGGTCTCAGCATCCGGAGCTGTCTTCAGCGCCTGATCTTTGATTCCGGATTCACTTCCTGTTGTTCTTGCAGAGAAGGAGAAGCTTCCATCTGCATTTTTCACTGCTATCTTCAGACCGTTTGTGTTTTCTGTTACATCTGCAACCAGGCCTGTATAGCTCTGCAGTTTATTTTCAGAAAATCCACCGGAAAGTGTTCCGCCGTTTTCTACCACAACATACTTTTTGCAGAAATCTTCGTAATCATCTTCCGAAACTTTTACAGGCACATATTTCAGACCTTTTACTTCATAATGATCAATCTGGCTCTTATCGTAAGTTACGGTCTCGCCGTTGGTCAGAACTGCCGTGGTTGCTGCGGTATAATATGCCACATCATAGGTTGTGCCATCTTTCATGTAGATAGTCGCTGCGCACTGGAAGCTTCCTCTGTGCAGTCCATGGTTTGTGGTCGCACGGGTTACAACATCAAAAGCGCCTTTATCACTTTCTTCGCGACTGTCAGTTTCATCCGAACCAGCGTCGCTTCCTGCCGCCTGAACTCCTTCTGCTGCCCAATACTCAGCCCAGGTAAGACCTGCATATACATATTTATATGTTGTTTCTTTCTTCTCATAAGTAAAGGAAAGCGTCTTGTAACCTGTTGCAGTTACTTCGATTTCAAATTTATTTCCTTCTGCAAAAGCGGCAGCTGTCAGATCAAGCGTACCGTCTTCTTTGATCAGAATTGTTTTCCGTTTTCCAGTTGCTGCATATTCTTTTCCATTTACTTTTACCGAAGTGATGTTCTTGATATAATCAGCAAAGTCATCTTCTGATGCATTCTCTGCTTTTACAAGCGCCGGAGCACTTCCTTTTTCGTTGTAAGCAGCCGGCATTGCATCTGTATACAGAGTAAAGCTCTGTGTCAGATCTGCATAAACACCTTTTTTATCATGAATCGTCAGAGTATACCTTCCTTTTTTCGCATTTGCGGAATAAGAAATGGTATTTCCGTCTACTGCAAATCCATCCAGACCATCTACGGAATATTCTGCATCATAATCAGCCGGAAGTCCAGTTACGGTCATCGTTGTCTTTCCAGCGGAAAGAGAAGCGTCTTCTACGGATACACTTGCCTCAAATTTTGTCGGAACAAAAATATCATTCACCGGAATCGTGTAGATTCCTTTGCTGGTATAATACGTAACCTTATTGATATGCTGTCCCATCATGCTCTTGTAATGTGCAGAAGAAGTCGGGCAGCCATGTACCTGCGTTGTAAATCCAGTTGACCATGCCAGCTCTGTTCCGCGCCAGATATTTTCCACATGACGCATACCATAGTCATTGCCTTCTTTCGTGCTGACAATAACACCATAGATCTGATCGGTTCCAACATCAATCGTGTTCTCCAGTCCGTCGAGATCCAGCTGATAATCTCCATATTTTGATTCAGTCATAAATTCCGGAGATACATTGGTCAGTTCAATTGCAGTTCCAACTGTTTTTCCAAAAGAAAGAGAGCCATCTGCATTTACCGTTGCTTCTTTGTAGTAAGAAGGTGCTTCGCTTAATACATAATATGCATAGTCTGAGTTTTCAAATAAGGCGTCTTTTCCGGTGTATGTCTGTGTAGATGTCTGACCACGGTTTGTTACTGTAATACTTACAGAATCAGAATCTGTAACTTTCTTAAATTTAGAAAGATCCACTCCTGTTACTTTTACCGGGAAGGTGATACCGTTAATCGCACTTCCATCTGCATTGGAATGATAAGAGCCGCCGGCAAGGCTTGATGTTCTTGTTTTGTTCAGTGTTGCAGAGGAAAATACATCTACCGGAACAGAGTTATTTACATCTGCAGCGTAAAATTTATCATACGGAATGTTCATCAGGACATAGGATACCTGCTCGGAAGGTGTTTCTGTCGGAGTAGCTGTTGGTGTTGCGGTAGGTGTAGCTGTCGGAGTTACAGTCGGAGTCGGAGCTTTTACAAGAGCTTTTACTGCAGTATTCAGTGTGTTTGCTGCAGTATCAACAGCCGCCTGAGACTCTTTTGCAGAAAGAGCAGCTTTTGCTGCGGTAAGTGCTGTCTGAACAGCTTTCCAGGAATCTGCAGTGTAATCAGCTTCTTTTAATGCTTCGGCAGATGCGATTGCTTTTTCAAGAGCTGCAGTGTCTACTGCTGCTGGAGTTGGGGTTGCTTTTTGGGTTGCTGCAAGAGCCGCAGTTTTTACTGCATTAGACGTTCTGGTTGCACCCGATACGATATCCCATCCTTCAATATTTTCGATAGTTGCTGCCTGTCCAAGCAATTTGGTTTTAAAGCCTTTGCTGTTTGTAGCTGCTTTTTTAAAATATGTAGCATTTTCTGTATTGTATCCAGAACCAGGTGTTACTGCAATATCAGAAAACTTACCGTCTGCAACTGTGATTTTGACATTAACGTCATATTCATCCCATGCATTCTCATCCTCATCGTCTTCTGCAGTTCTGGTAACATGAGCCGTAGACTCATAAGTGCCATCTGCCAGCACGCCACTTGTAGCATCCGCCAGTGCGGTTCCCGGGAGCAGGCTCATGGTCATGGAAGCTGCCATTACGGCTGCTAATGATTTTTTCTGAAGTTCTTTTCTTTTGATCATAACTTCCTCCTTTTTCCTTTTCCACAGTTTTGCAGGAAAAACAGGGGCAAAACTGTCCTTCATTATTATATTAGTTTTCACTAATCAATAATTGTTTTAACTAACCGTAGATTATTCTACTAATTTTTGATCGTTTTGTCTAACTCTTAACTGATTATTTTTTCTCAAAAGAGGCACAGATTCTGCTTATTGAGTATTTTTACTATTTAATGATCCGATACTGTGAAGTTTGTGGGATGATTTTCGTTCCCACACAGAAAAAATTCCGTAGATATGGAGTTTTCACCGCGAAGAACTTATGGAGTTTTCACCGCGAAGAACTCTTTCGTCCCTCGCGTTTTACCGCAGAAAGAATGCGGTCCGAAAGGATTCCGATCAGCATTCCGGTGATGACTCCGGCCACGAGAAGCGCCGGCAGATAATAGAACAGTTTGCGGTTCTGCACCACGAGAGCCGCCACGCAGATCTGCGCGACATTGTGCGTCACGCCTCCTGCAATACTTACGCCGGTGATACTAAAGCCCTTGATGTGTTTCAGCAGAAGCATCACAAGAAAGCTCAAAAGCCCGCCGGCAAGGCTGTAAAGGATGGACATTCCATTTCCGAACAGATACCCCATCAGAAGAATGCGGGCGACGGAAATCATCAGGACTTCCCCTGCCGGAAGGAAAAAGAGGCCGACGACTACAACCAGATTGGCAATGCCGAGTTTGATTCCAGGAACACCGAGGTTGATCGGGATCAGTACCTCCACATAACTGAAGATCATGGCAAGTGCCATCAGCATGGCGCATAAGGCAATTTTTCTGCTTGCAGTGCGGCTGTCTCTCATAAATTCCAATTCCTTTCTTCTAAGCTGGTATTATTTTACAATCACATCCGGCGCATCGTCGGCGTCGTCCGTTGTGGATCCGTCACTTTCTACCTCCGCAACCAGCTTATGCGGCAGGCACACGATCGTCTCATTTACCCGGGAAATCGTACCCTGTCTTTTGCAGTAGCCGTCCGGGCAGTCAGCTTCTTCCATATGGACACTTCCGTTTTCGATCACCAGGACATTCGTTCCGTGACCCGTCTGAATTTTCACGGTCTGATTTTCTGCGAGTGAATACGTTCCGTAGACTTCGCCGTCCACCGTGACTTTCATGGTATTTCCATTTTCCGTTTTCGGCAGCCGAAGCGCCAGGGCAAGGATTCCAGCCAGGAGCAGAACGGCGCCTGCCAGAATCAGATCTTTTTTCTTCATATAGTTTTCCTTATTCTGAATCAGATGCCAGCCCATAACAGCAGTGTCAGCAGGAATACAGCACGGAACAGCGTAAAGAGGATTTCATTTCCGTGAAATTCCTTTACCCCGCAGCGGATATTACCTTTCGGACACGTATCAATACATTTCTGGCACTGGAAACAGTCGCCGGAGATCTCCACGTATCCATCGGATGGCAGTTCCACCGCTGACGGGCACTGTCTCGTGCAGGCGCTGCAGCCGCGGATGCAGTTTTCGCGTTTCCGGTGCAGAGTAAAGAACGGCAGGATCGGAAGCAGAGAAAAGACAGCTCCCATTGGGCACAGGAAACGGCAGAAAAAGCGCTCCTCAAAGAACATGCCGACCAGGATCAGCACCAGAAGAACAATGCCTGGAATATAAGAGGAAAGTCGGAAATTTCCCGCATGCAGCATGGAAAAGACATCCCACGGGCTTGTTCCTCTTGCTTTCTGATAAACTCCTGCAAAGCAGCAAAGAGCAATCAGAAGCAGAATGCCGTATTTGACCAGCGCCAGTTTTTTTGCCAGTTCCGGTTTGATGCATCTGGGCTTCTTTTTACGTTTCTTACAGATTATACCATAAATTGCGTGCATTGCATCCCCCAGACTTCCAAAAGCGCATGCAAAACCGCAGAAAAATCTGCCGAAAACAATCGTAAATGCACAGACAAGGAGCAGAGCCGACACAAACGCGGTCATCTCAATTTTTTCACCCTGTCCAAGCTGCGTAAAAATGTATTTCACTCCGTTAAATGCAGCGGTAAATACTGACGGAAGAAACAGGAAATATAAAAGCTGGATTCCGGCACGCAGGCAGGAAACGATCTGTTTTCTCTTCTTTGCCGGTAATGTGGATAGATCTAAATTTTTCATGTTATTTCTCCGCCTTTTCTATTGCTTCCTGCGCCGCATTTCTGATACCGGTGGAGCTGAATGTTGCTCCGCTGATCGTATCAACATCGGCGGACTGTGCCTCAATAATCTTTGGAATGATCGCCTCCGCGTTTGACAGATACGCACTGTCCTCGCCGTCGGCGGATGTGATGGCAAGATCGGTAATCTGGCCGCCCTCTACGGTTACTTCAACTGCAATGGTGCCGCCGAAGCCGTCAGCTTCACCGTCATACGTACCGTCCACGTACTGCCCTTCTGCTTCTGCTGCTTCACTTGCGGCCGTATCCGCCGTGTTGGATGCAGCTGCTGCGGCCTGCAGATTTTCCTTCTGAAGCTGGGTCGTCTCAAGCTCTGCCGAGAGCCGCGCGATCTGATCCTCTTTGTCTCTTTTATCGAGTACGGTATTGTAGCCGATCAGAACAGCAGCAATGACAGCGACATTCAAAAAACGAACAATCAATTGTCTCATCTGTTTTCCCCTTTATTGCGTTACTTTCGCAGCATCCAGCGCATTCCGGCATGCCTCAAGAATGGCTTTTGAGGAGCAGGTTGCACGGGAAACGGTGTCGATGTTTTCAAGCGTTCCGGTTTCCAGAATCTGAGCGGAAACGCCTTTGATTTTGGAGGTTCCTTCGGATGCGCGGCGGATGTAGGAGGCATTCTGACTGTCTCCGTCACCGGTGATGTTGCTTAACGCTACGATTTTATCGTTTTCAATTGTTACCGTCACAGAAAGCTGATAAGCGGTAAAATCTTCATCTTCATCCGGCTCGCAGACGGCAATCGCTGTGTATTCGCCGTCCTGATAGATCTTTTGTTCCGGAGTTTCCGTCGGGGTTGGTGTTGGCGTCTCAGTTGGCTCCGGGATTTCGGTCGGGGTTGGTGTTTCCGTCGGTGTCGGGGTTGGATTTTTCTTTTCCTCAGTTACGCGTTCTGCCTCTTTTAAAGCTTCCTCGATTGCCGCAAGAATTCCCCTGGAGCTGTAGGTTGCGCCGGAAACGGTGTCAACTTCCAGTGTCTGGTTTTTCACAACGTCCTTTGCTGTCTGTTTTGCGCGTTTTAAGAATGCTTCGTCATCTTCACTCTCGGTCACGAGAATTGCCTTGATCGTCTCATCCTGAATGACAACTGCCGTTGTAATGTCTCCCAGATAGCCCTCGCCGGTTCCGTAGTAAATGCCTTCCTCGTATGGGAATTTTCCTTCCGGAATCGTTGTGGTTCCGCCGCTGCTCGTTCCGTTATCCGGAACGGTCTCGCCGTTTGTTGCCTTCTTCGCATTTTCCAGCGCCTGTTTTACTGCGTTCTGGATGCCGCGGGAGCTGTACGTTGCGCCGGATACGAGATCCACATCGGTTTTCTGTCCGTCTACGATGCGGTCCGCTACGACTTTGGCACGGTTGAAGAATGTCTCGTCATCTTCGTTTTCCAGAATCAGTACCGCTTTGATCGTCTGATCCTGCAGGGCTACCGCCACTTTGATGTCTCCCTGGAAACCGGCGGCCGTGCCGTAATAAATTCCGTCCTGATAAGGGAAACTTCCCTTGGATGCAGACGAATTGTTATTGTTCTGATTATTATTCTGGCTGTTGTTTCCGTTGTTTGTATTGCTCTGGCTTCCTCCGTTTGTACTGGAAGACCCGTTCACTGCCGCCTGACTTAAGGCACTCCGCACAGCTTCAATAATACCGCGGGAGCTGTATGTCGCGCCGGAGACCGTATCCACATTCGTACTCTGTGTTGAGATAATCGTCGAAATCAGAGAGGAAGCACTGGAAAGGTAGCTTGGCGTATCGCTGTTTTCCACAATATCAATCGAAGCAATTTTTCCGCCGCTGACAACAACGCAGACTTTCATTGTGCCGCCAAATCCTGTTCCGGTTCCGTAATACGTTCCATCCCGGTAGGCAGCCGGTTCTTCGATTTTAGATACTGTAACGGTTCCGCCGGCAGAGGCTCCGCCGCCTGCCGCTCCTGATGCGGATGCCGGTTCTGAAGTGTCCTCCTGACCGGTCAGTGCATTTTTCACGGCTGCAAGGATACCTTTTGAACTGAAAGTTGCACCGGAAACCGTGTCCACATCCACACTCTGGGATGCGATGATACGGTCGATAACTCCCTTCGCACGGTTCAGGAAAGCTGCGTCCTCGCCGGGAGCGCTTACAATCGAGATCGACTGAATCGTTTTGTCTTTCAATACGACAGAGACTGTAATCGTACCGCCAAAACCTGTTCCGCTTCCTTCGTACGTTCCGTCCGCCAGCTCAAAGCTGCCGGAACCGACGGCTGCGACAAGTTCTGCTTCGGTATCGGTTGTCTTTTTGGTATCGTCCTTCTTTTTTGTATCATCTTTCTTTTCCGCTGCATCGGTATCCTGTTCCGGCTCCGGTGTCACCAGTGCCTCCGGCTGCTCTACGGCGTAAACCGGTGCAGTGTAGCCGTTCAGCGAAATACCGGCACAGGCTGCTACGATAACTGCCGCGAGAGCCGGTGCAAATGCTGTCAGTTTTTTCCATTTTCCCATGGTTATGTATCACCGTCTTTCTTGATAATGTTTGTCTCGTGATCGGATGTGAAATCGTCAGCAATTCCTTCGGTTACATACAGAACGCCGTCCTCATCCTCCAGAATGGTGTCAAATTCATCGCTGTGTGCACGCCAGTATTCGGCCGCCTTGTCCTTCCCCATGATGAAAAGAGAAGTAGAAAGGCCATCCGCCAGTGTTCCGTCAGCACTTACGATCGTCACCGACACCAGACCGTTATTTGCCGGATGACCGGTCGATGGATCGATGATGTGATGATATTTCATGCCGTCCTGTTCGAAATACCGCTCATAGCCGCCAGAAGTAATAACCGCCCGGTTGGCCGTCGAGAGAATGCCGAGATAATCATCCTCTGCCTCCGGACTCTGCACGGCAACGCGCCATTTACTGCCGTCCGTTTTCGTGCCGACAACCTGAACGTTTCCGCCGAGGTTGATGAGCCCGCTCGTCACACCGCATTCCCGGTAAATATCGGCGATTCTGCCGGAGGTATAGCCCTTTGCGATTCCGCCGAAGTCAATTTTCATGCCGTCCTTGGCAAAGCTGATGGATGCGCTGTCCTTGTCGTAAAGGATATCATTGGCATCGGTCAGCGGAAGGAGGCTTTCGATCGTCTCATCCGAAGGAATCGTATAATTTCCGGTTGTAAAACCCCAGGCGTCCATGATCGGATAAATTGCGATGTCGAAAACGCCGTTTGTGCTGTCATACAGATCCAGCGAGCGTTCCAGCAGATAGGTGGTATCCTCCGATAAGGTTCCGCCGCCGTTTGCATTGATCTGCGCTACTTCACTCGTCTCCTCTCCGGTCGACAGAAGTGCATCCAGCCGCTCAATCTCCTGCTGCGCCTGATCCACCGCCGTTTCTGCATTCGGACCATAGGCAGTGACCGTCATGTACGTATCCATCGCAAAAATGTCTCGGCTGCTCGATGCATCTGCGGCATCGGAAGAAGCTGTGGATGATGCGGATTTCTGCGTGGAATTCTCTTCCGAAGCGTCAGAACTGCTCGAAGACTCCGAAACAGACGCCGGCTGTGTCTGACTTTCACTGCTCTCCGGCTGCGCTGCTGTCCCCGCACCGGAACATCCGCCGACCGTCATCACCATGGCAAGACAAAATGCTGCAACAATTTTCTTTTTCATAAATAAAACTCCATTTTTTCTTATGTTAGGAAATTCTAACTTTGGTATTATAACATTAACTCGTAACTTACGCTATGAATTACTTGATAAAAGTTTTTCAATTAGCGTTCTGCATCTGATAAATTTTCTCATTTTATGTACTCTAAATCAAGTGGATTTTACTGGAATTCAAGCACCGATATACAAAAAGCCCCCACAGCCGCATTGCTGCGGCCGCGGGGGCTTTAGAAATAACATTTTCAGAAATTACATATGATCGTGGCAGGTACGTGCAATTACGTCCATCTGCTGCTCTTTTGTCAGGTCGATGAATTTAACTGCATAGCCGGATACACGGATTGTGAAGTTTGCATACTCCGGTTTCTCCGGGTGCTCCATTGCGTCGATCAGTTTTTCGGTTCCGAATACGTTTACGTTCAGGTGATGTGCACCCTGCTCGAAGTATCCGTCCAGAACGTGTACCAGGTTCTCGGTACGCTCTTCGTCGTTATGTCCAAGTGCACCCGGGTTAATGGTCTGGGTGTTGGAGATTCCGTCCAGAGCATCCTCATACGGCAGTTTTGCTACAGAGTTCAGGGAAGCAAGAAGTCCGCTCTTCTCTGCGCCGTAAGACGGGTTAGCTCCTGGAGACAGAGGCTCACCAGCTTTTCTTCCATCCGGCAGAGAACCAGTTGCTTTACCATATACAACGTTGGAAGTAATGGTAAGGATAGAGGTAGTCGGCTCAGAATCACGATAGGTATGGCAGTATTTCAGTTTGTCCATGAAGGTGCGGAGCAGCCATACAGCGATCTCATCTGCTCTGTCATCGTCATTACCGTATCTTGGGAAGTCGCCGGTTGTCTCGAAGTCAACTGCCATGCCTTCTTCGTCACGGATTACTTTAACTTTTGCATATTTGATTGCGCTTAAGGAGTCTACTACGTGAGAGAATCCTGCAATACCGGTAGCGAAGGTACGTCTTACATCGGTATCGATCAGAGCCATCTCTGCTGCTTCATAGTAATATTTATCATGCATGTAATGGATCATGTTCAGAGTTCCAACGTACAGATGAGCCAGCCAGTCCATCATAACGTCGTATTTCTTCATAACCTCATCATAGTCCAGATACTCGCTGGTGATCGGCTGATATTCCGGAGCAACCTGCTGTTTTGTCTTCTCGTCTTTACCGCCGTTGATAGCGTACAGAAGGCATTTTGCAAGGTTTGCACGAGCGCCGAAGAACTGGATCTCCTTACCGGTCTCGGTAGCAGATACACAGCAGCAGATGGAGTAATCATCGCCCCATACCGGACGCATTACATCATCGTTCTCATACTGGATAGAGCTTGTCTGTACAGAAATATGAGCTGCATATTTCTTGAAAGCTTCCGGAAGATTCTCAGAGTACAGAACAGTAAGGTTCGGCTCTGGGGACGGTCCCATGTTTTCCAGTGTATGCAGGAAACGGAAATCGTTCTTTGTAACGATAGAACGTCCGTCGATTCCCATACCGGCAACTTCCAGAGTAGCCCATACCGGGTCACCGGAGAACAGCTGATTGTAAGACGGAATTCTTGCAAATTTAACCATACGGCATTTCATTACCAGATGGTCGATCAGCTCCTGAGCTTCTTTCTCGGTCAGGATACCTTTTTCGATATCTCTTTCGATGTAGATGTCGAGGAAAGTAGATACACGGCCAACGCTCATTGCAGCACCATTCTGGGTCTTGATTGCTGCAAGATATCCAAAGTACAGCCACTGAACAGCCTCTTTTGCATTTTTAGCCGGCTGGGAAATGTCGTAGCCATAAGACTGTGCCATAACTTTCATTTCCTGAAGTGCTTTTACCTGATCTGCGATCTCTTCTCTTAACTGGAAGTCACCACGACGCATTCCCTGACGGTTGGTTGCAGCGAAATCTGCTTTTTTGCGCTCGATCAGGTAATCAATACCGTACAGAGCAACACGACGATAGTCGCCTACGATACGGCCACGGCCATAGGTATCCGGCAGACCGGTCAGAATTTTATTGTGACGGGCTTTCATCATCTCTGGTGTGTAGATGTCGAATACACCCTGGTTATGTGTTTTGTGATATTTAGTGAAAATTTCATGAAGCTTCTCGCTTGGTTTGTAGCCGTAAGTCTCGCAGGACTGCTCAGCCATTTTAATTCCACCATACGGCATAAATGCACGTTTCAGCGGTTTGTCTGTCTGAAGACCAACTACCTGCTCCAGATCTTTCATGCTGTCATCGATATATGCTGCGCCGTAAGCTGTGATTCCGCTTACAACGTCTGTCTCCATATCCAGAACGCCGCCTTTTGCACGCTCTTCTTTCTGGAGTTCCTGTAATTTGCCCCACAGACGGTCTGTAGCCTCTGTTGGTCCCTCCAGGAATTTCTCATCTCCGTCATATGGAGTATAGTTGTTCTGAATAAAGTCACGTACGTCGATGCCTTCTTTCCAGAGTCTTCCGGTAAAGCCATCCCACTGTTCAAATTCTCTCATTTGCTTTGTTCCTTTCTGGTGTTATTTTGTTTCGTCACGCGCCGGCATCTTCTTTGCACCGGGCATGAACACCTCCGCATGGATAATATAACAAATCTCTGCTTTCCGCGCAAGATATGCACTTGAAAAAATACAAGGAAAAACCACAAAATCTTGTATTTTTATAAGAACAAAATCTACATGTGGCGCTTTTTTTTATGCCCCGTATCCGATTTCATATATCTGCTCTGCAAAGTCACAAATAACATATGTTCCATCGGAAAATTCACTCTTCTGTACGCTTCCGTCCGCCGTCATACACTCGTGGCGTACCAGTTCCAGGAGTGCCGTTTTTTCATGCAGCTCCGTTACAACGCGGCATCTTTCTGTCATCTCTTCCAGACTGATTTTCTCCCCGT
This sequence comes from Blautia sp. AM28-27, assembly GCF_003480905.1. Classification (NCBI taxonomy): domain Bacteria; kingdom Bacillati; phylum Bacillota; class Clostridia; order Lachnospirales; family Lachnospiraceae; genus Blautia; species Blautia sp. AM28-27. The sequence continues at coordinate 147,828 of NZ_QUJK01000005.1, forward strand.
CAAATGCACCATCTGTATTCGGATATGCGCCGTCCCGTACAAGATACGGTGCACCGCCTGCAAGAAGCGCATACAGCATATAGTCCTCGTCTTTTGAAACACGGTCCATCATCCACGGCTCGATTACGCAGTCATGATACACAAGATTAAAGAGCGGCACCGGGATTCCTTTTTTCGGTGTCTCTGACGGGCGCAGCATAAAGTCGTACGGTGCATAATGGCAGAACACCAGATACGGAACGGCCCAGTCGCTGACCTCCTCGGAGCTTGAGAGAATCCCCTGTGAGAGCAGCCAGGAGAAGCAGTTTCCGCGGTACGTATAGCAGTCTCTTCTCGTCATCACATGCTCCGGATTTGCGCACTCGTCGCCCTCGTTGCACGTAAACACATCGAGGTATGCACCGTCAAGCCGGATTCCATTTTTCTTCAGTTCGGCAAAATTCCGTTTCACATAGAACGGTGCCTGCGTTGCACAGAGATAGCTCTGCGGTCCGCCCGCCCAGTAACTGTGTCCCGGTATCGTTCCGTCCAGAAGGCGGCAGGCATAATTTTCATCGTAGCTCGGCGCTGCATGGTAATAATCGCGGTACTGGTCGTGAATACCGAATTTGTAGCCGAAATCATGCATCGTATCGACAAGCGATTTCATGTCTTCCCATCCGCCGGCCGCTTGGCATGCCGGTGTGTAGTCCGGATGCTGGTTGTCATACCCCGGTTCTGCCCAGCCGTCCAGATGAAGATAGACTTTCTCTACGCCGAGATCATGAATTTCGCGGATCTGCTGTTCGCGCACGGAAAACGGCACTACGCGGTTATTTTTCTCCGGATTCTGCGGATCGAAAAAGCCGGACTCCGGCTGCACAACCGTCTTGATTCCCGTATGAACAAAACACGTTCCCACAAGATCGTGAATGGACGGATTCTGTACTGCCTTTTCTTTCAAAGTGCGCAGATGGCCCTGTTCCCGTACATACTGACGGTATGTTTTGCAGAGGTCGTTATAATCGCAGTCATTTAAAAACGTATAACGGAATACGCGGCGGTAATTCATTGTTCCAAGGCTTGGCTCCAGCCATGCCCCCACGCTGGTATACGGGCCGCCTGCCGGGTGCTCTGCCTGATAACCGGCGTTCCACGGTGTTGTACAGATCGCTGTATAGCCGCATCTTTCCTTCACCTGGCCAAACCACGGCATATAGCCGCCGGAGGTCTCAAATCTGCCGTCAAACGAAAGCTTTCCAAGTTCCGTCTTCCAGGTATTCGGAATCAGAAGTCCCTGTCCCTCGGTAAGGAGTGTATACCAGTCATCGCGCCCGTTTGTAAACTCCATTGCCGTCGGCCACAGCACCTTTACCGGATGCAGTCCCTCCTCGCAGAGCGGAATCCACTCCATCCAAAATGTTTCATCCACAGCTTCGATCCAGATAATCGTCTCGAAGGCATACGGTGTTCCCGCAAATCCCGCATAACGGCTCCGGATGCCGCATCCGACGCCGAAGGAATAGACCTCATGGGAAATCTCCTCTGCATCCAGGAAACGGTATGTTCCCTCTGCAAAAATCAGTTCCGGTGTCTTTTTCGGATCCGTATTCCAGACAACGCCGTCTTTTTCGATCCTAAGTCCCAGCGTCTCTTCATCGAGCATCACAGCAAGCGATCCGCTTTCTATTTTTTTCATCGTGTGATATTCCCCTTTTTCTTTATCATATGCGTTCCAAACACCAGAAAGGCGCAGAGAACCCGTCCGCCTTTCTCTGCACGGTTCCGGATTTTCTGCGCCTTTTTCCACCTAACTTACATAATCTCTTCTTTTTCTACGACTTTACCATCTCTCCAGATTCTCTCCAGATCGTAGAACAGGCGGTTCTCCTCATCAAAGATGTGGATGACAACATCGCCGTAGTCCATCAGAATCCAGTTTGCGGTCTGATAGCCTTCGATCTGTTTTGGATGTACGCCGGCTTTTCCGAGTACCTCCTCTACGTTGTCTGCCATCGCCTGTACCTGGTTGCGGTTGCTTCCGCTGGCGATCATGAAATAATCTGCCAGAGTCGAAACATGGGTAATGTCCAGAATGCGGACATCCATTGCTTTTTTATCTTCCAGTGCTTCCAGTGCAAGTTTTGCAGTCTGTTTTGCTTCGCTCATTTATGCTTCCTCCTTTGCCGTCCGTTCCCGGTGCAGTGCTTCATAGAACTGATACGCCTGCTCCGTCATCGGGTCCATCGTCTTCGGGTTTTCCGACAGATACGCCATACTATCTTTTAAAATTTCATACATGCATTCGTCGATATCGGTGAATGCCAGCTTCCGAAGGCGGGTAAGGTGTGGTGCCTTGTTTCGTGCCGGCTCGATATAATCTGCGATATAGATGATCTTCTCCAGCAATGTCATATCTTCTTTTCCTGTCGTATGCCAGGTGATGGCACTTAAGATCTCCGGATCTTCCACCTTATACTTGTCCTTCGCCAGAAATGCACCGAGCTTGGCATGGATCAAAAACGGATTGGTCCGCTCAAACTCAGTGATTTCAATCTTATTTTTCTCACACATGGTGATTTTTTTCTTATTCGGAATGCATTTTGCACAGTCGTGAAGCAGTCCCGCGACGCGGGCTTTTTCGAGATCCTCGCCCCATACCATCGCCATGGATGCTGCGGTAAACATCACACCGAGCGTGTGATGATAGCGGTCTTCATCGACTTCCTTCTGGAGTTTTTTGTCCAGTTTCCATAAATCGTACTGTTCCATCCTGCTCTTCCTCTAATCCTGATAGATTTTCTGCTCCTGAATGTAGGAAATCACAGAATCCGGCAGATAGTATTTCACGGATTTTCCTTCCCGGATCCATTCCCGCAGTTCGTGGGAAGAAACATCCAGATTCGGTGTGTCGAGTTTCAGAAAGGTACCGTGAAGTTTTTTTGCATTTCGTTCCATACAGGCCAGAAGCTCTTTCTCTTTTGCCCGATCCCTGGTCGCCACAAGGATCTTTGCCGCGGCGCAGATCCGCTCTGGATTTTTCCACTCATCAAAATAGAACAGGGAATCCGCTCCAATGATAAAGTAAAACTCCGTGCACGGATGTTCCTTCCGCATCGCCTCAAGCGTCCGATAACTGTAGGTATAGCCCTCATCTTTCATCTCTTTGGTGCAGAGCACAAAATGCGGATTGGATGCGATGGCACGGCGCACCATCTCGACACGCTGTGCATCCTTTGCCCGTCCCGCCCGGTTCCGCTTATGTGGCGGATTTCCGGCCGGAAGGAACCAGACTTCATCAAGCCCGAACTGCTCGTACGCCGCCTCGCCAAGGATCAGATGACCGATATGAATGGGATCGAATGTGCCTCCCATAATGCCAATTTTTCTGTTTTTCTTTTCCATACGTTTTCCTCAAAAAGCGCCGGAACTGCAGCGGTATGCTCCGGTCCCGGCGGTTCTTTCCTGCGGATTATTTCGGAAGCTGAATTTTCTTTTTCTCTTTTTTGCCCTCTTTGTACAGCACGATCTTTTTGCCGATCACCTGTACGACCTGGGAATTGGTGCGTTCTGCCAGAACTTCTGCGATCTCTCTTGGATCATCGAGGCAGTTCTGCAGTACATTGATTTTAATTAGTTCTCTCGCCTCAAGTGCCTCTGCTACAGCAGCGGTATGCTCCGGCGTGATGCTGCTTTTTCCTACCTGCAGGATCGGTTCCATGGTCATGGCAAGGCCTTTCAGGTATGCTCTCTGCTTGCTGGTCATACGTCTCCTCCTTCGTTATTTATTCGTTCTATTTATAATAATCAAATTCAAATCCATACATCTTGACGGTATCGCCTTCCTGGATGCCGGCCTGTTCGAGTTCGTCTAAGATACCGGTATCTTTTAAGAACCGCTGGAAGAAAGCAAAACCTTTCTCGGAATCCAGATTGGTGTAGCCGAGCATTTTTTCGATCTTCGGTCCCTCGATGATGAAGCGGTGCTCGTCCTCCGGGTCCTGCTCGACGGTGTACGGCAGGTTCTCGGCAAGAAGCATATCCTCCGGGAAGAATTCCTGCTCGAAGACCATACGCTCTTTCGGAAGCTCATCGAGTTTTTTCTGTACGGCATATAAAAGCTCTTTTAAGCCTTTTCCGCTGACGGCAGAAATCGGATAAACCGGGATGCCTTTCGGCTCGAACTCTTTTTTCAGACGTTCCACCGGATCCTCTTCGCCCTCTTCTACATAGATCGCATCGGTCTTATTGGCCGCGATGATCTGCGGGCGTTTTGCGATCTCCGGGTTATAGGCTTCGAGCTCTTTGTTGATCTTGTTGATATCATCCACTGGATCTCTTCCCTCGGTCGATGCAACGTCTACTACATGGATCATCACGCGGGTTCTTTCGATGTGGCGCAGGAATTCATGGCCGAGGCCGACTCCTTCCGATGCACCCTCGATCAGTCCCGGGATATCTGCGATAACAAATCCGCTGCAGCCCTCAAGGTCTACGACACCGAGGTTCGGGGAAAGCGTGGTAAAGTGATAATTTGCAATTTTCGGTTCTGCATTTGTCACGCGGGAAAGCAGGGTCGATTTTCCAACGTTCGGGAAGCCGACGAGTCCGACGTCCGCGATGACTTTCAGTTCCATTCTTACTTCCAGCTCCTGTGCCGGCTGGCCTGGCTGGGCGTATTTCGGAACCTGCATGGTAGCGGTTGCGTAATGCATATTTCCGTTTCCACCTTTTCCGCCTTTTAATACAACCTGACGGCGGTTTTCACCGGACATATCTGCGATGACTTTTCCGCTCGCAGCGTCCATAATGACGGTTCCTTCCGGTACTTTCAGGACAATATCTGCGCCGTTTCCGCCATGGCATCTGCGTTTTCCGCCCGGCTCGCCGTCGGTAGCAGAAAACTTTCTTCTGTGGCGGTAATCAACCAGTGTATTCAGTCCTTCGTCAACTTCAAAAATAACGTCTCCGCCTTTGCCGCCATCGCCGCCGTCCGGCCCGCCGTTCGGTACAAAAAGCTCTCTGCGGAAACTGACATGTCCGTCTCCGCCCTTACCGGAGCGGATCAGAATTTTTGCTCTGTCTGCAAACATGGTATTCTCCTGTCTTGTTTTATCTAAATCCAAATCGGTCTGTTGGACCTTTAATTATTATTAACAAAAACGGCTTCAAACCTCTTAAGATTTGAAGCCGCACCTTTGTCTTACTCTTCTGTTGCTACCGGATATACGGAAACCTGTTTTTTGTCACGTCCTTTTCTTTCGAAAGCTACGCGTCCGTCAACCATAGCGAATAAGGTATCGTCTTTTCCGATTCCTACGTTCACGCCTGGATGAATCTTGGTTCCACGCTGTCTGTAAAGAATGTTTCCAGCCTTTACAACCTGTCCGTCAGCTCTTTTTGCTCCTAATCTCTTGGACTCGGAATCTCTACCGTTCTTGGTAGAACCAACTCCTTTTTTATGAGCGAAAATCTGAAGGTTCATATTTAACATGGTATTACACCTCCTTGAATGCGATCTCTAAGTATTGTGCTCCATAATCGCGGCGGATACTTTCGAGGCCCAGCAAAAGTGATTTTACAAGAAGTGCGGTACTTTCAGAATACCCATTCGGGAATGAAAAATACACGTATCCATCTCCAGCCTCACTTATAATCAGATCCTCTGTCAATGTTTCCACGGAATTTACGGTGTTTACAATCAATGCGGAGACAGCGGCACAGATGATATCCTGCCCTTCCTCTGCATAGCCTGCATGACCGTTTGACTCCACGGAGATGTACTCGCCGTCAGACTCTGTTACGGTTATACAAATCATAAGACTTAAGCGTTGATTTTTTCAATCTTCACTTCAGTGTACTGCTGTCTGTGACCGTTTTTCTTATGATAACCAGTTTTTCTCTTATACTTGTAAACGATAACTTTTTTGCCTTTACCGTTTCCAACTACAGATGCGGTTACGGATGCATTTTTAACGTCCTCGCCAACTTTCAGTCCGTCATTGCTTACTGCAAGTACCTGATCAAAAGTTACGGTTTCTCCAGCTTCAACGCCAAGTTTCTCTACTCGGATAACATCGCCTTCAGCTACCTTGTACTGTTTACCACCTGTTGCAATAATTGCGTACATATGGCACCTCCCTATCAATTACTCGCCAGATTCGGTGGTCTTTCGACTCTTTTACCTCTCTGTGCGGCATACTTCTACAATATATCATCACGTCTGCTGTTTGTCAATAGTATTTTTCAGGAAATTGCAGATTTTTTTTCGCATGCAATTGCCAGTGCGCCAGGTCCGATGTGGCAGGCAACGCTTAAGGACAGCGGATGCGCATCGACTTCAAAATCCGGGAAGGCTTCTTTTACTTCGACAATCCATCCATCGATTACTTCTTTGTCGTTTGCGGTATAGGCAATGTGAAGTCCCATGATGCCGGCTGCACGCTCTTTTGCGAAGCGTTTGTCCATATCTTTTTTCATAGCCTTGATCATGGCTTTCTTTGCCTGTTTCACACCGCGCGCTTTTTCAAACGCGTCAAGCTTCTCTCCCTGGATCGTCAGCACCGGTTTGATATTTAAAACGGTTCCGATCATGGCCGCTGCCGGCGTAACGCGGCCGCCTTTTTTCAGGTATTTTAACGTATCTACCATAATATAGATACTTGCATCCAGCGCATCCTCTTCCAGAATTGCTTTAATGTCTTTTGCTGCCACGCCGCGGTTTGCCATTTTCTTTGCATCCAGAACAGACTGCTGCTGCGTAACGGAGATTCTCTGGTTGTTGACAACCTGCACTTTTCCTTCGTAGTCCTCGGACAGCACGGTCGCTGTATCACAGGAGGTGGAAAGGCCGCTTGACATCGGAATGTAAACAATGTCATCGTACTCTTCGAGAATTTTGTTCCAGAAATCCATCAGATCTCCCGGAGACGGCTGAGATGTGGAAACAGCCGCATCCTCTGCCAGAATCTCGTAAAACTGTTCCTGTGTCAGGTCGATATCCTCAAACTGGATTTTTCCGCGCATGAAGAAAGGCATCGGAAGGACAAAAACGCCCAGCTCTTTCGCCTGACTCTGTGTAATACCGCTGTTGCTGTCGGTAGCAATAGCTGTTCTTGCCATAGTTCTTATTCCTGCTGTCTCTTGTTAGAGAAACAGCTTTTCCTTTCTGTAATATCGTGTAACGCTTGATTTGCTGTTATTCTATCATAAATCGTACCTGTTTTCTACCCGGCTTGGACATTTCTGCAAAATTGCCCAAACTGCTTTTGATTCTTTTTACATCATACCAATACCAAGGAAAAACAGTCCGCCAAGGATCAGCAGAATGGTCGGAATTACGATTTTTGCAATGGTCTTTTTTCTTCTCTCCTTCGGGAAAAATCCTTCGCTTTTTGTCTGCTGGTACATCAGAAGACGGCTTCCCATATAAAGACCGATCGGCATCAGCGCCGCTTCGATCAGATACATGCCGATGTACGTTTCCGTTGCGTATCCGCTGCCTGCTGCTGCGTTCCCCTGCGAGAACATATAGAGGAAGCTTGCCGCAATGCTCGCCACAATCGTCGATGCGTTATGGACGAAATGAAACAGCGAGCTGTAAAACATGTTGTCGGTCTTCATCCGCACATACGAGAGAACGATTCCCATCATCATCATCGGAAGAAAACGGACGATGCTCATGTGGAAAGCGCCAAAATAAACGCCCATCAGAAGCAGCATCACCCATTTCTTTTTGATTCCGCGCAGGCTGTACTGCAGAAGACCGCGGTGCAGTGCTTCTTCACAGATGGCCGGTGTCAGCGCAACGACAAGCAGCTCGCCGAAATAGGAAAGGCCCGCCATACTGCTGTCCATGGATTCCGAGAGGCTTGCGTATTCCTGCGGGAAAATCCATTCCATCAGAAGGAAAAGAGCAAGCACACCACGGTACGTCACATACCACATCAGAATGGTTCCGAGGATTCCGGCTCCATCCGGCTTTTTTAATGGGAACACTTCTTTTAACGGAATATGAAGTGCCCGTACGACGAGAATGGATCCGATCAGGAATACAATGATCTCGTCCAGCGCATTTCCATACATCCCTCCTGCAAGAACCAGCGGAATTCCGGCGAGATTAAAAAGAACCATCAGAAAGGCAAACACCAGCAGGCCCTGCCATGGTTTCAGTATCTTTTCTTTTTCCGCCGGATGCGGCCGTTTTGCCGGCATCTGGTTTCGAAAGGGTTCGTAAAGATATGGGGTATCATTTTCATTGAGGTGAATCGGTTTCTTTTGTGGTTCCATATTCATTCCTCCTTTGTAAGGTCACTGTCATTTCATCTGTTCTGCCAGCGGCCGGCGGATTTTCTTTCTCGTCAGTTCCACGAGATGAAGCGCCGTCATATCCACAACTTTGGTCGGAACGGGATCTTCCCGCACAAGACCCTGCAGGAAGCCGAGAAGGCGCTCCTCCTGCTCTTTTTCCGGCATGTTGATAAAGTCAACCAGGATCAGACCGGAAATCCCGCGCAGGCGGATCTGGCGGGCGATTTCGCGGGCTGCCTCCTGGTTTACGCTGTACAGAAACGTATTTTTCCGTCCGCCGAGCTGCTTTCCGCTGTTCACATCGATCGCGGTCAGCGCTTCGGTCGGTTCGATCACGAGGAATCCGCCGGAAGGCAGATCCACACGTTTGTCGAGTGCCTGTTTTACGTGATTTTCGAGATTTTCTTTCTTTGTCAGTGTGGTAAGCTGATCCTCATACCAGGTCAGGCGGCAGTCGTGAAAATCATGGCGCTCCAGATATTCTCTGCAGATCTCATACGTTTCTCTGTCATCTGTCACAAGTTCTGAAACTGACGGTGCATACCGTTTGACGAGCTCCGGCACGGCATCTGACGCCCGATACAGGCAGGAGTACAGGCTCCGCATTGTTCCATACTGGACAATCCGCGCGAGTTTTTCGGACAGCTCGAGATATTCCTGCCGGATCTCTTCTTCCGAAGCATCAGCGGATGCGGTGCGGAAGATCACGCCAAACGGAAGGCTTCCGCCGGAAAATTCTGGAAAGATCCGGCTTCCCAGTTCTTTTAACCGTTTTTTCTGCTCCGGCAGAAGGCGTCCCGAGCATGAGATTTCCGGCTTTCCATAATAGAGCGCCAGGGCACTTCCCGAAAGAGAAAGTTCTGCTGTCGCCGACGGAAGCTTCGTTTTCTGCGCTTCCCGCTGGATCTGCACGACAATTTCATCTCCGACATGCAGTTCTGTTCCCGGTGCTTTTTTCAGAAGATACCCTTCTTTTACACGGGACAGATCAAGAAAACAGCTCTGCTGCTCCGCAAACGAGACAAATGCCCCGCGGATCCCGGGCGCCAGTTTTTCCACCCGGCCGACATAGATATTGCCAAGCAGCGTTTCCTTCTCCCTGCAGAGGGCCGTCAGTTCGACCGGTCTTTCTCCTTCCACCAGCGTGTGTACCAGGTAATCTTTTCCCGCCCACGGCAGATGGGCAATGACAACTCGTTTACTCAACTTCTTCTCCTAATGCTTCCAGCGGAACCAGCTTTCGCTCTTCTTCCGTTCCGATGTCTGCGTAAACTTCCTCGCGCAGAATCGTGTATGCAAACGGCGGCAGTTCAACCCCGCACCATTTGCAGAACGCTTCCATCACGAGCTCCGGTTTCAGGTTCGAAACACTTCCGGTGGAGAGCTGCATCCAGACACCACTTTTCTTTGCTTTCATATCGTAAATCCATGGGCGGATATCGGTCAGCTTTTCGCTTCGTTTTGTCTTTCGCATGATCTCAATCTGCGGAAGTGCAAAAAACACCGGTACTTTCGTTTCCAGATCAATCTCCGGCATTTTTCCCTCGCGGAACTGCACGAGATAATCGGCTCCTGCTACGAGAGACATTGCCTTGCTTGCTTTTCCATCCGGCACATGGCGGGCGGAAAGCACTTCCATTCCCTCAACCATCGTCGCATTCAGACGTTTTACAATCTCGTCGGTTTTCATATCTTCCGCGAGCACCATATCGAAATATTCACCGGTGCTGCTGATGCCGACACCGAGCGGAGAAGCAAACGACAGCAGCATGTGCGGGCTGAAGCCCTCGGAATAAGCGATCGGAAGTTCCGCACGGCGGATTGCTTTCTGGAAGTAACGCATCACATCCAGATGACCCACAAATTTCATCACACCTGTTTTGGCAAACTTAATTCTGATTTTCATAGCAGACACCTCCTCCGAATGATTTTGCTCCGCAGCCGGAACACTGCATCTTACAGTTCGGGGTAACGGTTTCTTTCTGTGCCCGCTCCCATTCGCGGATCAGGAATTTTTTCGTCACGCCGATATCAAGGAAATCCCACGGAAGGATCTCATCGGTGCTGCGCTTACGGCAGGCATAGAACGAAACGTCAATGCCGGTCTCTGCAAACGCTTCTTCCCAGGCATCTTTCCGGAAATACTCGGACCAGGCATCGAAAATAGCACCTTTTCGGTACGCTTTTTCAATAACTTCGGCACATTTCCGGTCACCGCGTGCAAGGAATCCCTCCAGAAGGGAAATATCTGCCTCATGATAAATGTAACGGATGCTCTTCTGATTCAGCTGTGCGCGGACCTCTGCCTTTACAATCGCCGCTTTGTCAAGAAACTCCCTCTCCGTGTTCATCGGTGCCCACTGGAACGGAGTGAACGGCTTCGGAATAAAGAACGAGGAGCTTGCCGTAATCTGGCATTTTCCGTTTCTCTGGTCTTTCGGAATCTCATAGTAACGCTCTGCGATCTTTTCCGCCAGATGCGCAATTCCTTTGATATCATCCTCGGTCTCGGTCGGAAGGCCCAGCATGAAATACAGTTTTACTTTATTCCAGCCGCCCTCAAACGCTTTTCCGGCTCCGTCGAGAATGACTTCCTCGGTCAGACCTTTATTAATAACATTCCGCATCCGCTGGCTTCCCGCCTCCGGTGCGAAGGTCAGGCTGCTCTTTTTGATATCCTGTACCTTGCTCATGACATCGAGGGAAAATGCGTCGATTCGAAGAGACGGAAGGGAAATATTGACACCCTTTTCCGGGCAGCTGTCGATCAGATAGTTGACAAGCTCCGGAAGATGGCTGTAATCACTCGAGCTCAAAGAACTCAACGAAATCTCATCGTGGCCGGTATTGCGCAGCATATGGGTCGCAAGTTCTTTTAACTTCTCCACATCGCGCTCTCTTGTCGGACGGTACACCATACCCGCCTGGCAGAAACGGCAGCCGCGGATACAGCCGCGCTGGATCTCCAGAACGACACGGTCCTGTGTTGCCTTGATAAACGGCACGACCGGTTTCTCCGGATACGTTGCCTCGGTCATATCCATGACAAGCTGTTTTTTGATCTTTTCCGGTGCTTCCGGAATGGACGGCGTAAAGGCCGCGATCGTTCCGTCCTCGTGGTACGTTACTTCATAAAACTGCGGTACGTAAATACCAGGGATCCGGCATGCCTTTTTCAGGAAATCCTGACGGGTTCCGCCGTTCTTTTTATTTTCCAGATACGTGTCAAAAAGCTGGTCGTACACAACCTCACCCTCTCCGATGTAAAACAGATCGAAGAACGGAGCGATCGGCTCCGGGTTGTACGTACACGGGCCGCCGCCGATGACGATCGGGTCCTCGTCGGTACGCTCCACCGCATGCAGCGGGATTCCGGCAAGGTCGAGCGCCTGCAGAACGTTTGTATAACACATCTCATACTGCAGGGTGATGAACAGGAAATCCTCGTTTTTCACCGGCTCCTGGGATTCCAGACCGAACAGCGGAATGTTCTGTTCACGCATCACGCGGTCCAGATCCGGCCATGGGGAATAAACTCGCTCGCACCACATATCCTCGCGTTTGTTGAACATATCGTACAGGATCTGGATGCCAAGGTGGGACATACCGATCTCATACACATCCGGGAACAGGAATGCGCCGCGCAGGGCTACTTTCTCTTTGTCTTTTACGACACTGTTGAATTCATTTCCAATATATCGCGCAGGCTGCTCAATCTGGAGCAGCACTTCTTCTGGCAATGCTAATTTTCTCATGCAATTCTCTCACTTGTTCTTATTTTTATTTGTCCAGATACGCCGCAAGCAGTTCCAGCGTATTCTTCACGCCGTCCACATGGCTTCTTTCATATCCATGGGATGCGTACACACCGGCGCCGATCAGGGCATGGCGTGCGTCTGCGCCGCCGCGGAGCGTTGCCTCCACGTCAGAGCCGTAGTGCGGGTAAACATCCGCCGCATAGTCGATTCCGTTTGCTTTTGCTGCCGCAATCAGCTCGCCGGTAAAATCGTAGCTGTAAGGGCCGCCGCTGTCTTTGACGCAGATGGATACCTGATGCTCTTTACACTCCAGTCCGTCGCCGACACAGCCCATATCAACAGAAAGAATATCTGTCACGCCCTCCGGAACGGAAGCAGATCCGCCGTGGCCGACCTCTTCGTATACGGTAATGTGCTGATAAACCGGGCGGGACGGTGTGACATTTTCTTCTTTTAAATACTTCGCATAGCCGAGCAGAATTGCAACGCTCAGTTTATCATCGAGGAAACGGCTCTTGATGTAGCCCTTCTCCGTGATGCGGGTTCTCGTCTCAAAGCAGACGATATCACCAGTCTCGATGCCGAGCGCTTTTGTCTCCTCTTTGGAGAAGACCATCTCATCCAGAACGACCTCCATATTGTCGTAGGTGCGGTCCTGCTGGTCGTAGGAACCGTTGACATGGATCGACGGGTTGTTCATCTGGAAGCAGCCCTCGTACCGTTTTCCGTCTCTTGTGATGACAACGCAGTTTTCCGTCTCCGCATTGTTCGGATTCATACCGCCGAGCGCGGTGAGACGAAGACGGCCGTTTCCTTTCACTTCCGCTACCATGCCGCCGAGCGTATCGGTATGTGTCTCCACAAGGACACCGCCGTTTCCTTCACAGCCTTTGGCAAGCTGCACCAGAAGGCCGCCCTTTGTGGTGATCACCGGCGCATAGCCCATCGCTTCGTACTCTGCTTTCAGCCATGCAATGGCATCTTTCGTGTAGCCGGTCGGGCTGTCGATGGAGAGCAGTTTTTTCAGTTTCTCTGTTATAAAATCAACATAAACCTTTGTATTTTTCATGTTTCTTCCTCCATTTTTGTTTCTGTTTTTTCTTCTTTTTTCGAAACATTTTGAAACAGAAACTGCAGATTTTTTTCTTTCCGAAAAAAGATCCTGCCCTTCATCATACCACAGAAATAAATTGGATACAACCATCGGAAAACGGAAAAATGGAAATAAGGAAAATGTAACTGGACAAACTACCCTATGCCATGCTATGTTTGAAGAGGGGGATACATTATTAGCTGTTATTCAAAAAAGTTTCTTCTATAATAAAATAAAGGTCGCCTCAAATTCAAATAAAGGAGCAAAAAAATGGACACAAAAGAACAGGCATCGCAGCCTGCATTACAAACGTTAAAAGAATATGCTGTCATTACCGCAGCTGTTCTGATCATGGACATTGGAATTTATGTTTTTAAATTCCCTAATAATTTTTCTTTCGGCGGTGTATCCGGTATGGCCGTTGTCATCTGCCGGTTTCTTCCGTTCACTGCCTCACAGATCAACCTTTTTATCAACCTGCTGCTTCTGCTGGTTGGTTTTGCTGTGCTGGGGCGGAACTTCGGCGTCAAGACAGCCTACGTGACCGTGCTTTCCTCGGTTCTTCTGAACATTTTTGAAAAGCTGTTTCCGATGGCACATCCGCTTACCGATGAGATCATGCTGGAGCTCTGCTTTGCCATTATTCTTCCGGCACTGGCGGCAGCACTGCTGTTTTTTGAGAATGCCTCCGGCGGCGGCACAGACATCATCGCCATGATTATTAAAAAATATTCTACAATGAATATTTCCACTGCCCTGCTGGTGACCGACCTCATCGTTGTCATCCTTGCTTTCCTGATTTTCGATACCTTAACCGGACTTTGTTCGGTTCTCGGTCTGATGGCGAAAACACTGCTGATTGACAAAACGATTGAGCGGATGAAGCTGAATAAATTTTTTACGATTATCTCCAACAATCCGCAGCCGATCTGCGATTTCATCACAAAGGATCTCAATCACAGCGCAACCCTTTACGACGCCGTCGGCGCTTACTCCGACCAGCAGCGGACAGTCATTCTCACGGTTGTGGATGTCAAGCAGGCCGTCTATCTTCAGCGGTTTATTCATGATACCGAGCCGACCGCGTTTATTGCGATCACAAAGAGCAGCGAAATTATCGGAAAAGGCTTCATGAGTTATGTCTGATCGATTCAAACCATATTTTTTACGCAAAAAATCCGAAGGTTTTTGACGCCTTCGGATTTCTTTGTATGTGCTTATTCTGTTTATTTCTCTTCTGCTGCTTCGGTATCTTCTGCCGGTGCTTCTACGTTGTGGGAAGCCATCAGACTTACGACAATGGATTCCGGATTGGTCTTTATGGTGATATCCGGGTCAGCGGCCAGGGACAGATCTTTGACGCGGATGACATCACCGATCTTCATCTCTCCGACATCGACCATTACCTGATCGACCAGGGATGCCGGGTATGCCATGTAGGCAACCTCGTTCAGATCCTCCTGCAGAACGCCTTCTGCGATCTTTTCATGGTTTACAAGGACAATCTCTGCAACGGAATGAACTTTCTCGTTGCTGACCAGTGCCTGGAACTCGATCGAATCGATCTGTCCGGCTACCGGGTTATAATCAACATTTTTGATCAGGACATCGTATGCGGTTCCGTCGACATCCAGCATAATCTGGCTGCCTTTGTGGTCTGTCTTCAGCAGTTTCTCGACATCTCTTTTTACCATCTTAACTGGAATGGATTCTTTCATCTCTCTGCCGAATACATTGCCGACAACGTATCCTTCTCTTCTGAGTCTTTTTGCTTTTACATCCAAACTTCTCTTTTCAGCTTTTAAAGTATTCATTTACCTTTTCCTCCAAAAATCTGATTCTTAGCAGGCTTCTTATCTTGTGAAGGGTGTTAAGTTTGCTTTGCCTTGTGGCTATGAATAAGTTTCTTGGAACAGGATGTTTGGGAACATGCAAGGAAGAATTGGTTTCTTGTTGATTCCTTTTCTTTGTTCTAGTTGTAATATAATACCACGAACACAATTTGTCAACCCGGATTTTCCGATTTCACAGTTTCTTCACATTTTCAGCACGCTTCCTTATATTCCATCAGTTTCTGGCGTGCTGTGCGGTTCAGACTGCGCGGTACAGCAATCTCAATCGTCGCATAATGATCACCGTGCACGTTCGCATCTTTCATCGATACCATGCCCTTGCCGCGCAGACGGAGCTTACTGCCGGACTGTGTTCCTTCCTTGATTTTGCAGACCACATCTCCGTACAGTGTCGAGACACGCGCTTCGCCGCCAAAGACTGCCGTTGTGTATGGAATCTGAATCGTCGTGTAGATGTCCATTCCGCGCCGTTCAAAACCTTTCTTTTCTTCTACATTGACCTTCAAAAGCAGATCGCCGCGGCGGCCGTTTGATCCTGTATGGCCTTTGCCGCGCAGACGGATGCTCTTTCCGTTCTCGATACCGGCCGGGATTTTAACCAGCAGCGTATTGGTCGTTCCATCCGGGTTCCGCAGGGTAATCTGTTTTTCACAGCCCGATGCCGCTTCCTCCAGGCGGATCGAAACCTCAGCGTGCAGATCGAGATCCTCTGCCGTACCGCGGCCGGAAAATGCATCCTCAAACGGATGTCTGCTGCTTCCCGAACGCGTATACCGCTCGCTTCCGAATCCACGGCTTTTGCCATGAAACATCTGATCAAAGAAATCGCCGAACATATCGTCCGCGTTTCCTTCAAAGTGAAATTCGTGATAGCCGCCGTTGTTTCCGCTTCCGCCGAACGGGTTTCCATACGCACTGCCGTACGGATTTCCACCGCCCTGCTGGCTGTACGCGCTGGCTCCCTGGTCGAACGCCGCGAATCCGAACTGATCGTACATTTTCTTCTTTTCCGGATCGCTTAAGACAGAATACGCTTCTGTCACTTCCTTAAATTTCTTTTCCGCATCCGGGTTTCCCGCATTCGTATCGGGATGATATTTTTTCGCCAGTTTCCGGTATGCACGCTTGATTTCTTTCTCGTCTGCATTCCGGCTGACGCCTAATACTTCATAATAATCTCTTTTTGTTTCCATCATCAGGCACCTCCAGTCAAGCCTTTTCCTGATTTCCCAGGTGAACAATTCCTGGCTCTCTTTATCTGTTCTATTTGTACTATAACACGCATTTTTTACACTGTCAATTCTTTTCACGGAAGATTCAAAATTCCTATACGAATTGAAAAACCTGCCGTGCACTGTTACAATAAGAGATATACGATTCTCACGATTTTTTATGGAGGTACTTGATTGATGCATTCCATTTTCTGGTTCCGCACCCGGCAGTGGGTGTTGAGCCGCGTTCTTCATCTGACAGAGCATAAGAAACAGACACTCCTTGCAGCACCGGATGCCGTTCTGCTGCTCCCCGCGTTATTCCGGAAACGCCGGATCTCCCGGATTCTCCTGGTGACTACCCCCGGCTTTGTCCGCCGCGGAACACTGACGTCTCTGCTGGATGGCTGTAAAAAAGAAAACATTTCCGTCACCATTTTCTCCGAAATCGCCCCGGATCCGCAGATTGAGAGCGTGGAACAGGGTTTCCGTCTTTATCAGCAGATTCAGGCTCAGGCTATCCTCGCCATCGGCGGCGGATCCGTTCTCGATACAGCAAAGCTGATCGGTGCCCGCGTCTGCTGTCCGAAAAAGACGGTTCCTGCGATGCGGGGCCTCCTGAAAGTCCGTCGGAAACTTCCGCCGCTGTTTGCCGTGCCGACGACAGCCGGAACCGGTTCGGAGGCAACGGCGGCAGCTGTCATCACAGACTGTATCGACGGGAAACCATACAAATACGCCGTCAATGACCTCTGTCTGATCCCGGATACGGCAGTTCTCGATCCGCGTCTTACGATCAGCCTCCCGTCCTCTATGACCGCAGATACCGGTATGGATGCCCTGACCCATGCCATGGAAGCTTTTCTGAACCTCTTCGCCTCCCGCAGCGTGCAGAATGCATCCATCGAGGCAGTCTGCGAAAATTTCCATGCCCTGCCCGAAGCCTGGCGTGACGGCTCCCGTCTTGCCGCACGGCAGGAAATGCTTCATGCATCGTATCTGGCCGGTTTCGCTTTTACCAACAACTTTGTCGGCTACGTCCATGCCATTGCCCACGCCGTCGGTGCACTGTACCACATTCCGCACGGAAGAGCCAACGCGGTTCTGCTGCCTGCTGTTCTGCGCGAATACGGTTCCTGCATTGCGCCTAAACTTGCCGTTCTCGCCGATGCGCTTTCTCTCGGCGGAGATACCGTTTCTGAAAAGGCTGAGCGGATGATTGCAGCTATCGAGGCTATGCGCGATTCGTTTGACATTCCATCCACTCTGCCGCACCTTTCGCCGAATGATTACACAGAAATAGCACGCCGTGCTTTAAAAGAAGCAAATCCCACCTACCCTGTTCCGCAGATCTGGGATTCTGAAAAAATCTTTTCTGTGCTCCGCCGTGTACAATCCTAAAGCCGCTGTTTTCTCGAATTTAAATTTGACAGAACGCAAAAAACATGGTAATTTATTAGAGATATCGCATAGAGGAGTGAATAAAATGAATAAAAGAACCATGAAAAAAATGGCCAAAGCGAAACAGCAGGCTGCAGAAGCTGCAAAAACAGCGGAAACCGTTGTAAAGACAGCGGCACCGGCAAAAGAAGTAAAACCAACGACTGAAAAAACCTTACATACAGAAGCAGCAGAAGGAAAAGCAGAAGCTGCAAAAGAGCCGAAAAAAGCAACCAAAAAAGAAACCGTTAAAAAAACAGTAAAAAAGGAGACCACGGAAACCATGGCAGAAGCAACCAAAACCCCACGTAAAATGACAAAAGTATCTGATACCGTTCTTGAGATCTTCGAGACAAAAGTATCTATGAAAGACCTCGAAGCAGTCATCAAAAAAGAAGTAAAAGCAAACGGATTAAAAGGCGAGATCAAAATCTACCTGAACGCAGAGCAGAGAGCCGCTTACTACACCGTAGACGGACAGGGATCTGACGATTTCAAAGTAGATCTGACCACTCTTGCTGAATAATTTTTCTGTCAGCTGATCTATCAGAACAGACCAAAAGCGGCATGTCCGAAACAAAGTCTTCCGGATTTTGTTTCGGGCATGTTTTTTGCTGTCTGTTCCCAAACCTAAAAAACGACAAGGTATTTTTCTATGAAAACTGTAAACCATCTCGGAACCGACCCGATCGGAAAACTGGTTCCCCGTATTGCTTTTCCGAGCATGCTGGCACAGTTCGTGAGTGTTCTGTACAGCATTGTAGACCGTATGTACATCGGCCACATTGCCTCTGTCGGTGATCTGGCGCTCGCGGGTGTCGGCGTCTGCGGTCCCATTCTCACCATGATCGGCGCGTTCTCCTCCCTCATCGGGGTCGGCGGCGCACCGCTGCTCGGCATCCGGCTCGGAGAGAAAAATGAAAAAGAGGCATCCCGCATCCTGGCTAATGCGTTTCTGATGCTTGTTTCCCTGTCCCTCGTTCTGACAGCCGCGGCGCTTTTTTTAACCCGCCCGATGCTGATGGCATTCGGAGCCAGCACCGTTACGTATCCTTACGCCAGAGCCTATTTTATGATCTACGTTTCCGGCTCTGTGTTTGCGCTTTTATCGACCGGCCTGAACCAGTTTGTGATCTGCCAGGGCTTTGCCAGTGAGGGAATGAAATCTGTTCTGCTAGGCGCCGTCCTGAATCTGCTGCTGGACCCTGTGTTTATCTTCGTTCTGCATCTCGGCGTGCGCGGCGCAGCAATTGCAACCGTGCTCTCCCAGATCGCAAGCTGTCTGTATGTGCTGCATATTCTGTTCGGAAAGACGATTCCGATCCGCATCACCTTCGGCGGGTATTCATTTGCGATCATGAAACGCATTCTGACAGTCGGTTTTACTCCGTTTCTAATCATTGCCATCGACAATGTGATGATCATTGCGATGAACGCCGTCCTGCAGCAATATGCACCCGCCGGACAGGGAGACAGCTTCATCACCTGTGCAACGATCGTTCAGAGCTTTATGCTGATTATTACGATACCGCTCGGCGGAATCAGTGGCGGAACGCAGTCAATCCTCGCATACAATTATGGAGCTGGAAATTCCAGGCGTATTCTTGAGGCACAGAAAACCATCATCGCACTCTGTGCCGGATTTACGACCTTGATGTTCCTCGTCTCCAATGCCGCCGGAACACTGTTTGCGCAGCTTTTTACTTCCGATCCGCAGATCGTCTCGATGGTGGTCCGCGCGATTCATATTTCGACACTCTCAGTCATTCCGCTCGGCATTCAGTACGAGATTGTAGACGGCTTTACTGCAATGGGCTGCGTGCGCTATTCGTTTGCACTCTCCTTCTTCCGGAAATTCGTCTACTTTACCGCTCTGTTTCTTCTGCCGCGGTTCTTTGCACTGGAAAACATCTTCTACGTGGAACCTATTTCCGACCTGATCGGGCCGGTTGTCTCAATGATTGTTTACTGGACTTCGATTCAGAAGATTCTGAAACAGCGGGAAGAGGCGGTACGGCTGATGCACACAAAAAAAGCATAAAAAATCTCATATCAAAAAAGCTGTTCTTTTCCGCGGAGTTTTCAAAACTCTCACCAGAAAAGAACAGCTTTTTCTGCTTCTGTTAAAATGTCTTCGGCATCGGAACGGTTTCCTGTACTTTCAGACCGTATTTTGCTGCCAGCTGCAGTGCCTTCTGTTCCGTCTCCGGATTCCAGACGGCTTTCGGCGTATGGGCATCACAGCCGAAAACGGCGGTGTTTCCTTCTTCGCCGGCGATCTTCCAGAACTTCTCGTTCGGATACCATCTTTCTTCCATCAGACCAAGGAAATTGATCTCCAGCGGAATGTTTCTCTTTTTCACCTCACGGCAGAGTCTCCGGTATTCCCGGTCGAACACTGCTTCGTCGCCGTTGAATAAAAAGAGATCCGGGTGTGCCAGATACAGGTATTTTCCGGTATCGATGCCTGCCAGGCACTGGTCCACATACTGTTTCAGGTAGCTTCCGTCTGTTGTTCCATGGCCGCTGTAGAGAATCTTTTCGATCTCATTTCCCAGGCTGTGCTGGCCAAGCACAAAGTACTCAAACGGATAGTCCGACAAAAAATCAATCAGCTGATCCCAGAATCTCGGGAAATACTCTGTTTCGAGTCCGAGATGGATTTCAATATCCTTGTCATACTCTTTTTTCAATGCCAGCACGGTGTCTACATAGCCTTCCACCTGATCGAGCCGCATCCGCATGCCGGAATCGTAGCCGTCCGGGAACGGATAAGGCGAATGGTCGGAAAAACCGAGAATTTTAAGGCCGCCCTCAATCGCGCGCTCCACATACTCCCGCTCCGTTCCGTCCGCATGGCGGCACCGCCATGTATGGGTATGATAATTTGCAATCATGATCTGTAACCTTCTTTATTTTGTATCTTATTCTGCTGCTTCTTTGGAGATATCCGTTCCAAAATATTTTTCCGAAAGCTCTGTCAGTGTTCCTTCTTCTGCGAGCTCGCCAAGTGCTTTGTTGACTGCCTCAAGCAGCGTCTTGGTCTCATCGCCTTTTTTCATCGGAATACCGACTTTTGTGGATTCCGGATCGAGACATGCAATTTTGATCTCTGCATCCGGGTGTGCTTTCATATAATCGTAATACGTTACCTCTGCGTTCAGAGTTGCATCGATACGGCCGCTTAAGAGAAGCTCGAAAGTCTGCTCCAGATCGTCAACACCGGTAACGGCTGCGCCATATTTCTCGGCAACTTCTGCATACGTACTGGAAATGGTGTTCGCGGTGCTCTTTCCGTCGAGATCCTCCATGGACTGGATTTCATCGTTAGCAGAGTTTACGATAACAGCGGTGCGGTTGTATGCGTATGGATCGGAAAAGCTGTATTTCTCAGCGCGCTCCTCTGTGATATCTACGCCGTTTACCATGATATCGTACCGGCCGGAATCGATTCCTGCAAGAAGGCCGTCCCACTCACCCTCTACAAAGGTTGCTTTCACGCCGAGTTTCTCTGCGATCTGCTGTGCCACTTCTACGTCATAGCCGACCAGGTTGTCGTCCTCATCGTGATACGTCCACGGTGCCCAGGTTCCTTCCATTGCCACAACGATCTCACCCTTGCTCTGGATCTGCTCTAAAAGATCCCCAGACGCACTTGCAGAAGATGCTGATGAAGAGGAAGAAGCACTGCTGTTATCTGCCGTGCTGTTTCCGCATCCGGTCAGTAAAAAGGATGATGTCAGGATACCTGCCAGAAATACTGCTGCCATTTTCTTTTTCATAATATTCGCCACTCCTTTTTTGTTTTGTTCTGGAAGAAGCTGCCTTTGCTTCTTCTGTTTTCTTTATTGCAAACTGTCCGGATTCCGTGCTCCGGGCAGGATTTGCCGCTTTGCGGGATACCTTACTCGTAATGCTGTTCAATATTCTGCAAAAATGTTCTCGTCCGCTCTTCCCGCGGATTTGCGAAAAATTCCTTCGACGGACCTTCCTCAACGACAACGCCGTTTTCCATAAAGACAACTTTGTTCGAAACGTTTCTTGCAAAGCCCATCTCATGCGTGACAACGAGCATTGTCATTCCCTCTTTGGCAAGCTGGCGCATAACACCAAGCACCTCGCCGGTCAGCTCCGGGTCGAGTGCTGAGGTCGGCTCATCAAAATAGATAATTTCCGGATCGGTTGCCAGTGCACGGGCGATTGCCACCCTCTGCTGCTGTCCGCCGGAAAGCTGATGCGGATAGTAGTCCGCACGGTCCAGCATGCCTACTTTTTCAAGCGCTGCACGCGCTTTTTCCTCCGCCCTGGTTTTTGGCATTTTTCTGCCGATGATCAGGCCCTCGGTTACGTTATGAAGGGCTGTTTTGTTCAGGAACAGGTTATAGTTCTGAAATACAAATGCGGTTTTCTGACGGATCGCCGCGATATCTTTTTTGCTGATGTTGTGGAACGGATATTCTTTCCCGTCAAAGATCAGGCTGCCGCCGTCCGCATGCTCCAGAAAGTTGACACAGCGCAGCATCGTCGTTTTTCCCGAACCACTCGGACCGAGGATTGCAACAACATCGCCCTGTTTTACTTTTAAATCTACACCTTTTAATACTTCCAGGCTGCCGAACGCTTTCTTTAATCCTTTAATTTCCAGCATGGCTTATTCCCCTTTTTTCTGATATGTACTCAGTTTCTTCTCTCCGATTCCCTGCAGCTTCGTGAGCACAGTGGAGAACAGCAGGTAGATCAGTCCTACTTCAATATACAGTGCCAGCGGCTCATGGGTGCGCGCTACAATCCGCTGCGTTACCATAAACATCTCCGTTACGGTGATATTTGCGGCAAGGGAAGTATCCTTTACCATGGCGATCAGAGAGTTGGAAAGCGGCGGGAAAGCGGTGCGCATCGCCTGCGGAAGGATAATTCTCCGCATGATCTGCAGATACGACATGCCGACACAGTAGCCGGCTTCGAGCTGGCCTGCCGGAACGGCTTCCAGGGCCGCACGCATCGTCTCGGCACTGTAGGCGCCCTCATTCAGGGAAAAGACGAGAACTGCCGCCGGAAACGGATCGATCAGAATACCGGCGCGCGGAAGTCCGTAAAACACAACGAAAAGCTGGACCAGAAGCGGGGTTCCGCGGAAAATCCAGATATAGAAACGTGCAATCTGACGAAGGCCTTTGATGTTTGCAAACTGTACCATAGCCATTGCCGTCGCAATTACAAGTGCAATGGAAAACGAGATTACAGTAAGCGGAATCGTCACCTTAAGGCCCGGCAGAAAGATTTTCCAGAAAGAATCCAGAAGAATATTCCATAATCTTTCGCTCATTTCGATATATCCCCCTTATTTTTACATTTTCCTAGATAGGATAACACTTCAAGTCCGCTTCAAGTCAAGTGTTTTTTCATATACCCCTCCCCCGCATGCAAGAATCCCCGGGAAACACGTTTTTCAACGGCCCCGGGGACACTTATTTATGGTTGGTTTTAAGAGGAAGGATCTTGTCTTTTTTTATGGTATTATGTTATTTACTGCTTAGTCCTGTGTCACATTAAATGCTCTTGCACCAGGGTATACAGCGGCCGTTCCAAGTTCTTCTTCGATTCGGAGAAGCTGGTTGTATTTTGCAACACGCTCGGTACGGCTCGGTGCACCGGTCTTGATCTGGCAGGTGTTCAGGGCAACAGCCAGGTCTGCGATGGTGGTATCCTCGGTCTCACCGGAACGGTGGGAGGAAATTGCGGTGTAGCCTGCTTTGTGAGCCATTTTGATTGCCTCAAGGGTCTCAGATACAGAACCGATCTGGTTCAGTTTGATCAGGATGGAATTTCCGCAGCCAAGGGAGATACCTTTTGCCAGACGCTCAGTATTGGTTACAAACAGGTCGTCACCGACAAGCTGTACTTTTCCGCCAAGCTCTGCGGTCAGCTCTTTCCAGCCTTCCCAGTCTTCTTCATCCAGAGCATCCTCGATGGAGATGATCGGATATTTCTCTACCAGTGCTTTCCAGTGAGCGATCAGCTCTTTGGAAGTAAATACAGTGCCGGCTTTCGGCAGTTTGTATTCACCCTTGGTTCCTGTCTTCCACTCGGAGGAAGCAGCATCCATCGCGATCTTGAAGTCTCTGCCTGGCTCGTAGCCTGCTTTTTTCACTGCCTCAAGAATGGTCTCGATGGCTTCTTCATCGGATTTCAGAGCCGGTGCAAAACCGCCTTCATCTCCAACCGATGTTGCCAGTCCGCGCTCTTTTAAGATGGCAGCCAGTGCATGGAAGACCTCAGCGCACCATCTTAAGCACTCTTTGAAAGAAGATGCTCCAACCGGCATGATCATGAACTCCTGTACATCCAGGCCGGAAGAAAGTGCGTGGCATCCGCCGTTGATGATGTTCATCATCGGAACCGGCAGACGATTTCCGGAAACGCCGCCGAAGAAGCGGTACAGCGGAATCTCAAGTGCGTTTGCTGCTGCTCTTGCGCAGGCAATGGATACAGCCAGAATGGCGTTTGCACCCAGGCGGGATTTATCCTTTGTTCCGTCCGCATCGATCATAGCTTTATCTACAGCGTAGGTATCGGATGCATCCATACCTTTTAAGGTATCGTTGATGACGGTGTTGATGTTTTCTACTGCTTTCTGCACACCTTTTCCAAGGTATCTTGCTTTATCTCCATCTCGTAATTCCAGTGCCTCAAACTCACCGGTAGATGCGCCGCTTGGTGCCATGCCGCGTCCTACAACGCCTCCTGCAAGAACAACCTCAGCTTCTACGGTTGGGTTTCCTCTGGAATCCAGAATTTCTCTTCCTTTTACTTCCTCAATTTTCAGGCTCTTCACTTTTCGTGTGCTCCTTTCTCGTTTGTTTCTGGAGTTTCCCGCCTGCGAAGTGTCCAGGATCCGCAGACGGGAGATAACAATGATTGATTCACTTTGGTTAGCCTTTACTAACTATAATTCATTATAACTAATTTTTTAAAAATTGCAAGTGGGTAAAGTGATACTTTTTCTCAGAAATGCAAAAAGTTTTTCTGTTCTTATTTTTCCTGTTTAAATGCCTCTTCCAGCGTATGCCATCCAAGCACTGCACATTTCACTCTTGCCGGCATGTGGGAGATGTCCTTCAGTGCACCAGCCTCCTCGAGTTCGTCAATCTCCTCGTCGGATGCTTCTCCTTTGATCATGCGCAGAAACAGATTTCCCAGGCGCAGTGCCTCGTCCTTCGTCTTTCCGATGATCATGCCGAGCATAATGTCCGCCGATGCCTGCGAAATCGCACAGCCGTCGCCCACGAACGCACCGTCCGTGATCACATCGCCGTCGACTTTTAATTTCAGCCAGATATCATCGCCGCAGCTTGGGTTGACGCCCTCGAGTACGATGTCCGCATCCGGCAGATCATGCTTGAATTCCGGACGCAGATTGTGCTCCGTCAAAATTTCGTTATAAAATCCTCTACTCTCCATAGCCCATTCTCCTTCTGATTGTGGATACACTTTCGATCAGTGCATCAATCTCTTCCGGTGTATTATAAAACATCATGCTGGCTCTTGTCGAACTTCGGACGCCAAGATATTCCAGAAGCGGCTGTGCACAGTGGTGGCCTGCCCGCACATCGATGCCGTCAGAAGAAAGAATTTCGCTCACATCGTGCGGATGCACGCCGTCAATCGTAAACGAAACGATGCCCGTGTGGTTGGCCGGATCTTTGGAACCGAGGATATGAACGTACGGCAGCGCGCCGAGTCCTTCCATAGCACGTTGCGTCAGTTCCAGCTCTTTTTTCTGGATATAATCAAATCCTTTTTCCTGCAGATACCGGATCGCTGCGGCCAGCCCCACCGCACCGGCTGCATTTACCGTTCCCGCCTCAAATTTCTGCGGAACCGGTGCAAAAACGGCTCCGTCGCGGTAAACGGAATCGATCATCTCGCCTCCGGTTAAAAACGGCGGCATTTTTTCCAGCAGTTCCCGTTTTCCATACAGACAGCCGATTCCCATCGGGCCCATCAGCTTATGGCCGGAAAAGGCGAGAAAATCTGCATCCAGCGCCTGTACGTCGACCGGCATATGCGGAACGCTCTGGGCGCCGTCCACAACGACAACGGCTCCCACGCGGTGCGCCATCTCCGTGATTTTCTGGATCGGATTCACGCAGCCGAGCACATTCGATACCTGCGCAACAGCCACAAGACGTGTTCTCTCATTAATGCCCTTTTGGAGCTCCTCATCGGTCAGCTCGCCCTCACTGGTACATTCCAGATAATGGAGCTTTGCCCCAGTCATACGCGACACCATCTGCCACGGAAGCAGATTGCTGTGATGCTCCATGATTGTTACAGCGATCTCGTCGCCTTCCTTTAAAAAGTTCAGGCCATAGCTGTATGCCACAAGGTTCAGGCTTTCCGTTGTATTCCGGGTAAAAATAATCTCCTCCGGCTCTTCTGCATGAATAAACTCCTGTACGGTCTTTCTTGCCTCCTGATAGCTCTCCGTCGCCTCCAGGCTTAAAGGATAGAATCCTCGCAGAGGATTTGCATTTTTCTGTTCGTAAAATTCCTGTACTGCAACAAGAACGCATGACGGGCGCTGTGCCGTCGCCGCGTTGTCCAGATAGATCGTGTCCATTTGCTGCAGAAGCGGGAAATTTTTTCTGATGTTATCTGTTGTCACGGTCAAGCACCTCCGCAAGCTGTGTTTTTACTTTCTGTTCGATGTCCGCATCGCCGATCTTCTGGATTTTTGCTTCCAGTTTCGCCCGCGCCATCGTATTTTCTGCCTGTGTACGGTCCATGCCGCGCGCACCGAAGTAAAACAGTGTCTCTTCATCGAGTTCTCCGATTGCCGCGCCGTGGCTTCCCTGTACGTTTTCCTCTGCACAGAGGATCACAGGAATCGTCTTGTTGACTACATCATCGCCGAGCAGCAATACCTGTTCTGTCTCTGCTCCGACGGAATCTGCCGAACCGCGCACAAAGTCGATTGTGCCGCGGAAGATCTTTTCCGCCGCATCCATCAGCGTTCCGTCTGCCTGGATCGTGCTCTCGGTTACTTTTCCGAAGTGGCGCACATTCAGATTGACATCAAATTTCTGCTGATTCTGCAGAAGATAGCCGATTTCTGCCTGCAGTGATGCGTGATCCTTCTGCAGTTCGGTCCAGATACCGTCATAGACATCGCCTTTTCCGACAACGACCTGTAAAAGATCCAGTGCACCATTTTCCTCGCAGATGCATCCGACATCATTTAAAAGCTCCTGTCCCTCACCGCGCATCATCACCTGCACGAGCCGGATGCGGCTGTCTTTTTTCGCGTAAAGTTCTGTCCGCACCGCGAGCTGTCCCGCTGCCTGTGCCGGTTCAAATACCTCGAAAACGGTAAGGGAAGCTCCCTCTTCTGCCACCGCGCGGATCTTTCCGGATGAAACCGTCTCTTTTCCCTGTCCGATGGAAAGCGTGACCTGTTTCGTCTGCCCCTCCTTTGCAGAGACATTCCAGTTTTTCGTCTGCTCCGGTGCAAAAAGGACATCCGTCTCTTTTCCTGCCCCGGTATTCATAGCTTCCGGAAAACCCGTTATCTCATCATCCGCAGACGGCTCTTCCGCGCAGATTTCACACGGCGCACCCGCCGCCCATTTTACTTTTGTATCATTTAATCCCAGCCAGTACCATGTTTTCGATGGAAGCTGGTTGATTTTCATGCTGTTCTGTTCTTCCATGTGTCTGGCCTCCTTATCCAATGCTGCCCTTCATCTCGAGGCGGATCAGATTGTTCATCTCCACCGCGTACTCCAGCGGCAGTTCTTTTGAAACATCATCCGCGAATCCGCTGACGATGCACGCTCTCGCATCCTCTTCCGTCATGCCGCGCGACATCAGATAAAAGACGGCTTCATCGCTGATGCTTCCGATCTGTGCTTCATGGCCGATGTTCGCATCTTTTGTACGGATATCCATCGCCGGAATCGTGTCCGACCGGGAGATATCATCGAGCATCAGAGACTGGCAGGAAACGGCTGATTTCGTGTTCTTTGCCGCTTTTGTTACAGAGACTGACGAACGGAAGGTGCTGATGCCGCCGTCCTTCGAGATCGATTTCGTGTTAATATAGGAACTCGTATCCGGCGCGCTGTGGACAACCTTCGCTCCGGTATCGAGATTCTGGCCCTTACCGGCAAACGTGATGCCGGTAAATTCCATCTTTGCGCCTCTTCCTTTCAGCACGCTCATCGGGTACAGGTAGGAAACGTGGGAGCCGAATGAACCGGAAACCCACTCGATTTTTCCGCCCTCCTCGACCTGCGCGCGCTTCGTGTTCAGGTTGTACATATTCTTCGACCAGTTTTCAATCGTAGAATAACGGAGTCTTGCATTCTTTCCGACAAACAGCTCCACACATCCGGCATGGAGGTTGGCCACATTGTATTTCGGTGCGGAACAGCCCTCGATAAAGTGAAGGTCCGCGTCCTCATCGACAATAATCAGCGTATGCTCGAACTGGCCTGCGCCCGGCGCATTCAGGCGGAAATACGACTGCAGCGGGATTTCCACGGAAACCCCCTTCGGCACATAGACAAACGAACCGCCGGACCAGACGGCTCCGTGCAGTGCGGCAAATTTGTGGTCGGTCGGTTTCACCAGTTTCATAAAGTGTTTCCGCACCATATCCGCGTACTCACCATGCAGCGCACTCTCCATATCGGTATAGACAACACCCTGCGCCGCAACTTCCGCGCGGACGTTGTGATAGACCAGCTCCGAATCATACTGTGCGCCCACGCCGGCGAGTGATTTCCGCTCTGCCTGCGGGATGCCAAGACGCTCAAACGTATTTTTGATGTCATCCGGCACATCGGACCACTTTGCTTTCATTTTCGTATTCGGGCGGACATACGTTACGATGTCATCCATGTTCAGACCCTCAATCGACGGACCCCAATCCGGAATCGGCATCTGGTTGTAGATCTGTAAAGAACGCAGACGGAACAGCTGCATCCAGGCAGGGTCTTTCTTCTCATCCGAAATTTTCTGTACAATTTCCGGCGTCAGGCCGGCTTTTACTTTATAGGCATCCTTTTCATCGTCTTTGAAATCATAGATGCTTCGGTCAATATCCTCTACATAACTTTTTTCTCTCACAGCGTTTTCATCCTTTCTGTACCTTCGGTTTTACGCCAGTGACTTTTCGTATTTTCCAAATCCGTCCCGGTTGATCTCCTCTACAAGAGATGCATCGCCGGTTTTGACGATTTCACCTTCCACCATGATGTGGGTCTGATCCACCATCAGTGATTCCAGAATCTTCGTGCTGTGCGTGATGATCAGAAGACTTCCTCCGCATTTTCTGCGGTATGCCTCAATTCCGGCAGAAACGGTGCGGACCGCATCGACATCCAGGCCGGAGTCGGTCTCATCGAGAATGGTAAGGGACGGCTCGAGCATCAGAAGCTGCAAGATCTCGGCTTTCTTTTTCTCACCGCCGGAAAATCCGACATTCAGATCACGGTCTGCATACGACGGATCCATCTGCAGAACTTCCATTGCTTTTTCCAGTTCTTTCCGGAACTCAAACAGACGCATCCGTTTGCCGGTCTTTAACTCGACGGCGCTGCGGATAAAAGAGCTTAAGGTTACGCCAGGCACCTCAAGCGGATTCTGAAACGAGAGAAACAGTCCCATTTTGGCGCGTTCATTGACCGGCTCTTCTGTGATGTTCTTTCCCTGGAACCAGATTTCGCCGCGTGTCACGTTATATTTCGGATTGCCGAGCAGCGTATTGCCAAGCGTCGACTTTCCGGTACCATTCGGTCCAAGCAGCACATGCGTCTCCCCTTTTCCAATCGTAAGATTGACGCCGTGCAGGATCTCTTTTTCTTCTACATTTACCGTTAAATCTTTCACTGTTAAAAGATTTTTTCCCATATTGATATCCTCCTTATTTTGCTTCGAGGTTAAAATCTCTGTTTTCGCCTCCGATTGTAGATCTTTTTTCCGAGTATTTCAATCGGATTTATATATTTGAAAAATTTTATCAAAAAACGCACCTGCCGCCGGATTTTTTTTCCGCACGACAGGCGCGTTTTCTATCAACATCGTTTCAGCCGATTCCGCCCAGCACGATTCCGAGAATCAGAACCAGCACACAGATCGGCACGTAGATATATTTGCAGATCGGATAATACAGATCCGTGAATTTGCTGCTTCTTCCCTTGTCTACCTGGGACTGCACATACTTCTTTCCGCAGATCCAGAAGAACATGACTCCGGCAAGGCCGGCGCCGAGCGGGCAGATGTAGATCGACAGAACATCCATCCACTGGGATACAATGCCCTGGATCAGAAGAGATACGACCACACCGATAACCCCGATCACACCGCAGGCTGCTACTCTTCCGAGATGAAATTTTTCCTGTACCGTTGCAATCGGTGCTTCGTACAGGTTAATCAGAGAGGTAAGGCCGGCAAAAAAGACAGCGACAAAGAAAACGATTGCGATCAGCGCGCCACCCGGCATAGACTTTATCAAATTCGGAAGGAAAATGAACAGAAGTCCAGGTCCTCCTGTATTTAACTGTGCTCCCGTAGTTGCCATCGCCGGGATAATAACCAGCGCAGCAAGCATAGCAGCGAGCGTATCAAAAAATGCTACTCTTCCGGCGGCGGCCGGAATATTTTCTCCATCTGACAAATAGGAACCATAGATCAGTGTTCCGTTTCCGGCTACAGACAGGGAAAAGAATGCCTGACCAAGTGCAAAAATCCAGGTCTTCGGATCTGCAAGTGCTTTTGGTTCCACACGGAAAATATAACGGTATCCATCCGCTGCACCGGGCTGAAAGGCAACATAGATACCAAGTGCAACAAACAGGAGAAAGAAAACAGGCATCAGCACCTTATTGACCTTCTCAATTCCCTTACCAACACCAAATGCCAGAATGACCATCGCAACCACAAGAGCTACGATCTGCCAGAAATTGTTTCCAAACGCAGATGCCATGGATTCAAACGCTCCGGCAAAATCCTCTACGCTCACAGCTGACAGTGTCTTTCCGGTAAAGGTTCCGATCATGTACCTGAAAATCCACCCCATGACAACCGTATAACCGATCGCCATTGCCAGGGAACCCAGCACCGGAATCAGACCAAGCGCCTCTCCGGCTTTTCGTTTTCCTTTCGTTTCACATGCAAAACCGAACGCATCAACCGGACCGGATCTTGTGGCACGGCCAAAACTCATCTCCCCGCTCACACCGGTAAAGCCGATCAGTGCAACGAACAGGAAATACGGAATCAGAAAGGAACCTCCTCCGTACAAGGAAACCCGGGTAGGGAACATCCAGATGTTGCCCATTCCAACTGCAGAGCCGATGCAGGCCAGGATAAATCCCCACCGACTGTTAAATGACTCTCTCTTTTTCATACTGCTCTCCCTTTTTCTTACTTTTTCTGAAGATATCATGGCCAAAGTACCTTTTGACTCCAACATCTTCTGAATATTTTATCATAAGCTATTGGGAAAAGCTATAGCATTTCTCATCTTCCTGCAACTTCACTTTATATTTTATGCTTTTTCCGCCTTGCTGCTGCCATTCCCGCGGAGAACATCCGCAGTGGCGTTTGAAATAGCGGCTGAAATGAGACAGATTGGAAAAACCGCAGATTTCCGCGGTCTGTCCGATGGAAAGTGCCTGATTTGTCAAAAGATTTTTCGCCTTGTCGAGCCGTACTTCAATCAGATCGCTGTGCGGGGTGCTGCTGAAAAACTGTTTATAATAAGAATAAAACTGGCTTTTTTCCATATTGGCCATCTGGCAAAGCTTTTCTGTCGTCCAGCCTTTCTCATAATGGCTCAACATCTTAAGGCGCAGCTCCTGGAATTCCTGATACAGTCCGGCCGGCTCCTCTGCCGCTTTCTGGTACAGCCGCATACCGCGCGATGCCGTAATCATCATCTGACGAACCAGTGCTTCCTCATATTCCACTGCGTATGGATCTTTCACAATATATTCCCTCTGCAAAAGGCGAATCAGCTCATCAATTGCTTCCGTATTCTGTGGATAAAAAACAGCATTCTGCGGAATTCCATACGTTTCACCCAGATTCTTACCGCACCAGAAATGGACATAGCTGTTGCGAAACTTCTGAACAGCCTGATAATGCTGCTCGTGATCCGGCGTGTAAAAAAGGCAGGCATTTTCCTGTGCAATGAAAAACGCAGTTCTGTCATACACCTTCATCGGCGTTTTAAACAACAGAAACAGATAGTCCCCGCTGCCCTCCGGCCGATATATCGTCTCATAATCGGCGTTGGATCTATTATATTCACAAATATGAACTGAAAATTCCATTCTTCTCGTTTCCCCTTTTCTTTTCTTCTCCCTATTTTACCGCAAAACCGGAAAAAAAGTCAAATTTGCCGGACAAAAATCTCTGGTTTTTTTCTATCTTCCTGCTAAAATTGAAACTATCCAAAGCGAAAGCGAAACGGTGGAATAAAATCATAGACACGCCGGTGATCCTTTGTTTTTCTGGATCGTGTCTGAAAACGAACATTTCTTTTAACAGGAGGATTTTTAAGTATGAAAAAAGCAGAGATTATCATTGACAAATATTTTCTTACCGGAAAAGTTGACAAACGAATCTTCGGTTCCTTTATCGAGCACCTGGGACGCGCCGTTTACGAAGGCATCTATCAGGAAGGAAGTGCTCTCTCCGACGAGCAGGGCTTCCGAAAAGATACCCTGGATCTTGTCAAAGAGCTTCAGGTACCGATCGTCCGTTACCCGGGCGGAAACTTTGTCTCGGGCTATCACTGGGAAGACAGCGTAGGTCCGAAAGACAAACGGCCTGCAAAACCGGATCTTGCCTGGGGCGTGATTGAGACAAACGAATTCGGTCTGAATGAGTTTGCGGACTGGTCGAAAAAAGCCGGCAGTGACATCATGATGGCCGTCAATCTCGGAACCCGCGGACCGGAAGATGCAAAAAATGTGCTGGAGTACTGCAACTTCAAGGGCGGCACCTACTACAGTGATCTGAGAAAATCCCACGGTTACAAAGATCCACACAACATCAAACTCTGGTGCCTCGGCAACGAGATGGACGGACCGTGGCAGATGGGACATAAGACCGCTTCTGAGTACGGACGTATTGCAGCAGAGACTTCCCGTCTAATGAAATTCATGGATCCGACGATCGAAACTGTTGCCTGCGGAAGCTCCAATCTTACGATGCCAACCTTCGGTTCCTGGGAATATACGGTTCTGGACGAATGCTATGATGAGGTGGATTACCTTTCTTTACACCAGTACTACGGAAATTATGCAAATGATACTGTCGATTTCCTGGCAAGCTCCAAGGGCATGGATGATTTCATCTCCGGTGTAGTTGCGATCTGTGATGCAGTCAAAGCGAAAAAACACGGCAAAAAGCAGATTAACCTTTCCTTCGATGAGTGGAACGTATGGTATCACAGCAATGAGCAGGATCAGAAGCTGGAGAAATGGGTACGCGCACCGCATCAGCTTGAGGATGTTTACAACTTTGAGGATGCACTTCTCGTCGGAAGCATGCTGATCACACTCCTGCGCCACGCAGACCGTGTCAAGATTGCCTGCCTCGCACAGCTTGTCAACGTTATCGCTCCGATCATGACATCCGATACCGGTGCATGGCGTCAGACGATCTTCTATCCATACATGCATGCAAGCGTATACGGCCGCGGAACCGTCTTAAATACACAGGTTCTGACACCGGTTTACGAGAGCAAAACGTACGGCGAAGCTCCGTATCTCGATTCTGTCTGCATCTGGGATGAGGAAAACGATGCACTGACCATTTTTGCAGTCAATAAGAGCCTGGATGAGGATATGGAGGTTTCCTGCGATCTGCGTCAGTTCGAAGGATGCCGTCTGGCTGAGCACATCGTGCTGACAAACGACGATATGAAAGCGGTCAACACCGAAGCAGATCCGAACCACGTTACTCCGACCCATTCCGATGCCACCAAACTGGAGAATGGAAAAATGCACACCGTTCTTGGAAAACACAGCTGGAATGTGATCCGTCTTACAAAATAATGGAACCGTATAAGGTATGGCCTGAAAAACAGAACATCTGAATTTTTCATCCAAACATATGCATAAAGGAGTTTTATTTTATGGCACAGGCATATTTATTTGTTCATTTTCGGGAAAAAACAACACCGGACGGCGAACAGGTTTATTTCGGCATCAGCCGCGATGGTTTCCACTGGGAAGCTGTCAACGAAGGCGCTCCTGTTCTCTGGGCGTATTATGGAGATAAGGGTGTACGCGACTTTACTATCACTCACAGCATAGAAACCGGGAAATATTATATTTTCGCCACTGACCTGAGTCTTTCTTACGGTATGCGGAATCAGTATCACAATTCCTGGGATGAGATCGGCAGAAACGGCAGCAAGTATTTCTCCGTCTGGGAATCAGAGGATCTCGTAAACTGGAGCGACCAGCGTCTTGTAAAAATCGGTGATGATGACTTCGGCTGCCTCTGGGCACCGGATCTGATTTACGATAAAGAAAACGGTGAGTACGTTCTGCACTGGTCTTCTTCCCCTGCAGCAAACGATTACGGTCCCAAAAAAATCTATTACAGCACAACGAAGGATTTTGTTCATTTTTCAGCTCCGCAGGTTCTGTACGAAAAAGAGGACAGCGGCGTGATTGATTCGGCGATCTATGAAGAGAATGGGGTTTATTATCTTTTCGTAAAGAGTGAAAGCAATCCGGCGAAAATTATTCTGCTCCGCTCCGACCATGCGGCCGGCCCGTATGTGCGGATGGAAAGCTTCGATGAGAGCATGAAAGATGTAGAGAGCGGTCTCTATGAGGCTCCGACCGCAGTACAGCTTGATGACAGCAGATGGTGTCTGTTCCTTGACTACTACGGCGTTCCGGGTGCCGGCCAGGGATATGTGCCGTTTGTTGCAGACAGCCTTGCTTCCGGAAAATTTGTTCGTTCTGATGCTTCCTTCTCGTTCCCATACGGCTACAAGCATGGAACGATTCTTCCGATTACAGAGGAGGATTACGAGCGGATCAAAAACCATGACTGGTCAGATCACGGATATCAGTAAAATCGCTGTCCGCCTGATGGGATTTTCATACAAAAAGAACTGCGGCAGGCTTCCTTTTGGGGAAGTTCCTGCCGCAGTTCTTTTTCGCTTTTCTTTTCCGACAAAACCCATCCGCTTCCTTTTTGTTCTGGCGGACAGTACCTTTTCTGCAGATTGGTAAATGTATCGTTTTGATGGTGTCTGAATTTTTCTTTATCTCTGTGCCTGTGCAGCGGTTCTTGCATGGAACATGCGGAAGACGCCGGTCTGCTCGATCAACTTCGTCAGGCTATAGAAAATGATGGAATCGATCGGCCACATAATCAGGTTCTTTAAGGCACGTGCCGGAAGAAGCACCATGATTCCTTTTCCATACAGCATGCTGATCCACAGGGTGTTCAGCAGTACGTTGACAGTCAGCATAACGATGAACTTGGCTGCAAGCACACGTTTGATGGTCAGTTTTTTGCGATAGTAGAAGCATCCATACATAAAAGATGCCAGCATCGCATTAAAGGTGAATCCGAAGAAGAACGGGCCGCTCGGTTTCAGGAAATATTTTACGACATCAAGAATGCCGGAGAAAAGACATCCTGTCACTGGTCCGAACAGGTAATCGACAAGGCGGTTCGGGATTCCGGAAAATCCAATGCGGACATAAGGTCCGATATCAATCGATGCTACCTGGTTCAGAATCATCGCCAGCGCTGCGAACATGGCACAGGCTGCGAGGGTTGTGACTGCTTTCAGCTCTTTTGCTGACTGCAGAAACATGTTTTTTGTTTCTTTTGCTGTTTCATTTGCATTTTTCTGCATAAAAAATTACCTCCTTTACAGATATCTGACTACAATAGGAGATAATCTCTTGTCTCTATCTTCTGTTGCAGCGAGATGCAATTCATATACCGCAAGATTTTCTCTTTTCGTCTCCCTGGCTACTCTCTATCCCGGGAGCACTTTACGCATATGAACTTACTCTGCAGTTGTTTTTGTCCTGCTCATTATATAGTAAAATCCCCTTGATTTCAAGAGGATTTTACATTTTTTTCTAATTTTTTACGATCAAATATCAGCCCTGCATTTTACGGTCTTTCCGGTGATAAAACGGAGACAAACGCAAACTTTTTATCCAGCAGTTTTCCCATCAGCACAATACCTTTTCCCATCGTAAAAGCAGCTGCTACCGTTCCGATTCCAAGACCTTCGATTCTTCCAAGTCCGAAGAAGGTGAGCAATGCGGTTACCATAAGGCAGGTCACATCGAAGTCGATTTTAATTCTGGAATACGGCACTTTCGTGCAGACTTTTTCGACTTAAAGATTGACTCTATATTTGAAGAGGGCGAATGAAAATGATTAGGAACAAACGAAAGCAGATGAAACTCGAATTTTATCGGAAAATCTCAAAATTGCACATCCCAAAAACCCAGTATTTAAGCAATGTCATTAACTTTAGCAAAGAGCAGAAATCGTAAGCATTTATAAAACTA